>NZ_JBWKJG010000012.1:0-272303 GCF_056432325.1 Streptomyces sp. NPDC045287
GCCGTCATCAACATCATCGGCCTGTACCTCCTCGCCCCCGTCGTCAAGCGCGAGCTGAACTCCTTCCTGGAGTTCGTCCGCCGCCGCGACGCCGGTGAGACCACGGAGGAGCACCAGGACCAGGAGCGGGTGAAGACCACCGTCTGACCGTCACCCCCGCGGCCCGGTTCCCGAGCGGGCCCGTCCACACCTCGCGTCTTGGTGCGGACGGGCCCGCTCGTCCGCCTCATCGTGGTGTTCCCCGGGTGAAGCGCGGCCCGGCGATACACCGCAGCGCCGACTGGGGCCGGCGGGTCCCGGCGGGCACCGGCCCCTCCTCTGAGCCGGCGGGTACCGGCTCGGCCGCCTCCCCTGCCCGCCGGCCGTCCGCACGGTGCCGCCCACCGAACCGACGGGGCGGCGCGGCCCGGCCGGACGTCACGACGGAACGGCCTCAGCGGGGTGCGACTCCTCGCCCTCCGGTTCCTGCCGCGGCTCGCTGAGCTGCTCGCGCAGGTAGTTCCAGACCACCGCGATCAACGCGGCCGCCGGGACCGCGAGCAGGCTGCCCACGATGCCGGCCAGGCTGCCGCCCAGCGTGACCGCCAGGAGGACCACCGCGGCGTGGAGGCCGAGCCCGCGGCTCTGGATCATGGGCTGGAAGACGTTGCCTTCGAGCTGCTGCACCACGACGATGATCGCCAGCACGATCAGCGCGTCCGTCGGGCCGTTCGAGACGAGGGCGATGAGCACCGCGACCAGACCGGCGAAGAGCGCGCCCACGATCGGTACGAACGCGGACACGAAGGTCAGTACCGCGAGCGGGAGCACCAGCGGGACCTTGAGGACCCACAGGCCGATGCCGATGAGGACGGCGTCGAGCAGCCCGACGAACGCCTGGGAACGTACGAACGCCCCGAGGGTCTCCCAACCGCGCGCGGCCACGACCGGAACGTCCGTGGCCAGCCGCCCGGGGAGCTGACGGGTCAGCCAGGGCAGGAACCTCGGGCCGTCCTTGAGGAAGAAGAACATCAGGAAGACCGCCAGGACGGCGGTCACCACGCCGTTGACCACGGTGCTCACCCCAGTGACCACCGCGGTGACCATGCTGCCGAGGCTGTCCTGGACCCGGGCGACGGCCGCGTCGAAAGCACCGGTGATCTGGTCGTCGCCGATGTTCAGCGGCGGCCCGGCGGCCCACTCGCGCACCCTCTGGATGCCTTCCACCACACCGTCGGCCAACTCGCCGGACTGCGACGCCACCGGCACCGCGATCAGCGCCACGATGCCCGCGGCCACGAGCAGGAACACCACGGTGACCACCGACGCGGCCAAGGCGGGGGGCCACCCGTGCCGGCGCAGGAAGCGGGCCAGGGGCCAGGTCAGCGTCGTGAGGAACAAGCCCACTATGAGAGGCCAGACCACCGACCACATCCGCCCCAGAAGCCACAGGGCCGCCGAGACCGTCACGAGGACCAGCAGCAACTCGACGGAAACCCGCGCCGATGTACGCAGCGCGGCGGCGGTTTTCGTGGAACTCAACGAAGCAGGCATGGAAGCACCCTACGGGTCCTCCCCGCACGGCCTGCCACCACCACCGACCAGGAGAATTCCGGCTGTTGGGGGCTGCCCGCGGTAGTGGGGCGCCGTACGGACGTACGGTCCCGTGCAGCCGTACGGTCCCGTGCCGCCCCCGGCCGTGGGAGGACACGGAACCGGCAGGGTCCTTCGGCCGCGCGTCGAGCGAGGGCACCACGCCCCCGACGAGGGGGCACCGCCACGGCACGGCCTGCGCGGGCCGGCCCGCGCGCCGGCCCGCACCGGCCGGTCCGCTCCCCTCCGCCGCCCAGGACGGGAGGGGCCCGTGAGAGCGGCACCCGCTGCACGGCTCCCGGGCCGATGCCGGCTTCGGCACGGGACGGCGCGGCAGGCCGCCCGGCACGCGCCGCCGAGCGGCGGCACCGGTGGGCGGGGTCAGCGGGCCGGGCGGGGACGGCCCTGCGGTCGGCCCGGCCGTCTTTGTGTACGTTCACAGAACAAGGCGCCCCATGGGTGCACAACCACGGGCCGAACCACCTCGGCCGACCTTCCGGGCCCCGAACGGTCGGGGCCGTACCCGCGTGGGCGCCGGGGCGCTTTCCGCAGTTTCCCGGCCGACCTTCCGGCTGTCAATCACCACGCGGCGACAAGACCACGGACCCGAACATGGCCGAACACCAAACTCCGACAGAATCCTTGACGCCCTATCGGCGCCTCCCTACGCTCACGGCCCGTGGGAACGTTCCCACCCCCGTCTGAGTGAGCCCTCACCCCCCACTCCCGCCCCCAGGAACACCGCGTTCACTCACACCCCCACACATCGGAGGTCATCGTGACCGACGCACACCGGCTCACCCGCACCCCGCCACGCTCCCGAAAAGCAGGGAACCGGCTGGTCAGTTGCATCACGGCCGCGGCCGCACTGGCCGTCACCGCGCTCGCCGGGCTGCCGCAGACCGCGCACGCCGCGACCGCGCGGCAGGTGGAGCGCCTCGATCGGGGGCTGACCAGCGTCCACACCAGCAGCGGCAATCTGGTGTCGTGGCGGTGGCTGGCCACCGACCCGGACAACGTGGCGTTCAACGTCTACCGCGGCAGTACCAAGCTCAACTCCTCGCCTCTCACCGCCTCGACCAACTACTTCGACGCCGGTGCCCCGGACTCGGCCGACTACACGGTGCGCGCGGTGGTGAACGGCAGCGAGCAGCCCTCCTCCGAGCACGCGCTCCAGTTCCGCCCCGGATACCTGGACGTGCCGATCTCACCACCGGCCGGCGGCACGACCCCGGACGGGGTGGCGTACACGTACGAGGCCAACGACGCCAGTGCCGGCGACCTCGACGGCGACGGCAGGCTCGACCTGGTCCTGAAGTGGCAGCCGACCAACGCCAAGGACAACTCCCAGTCCGGCTACACCGGCAACACGATCGTCGACGGCATACGGCTGGACGGCACCCGGCTGTGGCGCGTCGACCTCGGGCGCAACATCCGCTCCGGCGCCCACTACACGCAGTTCCAGGTGTACGACTACGACGGTGACGGCAGGGCCGAGGTCGCCATGAAGACCGCCGACGGCACCCGGGACGGCACCGGCGCCGTCATTGGCAGCTCCACGGCCGACCACCGCAACTCCTCCGGCTACGTCCTGTCCGGCCCCGAGTACCTGACCATGTTCAACGGGCAGACGGGCAAGGCGATGCAGAGTGTCGACTACGTCCCCGCGCGCGGCACGGTCTCCTCCTGGGGCGACTCCTACGGCAACCGCGTCGACCGCTTCCTGGCGGGCACGGCCTACCTGGACGGTTCCCGCCCGTCCCTGATCATGGCCCGCGGCTACTACACCCGCACGGTCGTCGCCGCCTGGGACTGGCGGAACGGCCAGTTCACCCGCCGCTGGACCTTCGACACCAACTCCTCCACCAACAGCGGCAAGGGCTACGACGGCCAGGGCAACCACAGCCTGTCGATCGCCGACGTCGACAACGACGGCAAGGACGAGATCGTCTACGGCGCGATGACCGTCGACGACAACGGCGCGGGGCTCTGGACGACCAGGCTGGGCCACGGCGACGCCGGCCACGTCGGCGACCTCAACCCGTCGCGGGCGGGCCTGGAGTACTTCAAGGTGTCCGAGGACTCCTCGAAGCCCGGTTCCTGGATGGCCGACGCGCGCACCGGCCAGATCCTGTGGCAGACGGCGTCGGGCGCCGACAACGGCCGCGGCGTCGCCGCCGACGTCTACGCCGGCAGCCCGGGTGCCGAGGCGTGGTCGGCCTCCGACACCACCCTGCGTTCCGCGACCGGCGCTTCCCTGGGCCGGGAACCGTCCAGCGTCAACTTCCTGTCGTGGTGGGACGGCGACACGGTCCGTGAGCTCCTCGACGGCACCCGCATCGACAAGTACGGCACGTCCGGTGACACCCGCCTGCTGACCGGCTCCGGCGTCCGCTCCAACAACGGCACCAAGTCGACGCCCGCACTGTCCGGGGACATCCTGGGCGACTGGCGCGAGGAAGTCATCTGGCCCACCACCGACAACCGTGCCCTGCGCATCTACAGCACGCCCCACCAGACGAGCACGCGCATCACCACACTGCTCCACGACACCCAGTACCGCACCGCCCTCGCCTGGCAGAACACCGCCTACAACCAGCCGCCGCACCCCGGCTTCTTCATCGGCGGCAACATGCCCACCCCGCCCCGTCCCGCCGTCTACACACCCTGACCCCCGGCGTACGCCCCGGCGCCGGCGGCATCGGGGACGGTGAATCGTTCGGCGCGGCTCCCGTTGGCGGGAGCCGCGCCGACGAGCGGTGAGAGCGCGGCCGGGCACGGGGCCGGCGGGCCGACGGCGGCCGTGCCGGTGGAGCCCGCCCCTCTCCCTCGCCTGGTCCAGCGGAACCGGCCGAGGGGTCAGCCGGACGGGGAGCGGCTCATCGATCCGCCAGCCACGCCAACAGGCGGCCCCGCGACCAGCAGCGGCCCACGGCTTCGGCGGACCGGGCCGACCGGGCCGACCGGTCGAACACCGCACCCGCCGGAGGCGGCGCCGTCCGTGGTGGGCTCATCGGGTCGGCGGACGGCCCGGCGTCACACCGGGCCGGTCCCGGGCGGGTCGGGCGGGCCGGCCCGGGGCGTGGGGGTCTTCGGGGCGTGCGGGCCTCCGGGGCTCGACCGGTCCACCCGCTGCGGCGGGGTGACACGTTTCGGCCATCAGTGGGCCGCGGCCGGAGGCGGGCGTCCAGGGCCGGGACGCGGCCGGTGCCCCCGTAGGCGCCGTCCGCCCAGGGGAACGGCGCTCTGCGACTGGCCGAATCTCGCCCCTGACCCCCCACGGCGGGCGCGCCGGTCTCGACACGAGGGGTTGACATGTCTCGTACAGAATTCCACAGTTCGAACGTTCAGTGGGCGTGGGAGCGCTCCCGTGCCTTTCCGTAATCGAGTGAGGACCGAGGCGTGAGCCGTTTCCCCCACCCATCGCTTTCCACTCCCCATCGCGGGCACCGTCGCAGAAGTCGCCTCCTGGGCAGTGCGGTCATGGGCGCCCTGATCGCCGGACTCGTCGCGGCCCCCACCGCCGGAGCGGCCGAGGGCCCGGAGCAGATCACCAACGGCGACTTCTCCGCCGGCACCGCCCCCTGGTGGTGGACGGCGAACAGCTCGGCCGCCGTGGTCGACGGCGAGCTGTGCGCCGACGTTCCCGCCGGCACCACCAACCCGTGGGACGCCATCATCGGGCAGGACGGCATCGACCTGCTGGCCGGCGAGGGGTACGAGCTGAGCTTCACCGCGCACGCCACCGCTCCCGTCACGATCCGCACCACCGTGCAGATGGCCGTGGAGCCCTGGACGGCCGAGCACCTCTCGACCGACCGGATCACCACCGAGCCGCAGACCTTCAGCCACACCTTCACCGCGAAGGCCGACAACGACGCCGCCCAACTCGGCTTCCAGACGGGCGGCCACGCCGAGGCGTACACCCTCTGCCTGGACGACGTCTCGCTCACCGGCGGCGCCGAGCCCCCGGTCTACCAGCCGGACACCGGCTCACCGGTCCGGATCAACCAGGTCGGCTACCTGACCGAAGGTCCCAAGAGCGGCACCTTCGTCACCGAGGCGACACAGCCGCTGGCCTGGACCCTGAAAGCCCCCGACGGCAGCACGGCGGCCACCGGCACCACCAAGGTGTTCGGCGAGGACCCGACCTCGCGCCAGCACGTGCACACCTTCGACTTCAGCAGGATCACCAAGGCCGGCGAGGGCTACACCGTGACCATCGCCGGTGAGACCAGCGAGCCGTTCTCCATCGGCGACGACCTGTACGCCCGGCTGCGCAGCGACGCGCTGGCGTACTTCTACCACAACCGCAGCGGCATCGAGATCGACGCCGACCTGGTCGGCGAGGAGTACGCCCGTCCCGCCGGTCACCTCAACGCGGCACCCAACCAGGGCGACGGCGACGTGCCCTGCCAGCCCGGCGTCTGCGACTACACCCTGGACGTGCGCGGGGGTTGGTACGACGCCGGCGACCACGGCAAGTACGTGGTCAACGGCGGCATCTCGGTCGCCCAGGTGATGGCCACCTACGAGCGCACCCTGACCGCCGAGAACGCCGACGGCGAGCCGTTGGGCGACGGCCGGCTGCGGGTGCCCGAGCGGGGCAACGGCACCCCGGACATCCTGGACGAGGCCGCCTGGCAGCTCGACTTCCTGATGAAGATGCAGGTCCCCGCCGGTGAGGAACTGGCCGGCATGGCACACCACAAGGTCCACGACGAGAAGTGGACCGGACTGCCGATGCTGCCGCACCAGGATCCGCAGAAGCGGCTGCTCCACCCGCCGTCCACCGCGGCCACCCTCAACCTGGCCGCGGCCGGCGCCCAGTGCGCCCGCCTGTTCAGGCAGTACGACGCGGCCTTCGCCGACCGCTGCCTGACCGCGGCCACCACGGCCTGGCAGGCCGCCCTGGCCCACCCGGAGGTCTACGCCAACCCCAACGACAACGTCGGCGGCGGCGCGTACGAGGACAACGACGTGACCGACGAGTTCTACTGGGCCGCGGCCGAGCTCTTCGTCACCACCGGCCAGGACGACTACCGCCGGCACGTGCTGGACTCCCCGCTGCACGGGGACGCGGACAAGGTCTTCCCGCGCGGCGGCATGTGGTGGGGCGGCACCGCGGGGCTGGGCGCGCTGTCCCTGGCGACCGTGGAGAACGACCTGACGGCGGCCGAACTGGCCACCGTGCGGTCCATGGTGACCAGCGCCGCCGACCGCTACGCCGCGGACGCGCAGGCCGCCGCCTACGGCGTGCCCTACGCCCCGGAGGACAACCGCTACGTGTGGGGGTCCAACAGCGGGGTGCTCAACAACATGGTGGTGCTCGGCGTCGCCCACGACCTGACCGGGGAGGCGAAGTACCGGGACGCGCTGCTGGGCGGCCTGGACTACCTGCTGGGCCGCAACCCGCTCAACCAGTCGTACGTCACCGGCTACGGTGAGCGGGACTCGCACAACCAGCACCACCGGCACTGGGCCCACCAGCTCAACCCGAGCCTGCCCAACCCGGCGCCCGGCTCGGTCGCGGGCGGCCCCAACGTCGACATCCAGGACCCGGTCGCCCAGATCAAGCTCCGCGGCTGCGCCCCGGCGATGTGCTACATCGACGACATCGAGTCCTGGGCCACCAACGAGATCACCATCAACTGGAACGCCCCGCTCGCCTGGGTCGCCTCCTACGTGGACGACCTCGGCGCCTCCGGTGCCCCGGACCCCGACCCGGCCGCGTGCAAGGTCAGCTACACCTCCGACCGCTGGAACGGGGGCTTCACCAGCCGCGTCACGGTCGTCAACACCGGCACCGAGGCGATCAGCCCGTGGGAGCTGACCTGGTCGTTCGCCGACGACCAGCGGATCACCCACCACTGGAGCAGCCGGATCACCCAGACCGGGCAGGAGGTCACCGCACGCCCGGCCTCCTGGAACGGCACCATCCCGCCGGGCGGCTCGGTGGCCTTCGGCTTCAACGGCACCTCCGGTGGCCGGGCCGCCGACCCCACCGCCTTCAAGCTCAACGGCGGTACCTGCGCCCTCGGCTGACGCCGGGCGGCGCGACGCCCCCGCGCCCCGGACCGCCACCGCGCGGCCTTCACCACCCCGGGGCGCCGGGTGCGTCACCCTCCGGCGCCGCGGCCGTTCACGACGGCTCCCGGCACGGCACTGCCGTGCCGGGGCCGTGCCGTGCCGGGGCCGTGCCCGGCGCCCGGCCCGGTGGTGCCGACCAGATCCGGCACCGCCGTCCGCTCGACCCGGGTCACCGGCGCGTCACCGTGGTCAACGGGACGACGCGCCTCCTGCCGTGCCCGGCGCTCCCGATACGTCCCCGCCCCGGTCGAGGCCGGCCTGCCGATGGAGCCCGGCCCGTGGTGAAGACCCGGCTCGGCCGCGAGCACGGGCACGCCACGGCGCGCGAGCCGCTCTGCCGCCCCCACCGCCCGACCGCCGTGTTCACCGCGCACGACGTGCGGGCGCCCGGGCTCACCCGGCCGCGCGTGAGCCGGGCCCACGCGTCCCGGACGACCCCGGCGTCGTCGGTCTCGCCGACGTACCGGCCGTGGCCCGGGGGTCCGCCCTCGACCACGGTCCGTCAACCGCCGGCCGAGAGGGCGACCGCCGCCACCGAACCGGCCCTCGCGCGGCCGGGGCGGGACGCGCCCCGGCGCGGCCCCGGGACCGCGACCACCCGCGCGGTCCGGGAGGCACGGCTGCGCCCGAGGCCGGGTGACGGGGGCGTCCGGCCACGGGCGGGAGGCTTCCCGTGGCCGGGCGCGGGTGGTGGCGGAGCTCAGCGGTTGAAGGTCAGCCGCGGTGCCGCGTTGCGGGCCAGGGTGTGGGCCTGGTCGGGCCACCAGGTGCCGGCGGGCGGGTCGACGATGCCGTACTCGGGGTCGATCGTGCCGCCGGTGTTGCGGGTGCAGCTGCCGTCGGACTCGCCGGGGATCTTGATCCACAGGTAGGCGTCGACGAGGGGGACGCCGGTGTCGGCGGTCGGGCGCGGGCCGAGGCCGCGGCCGGGCGCGTTGCACCATGCCTCCGGGTCACCGGTGTACTTGCCGGGCTCCGGGGTCCAGGCGCCCAGGCCGTTGCGGCTGGTGTCGATGACGAAGTGGTGCAGCGCGTCGTTCGGCGGGGTGCCCACGCTCTGGTCGAACCAGGCGTCGGTCCAACGCCAGGTGGCGGGGTCGGCGGAGTCGACCGCGTTGCCGGGGGCGCCGTCGTTGGGCGCGGCGGGCGAGTAGTACTGGGTGGCGCACCAGTCGGTGTGGCCGCGTGCCTCCTCGGGCCCTTCGGTGGCGAACCACATGCACTTGGCTATCCAGGTGCCGTAGCGCGCGTTGTGGTCGGTGGGGTGGGTGTTGGACACGTTGAGGGCGAAGCCGTCGCTGTGCTGGACACCGGCGTCGAGCAGGCGCCGCGCCATGTCGCCGACGGAACGCCACAGGACGTTGCCCGCGTCCAGGTAGACCGCGGTGCGGGCCTTGGACTTGATGGTCTTGACCGCGTACGCGAGATCGGCGATGCGGGTCGCCGTGAGTTCGCCGGTCGGGTCCACGCCCGGCCCGCAGTCGCTGGGGAGGAGGGCCAGGCCGTCGGGCTCGACCACGACGACGGCCTTGCTGTCGCCGATGCCGGCGGCGAAGGCGTCGATCCACTGCCGGTAGGCGGCGGAGGACGCGGCACCGCCGCTGGAGTACTGGGTGCAGTCCCGGCCCGGCACGTTGTAGGCGACCAGGACGGGGGTCCGGTTCACCACCCGGGCTTCGCGGACGAGGCTTCTCACCTTGGCCCGGACTTCCTGGGGCGTGCCCTCGGTGAACCACTCGGCCTGCGGCCAGCTCGCGAGCTTGGCCATGTTCAGGGCGTTCGCGAAGTCACCGTTCCCGAGGTCGGTGAGCGCCTGCTTGGCGGCCTTGCTGTGCGGGTCCACGTAGAACTTCGTGGCCGGGGTGAGCGTGTCCCCGGCGGGTGCGGCCTGCGCCTGCCCCTGCGTCGCGGTGAGGGCGGCGCAGGCCGCGAGCGCCGCGAGGGCGGCGGTCGCACGGCGCCGTAGGCTGCGTGGCTTCATGGAGGCTCCTGGTCGAAGGGGTGGGGGTGGGGCGGTTCGGTGGTGCCTGTGGCCCGGTCGCGGGGCGGCGGGCACCGGGCCACAGGAGTCCGAGGTCAGTAGCCGTAGATCATCTTGTAGGCGACCTCGGGCAGGAACTGGCCGGCCGTGGAGCCGGTTCCGACGCCGCAGTTGCCGTCGGACTCGCCCGGGGCCTTGATCCACAGGAGCATCTCGGCGCCGCCGCCCATCCGGGTGGGGGTGCCGATGCGCCGGCCGGCCGCGTTGCACCACTCTCCGTTGGAGCCGTTGCCGTTGCGGCTGGTGTCGACGACGAACGGCTTGGTGTAGCCGTAGCGGGCGGCCAGTTCGCTGTTGACGGCGTTGCCGTAGGCGGTGTTCTGGGCGGTGGTGTAGTAGTTCGAGATGTTGAGGGAGAAGCCGTGGGCCTGGCGGAGGCCGGCTTCGTGGAGGCGCTGGGCCATCGTCGCCGCGCTCGCCCAGCCCGGGTTGCCGGCGTCCATGTAGACCCAGGTGTTGGGGGCCTGGCGGTTGAACTCGGCGAGGGCGCCGCTGAGCATGCCCTGGCGTTCGCGGATCTGGGTCTGGTTCATGCAGCCGTAGTCCGCGAGGGAGTCCGGTTCGAGGATGACGACGGCCGGGCGGTTGGCGATCCCGCCGGCGAACTGGGCGATCCAGCTCGCGTACGCGGACGGGGAGGTGGCTCCGCCGGCGGAGTGCCCGCCGCAGTAGTCGCGGTGGTAGATGTTGTAGGCGACCAGGACGGGCAGCTTGTCCTGGTGGTCCGCCGCTCCGACGTACGCGCCCGTGGCGGTGCCGATGGTGCCGCTCCAGGAGCCGAACCAGCGGGCCGTCGGGGTGTTGGCGATCGAGGCGTTGATGGCGGCGGCCCGGCCGTCGCCGGGGTTGGCGGCGACCCACTTCTTGGCGCTGGTGTTCGGGTCCACGTAGAACCCGCTGGTCATGGTGGTGGGGTCGGCCGCGTGGGCGGACGGCGCGACGGCGAGCGCCAGCGGCAGCGCGGAGAGGGCTGCGACGAGGGCGCGGATTCTGCGGCGCATGACTGTACCTCGGTTTCCTGACGGCGGATGCGTCGCGCGGTCTCGTCCCGAGCGGGCGGCGCATTGAGGAAGTGCGGTGGTACGAGGTCCCCCGTGCTGCGGTGGCGCACCGGTGGGACACCAGCACACCTCGGACGTACAAGAACCCTTGGAAGCGCTCCCATTGGAAGCGGTTCCAGTACGCAGTCTGCAGGTCCGGAGTGTGGCCGTATCGTGTGATGCGCTGATCGGCACTGTCAAGTGTCCTCACGCAACCAGAACTTCACATGACGGCAAGAAGGCTTTACAGTCCTGGAACTGGAAGCGCTCCCAGCCTTCCGGGCGTTCAGGCGTTCAGACCGCGACAGGAGGGCAGATCATGGCCGTAGGTGTGCCGCGCCGGCAGTCGACACTCGACGAGGTGGCCGAACTGGCGGGAGTCTCGCGGTCGGTGGCCTCGCGTGTGCTCAACAACGCCCCGCACGTCAGCCGCGCCAAACGCGAGGCGGTCGAACGGGCCGTCCACCAACTCGGTTACGTACCGAATCCGACCGCCCGGGCGTTGGCGACCCGCCAGACCGGCGCGGCCGCCCTGGTCGTCTCGGGGGAGGATCCGTCGATCTTCGCGGATCCGTTCTTCGCCCAGGTGATCGTGGGTGCCTCGGCCGCGCTGGAGGACGCCGACCTGCACCTGATGCTGTGCCTGGCCGCCTCCGACCGGGGGCGCAGTCGCGTGGAGCAGCTCCTCCGGTCCAAGGCGGCCGACGGCGTGATGCTGATGGCGTTGCGCGAGGACGATCCGCTGGCCCGCATGGCGGAGGAGGCGGAGATGCCCGTCGTGTTCGGCGGGCGCCCCGTCGGTTTAGACCCCCGGTGGTACGTGGACGTCGACAACGTGGGCGGAGCGCGCGCGGCGACCGAGCACCTGATCTCGCGCGGCCGGGGCCGGGTGGCCACGATCTGCGGGCGCCTGGACACCGAGGTGGGGCGCGCGCGTTACCGCGGTTACCTGGACGCCGTGCTGGCGGCGGGCCTGGAACCGTATTCGCCGGAAGCCGGTGACTTCACCGAGTCGAGCGGGGCGGCCGCCATGGCCGCGCTGTTGGCGCGGCACCCGGACCTGGACGGGGTGTTCGCCGCCAGCGACAACATGGGGGTGGGAGCGTTGCGCACGCTGCGCGAGGCCGGCCGCCGCGTCCCCACCGACGTCGCCGTGGTCGGCTTCGACGACCTGGCCGTGGCCCGGATCTCCGATCCGCCGCTGACCACGGTGCACCAACCCATAGAGGGTCTCGGTCGTGAGATGGCGCGCATGCTCGTCGCGCTCATCAACGGGCAGGCCCCCACCCCGCTGATCCTTCCCACACGTCTGGTCACCCGCGCCAGCGCCTGACGGGCCGTCCTGCGGCCGACTTCCCGGCCGCCCCGGGCTCCGGCCCGCGTTCCGCCCTGCGCTCGCCCGCGCGCAGTGCCCGTCCCCACCCTGCTCAGCCGCCTTGACAGACCGTCGAGGGGGCGGCAGGGTTTCCACGCCGCCTTTTGGGAGCGCTCCCAACCCGGGAAGAAGCCCCGAGGGCGTGGTCTCGTTCCGGCCTCCGAAGGCCACCTTCCCGCGCCGACCGCCGACGAGGCGAGAGATCCGCCGGCGTACCCCTCACCCCTCTCTTGACGCATCGAGGAGATGCCATGCCCCGCTCGTACGTGCCGCGCGCCCGTATCCGCTCCGTCGTACTCGCCTCCGCGGCGGCGACGCTCGCCCTCGCCCTGGCCGGCTGCTCGTCCTCCGACACCGGATCCGCCTCCGCCGACGGGAAGATCACCCTCACCGTCGGCACCTTCGGGACCTTCGGGTACAAGGAGGCCGGTCTGTACGACGCGTACATGAAGCAGCACCCGGGGATCACCATCAAGGAGAACCCGACGACCGTCGAGGGCAACTACTGGACCGCCCTGCAGACCCGGCTCTCCGGTGGTGGCCTCGACGACGTCCAGGCCCTCGAAGTCGGGCGCATATCCCTGGCCACCTCCGGGGACCTCTCCGACGCCTTCGCCGACCTGTCCGACGCCCCCGGCGTCGACAAGAAGGCCTACCTGCCCTGGAAGTGGGACCAGGCCACCACCGCCGACGGCAGGACGATCGGGCTGGGCACCGACGTCGGCCCGATGGCCATCTGCTACCGCCAGGACCTGTTCAAGGCCGCGGGCCTGCCCTCCGACCCCGAGTCGGTCGGCAAGCTGTGGGCGGGCGACTGGGCGAAGTTCGTCGAGGTGGGCAAGGAGTACCAGGCCAAGGCACCCAAGGGCACCTACTTCATGGACAGCGCCAGCGGACTGTTCAACGCCGTCGTCGCCAGCAGCCCCGTCCAGTACTACAAGGACGGCAAGCTCGCCTACAAGGAATCGCCCGGCGTCAGGACCGCCTGGGACCTGGCCGTCAGGGCCGTCCAGGGCAAGACCAGCCAGGGGCTGAAGATGTTCGACACCCCCTGGCAGACCGCGTTCTCCAAGTCCACCTTCGCCACCACTGTCTGCCCCTCCTGGCAGCAGGCCAACATCCAGCAGTTCTCCGGCCCCTCCAACAAGGGCAAGTGGAACATCGCCCAGCCCCCGGCCGCCGGCAACTGGGGCGGCTCCTTCCTGGCCGTGCCGGCCTCCGGCAAGCACGTCGACGAGGCCAAGAAGCTCGTCGCCTGGCTCACCGCGCCCGAGCAGCAGGCGAAGGTCTTCCAGAAGGTCGGCAACATCCCCGCCAATCAGGCCGCCTACGACCTGCCCGGCGTCGTCGACTACAAGAACCCCTACATCGGGCCCGACGCCGCCACCGGCCGGATCTTCTCCACCGCCGCCAAGGCCATCCGGCCCGCCGAGACGGGTCCGCGCGCGGGTGACCTGACCGGGGCGTTCGGCACCGGCGTCCTGCTCATGGAGCAGAACGGCAAGAGCGCGGAAGAGGCATGGAATGCCACCGTGCGCCAGATCGACAGCACCATCCAGTAACGCTCCCCTCCCCGCCTCCCCCCGCTCCTCCCCGGCCGCCGTCGCGGGGAGGGGGCGGCCGGCCACCGGGGAGCCGGCCGCCCCCTCCCGTGCCGACGCGACCGGCCGTGACCACCGAAGGAACCGCCCGTGGCCTCCACGACCGCACCCAGCCGCAACGGCCCCGCAGGCCGGCAGGCTCCCCAGCCGCCCCCGGCCCGCCCCGCCGGACCCTCGGCCTGGCGCAGCCGCCTGCACCGCTGGGACACCAAGGGCACGCCGTACGCCCTCGTCGCGCCCTTCTTCCTCGTCTTCGCCGCCTTCGGGCTCTTCCCGCTGCTCTACACGGGGTGGCTCTCCTTCCACCGGGTGAGCCTGTACAACGTCGACCGCGCCGAATGGGTCGGCCTGCGCAACTACACGGACCTGTTCACCGGCCAGGTCAGCCACTACTTCTGGAACGCGCTCCTCAACACCTTCACCCTCGGCGTCCTGTCCACCGTCCCGCAACTGCTGATGGCGCTGGGCCTCGCCCACCTGCTCAACTACCGGCTCCGCGCCCGCGGATTCCTGCGCACGGCGCTCCTCGCCCCGTACGCGACCTCCGTCGCCGCCGCCACCCTCGTCTTCGCCCTGATCTTCAGTCCCGAGGGCGGCATGGCCAACTGGCTCCTCGGCCTCTTCGGCGCCGGGCCCGTGCACTGGGAGGCCGGCCGCTGGAGCTCGCAGTTCGCGATCTCCGTGATCGTCACCTGGCGCTGGACCGGCTACAACGCCCTGATCTACCTCGCGGCCATGCAGGCCGTGCCGCGCGAGCTGTACGAGGCCGCCGCGCTGGACGGCGCCAACCGCTGGCAGCAGTTCCTGCACGTCACGATCCCCGCCCTGCGCCCCACGATCCTCTTCACGGTGATCGTCTCGACCATCGGCGCCACCCAGCTCTTCGGCGAGCCCTACCTGTTCGGCGGCCAGAGCGGTCACCAGGGCGGCACCGACCACCAGTACGAGACCCTCGGAATCCTCATGTACGACCAGGGCTTCCACTCCAGCATGCTCGGGCGCGCCAGCGCGGTCGCCTGGATCATGTTCGGCCTGCTGCTGCTCATCGGGCTCGTCAACGCGCTGATCACCCGCCGCCTGCGCGCCTCCCAGTGACGTGGAGTACCACATGACCACCACCCCCGTAGCCGACCGCCCCCACCAGGCGGCGAAGCGACCGTCCCCCCGCGCCGGCAGGGCCGGAGGGCAGCACCGGGCCGGACCGCTCGCCCACATCGTCCTCGGACTCGCGGCCCTGGCCTCGCTGTTCCCGCTGTACTGGACACTGGTCGCGGCGTCCACCGACAGCCACGCGGTCGTCTCCAGCCCACCGCCGATGCTGCCCGGCGGCAACCTCTTCGAGAACCTCACCTACGTCTGGCACAACGCCGGCGGGCGCGGCATGGGCGTCGCCCTGCTCAACTCCACGCTCGTCGCGGGGACCGTCACCGTCAGCACGGTGACCTTCTCCGTCCTCGCGGGCTTCGCCTTCGCCAAACTCCGCTTCCGGGGCAAGAAGGTCATGCTCGGCCTGGTCCTGTCCACCCTCGCCGTGCCCGCGCAGCTCAGCGTCGTACCCCTGTTCATCCTCACCAAGAACCTGGGACTGGGCAATCACCTCGGGGCGCTGATCCTGCCCGTCCTGGTCACCGCCTTCGGCGTCTTCTTCATGCGCCAGTTCCTCTCGCAGGCCCTGCCCACCGAACTCCTGGAGGCCGCCCGCGTCGACGGCGCCAACTCGCTGCGCGTCATCTGGCACGTCGTCTTCCCCGTCGCCCGTCCGGCGATGGCGGTCCTGGGCATGCTCACCTTCGTCCAGTCCTGGAACGACTTCCTGTGGCCGATCATCGTCATGAACGGCTCCACCAACCCCACCGTCCAGGTCGCCCTCGCCGGTCTGGGCACCGGCTGGTCGACCGACTGGTCCGTCATCACGGCCGGAGCTCTCCTGGGCACCCTGCCCCTCCTCCTGGTCTTCGCCCTCTTCGGCCGCCACATCGTCGGCGGCATCACCCAGGGCGCCGTCAAGGGCTGACCTCCGCCCTCGCCTTCCCCCTCGTCCCACACCCTCCGCCAAAAGGGAGACCCCACCATGCCCGCGACCCCCGTCACCTCCCCCGCCTCCACGGCCGTCGACCGGCTGCACTTCCCGCCCGGTTTCCTGTGGGGCGCGGCCACCGCCGCCTACCAGATCGAGGGCGCCGTCGCCGAGGACGGCCGCACCCCCTCGATCTGGGACACCTTCTCCCACACCCCCGGCAAGGTCGCAGGCGGCGACACCGGCGACACCGCCTGCGACCACTACCACCGCTACCGCACCGACGTCACCCTGATGTCGCACCTCGGCCTCCAGGCCTACCGCTTCTCCCTGTCCTGGCCCCGCATCCAGCCCGGAGGCCGGGGCCCCGCCAACCCCGCGGGCCTCGACTTCTACAGCCGGCTCGTCGACGAACTCCTCGACGCCGGCATCCGGCCCGTCGTCACCCTCTACCACTGGGACCTCCCCCAGGCGCTGGAGGAGACGGGCGGCTGGACGGTGCGCGAGACCGCCGAACGGTTCGGCGAGTACGCCGCCCTGGCCGCCGACGCCCTCGGCGACCGGGTCGCGCTGTGGACCACCCTCAACGAACCCTGGTGCTCGGCCTTCCTCGGCTACGGCTCCGGCGTCCACGCCCCCGGCCGCACCGACCCCGCCCTCGCCCTCCGCGCCGCCCACCACCTGAACCTCGCCCACGGCCGTGCCACCGCCGCGCTGCGTGCGACGCTGCCCGCCCACGCCCAGGTCGCCGTCACCCTCAACCTCCACCAGGTCCGGGCGCTCACCTCCGACCCCGCCGACCTCGACGCGGCCCGCCGCATCGACGCCGTCGGCAACAGGATCTTCACGGGGCCGATGCTCTCCGGCGGCTACCCGGCCGACCTCCTGGCCGACACCGCCCACCTCGTCGACTGGGACACCCTCGTCCGGCCGGGAGACGAAGCCGTCATCGCCGCCCCCATCGACCTCCTGGGCATCAACTACTACACCCCCACCGTCGTCTCCGCCCCCGCCCACGGAGCCGCCGACGCCCACCACGCCCACGGCGAGAGCAGCCACTCCCCGTGGCCCGGCTCCGAGGACGTCACCTTCCACCTCCCGCCCGGCGACACCACCGAGATGGGCTGGGCCATCGACCCCACGGGCCTCTACGACCTCCTCATGGCCACCTCCCGCGCCCATCCCGGGCTCCCCCTGGCGATCACCGAGAACGGCGGTGCCTTCCCCGACGTCCCCACGGCGGACGGCCAGATCCACGACCACGACCGGATCGACTACCTCCACCGGCACCTCGCCGCAGTCCACCGGGCCATCGCCGACGGTGCCGACGTGCGCGGCTACTTCCTCTGGTCCCTGCTCGACAACTTCGAGTGGGCGTACGGATACGAGAAGCGCTTCGGCGCCGTCCACGTCGACTACGCCACCCAGCTGCGCACCCCGAAGCGCAGCGCCCGCTGGTACGCCAGGGCCATCGCCGCGAACGCGATCCCGGGGCTCTGAGGCACCCCCGGGCACCGGCCCGGCCGTACGGGCGTGACGCCGGCCGGGGGGGCCGGCCCCGGCCCCTGCCGGTGGAGGACGCCAGGCCCGGCGGCCCGGCCGTCTCGTGGGCGCGGTCGGCACGGACCTGCGGGCCGGCGCCGGGCGGTGAACGGGTGACGGGCCCGTCCGGCCCTGCCCGGTACGCGGCCGGACGGCGCCTCAGCGGGCCAGCGCCGGGGACATCAGGTGCAACCGCAGGGCCAGCCGGACCTCCAGCGACCGGTCCGGGGACTGCCAGTCGCCGCCCAGCAGCCGGGCTATGCGCTCCAGGCGCTGGGCGACGGTGTTGACGTGGACGTGCAGGATGTCCTTGGTGCGGGCCGGGCTCATCCCGGCGGCGAAGTACGCGTCGAGGGTGCGCACCAGGTCCGTGCCGCGGCGCCGGTCGTAGGCGATGACCGGACCGATCGTGCGTTCCACGAAACCGTCGATGTCGCGGGTGTCCGCGAGGAGGAGCCCCAGGAAGCCGAGGTCGTCGGCGGCCGCCCCCTCGCCCGTGCGGCCCAGCAGCGCCAGGGCGTCCAGGCAGCGGCGGGCCTCCGCGTACGCGCGGCCGATGGCGCCGGGGTCGGCGGCGGGCGCCTCCACGGGGGAGGACGCGCCGACGGTGACCGGCTCGCGCAGCGTGCGGCCGAGGTCCAGCGCGGTGCGGCGGGCCACGTCGGCGGCCGTCTCGTCCGGGCCCAGCGGCAGCAGCAGGACCGTGCCCCCGTCGCGCGTCGACGCCAGGCCGCGGCGGGTGGCCGCCAGGTGCGAGGCCGCGGACCAGAGCCGCTGCCGGTCCGCGTGCGCCCGCGCCGCGCCGGGGGCCGGCCCGGTGCGGGGGGCCGCGGCGCCGGCACGGGCCGGTTCCCGGTCGGCCGCCGCCGCGCGGCCCCGCCTCCCGGGGCCCCGGCCGGTGCCCGCCTCGCGGCCGGGGGGAGCCGGGGCGGGACGGCCGGGCTCGCCCCCGGAGCCGTCCTGGGCGGCCGGCGCGCCGCCGCCGGGCGGTGCCGTGCCGTCCGGGCGGTCCAGCCGCGCGGCCAGCACCACGTGCCGTGCGTCGAAGTCCGCGTGGAGGCGGGCCGCGCGGTCCTTCAGGAGGCGGGGGTCGCGGTCCGGGGTGTCGATCAGGTCGTCCAGCAGCTCGCCCCGGACGCGCTGTTCGGCCTCGCCCGCCGAGCGGTGGGCGAGGAGCAGCAGGGAGGTGACCATCGCGGCCCGCTCCAGGGTCCGCCGGTCGACGGGGTCGAGGTGGCCGCTGCCGCGCAGGACCAGCGCGCCGAGCACCTCGCCGCCCGCCGACACGGCCGCCACCCACGCGTCGCCGTGCCGGACCGCACGCCCGTCGGCGGACGCCCTCGGCTGCCGGGCCTCGGTGAACTCGACCGCGCCGCCCAGGACTTCCGACACCGCGTCCGCCACGTCCTGGACGCCGCCTCCGCGCAGGACCAGTTCCGTGAGCCGGTCGTGGACCTCCGAGGCCCGTTCGATGACGCCGCTGCGGTCGCGGATGATGCCGTTGGCCCGCTCCAGCTCGGCCAGTGCCGTACGGGTCTCCGACAGGAGGTTCGCCGTGTCGATGGCGACCGCCGCGTGCGCCGCGAACGAGCCGAGGAGGGCGATCTGTTCGCGTTCGAAGACCCGGGCGCGGCGGTCCGCGGCGAACAGGACGCCGATGACCTGGCTGCCCAGGGTGAGCGGCACGCCGAGGATCGCCACCAGGCCCTCGTCGCGCACGCCCGCGTCGATGGCGTGCGTGTGCTGGAACCGGTCGTCGTGGAAGTAGTCGTCCGTGACGTACGGGCGGGCCGTCTGGGCGACGAGACCGCCGAGGCCCTCGCCCATGCCGAGGCGGAGCTGCTGGAAGCGGGCCGAGACGGAGCCGTCCGTGACCCGCATGTACGTGTCGCCCGCGACCGGGTCGTTCAGGCTCAGGTACGCGACCTCGGTGCCGAGCAGCGAGCGGGCGCGCTGCACGATGGCGCGGAGCACCGCGTCGAGGTCGCGCAGGCCCGCCAGGTCGTGGGCCGTCTCGAAGAGGGCGGACAGCTCGGCCTCGCGGCGGCGGCGCCCCTCCAGCTCGGCGCGCACGCGCAGCGCGAGCCGCTTGGCGCGCTCCAGCTCGGCGAGCGTCGCGGCGTCCGCGCCGTCCGCCCGGGCCAGGAACACGGGTCTGTCGTACGCCTCGGCGGCCGCGCCCCGGGCGAGGAGCTCCAGGTAGGAGCCCTGCCCGTGGTGGTGCCGCGCCTGCTGTTCTCGGGACATGGTCACAGGGATACCGGCCCTCCGCCGGGCGCACCAGCCCTGTGGACAACCGTCCGGCCGCTTCGGGCGGCACTCGGCGGGCGGTCCGGCCGCCGTCCACGACCGGTGACGTGCCGGTGCTGAAGGCGGCCTGCGGCCTGCGGGGTGCGGAGACGGGCGACGGCCTCGGCGACCTGCGCGGCGACCGGGTCGGTGGGCATGCGAGGACGGGCGGCAGGACCGCGCCCGGCGGGCCGTGCGCCCGTCCGGCCGGGGCGTCGAGGCCGTCCGCGTCCCGGTCGACCGCCCTCTCCCGGCGCCGGCCGCGGCGAGCCGCGGGGCGCGGGCGCGGCCCGGGCCGCCGGCGGCCCCGGCGACGAACGCGGTGCGGCCCGCGAGGTCCGGTGCCGCGGGGCGCGGTACGGGCGCGGGGCCGGGTCCCGGTCCGGTGGCGGGGCCGGGGCGGGCGTGGTCATGCCCGTACCCCAAGCAGCCCCGTACCCCCCAGCCATGTGGCCGGGGCCCGTGCTTCAGCGGCTGGGTGTGGTGGAGAACCACGTGGGTTCGTCGGTACGGGCCTGCTTGATGCGGAACAGCTGGCTCTCGTGCAGCCCGGGCAGGGAGTCGACCGGGAACCATCCCACTTCCAGCGCCTCGTCGTCGTTGACGCGGGCCTCCCCGCCGGTGGCACGGCAGCGGAAGACGATCTCCACGTACTGGCACTGGTCGCCGTTCGGGTACGTGACGGGCTCCGGCTGCGCCTCGACCATGACGACGCGTTCCGCGACGCACTCGACGCCGGTCTCCTCGTACACCTCGCGCACGGCGGTGACGGCCGGCTGCTCCCCCGGTTCGGCGATGCCCCCGACGAGCGCCCACGCGCCGTCGTCGGCGCGCCGCATCAGCAGCACGCGGTCCTCGGCGTCCAGGACCACGGCGGTGACACCGGGCAGCAGCAGGAGGCGGTGGCCCGCGGCGGCGCGGATGGCCTTGATGAAGTCCGGTGTCGCCATGCGTCGACCCTACTGGCCTACTGGTGCGCCACCGCCCCGGGGCCCCCGGCCCCGCCCCGGGCCCGGTTCGCGCCGCGGCGTGCGCGCACGCCGCGCGCCGCCGCCCAGCCGAGGCCGCCGAGCGCGGCGGCGGCGAGCGCGGCCTCGGGCAGGGCGCCCATGCGGGTCGCCGGGGTCAGCGAGGAGCGCAGCGGCACCTCCGCGACCAGGGCGTCCGGCGTGAACATCTCCGACCGCTGGATGATCTTCCCGTCCGGGAGGATGATCGCGCTGACGCCGCTGGTGACGGGGACGACGACGGTGCGGCTGTGCTCGACGGCGCGGACGCGGTCCATGGCGAGCTGCTGGTAGGTCATCTCGCTGCGCCCGAAGGTGGCGTTGTTGCTGGGGACGGAGATGAGCCGGGCGCCGTGCGTGACGGTGTCGCGGACCACCCGGTCGAAGGCCGCCTCGTAGCAGGTGGCGAGGCCGACGCGGGTGCCGGCCAGGTCGAAGACGCCGACCTCCTCGCCGGGGCCGAAGTCGCGGCTGACCCGGTCGACGTCCTTGTTGAAGACCCGTACGACGGACCGCATCGGGATGTACTCGCCGAACGGCTGGACGTGGCGCTTGTCGTACGTGGCCACGGGGCCCCGTGCCGGGTCCCACTGCACGAGCGTGTTGCGCAGGTGCCCCGTCTCCGGGGTGAGGACGGCGCCCACGACCGTCGGGACGCCGATGGCGCGGACGGCGCGGTCGATGACGGCGCGGGCGTCGGGGTTGCGGTACGGGTCGAGGTCGGAGGAGTTCTCCGGCCACAGGACGAAGTCCGGCCTGGCGACCCTGCCCGCCGCGACGTCGGCGGCGAGCTGCTCGGTGCGGCGCACGTGGTTGTCGAGGACGGCGCGGCGCTGGGCGTTGAAGTCCAGGCCGAGGCGCGGCACGTTGCCCTGGACGGCGGCGACCGTGGCCGTGCCGTCCTCGGCGCCGGTGGAGACCAGCGGCAGGGCGGCGGCCGCGCCGGTGACGGGTACCAGGACGGAGAGCGCGGCGGCGGCGAGCGGCCCGTGGGGCCGGGCACCGGGCGTCCGGCGCGGCAGGGCGAGGCGCACCGCCTCGTACAGGCCGAAGCCGCACAGGACGACGGCGAAGCCGAGGACGGGCGTGCCGCCCACGGCGGCGAGGGGCAGGAACAGCCCGTCCGCCTGCCCGAACGCGATCTTGCCCCAGGGGAAGCCGCCGAACGGTACGCGCGCGCGTACCGCCTCGCCGAGGACCCACACGGCGGCGGCGAACAGCGGCCAGGCGGGCAGCCGCGACACGGCGGCGACACCGAGGCAGGTGGCGGCGACGAAGAGCGACTCGACGGCGGCGAGCGCCAGCCACGGCACCGGCCCCACCTCCTCGCCGGTCCACACCAGCAGCGGCAGCAGGAACCCGAGGCCGGTGAGGACGCCGAGGCCGAAGCCGGCCCGCGGGCGGCGCCCGCGCAGCGTCCAGCCGAGGAGGGCGAACGCCGGGAGCGCGAGCCACCACAGGGGGCGGGGCGGGAAGCTCAGGTAGAGGGAGGCCCCGGACACCACGGCCGCGGCGGGCCGCGCCAGCCGGTGGAACGGCCGCCGTCCGCGCGCCCTCTCCGGTTCGGCGGGTCCGGGTGGGGCGACGGGAGTCATGGTGGCGCTCACCTGGCGGAGTCTACGGCGTGTCGCTGTGGGGAGGGAGTCCGGCCGGTTCCGCCCACGGCGCCCGCGCGGAGGACCCGACGTCCCGACCACGTGGAAGCGGCCCGCGGCACCCACGCGGAGGATTCGGCGTCCCGGCCACGTGGAAGCGGCGCACGGCGTCCGCTCATGGCACCCGCGGAGGACTCAAGGGCCGGTGGGGGGCGTTCCGCGGCGGAGGCGGAGGTGGTGGCGGATCACGCGGACCGCCGTCTCCGCGTCGTCGACGGTGACGGTGAAGGCACGGCCGTCGCCGAGGGTGAGGACGAGGCCCTCGCCGCGCCGGACGACGACGGCGGTGCCCTTCTCGGGCCGCCACCGGTAGCCCCAGCCGCCCCAGGCGCGGGGCGTGACACCCGGGTCGAACTCGGCGCCGGCGACGTGGTCGAGCGGGATGCGGCGGCGGGGCACGCCCAGGTGCCCGCACCTCACCTCCAGGGCGTGCCGGTCCACGGTCAACTCGACGTGGACGAAGGCGAGGGTCCCGAACAGGACGAGGAGCCCGACGGTGACGCAGCCCACCACGGCCATCAGGGCGGCGGTCACGCCCGCCGTCCACGCCGCGCCGGCGGCCAGTGCGACGCCCAGGGCGACGCAGCCGGCTCCGGCCGCGGCGAACAGCCACTGGACGCGGTTGACGGCACGCCCCGTCCAGGTCTCGGGAACCGCCGGAACGGACTCCGGGGCGGGCTGCTCGCCTCCCGGAGGGGCGTCGGGGTCCCTGGGCTCCCTCATGTTCCGGAGCGTACCCACGCCTCCTCCGCCCGGCGCCCGGGCCACCGCGACCGGGTGAGGGGCGGAGCCTCCCCGGCCGGGCCGCGGCCCTCGGTTCTCACTGCCCGGCTCCGCCCCCGCGTCCGGTTCCGCCTGCCCGCCCGCAGCCCGGCCGGACGGCGGGCGCCCGGCCCGCGCGCCGGGTCAGCCGGCCGCGACGCGACCGCGCAGCAGCCTGCCCTCCGGGTAGGCGAGGGCGGTGGCGGGAAGGGCCGACGGGCGACCGCTGAGGAGCACCGTCAGGCCGGCGTCCGTCGCCGGGTGGGCGTCCGGCAGCGGGGCCGCACCGATGCGGCGCAGCACCTGGGCGGCGACGGCGTCCGCGGAGCCGTACAGCGAAACGTCCCGGCCGGTGACGGGCCTCAGGGCCTTCCGGATGCGCTCCTCGACCAGCTCGTAGTGGGTGCAGCCGAGGACGACGGTGGTCACGGCGGGCGGGGTGAGCGCGGCGGCCTCGGCGATCGCGGCGTCGATCCGTTCCTCGTCGGCTTCCTGGACGGCGTCCGCGAGCCCCGGGCAGGGCACCTCCGTGACGTCCACCCCGGACGCGAACTCGGCGATCAGCCGTCGCTGGTAGGCGCTGCCGGTGGTGGCGGGCGTCGCCCAGATGGCGAGGGGGCCGCCCCCGGTGGCGGCCGGCTTGATCGCCGGTACGGTGCCGACGACGGGGATGTCCGGCTCCAGCTCGGCGCGCAGCGCGGGCAGGGCGTGGACCGAGGCGGTGTTGCAGGCGACGACGAGCGCGTCGGGCGCGTGCGCGGCGGCGGCGCGGGCCACGGCCAGCGCGCGCGTGGTCAGGTCGTCCGGCGTACGGGGTCCCCAGGGCACGCCGTCGGGGTCGGAGGAGAGCACGAGCTGGGCGTCCGGCCGCAGCCGGCGCACCGCGGCGGCCGCCGCCAGCAGGCCGATCCCGGAGTCCATGAGCGCGATCTTCACCCGGTCACCCTAGCCGACCGCCCTCGTCCGGGCCCCGTTGTGGGGCAGACTGCGGCGAATGAGCGTGCTTGCGTGGATCGCCCTGTTCTCCTGTGCCGCGTGGGCGTGGCTGCTGTTCGGGCAGGGCATGTTCTGGCGCACCGGCCAGCGGCTGCCGCGCGGCTGCGCGGAACCGGAGCGGTGGCCGTCCGTCGCGGTCGTCGTCCCGGCGCGGGACGAGGCGGAGGTCCTCCCGGTGAGCCTGCCGTCGCTGCTGGACCAGGACTATCCGGGCCGGGCGGAGGTCGTCCTCGTCGACGACGGCAGTACGGACGGCACCGGGGACCTGGCACGCGCGCTGGCCGAGGCGCGGGCCGGGAGGGGGGCGGGCGGCGGAGGCCGGGGCGGGCTGCCCCTGACGGTCGTGTCGCCGGGGCCGCCGGAGCCCGGCTGGACGGGCAAGCTGTGGGCGGTGCGGCACGGGATCGAGGTGGCACGCGCGCGTGGGGAGGCCGCCGGATCTCGTCAGGAGCCCTCGTGTCCGACATCGGTGGCACGCGCGCGCGGGGAGGGCGCCCCGGACTTCCTGCTCCTCACGGACGCCGACATCGCGCACGCCCCGGACAGCCTGCGCCGGCTGGTGGCCGCGGCCGTCTCGCACCGCCTGGACCTCGTGTCCCAGATGGCGCGGCTGCGGGTGTCCGGCGTGTGGGAACGGCTCGTCGTGCCGGCCTTCGTCTACTTCTTCTGCCAGCTGTACCCGTTCCGCCGGATCAACCGGGACGGCGCGCGGACGGCGGCCGCGGCGGGCGGGTGCGTGCTGTTGCGGACGGAGGCGGCCGAGCGGGCCGGGGTGCCGGACGCGATCCGGGACGCGGTGATCGACGACGTGGCCCTGGCGCGGGCGGTGCGCCGTGCGGGCGGGCGGCTGTGGCTGGGGCTCGCGGAGCACGTCGACAGCGTGCGGCCGTATCCGCGCCTCGCGGACCTGTGGCGGATGGTGGCGCGCAGCGCGTACGCCCAGTTGCGGCACAGCGGTGCGCTGCTGGCCGTGACGGTGGCCGGACTGGCGCTGGTGTACCTGGCGCCGCCGCTGTGCCTGGCGGCCGGGGCGGGCGGCGGCGACGCGGTGGCGGCCTGGGCGGGCGGCGCGGCGTGGGCGGTGATGGCGGGCACGTACGCGCCGATGCTCCGCTACTACCGACAGCCGCTGTGGCTCGCCGCGCTCCTGCCGCTGACGGCCGCCCTCTACCTGCTGATGACGGTCGACTCGGCGGTGCGGCACCACCGGGGGCGGGGCGCGGCCTGGAAGGGCCGCACGTACCCCGCCCCGAGTGCGGCGGCGGACCGGTGACGGGCGCGGGGCGCGGTCACTTGCGGCCGGGGGTCCAGTTCATGCCCCAGCCGTACGCGCGGTCCACGGTCCGCTGGGGGCTGACTCCGCGCGCGGGGACCAGGTAGCGGGCCTCGCGCTGGACGACGAGGTCGTCGCCCTGGCGGGTGATCAGGGCGAGGGCGCAGACCGTGGACGGAACGGTGCACTCGTCGAGGGAGAACTCGATGGGCGCGCCGTGCCGCGGGGTGAGCGTGACGGTGGCGTGCAGGTCGGCGAAGCTGCGGGCGCCCTCATAGATGGTGACGAAGACGAGGATGCGGCGGAAGGCGTCCTTGTGGTCGAGGTTGACGGTGAGGTTCTCGCCGGTGTCCACGGCGCCCGTGCGGTCGTCGCCGTCGAGGTGGATGTACGGGGGGTGGTGCAGCGCGCCGAAGGTGTCGCCGAGCGCCTGGACGACGCCCTTGCTGCCGTCCGTCAACTCGAAGAGGGCGCACAGGTCGAGGTCGAGGGCCGCGTGGGGGGCGACGGTGCCGCCGCGCCTGGCGGCCCGGCCCCGGAACCGCTCGCTCACGCCCCAGTTGAGGTTCACGCGCAGGGCGCCGGAGGTGCCGCCCTGCTTGGTGAGCGACACGGACGGGGCGTCCTTCGTCAGGGTCACCTTCGACAGCCGCACCGGAGCGGGGGCCGGTACGGGGACGGGGACAGGGACGGGCGGCGCTTGTACGGGGGCCGGTACGGGCACGGGGACGGGTGCAGGCGGCACCTGCGCGGAAGGCGGCACGGGCATGGGGGCGGGCTCAGGCGGCACCTGCGCGGGAGGCGACACGCGGACGGGGGCGGGCTCAGACGGCACCTGCGCGGGAGGCGGCACCGGTGGCCGTGCGGGCGTCCCGGGCGCCGCGGCACCGGCGGCGGGCGCCGTACGCGCCGGGGACTCGGGCTGTTGCGGCTCATCGACCGCGATGCCGAAGTCCGTCGCCAGCCCCTCCAGCCCCGTGTCGTAGCCCTGCCCCACCGCGCGGAACTTCCAGGCGCCCTGCCGTCGGTACAGCTCGCCCATGATGAGGGCGCTCTCCACCGTCGCGTCCCGGCTGTCGAACCGGGCGACCTCCGCGCCGTCCGCCGCGTCCAGCACCCTGACGCACAGGTCCGGCACCTGGCGGAACGTGCCGCCGTCCGTCGACGCGGCCAGGACGACGCGCTCCACCGCGGCCTCCACATGCGGGAGGTCGACGGTGAGCGCGTCCGTCACGAACGCGCCGGAGGCCCGCTTCCCGTCGTGGCGCACCGCGCCCGAGGGGTGCGTCGTCTGGTTGTAGAAGACGAAGTCCGCGTCGGAACGCACTTTCCCCGAGACGAGGAGGAGGGCCGACACGTCGACGTCGGGCACCCCCGGAGCCGAACGCCAACCCAATTCGACGCGAAGGCTCCGCGTCGGTACCGGAACATTGGCTCCTTTAAGCATGGACATGCCGCCCCCATCGCGTTCCGCGCCCCAGGTGACTTATGTGGCGGCCACGCTAATCCCACCGGTTCCACCATGCTCGGCAGACCCGTCGGTAACCCCCCGCCATCTCGGCTTTTACACGATCATCACCTACTGCGGCGACCGATTTTCCCGTGTTCGGTCACATTGGGGTTCCGTGACCGCACAAGATACGTCAAACAACCCGCTTATCAGCCTTCCACCCGGCACAGCGTGGGCTTAACTTAGGCCCATGACCTCCCCCCGTGCCTCGTACGGCGGTGCGTACTACCACGCGCCGTCGTTCCCGGACACCCCGATCTACGACTCCTTGGTCGCAGAGCGGGGCACGCCTCAGATCGCCCCGATCCGAGTGCCCGCCGCGTACGACACCGGCAGCTCGTACCTGCCGGCGCTGCCCGCGGCTCTCCCCGCCCTCCCGGCGGCCCCCTCCCCGCAGCCCGCCGCCCCCTCCTACGGCGGCGGCTACGGCTACCCGCAGCAGGCCCCCGCGCCGCAGCACGCCCCGGTGCAGCACGCCCCCGTGCAGCCCGCGCCGATGCAGCACGCGCCGGCCCCGTACGCCCCGTACGTCCCGCAGCAGGCCGTGGCCCCGCGCGGCTACCCGGGTCCGCAGGGCCCGCAGCCGACGCGCCCCGTCGCCCCGGTCGCGGCCGGGTACGAGGCGATGCGCCCCGCCGCCCCGCGCCCCGCGCCGGCGCCCGCGCCCGCGGCGCCGTACGACGATCCGTACCGGCGGCCGTACCAGGGCGGCGGCTACTGACGGAGGCCGCGGGCACCGGGACGACGGGGACCCGGCATCGGCCGGACACCGGCCGGGAGCCGCTGGCAGGATGGGGCCATGCCGAGTGATGAGGTCACGCCCCAGCCCGCCCTGAGCTCCCTGCACGTCCACCCCGTGAAGGCCCTGGGGGGCTCCGCGCCCGCGCACGCGGTCGTGGAGCCGTGGGGCCTGGCCGGGGACCGCCGCTGGATGATCGCCGACCGGGACGGCAAGGCGGTGACGCAACGTCAGTACGCCGTGCTGGCGCCCGCCTCCGCCGAACTGCTGCCCGGCGGAGGGGTGCGGGTGTCCGCGCCCGGCCGCGCACCGCTGGCCGTCCCCGTGCCCGACCCCGCGGACGGCACGGTCGTCGTGGACGTGTTCGGCACGAAGGTCGACGCCGTGCCCGCCGGGCCGGAACCCGACGCGTGGTTCAGCGACTACCTGGGCGCCGACGTGCGGCTGGTCCACATGGACGACCCGGCGCGCCGCCGCCCCGTCGACCCCGACTACGCGCGCGCGGGCGAGACGGTCAACTTCGCCGACGGCTTCCCGCTGCTGCTCACCACGACCGCCTCCCTCGACGCCCTCAACGCGCTCGTCGCGGCGGGCGACCACGCCGACGAGGGACCGGTGCCCATGGAGCGGTTCCGGCCGACCGCCGTCGTCGACGGCACCGCCGCCTGGGAGGAGGACCGGTGGGCGCGGATCGCCATCGGCGAGGTCACCTTCCGCGTCGTCAAGCCGTGCAGCCGCTGCGTCGTGACCACCACCGACCAGCGCACCGGCGTCCGGGGGAAGGAGCCGCTGCGCACGTTGACGCGGCACCGCAGGTTCGGCGGCAAGGCGCTCTTCGGGCAGAACCTCGTCCCCGAGTCGACGGGCACCCTGCGCGTGGGCGACCCGGTGCGCGTCCTCGCCACCCGCGACGACGCGTGACACCCGCCGCCGGACGGGGTCACCCTCACGGAACGGACGTCACCGGCACGGGGGTCGGGCGGACGGTCGCGGCGCCCCGTGCGCGCTACGGTGGGGCGACGGGTCGATGAGCGGGCGGCCGCGAGCGCACGAGGCGGGGGCAGAGCAGCACCATGGCACAGGGCACGGTCCAGGTCACGCACAGCGGTACGTCGCGGTGGCGGCGCCGCACGGGTGAGTACGCCTCCCTCGCGGCGGCCCTGGAGGCCGCGGCGGACGGTGACGTCCTCACCGTCGCTCCCGGCACGTACCGGGAGAACCTGGTGCTGCGGCGCGCCGTGACGCTGCGCGGCGCGGACGGCGCCGCGGGCTCCGTGCGAATCGCCCCGGCCGACGGGGTGCCGCTGACCGTGCGCGCCTCCGCGACCGTGCGGGACCTGCACGTGGAGGGACAGGACACGGCGGCGCCCGCGCTGCTCGTCGAGGACGGCACGCCGGAACTGCTGGACCTGCGGATCGTGACCCGCTCGGCGGTCGGCATCGAGGTGCGGGGGGCGGCCCGGCCCACGGTGCGGCGGTGCACGGTCGACAACCCGGCGGGCGTCGGCATCGGCGTCCTGGACGGCGCGGGCGGCGTGTTCGAGGAGTGCGAGGTCGTCGCGGCGGGCCAGGCCGGGGTGTCGGTGACCGGCGGGGCGCACCCGCGGATCGAGCGGTGCCGGATCCACCACGCGTCGGGAGCGGGCCTCTCCGTCACCGGGGAGGACAGCGGCCTGGAGGCGATCGGCTGCGAGGTGTACGAGATCCGCGGCAGCGGCGTGCGCATCGGCGGACGGGCCGTGGCGCACCTGACCGACTCGGTGGTGCACCGCACGTCGGCGGACGGGGTGACGCTGGACACGGACGCCGTCCTGACGCTGTCCGACTGCGACATCCACGACGTGCTGGAGAACGCGGTCGACCTGCGGTCCCGGTCGGTGCTGACGCTGACGCGGTCGAAGGTGCGGCGGTTCGGGCGCAACGGGCTGTCCGTGTGGGACCCGGGGACCCGCGTCGATGCCAACCAGTGCGAGATCCACGACAGTACGGGCGACTACCCGGCGGTGTGGGTGAGCGACGGGGCGACGGCGGTGCTGGAGGCGTGCCGCGTCCACGGCGTGCCGGACGCGCTGTTCGTCCTCGACCGGGGGTCGCGGGTCGACGTGGTCGACAGCGACCTGTCCCAGGTGCGGAACACGGCCGTCTCCGTGAGCGACGGGGCGACCGCCCAGTTGGACGACTGCCGGATCCGGGACGCGGCCACGGGCGCCTGGTTCCGCGACCACGGCAGCGGCGGCACGCTCGCCGACTGTGCGTTCGACGGGGTGCAGACCGGGGTCATCGTCAGCAAGGGCGCCGATCCGGCCGTGGAGCGGTGCACGGTCACCTCGCCCGCGGAGGCCGGTTTCTACGTGTCGGCGGAGGGCCGCGGCACGTTCACCGGCTGCCGGGTCACGGGCAGCGGCGGTTACGGCTTCCACGTGATGGACGGGTGCCGGACGACGCTGCGGCGGTGCCGGACGGAGCGCTGCGCGCGCGGGGGCTACGAGTTCGGCGAGGACGGACCGGTCACCGAGGGGTGCACCAGCGACGAGAGCGGCATCGCCGGCCGTGCCGGTTCCGGTGCCCCGGCCGTGCCGGCCGCGTCGCCGCCCGGGGCCGCCGCGTCCGCCGTGGCCACGGCGACGGCGTCCGCTCCCGGCGGGCTGCTCGGCGCGGTCCCGGCGCAGGCGTCGATCGCGGCGCCCGCCCCGGAGCCGGTGCGCGACCCGCAGGACGTGCTGGGCGAACTGGACGCGCTGGTCGGGCTGGAGAGCGTCAAGCGGGAGGTCCGCACGCTCACCAACATGATCGAGGTGGGGCGCAGGCGGCAGGAGGCCGGGTTGAAGGCGGCGTCGGTCCGCCGCCACCTGGCGTTCACCGGCAACCCCGGCACGGGCAAGACGACGGTGGCGCGGCTGTACGGCGAGATCCTCGCGTCCCTCGGCGTCCTGGAGCGCGGCCACCTCGTCGAGGTGTCGCGGGTGGACCTGGTCGGGGAGCACATCGGGTCCACGGCGATCCGCACGCAGGAGGCGTTCGACCGGGCGCGCGGCGGGGTGCTGTTCATCGACGAGGCGTACGCGCTGTCCCCGGAGGACTCGGGCCGGGACTTCGGGCGTGAGGCGATCGACACGCTGGTGAAGCTGATGGAGGACCACCGGGACGCGGTGGTGGTGATCGTCGCCGGGTACACGGCGGAGATGGAGCGGTTCCTCTCCGCCAACCCCGGTGTGGCGTCGCGGTTCTCACGCACCATCAGCTTCCCCGACTACACGCCCGGAGAGCTGCTGCGGATCGTGGGGCGGCAGGCCGACGACCACGAGTACCGGCTCGCCGACGGCACGGCGGAGGCGCTGCTGAAGTACTTCGAGGCGCTGCCCAAGGGACCCGCCTTCGGCAACGGCCGCACCGCGCGGCAGACGTTCGAGTCGATGGTGGAGCGGCACGCGGGCCGGGTCGCCGCGCTCGCCCGCGCGAGTACGGACGACCTGACCCTGCTCTACCCGGAGGACCTGCCGGAACTGCCGTGAGGGGCGCTGCCGCCGGCCTCCTCCGGGCTGGTGCCGCGCTGTTGGGGCACCGGCAGGGGCAGGGCGGGGGGTAGCCGGTCGAGGAGCGCGGCCCGTTCGCGGGCGAACGCCGGGTCGGCCTGGTAGTCGGCGTGGCCGAGGATCGGCTCGGGCAGCGGGTGGTCGTGCGTGCGGCCGTAGACGACGGGGTCGCGCAGGGGCGGGTGGTCGACCTCCGGCTTGCCGCCCTCGGCGGGCAGCCGGACGGGGCCGCCGATCGGGTCGGTGCGCCGCCACAGGTTGCGCCAGCAGTGCACCTCGCGGTGGAGGCCGGCGAGCGGCTCGCGGCCGAAGTAGGCGGGGAACCACCGCCCGTACAGCCGCTCCAGCGGTGAGCCGTACGTGAGGAGCGCGATGCGGCGGCGGGTGGTGTGCGGCAGTTGCCAGAGCGCGGCGGCGGCGAGGACGCTGCCCTGCGAGTGGCCGGAGATGACGAGGCGCCCGCCCGTGCGGCCCGTCCAGGACGCCATGCGCCAGGCGAGGTCCGGTACGGCGCGTTCGGCGTAGCAGGGCGGGGCGAACGGGTGCGCGGCGCGCGGCCAGAACGTGCCGACGTCCCACAGGATGCCGATGGTGCGGCGGGCGGAGGCGTCCCGGTAGGCGCGGCGGCCCCAGGTGACGAACAGGAGGAAGCCCAGGCCCACCAGCCAGGAGCCGAGCGCCTGGCAGCCCTCGGCGGCGGCGTCGAGGAACGCGGGCGCCCCGTCGAACGCCTCCCCCGGCACCGTGCCGGTCCCCCAGGTGCCGGCGACGCCGCCCGCGCCGAGCAGCAGGGTCGCGGCGGCGAGCAGCCCGACGAGGACGGGCGCGGCGTCGGTGAGGCCGGCGGCGGCGCGGATGCCGGCGATCCGGCGGGTGCGGATCCGGTCGGGCGCCTCCCCCGCGTACTCGGCCTCGACGACGGGGGCGAGGCGCCGCGCGGTGAGCGCGGTCCGGACGGCGAGCAGCGCCGTCGGGACGAGCAGCAGGAGCAGCAGGACGGGGATGGCGGCGGCCTGCCAGCTGAGCAGCAGGGGCGGCCCGGCGATCGGGCCGTTTCCCGTGCCGGGTGTGCCGGGGCCGTCGAGCAGGTCGGCGACGCGCTGGGCGACCCCGCCCGCCATGACCCCGCCGAGGGCGCAGGCCAGCACGGCGACGGCGGGCCCGGCGAGGCCGTGCAGCGCGGTGCCCGGGTCGGGCGCGCGGCGGTGCAGACGCACCGCCACGGCGGCGAGGAGCACGATGAGGACGCCCTGGCCGAGGGTGAGGACGCCGAACGCGGCGTCGCCGGGCAGGGCGCCCGAGGACCGCCAGCCGGGCCGGGACCAGGAGGCGTACAGGGCGGCGAGGAGGAGCAGGGCGGCGGAGGAGGCGGGCAGCCAGGAGGTCAGGGTCCGGTCGAGGCGGCCGTCGAGGCGGCGCTCGCTGCGGCCCCGCCGGCAGACGACGACCACCACGACGACGGCCCCGGCGGCGAGGGCGCCCTCGATGCACCGGCCGAGGGCCGCGGGGAGCGTGCCGTCGGCGCCCCGGTCGTGGCGGGCGGCGGCGCCGGCGACGGCGGCGGCGACGGTGAGGAGCCCGGCGGCGGTGTGCGCGGCGCGGAGCCGCGCGACGAGGCGGCGGCCGTACCAGAAGCCGGGGCGGCCGAGGGCGGGGCGGCCGTCGTGCTCGTCCTCGCCGCGCGGCGGGCGCTGGGCCTCGTACGCGGTCCAGGTGCGGCGGGACAGGTACCACAGGAGGGCGACGAGCGCGGTGGGTATCGCGGCGGCGACGGTGAGGCGGCGGCCGGGCTGGGACCACCAGCCGCCCTCCGAGGCGGCGAGGAAGCCCAGCCAGGAGCGGTCTTCGGTGCAGGCGGCGGCGCCCGCGCACTGCCACGCCGCCAGGTCGAGGGCGACCTCGCAGGCGGCGGCGGTGAGGAGCACGGTGAGGCTGAGCGCGACCAGCCGGACGAGGACGCCGTACAGGCGGGCGGAGCGGCCGTGTCCGGCGGCGGGCGGGCGCATCCAGTGGGCCAGGTTGACCACCATGAACGGCAGGAGGAGCAGCCACAGGGCCCGGGTGCCGTTGCCGGAGGTGAGGTTGGACCAGCAGTACGCCTCCGGGACGGGCCCGTCCCGGAACCGTTCGGGTTCGCCCTCGGCGCGCAGGTCGGTGGCCCGCCGGTACACGGCGGCGGTGCCGTCACCGGTGACGCGGACGGCGCGGGGGTCGTCGAGCATCTCGGCGGGGGTGGTGCCGCCGACGCCGTGCACGAGGAGTTCGAGCGCGGCGCCGGTGTTGCGCGGTTCCGGTACGGCGACCGGAGCGGGTTCCGGGGTGGCTGGGGACACGTCGGTGCTCGCTCTCTGCGGCAGGGGTGTGCGGCGGGGCGACGCGACCAGCCTGGCCGGTCGGGACGGTGCGCCGCACGGCTCTCACGTAATCTCCCCGCCGTCCCCCGATATGAAGCGCGTGGCAGGATGTGCCTGCCCGGCCGGCAGCGCGAACGGCGGACCCATGACGTACGACCCACGACCACGGAAGGACCGGCCCCTGCGGTGAGCGACAACCAGAACCTCCTCGCGGAGCAGCGGCGTGCCTTGATCCTCGACGAGGTGAGGCGGCGCGGCGGGGTGCGGGTCAACGAACTCACCCGCCGGCTCAACGTCTCGGACATGACGGTCCGCCGCGACCTGGACGCGCTGGCGCGGCAGGGGATGGTCGAGAAGGTCCACGGCGGGGCGGTGCCGGTCGCCGAGGTGCGGACGCACGAGCCGGGCTTCGAGGCGAAGTCGGCGCTGGAGCCGGGCGCGAAGGAGGACATCGCGCGGGCGGCGGTGGCGATGGTGGCGCCGGGCAGCGCGATCGCCCTGTCGGGCGGCACGACGACGTACGCGGTGGCTCGGCGGCTGCTGGACGTGCCGGACCTGACGGTGGTGACGAACTCGATGCGGGTCGCGGACGTGTTCCACTCCGCGCCGGCCCCGGAGCCGGGCGGCGGGGCGCGGCCGGGGGCGGCGACGGTGGTGCTGACGGGCGGGGTGCGGACGCCGTCGGACGCGCTGGTCGGCCCGGTGGCGGACCAGGCGATCGGGTCGCTCCACTTCGACGTGCTGTTCCTCGGGGTGCACGGGGTGTCGGTGGAGGCGGGGCTGTCCACGCCGAACCTGGCGGAGGCGGAGACGAACCGGCGGCTGATCCGGTCGGCGCGGCGGGTGGTGGTCGTCGCGGACCACACGAAGTGGGGGAAGGTGGCGCTGAGTTCGTTCGCCCGGCTGGAGGACGTCGACACGCTGGTGACGGACGCCGGGGTGTCCGACGAGGTGCGGGCCGCGATGGCGGAGCACCTGCCGGGGCTGGTCGTCGCGGACCGGGAGAGCGGCGCGGCGGCCGCGTCCGGGCCGGCGGGCGAGGGGTGGGACGGGGCGTGAGCGTCTTCCGGCTGGAACGGCGTACGGGGCTGCCGGTGACGGAGGCGTGGCGGCGGGTCACCGATTGGCCGGCGCACGCCGCGGGGGTTCCGCTGACCCGGGTGAGGGTGCTGACGCCGGGCCCGCCGGGTGCGGGGACGCGGTTCACGGCGCGTACGGGGATCGGGCCGCTGGGCTTCGACGACCCGATGGCGGTGGTCCGCTGGGAGCCGCCGGGTGCCGGGGCGGGAGGACCGGAGCCGGGGGTGTGCCGGCTGGAGAAGTACGGGCGGGTGGTGCGCGGCTGGGCCGAGATCGCGGTGCGCGCGGAGGGTGCGGGGGCGCGGGTGACGTGGGTGGAGGAACTGCGGGTGCGCGGGCTGCCCCGGTGGTGCGACCCGCTGCTGGCCCGGGCGGGGCGGTGGGTCTTCGGCCGGGAGCTGGAGCGGCTGCTGCGCGGGCCCGGGCCAGGGGGCGGTGCCCCCGGGGCCGTAGGAGGGTGACGGCCCGTCAGGCGGGCTGACGGGCCGCCGGGCGGTCAGCCGGGCCAGGCGCCGGTGGCGAGGAACTCGTCGAGGGTCGCCGCGTACGGGCCGATGTCGAGCCCCTGCTCCGCCAGCCACGCGTCGGAGTAGTACTTGTCCAGATACCGCTCCCCCGGGTCGCAGATCAGCGTGACGACGCTGCCGGTGCGGCCCTGCGCCACCATCTCCGCGACGATCTTCAGGGCGCTCCACAGGCCGGTGCCGGTGGAGCCGCCCGCCTTGCGGCCGATGGCCTTCTCCAGGGCGCGGACGGCGGCGACGCTCGCGGCGTCGGGGACCTTCATCATGCGGTCGATGGCGCCCGGGAGGAAGCTGGGCTCCATGCGGGGCCGGCCGATGCCCTCGATGCGGGAGCCGCAGTCGCTGGCGGCGCGCGGGTCGTCGCGCGTCCAGCCCTCGAAGAAGCAGGAGTTCTCGGGGTCGGGGACGCAGACGCGGGTGTCGTACTGCATGTAGCGGACGTAGCGGGCGATGGTGGCGGACGTGCCGCCGGTGCCGGCCGTGGCGACGATCCACGCGGGCTCCGGGTACCGCTCCAGGCGCAGTTGCTGGTAGACGGACTCGGCGATGTTGTTGTTGCCGCGCCAGTCGGTGGCGCGCTCGGCGTACGTGAACTGGTCCATGTAGTGCCCGCCGGTGTCGACGGCGAGGGCGGCGGCCTCCTCGTACATGCGGCGCGGGTCGTCGACGAAGTGGCAGCGGCCGCCGTGGAATTCGATGAGGCGGATCTTCTCGGCGCTGGTGGTGCGCGGCATGACGGCGATGAAGGGGACGCCGATCAGGCTCGCGAAGTACGCCTCGGAGACCGCGGTCGAACCGCTGGACGCCTCGATGACGGGCTTGTCGGGGCGGATCCAGCCGTTGCACAGGCCGTACAGGAAGAGGGAGCGGGCGAGGCGGTGCTTGAGGCTGCCGGTGGGGTGGGTCGACTCGTCCTTGAGGTAGAGGTCGATGCCCCAGTGCTCGGGCAGCGGGAAGCGCAGGAGGTGCGTGTCCGCCGACCTGTTCGCGTCCGCCTGCACCTTTCGTACGGCATCTTTCAGCCAGGTCCGGTAGGCCGGATCGCTGCGGTCGACGTCGATGGTCGCGGTGGGCGCGGGGCCCTTCGCGGTCCTGCCGGCGACCGGTCCGGTCGGCTCGGGCTGCTCAACGGTCGTCATGCGCCACTCCTCGTCGTCGGCGTCCTGCGCACCACGGTCTCCCCATGGGTCCCGCGACCGAACATACCTCCCTCACCTGGGCAAACGATGACTTTGGCCCTCCATAGGAACGGCTTGCAGGGCGGCCGGGGAGGTGCACTGGCGCGGACGCGGGCGGTCCGTGCAGACTGGGCCCCCGGAACGGGTGCGAAGGGGGCGGCGGAACCGTGTCTGAACCCGAATTCAGCGCCACAGGGGTACGCATCGAGCGGTGGCCGCGCTCTTTGACGACGGCCGGCGAGGTCCGCATCGAGGGCGGCCGGCTGGCCCTGCTGACCAGCTACGGCCGGGAGATCGACAGTGCCCCGGTGCGCACCGTGCGGGCGGGCCGGCCGTGGTTCGCGGCGCGCGACGCGGCCGTCGCGACGCTCAACGGCGCCCGCTACCGGTTGACCATGGAACAGCGCAACCACCGGCCGGGGGTCGGCGCGACCCTGTCCGGTCGCTTCCTGGAGGCCGTGCGCAGGGCGGGCGGCCGACGGGACTGACGGGGCGTCCGCTGCCGCGAGTTGCGAAGCGGCCACGCCTGGTCCACGCTGGATTGACATCACTCAGGGTGAACCGGCGGTGACGCTGCGATCCAGCCCGTCGGACCACGAGCCAGCCATCCACTGGATCCGATCCTCGTCTTCTTCCGGACCTACTTCGGGGAGTCGCAGCCGTGATCAGCCAGGCAAGCAGCAGGCAGTGCGCGGTAGAGCTCCAGGCCCTGCCGTCGCGGATCGGTCAGATCCGCAGAATCGTCTCGGCGCAACTGCGCTACTGGAATCTCGATCCCCTCATCGAGAAGGCGGCGCTCGGCGTCACCGAGCTCCTCACCAACGTGCACCAGCACGCCAAGCCGGACAAGATCTGCACGGTCGAGATCGAGTTCCTCCTCGACCGGCTCACGGTCTCCGTCCACGACCACGACCCGCGCCTCCCCACCGTCGTGCACCTGCAGGACGGGCCGGACCCGCTCGCCACGTCGGGGCGCGGTCTCGCGCTGATAGAGGCGGTGAGCGAGAGCTGGGGCGCCCGCCCGCAGGGCGACTCGGGGAAGGTCGTGTGGTTCACGCTCCCCGCGCCCGCGCCCGCGTCCGCACCCGTCGGCATCCCTGTGGTCCCGGCGTACGGGGCCGTGGGCGGCGTCGTGTTCAAGGAGCCCGTGCCGTTCGGGGACGCCGCGGAGGCGGCGAAGGCGGTGCGCGGGCACGCCGCCGTCCGGTCGGCCGTGGCGGGCTGACCGGACGGCGGGAACGGCGGGGCCCGCGGGCGCCCCGCCGCCGCGCGGACAGCGGCGGCGGCCGTGCGGGAGCGGCGGGACGGCCGTGCGGGAGCGGCGGGAGGGCCGTGCGGGAGCGGCGGGACGGCCGTGCGGGAGCGGATCTGGATTCTGTACCTACTGGTATGTACAGTCCCTCCATGACCACTTCCGAACGACTCGTCGACGCCACGCGCGACCTGCTGTGGGAACGCGGCTACGTCGGGACCAGCCCGAAGGCGATCCAGCAGCGGGCGGGCGCCGGCCAGGGCAGCATGTACCACCACTTCGCCGGCAAGTCCGACCTGGCGCTGGCCGCCATCCGCCGCACCGCCGAGGAGATGCGCGCCGCGGCCGAGCGGGTCCTGGGCGGCGGAGGCACGGCCTACGCGCGCGTGGAGGCGTACCTGCGGCGCGAGCGCGACGTGTTGCGGGGCTGCCCGGTGGGGCGGCTGACGATGGACCCCGAGATCGTCGCGGACGACACGCTGCGCGCACCGGTCGACGAGACCCTGGACTGGCTGCGCGGGCGCCTCGCGGGCGTCCTCCGGGAGGGCGTGGCGGGCGGCGAGTTCGACCGGGCGCTGGACCCGGAGCGCACGGCCTCGGCGGTCGTGGCGACGGTGCAGGGCGGCTACGTCCTCGCCCGCGCCTCCGGGTCGGCGGCGGCGTTCGGCACGGCGGTCGACGGGCTGCTGGCCCTGCTCGCGGGGCGGAGGACGGCCTGATGCACGCGATGCAGTACGAGATCACCCTCCCCGCCGACTACGACATGGGCCTCATCCGCCACCGGGTGGCCACCCGCGGCCACCTGCTGGACGACTTCGCGGGGCTCGGCCTCAAGGCGTACCTGGTGCGGGAGCGGTCGGCGGGCGCACCGGTGAACCAGTACGCGCCCTTCTACCTGTGGGCGGCGCCCGAGGGCATGAACGCGTTCCTGTGGGGGCCGGGGTTCCAGGGGATCGTCGACGACTTCGGGCGCCCCGAGGTGCGCCACTGGGCGGGCGCGGCGTACGGCGAGGGGCCGTCGGCCGACGCGGCGCCCCGGTATGCGGTGCGGCGGCGGGAGCGGATCGGCGAGGGCGGGCGGCCCGCCGACGCGGTGGCGCGGGCGGTGGAGGCGCACGGGCGGCTCGTGCGGGAGGAGGGGCTCGTGGCGGCCGCGGTGGCGGTCGACCCGCGCCACTGGGAGCTGCTGGCGTTCAGCCTGTGGGCCGGGCCGGCCCCGGAGGGGGCGGGGGACGTGTTCCGGGTGCTGCACCTGTCCCAGCCCGGCCGCGCGGCGCTGCGGCACGGCCGGCACTGGGACTGAGCGCGCGTCAGCCGACCGGGACGAGGGTCAGGTACGCGATGCCGAGGACGTCGCGGTAGCCGTTGAGCCAGGAGGCGCGCTGCCGGTCGACGCGGACGCGGGTCTCGGCGGCGGCCGGGTGGTCGGGGTGGTTCGCGAGCCACAGCTCCACGTCGTGGCGGTAGCCCGACTCGAACCGCTCCCACTCGTCCCGGTCCGCCGTCTCGATCCAGGCGGGGCGGAAGCCCGCCTCGACGGCCTCGTCGACGAGCGCGCCGAGCAGCGGGTGGTCGCCCTCGTGGGCGCCCGGCCACATCCGGGCCAGCTCCTCCGGGGTGGGAACGCGTTCCCAGAAGCCCTCGCCGAGGAGGACCCGGCCGCCCGGCGCCACCAGGCGCCGCAGTTCGCGCAGGACGGCCGCCACCTCGTACGGGCCCTCCGGGTCGCAGAGCGCCTGTCCGGCGCCCAGGCACAGGACGAGGTCGGCGGGGCCGCGCGCCGTCCCCAGGGCGGACTCCTCCACGAACTCGACGCGCCCGGCGAGGCCGCGCTGCGCGGCGAGGTCCCGTCCGCGGGCCAGGTCCTCGGCGTTGATGTCGAGGCCGACGCCGGTCGCGCCGGGCACGGCGTCGAGGACGCGCAGCAGGAACTCGCCCCAGCCGCAGCCGATGTCCAGGACCGTGGCGGGCCGGGCGGCGGCCAGGGAGGCGACGAGCCGCCGGGCGCGGTCCTCGGACAGCGGCCCGTGGAAGGCGAGGCGGGTGAGGCGGGGCGGGAGATCGGTTCCGGTCATGATCCGGGACCCTACGTTCGGAGGCGATCCGACGGGCGGGATTTTTCTCCGGCCGTCGGGCCGGCGCACCGCGCCCCGGCGGGGCATTGGCCCGGCGGGCGCCGCCTCAACCGTGGGCGACCGGTCTGCCGAGCGCGGCGAGCGGGTCGTCGAGGACGGGCTGCCACGCCAGTTCGGCGGCGCCCGCGAGGCTGTTGTGGTCCAGGGCGCAGCCGAGGAGGGGGACGCCCCCGCTGCGGCCCCACAGGCTGCGGTCGGCGACGACGGCCCGGAGCCGTTCGGGATCGGCGGCGAGCAGTTCGCGGTGGAGGCCGCCCAGGATGATCCGGTCCGGGTTGAGGATGTTGACCAGGCCGGCGAGGCCCAGCCCGAGCCGGTCGACGAGTTCCTCGACGGCGACCCGCACCCCGGGGTCGCCGGGCTCGTCGCGGAGCAGGTCCCGGCACTGCTGGAGCAGGGACACCTCGGGGCCCGGCACGCGGCCGGCGGCGGTGAGGAAGGCCAGCGGGTCGGTCTCGACGTCCAGGCAGCCGCGGCTCCCGCAGTGGCAGGGGCGGCCCGCCGGGTTGACGGTGAGGTGGCCGACCTCCAGGGCGAGGCCGGAGCTGCCGGTGTGCAGCCGCCCGTCGAGGACGAGGGCGCCGCCGACCCCGCGGTGGCCGGTGGCGACGCACAGCAGGTGCTGGGCGCCGCGGCCGGCGCCGTGCCGGTGCTCGGCGAGCGCGGCGAGGTTGACGTCGTTGCCGGTGAAGGCGGGGCCGTCGATGCCGGCGGCGCGGACGAGGTCGGCGAAGACGTCCCGTACGGGCGCCCCCGCGGGCCAGGCGAGGTGCAGCGGGTTGAGGGCGGTGCCCTCCGGCTCGGCGACCGCGGAGGGCACGGCGAGACCGGCGCCCACGCAGCGGCGGCCGCTCTCGCGCAGCAGCCCGGCGCCCACGTCGACGACGGCCGCCAGGACCTGCGCGGGGTCGGCGGTGACCTCCAAGCAGCCGGGCGCGGTCGCCACGATCCGGCCGCCGAGGCCGACGAGGGCGGCGCGGAACCCGTCGGCGTGGACCTGCGCGGCGAGGGCGACGGGCCCGTTCTCGTCGATGGTCAGCCGGTGCGACGGCCGGCCCTGGGAGCCGGCGGCGGCGGGGCGCGAGTCGACGCGGATCAGCCCGAGGGCCTCCAGTTCGGCGGCGACGGCGCCCGCGGTGGCGCGGGTGACGCCCAGTTCGGCGGTGAGGACGGCGCGGGTCGGCGCCCGGCCCGTGTGCACCAGTTCCAGCGCCGGGCCGAGCGCGCTGCGGCCCCTGTCGAGCCGTGTCCGGGTCGTCGTCGCCTTGCCGTTCATGGGGGCGAGTCTCCCATGGTCGGCTGCGCCGACCGCGCCGGTGGGCCGTTTCGGCCATCCCCCGGCGGGTACCGCCGGCAGCGGTGACGGGCCCCCGCGCTCCGCGCGCGCGGGGCGGGCGGGACGGGGTGAGGAGGCGCCCGGCGGTGCCCTCCGGCACCGCGCGGACGACCGCGGGACCCGCTCGCCGAACCGGTCGGACGTACGCCGAGACGGTCGGACGTGCGCCGGGGATGCGGGCGTCCGGCCGGGGAGCGCGCCGCAGCGACCGTACGGGCCGCCGGTGCCCACCCGCCTGCCGAACGCCCGCATCCGCGCGGCGACCGCGGGGGCGGCCCGCGCGCCGTCCGACGCCGGGAGGCGCGGCGCGCGGCGCACGCGGGACGCCACCCGGGGAGGGTCCGGGCGACCGGCGAGCCGGACCGCCCGCCCCGGTACGGGCGCGGACGCGCCGACCGCGCGCCAGCCGCCGGACTGCTCGCGCCCCACGGGCGCGGGCGGGCGCGGCGGGCGCTTGACCGGGGTCGCTGAAGGACCGTCGAGGGCGCACGGGCGCGGGCGGGCACGGGGCGGGGCCGGCCGGAGGCGGCCCGACCGTCTTCCCCCGGAGCGGACGGCAGGCGGCAGGCGGCAGGCGGCAGGCGGCAGGCGGCAGGCGGCGGACCGTAGGCGGCAGGCAGCGCGCGACGGGCGCGGTGCGCGGGGTCGTCGGCCGGTCGCCCGAGCCCTCGGGGAGCGCGCGGCACACGGTTTGTGATGAGCCGCCGCGGGGCCCTATCCTGAGTTTGTGCCGCTACTAAACAAACTCGCGCCCGCCCTTCGGGAAGCCACTGGCGGAGACCCCGCCGTCCGCTCCCTGTCGCGCCTCCGCACCGCCGTCACCCTCTTCTTCGCCCTCGACGGCTTCCTCTTCGCCGGCTGGGTCGTCCGCATCCCCGCGATCAAGCAGCAGACCGGCTCCTCGGCTAGCGACCTCGGACTCGCCCTGCTCGGCGTCTCCGCCGGGGCCGTCGTCACCATGACCCTCACCGGGCGGCTGTGCCACCGGTTCGGCAGCCACGCCGTCACCGTCGGCGCCGCCGTCCTGCTGTCGCTGAGCATCGCGCTGCCGGCGCTCACCCACTCGGCGCTCGCGCTCGGTCTCGTCCTGCTGGTCTTCGGCACCGCCTACGGCGCGATCAACGTCGCCATGAACAGCGCCGCCGTCAACCTGGTCGCCGCGCTGCGACGGCCCGTGATGCCCGGCTTCCACGCCGCGTTCAGCCTGGGCGGCATGGTCGGCGCCGGGCTCGGCGGCCTCGTCGCGAGCGGCCTCCCGCCCGCCGCGCACCTGCTCGGGCTCACCGTCGTCGGCCTGCTCCTGACGGCCGTCGCCGGTCCCGTACTGCTGCGCCACCCCTCCCCCGCGCCGCCCGAGTCCCTGCCCGCCGCGCCCGCCTCCGGGCGGCGGATGGACCGCCGGACGCGCCGCCTGGTCACCCTGTTCGGCGTGATCGCCCTGTGCACCGCGTACGGCGAGGGCGCCCTGGCCGACTGGGGTGCCCTGCACCTGACGCAGGACCTGCACGCCCACCCCGGTGCCGCGGCCGCCGGGTACTCCCTGTTCGCGCTGACCATGACCGCCGGGCGGCTCTCCGGTACGGCGATGCTGGAGCGCCTCGGCCAGACCAGGACGCTCGTCGCGGGCGGCGCGACGGCCGCCGCGGGCATGCTGCTGGGCGCGTTGGCGCCCAGCGTGTGGGCGGCGCTCCTCGGGTTCGCCGTCACCGGGTTGGGCCTGGCGAACATCTTCCCGGTGGCGGTGGACAGGGCGGGCGCCCTGGCCGGACCCGCCGGCGTGGCGGCCGCGTCGACGCTGGGCTACGGCGGCATGCTGCTGGGCCCGCCCGTGATCGGCTTCCTCGCGGACTGGTTCTCGCTGCCCGCCGCGCTGACGACGGTCGCGCTGCTCTCCGCCGCCGCGGCGGCCGTCGGCTACCGCGCCCGCAACGCCACGGCGGCCGGGGGCCTCTGAGTAGCCGTACTCAGGCGCCCGTCGCCGCCCGCGGCACAGGATGGGGCTCCCTGCGACCACGGGAGCACCACATGAAGATCATCGACCTGGGCGACGCCCCTCTGCGCGGCCTCGCCCGGCTGGCGTTCGGCAACGTCGCCTCCGGCGTGTACCTGGCGTTCGTCGCCGCGGTGACCGCCCTGGTCGTCCGCGACCTGTGGTTCACCGACCACGAGGACGCGTCGTTCGCCGCCCTCGGGCTCATCGCGGTCGCCGCGCCGACCATCCTGGTGGTCATGGCCGGCGGGGCGCTCGGCGGTGACGCCCTGCTCGGGTCGATGTGGTTCTTCTGGGCGGCGTTCGTCGTGTCGGTGCTCGCACAGTCGCTCGGGATCGGCGCGCTCGCCCGGCTGGTGACCGGCGCGCGGCGCCGTGAGCCGCGCCCGCACGGCGGTTGAGGCGCGGAGGGCGATGGCAGAATTCCGCCATGGAGACTGCCGAGCACATCAAGCACCTCGCCTGCGAGGGCCAGTTGCTGGCCGACGCCGCCGAACGGGCCGGTCTCGACGCGGAGGTCCGCACCTGCCCCGGCTGGGAGGTGCGGCACCTGCTGCGGCACACCGGCATGGTGCACCGCTGGGCGACCGCGTTCGTCGCCGAGGGACACACGTCGTACCGCCCCGCGGACGGTGAGTCCGACCTCGACGGCACCCCGTTGCTGGACTGGTACCGGGAGGGCCACGACCGGCTCGTCACGGCGCTGACCGGGGCGCCGGACACCCTGGAGTGCTGGGCGTTCATGCCCGCGCCGTCCCCGCTGGCGTTCTGGGCCCGCCGCCAGGCGCACGAGACGACCGTGCACCGCGTGGACGCCGAGTCGGCGCTCGGCCTGGTGGCCGGCCGGTCGCCGGTCGGGCCGGACCTGGCCGCCGACGGGATCGACGAACTGCTGTGCGGCTTCCACGCCCGGGACAAGAGCCGCGTCCGCACGGACCGGCCCGGCACGCTGCGGGTCCGCACGGCGGACACCGGCGACGTGTGGACGGTCCTGCTCTCCGCCGACGCGCCCCGCACCGCCCGCACGGCCGACGGTCCGGTCGACTGCGAACTGACGGGCCCCGCCGAGGCCCTGTACCTCTCCCTGTGGAACCGGCTGCCCGCCGGCTCCCCCGCCGTCGCGGTCACGGGCGACGACCGCCTGACCCGCCTGTGGCGGGAGACCTCGGCCGTGACGTGGTGACCCGGCGCCGCGCCGGGTGCGGGAACGCACCGGGGCGGCAGGGCCGGGGGCGGACCGGGCCCGGCCCGTAGGCGGGGCGACGATCCGGACGCGGTCCCGGGCGCGCCGCCGCCCGGCCCGGTTTCCTCCACGAGGGGCCGGAGGCGCCGGACCGGGCCGCCCCGACGACGTACGCGTCGTGTGCGGGCGCCACCGGGTCACCCGCCGGGCCCCACCGGGCGCCCCGCCGCGCGGGCCGCGGCGGGCTCCTCGCGGCCACCGGATCCCGCGCCGGAAACCGGTGGCGCGCCCGGCGGCACGACCGCGCCCCGCGCGGCGGGGCGCCGTCCGAGGAGCGCCGTGGCCACCAGCCGGAGCCCTGCCGACCGGGGCGCCCCGACGATTCCGCCGCCCCGCCCCGGGGCGCCGCGGGGCGGGGGGGGCGGATGGGGAGGCCCGGCTGCGGATCGCGGAGACGATGGGCGCCGACCCGGGTCCGGCACTGCGCGAGCTGCACCGGCGGATGCCGTGCCAGGACCCGGAGCTGCTGCGGCTACCGGAGGCGGCCGGTGTCCGACGGACCGCCCCGGCTGCCGGTCCCGGCTGCCGGAACCGGGGCGGAGGCCGGCCCGGTCCCGGTCGACCGCACCCGGCGGGGACGGACCGGGGCGGAGGTCGGCCCGGTCGGCCGGTCCCGGGGCAGAGGTCGGTCCCGGGGCAGAAGCCGGTCCCAGGGCAGAGGTCGGTCCCGGGACAGGAGCCGGTCCCAGGGCAGAGGCCGGACCCGGGACAGGGGCCGGGCCCGGGACAGAGGCCGGACCCGGCGGATGGAACCGGGGCGGAGGCCGGTGTCGCGGGCGGGGCCGGGCGGTGACGGCGTCCGCCTCCGCTACCGCTGCTCCCGCGCGGCCGGTTCCGGCTCCGACTCCTGCGGGTCGTCCTGCCGGCGGCGGTCCAACGCCTCCAGGGCGCGGCGCGCGACGGTGTTCCCCCTGACGATGCCGGCCAGCGTCGTCGCGCCCCGCGTGATGTCCGCGAACGCCCGCCACGCCGGGCGCAGTCCGGTGATCGCGGCGTGCAGCAGCGCCGGGCGGCGCGCGAACACGGCGAGCAGCCGCCGCCCCACCGCCATCTCCACGCCCAGCCCGGCCTTGATCGCGAAGGCGTAGTTCAGCGCCTGGCGGCGCGCCTCGACCGCGTCGTGCGCCTCGGCGATCCGCACCGCCCACTCCCCCGCGAGCCGGCCGGACCGCAGCGCGAAGGAGATCCCCTCACGCGTCCACGGCTCCAGCAGCCCGGCCGCGTCCCCGCAGACGACGACCCGGCCGCGGGAGAGCGGCGAGTCCTCGCTGCGGCAGCGCGTCAGGTGCCCGGAGGAGATGGCCGGTTCGAACCCTGCGAGGCCCAGCCGGGCCACGAAGTCGTCCAGGTACCGCTTGGTCGCGGCGCCCTCCCCGCGCGCGGAGATGACACCGACCGTCAGCGTGTCCCCCTTGGGGAACACCCAGCCGTAACTGCCCGGCATCGGCCCCCAGTCGATGAGGACCCGCCCCGCCCAGTCCTCCGCCACGGCCTGCGGCACCGGGATCTCCACCTCCAGGCCGAGGTCCACCTGGTCGGTCTTGACCCCGACGTGCGCCCCTATCCGGCTGGCGCTGCCGTCCGCGCCGACCACCGCCCGCGCCAGCACCGTCTCGCCGTCGGCGAGGACGACCGCGACGGTACGCCGGTCCGGCACCGCGGCGCCGTGCTGCTCGACCCGCGCGACGGCCGCGCCCGTCCGCACCTCGGCGCCCGCCCTCCGGGCGTGCTCCACCAGCCCCGCGTCGAACTCGGGCCGGTTGACCAGCCCGAACAGCATCCGCTTCGAGCGGCGCGTACGGGCGAAGCGGCCGTTCAACGAGAACGTCACGGCGTGCACCCGGTCGCGCAGCGGCAGGTCGAAGCCGGGCGGCAGCGCGTCCCGCGACGGGCCGATGATGCCGCCGCCGCACGTCTTGTAGCGGGGCAGCTCCGCCTTCTCCAGGAGCAGCACGCGGCGGCCCGCGACTGCCGCGGCGTAGGCCGCGGACGCTCCGGCCGGCCCCGCGCCGACCACGACGACATCCCACACGTTCTCGCTGCTCACGATGTGCTTACGCTCCCGGTCCCGACCCGTGGTCCACGCTCTCGTCCGCATCCTACGGGGCTTCGCCCCGAGCGCCCTGTGCGAGGATCGGACGCGCGTTCGCCGCACATCCCGCGGCGGCGTCCCGACGTACCGCTTGCCGCACCCACCAGGAGCGTGACCATGACCGCCCAGCCGATCGCCGAGCCGATCGCCGCCACCGTCGCCTCGCTGATGCCCCGCGCCAAGGCGGAGCTCACGGAGCTCGTGGCGTTCCGGTCCGTGGCGGACCCGGCCCAGTTCCCCAGGAGCGAGTGCGAGGCCGCCGCCGCGTGGGTGGCGGACGCCCTGCGCTCCGAGGGCTTCACCGACGTGTCGGTCTTCGACACCCCCGACGGGAGCCAGTCCGTCTACGGTCACCTGCCCGGCCCCGCCGGCGCCCCGACCGTGCTGCTGTACGCCCACTACGACGTGCAGCCGCCGCTCGACCCGGCCGGCTGGGACACCCCGCCGTTCGAGCTGACCGAGCGGGACGGCCGCTGGTACGGGCGCGGCGCCGCCGACTGCAAGGGCGGGTTCATCATGCACCTGCTGGCGCTGCGCGCCCTGAAGGCGAACGGCGGCGTCCCGGTCGGCGTCAAGGTCATCGTGGAGGGCTCCGAGGAGCAGGGCACCGGCGGCCTGGAGCGGTACGCCGAGGCCCACCCCGACCTGCTGGCCGCCGACGCGATCGTCATCGGCGACACCGGGAACTTCCGCGTCGGGCTGCCGACCGTCACCGCGTCGCTGCGCGGGATGACGATGCTGCGCGTCCAGGTCGACACGCTCGCCGGGAACCTGCACTCGGGGCAGTTCGGCGGTGCCGCGCCGGACGCGCTGGCCGCACTCATCCGCGTACTGGACTCGCTGCGCGCCGAGGACGGTTCGACGACGGTCGACGGGCTGGCGTCGGACGCCGAGTGGCAGGGCCTGCAGTACGCGGAGGAGGACTTCCGGCGGGACGCCAAGGTGCTGGACGGCGTGGACCTGATCGGCTCCGGCACCGTCGCCGACCGGCTGTGGGCGCGTCCGGCCGTCACGGTGATCGGCATCGACTGCCCGCCGGTCGTCGGGGCCACGCCGTCCGTGCAGGCCACCGCCCGCGCCCAGATCAGCCTGCGCGTGCCGCCCGGCCAGGACGCCACCGAGGCGACCAAGCTCCTCACCGCGCACCTCCAGGCGCACACCCCCTGGGGCGCGCGCGTGACGGTGGAACAGATCGGGCAGGGCCAGCCGTTCCGGGCGGACGTGGCCAGCCCGGCGTACACGTCGATGGCCCAGGCGCTGGCCGCGGCGTATCCGGGCGAGGAGATGCAGGCCGCCGGCATGGGCGGGTCGATCCCGCTGTGCAACACGCTGGGCGCGCTGTACCCGCGGGCGGAGATCCTGCTGATCGGGCTGAGCGAGCCGGAGGCGCAGATCCACGCGGTGAACGAGAGCGTGTCGCCCGAGGAGTTGGAGCGGATGTCGGTCGCGGAGGCGCTGTTCCTGCGGAACTACGCGCTGTCGAAGCGGGGTTGAGCTCTCGGCGGAATCGCGCAGAGCGCAAGGGGGGCGGTCCGGCCGGGCCGCTCCCGTAGCGTCGGGGCATGACTCCGGAACCCCACCCGCACCCGCACGCCCCCGACGAGCCCGCCGTCGACCTGGTCCCGGTCGTGCCCGGGCTGCACATGCTGCGCTTCCCGATCGGCCAGGGCTACGTCTGGCGTGACGACGACGGCGCGCTGACGCTGGTCGACGCCGGCTGGGCGGGCGCCGAGGACGCCGTCGGCCGGGCACTGCGCGAGGTCGGCGGCCCGGGGGCGCGGCTGCGGCGGATCGTCCTCACCCACGGCCACCGCGACCACGTGGGCGCGGCGGAGGCGCTGGCGCGCCGGTACGGCGCTGAGGTCCTCGCGCACCGGCTGGACGCGCCGGTCGTCCGCGGGGAGGCGCCGGTGCCCGAACCGGACCTGCTGGACTGGGAGGTCCCGCTGTACGAGCACGGGCTCACCACGCCCGAGGCGCCGCCCACGCGCGTGGACCGGGAGTTGGAGGACGGCGACGTGCTGGACTTCGGCGGCGGCGCCCGCGTGGTGCACACCCCGGGCCACACGCCCGGGTCGATCGCGCTCCACCTGCCGCGCCCCGGCGTGCTGCTGACGGGCGACACCCTGGCGTCGGTGGGCGGGGTGGGCCTGGGCGTCTTCCACGCTGACCGCGCCGCCGCGGTGGCGTCGGTGCGCCGCCTGGCCTCCCTCCACCCGCTCCGGGCGGTGTGCTTCGGGCACGGCGACCCGTTGACGCGGGAGGTGCCCTCCACCCTGCGGGCGGCGGCGGAGGCGGCCCGGCCGTAGCCCGCGCGGGCGTCCGGAGCCGCCCCGTCCCCCGCGCCGCCGCGCGGTCAGCCCACCGGGACGCCGGCCTCCAGGTTCAGGACCGTGCCGCGCTCGCGGGCGCGCAGGGCCCAGCGGAGGCGTTCGTACCGGACCGGGGGCAGCATGTCCGCCGCCTCCGCCTCCGTCGCGAAGCGCCAGCCGCGCAGCTCGGAGCCCGGCAGCAGGACCCGGTCCGCCTGCGCGCCCGTGAGCCGCCCGCCGTCGAAGAGGAGGCGCAGCCCGCCGTACCCGGGCGGCTTCGGCGGCTCCCAGTCGACGACCAGCAGCCGCGGTACGGACGCCAGCTCCAGCCCCGTCTCCTCGGCGACCTCCCGCATCGCGGCCCGCGCCGGCGCCTCGCCCCGCTCGACGACCCCACCGGGGAACTCCCACCCCGGCTTGTACGTCGGGTCGACCAGCAGCACCCGGTCCTGGTCGTCGAAGAGCAGCACCCCCGCCGCGAGCGTCTCGCCGGTCGGCTCCGGGGTCTGCACGATCCCGCAGGCGCCCGCCGCGCCGGTCCGCACCGCGTCCGCGATCACCTTCGCCGTCGCCTCCGGCGTGAGGGGGCCGTTGTCGACGGCGTACGCGTCGGCGGCGAGCCACCCGTCGAGCGCGGCCCGGTACGACGCGATGTGGTCCAGGGCCCACGCCCTGGCCCGCTCGTTTCCGGCCGGGTCGCCGTCGTGCGCGCCGCGCCGCGCGATCCGTGCGCGCAGGATCGTTTCATCAGGGGTCAGGACGACATGCCGCACGGTGATCCGGCGGGACGCCAGCCCGCCGAAGATCTCGTCGCGGTACTCCTGACGCAGGAGGGTCATCGGCACCACCAGCACCCCGCCCACCTCGGCGAGGAGCGCCGCCGCCGCGTCGACGACCAGGCGCCGCCAGATCCGCAGGTCCTGGAAGTCGGTGGTGCCGGAGAGCCGGTCGGGCGGCAGGAGGAGCGGCAGCGCGCCGCCGATCGACTCCGGGTCGTACAAGGTGCTGTTCGGGATCAGATCGACCAGTTCGCGCGCGGCGCTCGTCTTGCCGGCGCCGAACGCACCGTTGATCCAGACGATCACGGTTCCCCCTCTTCCGTTGGCCCCCAGTGGCTTGCCCGCAACACCCTGCCACGGAAACCCGCGTTCCGGACGGGTGGCCGTAACGGTCCGGGGCCCCTGGGGTTTCCCGCCGGAGGCGGACGCCGGCACGGCCGGTGAACCGGGGGCGGGTTGGCCGGATCCGGTGGTACGGTGCGCGGCCCCGCGCGGTTCAGCGGGCGTGGCCGCCCCGGGCGCACCCTCGAACGCCCTGCGGCGGCGACCCGCCCGGCACCCGCTAGGGTCGGGCCCGTGACTCCCTCCCCCTCCGGCACGACGGCCGCCCCGTGGCCGTCCGATGGCCCCGGTGTGGTCCGGTTCCCGTCCGGGCGCATGGTGCGGGGCCGCGGCCTGCGCCGCCCGCTGCCCGACGGGCCGACCCCGGCGTACGCGGTCCATCTGCTGGGCGGGCGGCCGCCGGACGTCCCGTGGGAGGCGCGCCTGCTGCGCTGGCCGGACTTCCGGCTGCCCGCGGACGAGGCGGAGGCCCGCGCCGTCCTGGCCGGGGCGTGGGAGCGCGCCGCGGTGGAGCGCGTCGAAGTCGCCTGCGGGGGCGGCCGGGGCAGGACGGGCACGGCACTGGCCTGCCTGGCGGTCCTCGACGGCGTCCCGCCGGACCGCGCGGTGGAGTGGGTGCGCCGGCACTACCACCCCCGTGCGGTGGAGACGCCCTGGCAGAAGCGGTACGTACGGCGCTTCGCCGGGTAGCCGGCCGGCCGGAAGCCGCCGGAGCCGGCCGCGGGGCCGGGCCGTCAGGCGCGCGGCGCCCGGTCCGCGCGCGGGTCCAGCGCCGCCGCGGCCGCGCCCAGGAGGCCCGCGTCCGTGCCGGTCGTCGCCGGGACGACCTCCAGCGGGCGGGTGAAGGGGAGGGTCGCGTACCGCCGCAGCTCCCGGCGCAGCGGGGCGAAGAGGACCTCCCCCGCGCTCGCCACTCCCCCGCCGACCACCGCGATCCGCACCTCCAGCAGCGTCGCCGTCGCCGCGATGCCCGCCGCCAGGGCCCGGGCGGCGCGGTCGTACGCGTCCCGGGCCGCCGGGTCGCCCGCGCGGGCCGCCGCCGCCACGCCCGCCGCCGTCGCGTCGCCGTCGGGTCCCGGGCGCCAGCCGGCGGCCAGGGCGCGGCGCGCGATGTTCGGCCCGCTGGCGATGCGCTCGACGCAGCCGCGCCCGCCGCAGGGGCAGGGGTCGCCGTCCAGGTCGACGCTGATGTGGCCGATGTGGCCCGCGTTGCCGGTCGGCCCCGGGTGCGGGCGTCCGCCCAGCACGAGCCCGCCGCCCACCCCGGTCGACACGACCAGGCAGAGCGCGTCGTCGTACCCGCGGGCGGCGCCCCGCCAGTGCTCGGCGGCGGTCATGGCGACGCCGTCGCCGACGAGGCAGACCGGCCGGCCGGCGACCCGCGCGCGGACCCGGTCGACGAGCGGGAAGCCGCGCCACGCGGGCACGTTGACGGGGCTGACCGTGCCGGCCGCCGCGTCCACCGGGCCCGCGCTGCCGATGCCGACCGCCTCGACCCGCCCCCACAGCGGCGATCCGGCCAGTTCGTCGAGGACCGAGGCGACGGCGCCCATCACCGTCTCGGCGTCCTCCCGCGCGGGGGTGGGCCGCCGGGCCCGGACGAGGATCCGGCCGGCGCCGTCGACGAGGGCGCCCGCGATCTTCGTACCGCCGATGTCGAGGGCGGCGGCGAGTCCGGCCGCCGCCGGGTCGCGCTCCGGCTCCGTGTGCATCCCGTCGACTCCCCATGGACGTCCGCGGACCGGTGGGACCCTGCGGTTTCGGTTGGTGCCCGGACAGTCTCCCGGCTGTTGACAACGTTGTCCAGGCTCTATGCTCGACGCCACGCCCCCGTACGTACCTCCGGACGACGACAGGACAGGAACCGCGCACCGTGGCCGAGACCGCCCGCCGACCCGACCACCGCTACGGCAACCGGCCCACCATGAAGGACGTCGCCGCCCGCGCGGGCGTCGGCCTCAAGACCGTCTCGCGGGTGGTGAACGGCGAGCCGGGCGTCACGCCCGACACCGAGCGCCGCGTCCAGGAGGCGATCCAGGCGCTCGGCTTCCGCCGCAACGACAGCGCGCGCGTGCTGCGCAAGGGCCGCACCGCCTCCGTGGGGCTGGTCCTGGAGGACCTGGCCGACCCCTTCTACGGGCCGCTGAGCCGCGCCGTGGAGGAGGTGGCCCGCGCCCACGGGGCCCTGCTGATCAACGGGTCCAGCGCCGAGGACCCGGAACGGGAGCAGGAGCTCGCCCTGGCGCTGTGCGCGCGCCGCGTCGACGGGTTGATCGTGATCCCCTCGGGCGACGACCACCGCTACCTGGAACCGGAGATGAGGGCGGGCGTCGCGACCGTCTTCGTGGACCGCCCGGCCGGCCGGATCGAGGCCGACACGGTCCTGTCCGACAGCTTCGGCGGCGCCCGCACGGGTGTGGCGCACCTCGTCGCGCACGGCCACCGCCGGATCGGCTTCATCGGTGACCGGCCGCGCATCCACACCGCCGCGGAGCGGCTGCGCGGCTACCGGGCCGCGATGGAGGACGCGGGGCTGCCCGTCGACGACGCGTGGGTGTCGCTGGGCCCCACCGAGCCGGCGCGGGTGCGGGCCGCGGTCGCCGCGATGCTGGCCGGCCCGGAACCGGTGACCGCGCTGTTCGCGGGCAACAACCGGGTGACGGTGACCGCCGTGCGGGAGCTGGCCGGGCGCACGCGCCCGGTCGCCCTGGTCGGCTTCGACGACATCGAACTGGCCGACCTGCTCGGCATCACGGTCATCGCGCAGGACGCCGCCGCGCTGGGCCGCACGGCGGCGGAACGGCTGTTCCGCCGCCTCGACGGCCTCCACGAGGCGCCCTGGCGCGTCGAGTTGCCGACGGTGCTGGTCCCGCGCGGCTCGGGCGAGGTCCCGCCCGCGTAGCCGCGCGGCCCGGTGCGGGGCGGGGCCGGCACCGGGGCCCCGCCCCCGCCCCGGGCGCGCACGCCGCCGGCCCGCACGCCGGCGTCGCCGCTGTCGTCATCGGCCTTCGTCCACCGGACGTCGGGCCGCCCACCGGACGTCGGCCCGCCCGCCGTGCGTCTCGCGGCGGCCGGGGCCAAACCGGCGGGAGCAGTGGCCGGTGCCCGCGCCGAGGACGCCGGCCCGGCCTCCGTCCCCCGGGTACGGGGCGGTGGTCCGTCCCCCGGGCACGGGGCGGTGGTCCGCCGGACCGCGCGGTGGCACGTGCCGCCGCCGGCGGAGGGGCGGACCGGCCCCGGGGCCACCGCCGCCGGTGGCGGGCGGGCCCCCGTCGGACCGGCCGGCGGTCGGTTCGCGTTCCCCCGCGGGCACCGCCGCCCCGCTCCCCGCGCGTCGTGGACGCGTACGGGTTACGGGGCGGCGGTGGCGGTGGCGGGTCCGGCGGGGGTCCGCCACCGGCCGGTCACTGGTGGGTGCCGGTCAGGTCGCCGCGCCGCGGGGCGGCGAAACGGTCGAGGTCGGCGCGGGTGAGGCCGGTGAGGCGGGCCACCTCGGCGGTGTCGAGGGCGCCGCAGTCGATGCCGCGGAGCAGGTACCCGCTGAGCGCCTTGGCGGTGGCCGGCTCGTCCATCACGTCGCCGCCGGCGCGGTTGGCGTACGCGGCGAGGCGGGCGGCGGCCGGCTCCAGGCCCTCGCGGTAGAACGCGAACACGGCGGCGTACCGGGTGGGCAGGTGGGCCGGGTGCATGTCCCAGCCCTGGTAGTAGGCGCGGGCCAGGGCGCGGCGGGTGAGGCCGTAGTGCAGGCGCCAGGCGTCGTGGACCTTCTCGGTGGGGCCCACGGGCAGCACGTTGGTGGAGCCGTCCGAGACGCGGACGCCGGTGCCGGCGGCGGCGACCTGCATGACGGCCTTGGCGTGGTCGGCGGCCGGGTGGTCGCTGGCCTGGTACGCGGCGGAGACGCCGAGGCAGGCGCTGTAGTCGAAGGTGCCGTAGTGGAGACCGGTGGCGCGGCCCCCGGCGGCGTCGATCATGCGGGCGACGGTGGCGGTGCCGTCGGGGCCGAGGATGGCCTGGCTGGTCTCGATCTGGATCTCGAAGCCGATCCGGCCGGGTTCCAGGCCGCGGACCTTCTCGAACTCCTCCAGGAGCCGCGCCATCGCGGTGACCTGCTCCGGGTAGGTGACCTTCGGGAGGGTGAGGACGAGACCGTCGGGCAGGCCGCCCGCCTCCATGAGGCCGGTGAGGAAGATGTCGAGGGTGCGGATGCCCCGGTCGCGCACGGCGACCTCCATGCACTTCATGCGGATGCCCGTGTACGGGGCTGCGGTCCCCTCCCGGTGGGCCCGGGCCACCAGACGGGCGGCGCGGGCGGCGTCGCGGTCCTCGTCGGCGTCGGTGCGGCCGCCGTAGCCGTCCTCGAAGTCGATGCGCAGGTCCTCGATCGGCTCCCGCTCCAACTTGGCCCGTACGCGCGCGTGGACGGGCTCGGCGAGGTCGTCGGGGAGACCGAGGACGGCGGCGAGGGAGGCGGCGTCCGGGGCGTGCTCGTCGAGCGCGGCGAGGGCGCGGTCGCCCCAGGAGCGGATCGTGTCGGCGGTGAGGGCGTCGCCGGGCACGTAGACGGTGTGGACGGGCTGGCGGGTGCCGGGGTCACCGGGGTAGCGGCGGGCGAGCTCCGCGTCCACCGTGGCGAGGGAGGCGCTGATGCCCTCGCTGACCGCACCGGCGAGGCTTGTCGCCACCTGCTCCTGCTGACCCATTCCCGCACCCTCCACCGCTCGACTTTTCCGCTTCACGGAATCAACAATCCGTATGGCGAAGTTATCCGGGGCGGCTGGCGCTCGTCAATGGTGGCCGAGACGGCGCAGGTAGCCGTGGAGGGCGGCGGAGGCGCCGAGCCGGAGCAGACTGCGCCGGTGGAGGTCGCCGGCGCGGGCGTCCAGCGCGGCGAGGACGCGGTCGGGGCTGCCGTTCGCCCGCAGCTCGCGCAGGACGGCCTCGACGGCGGCGAGCGGGTGGTGCCCCTTCCGAAGGAGCGCCACGACCTGCGCGACGCGCAGCTCGGTGCGGTCGTAGAGCCGGTACCCGGTGGACGGCTCGCGACCGGGCCGCAGCAGGCCGCGGGCCTCCCAGAGCCGGAGGACGGGCGGCTTCACGCCCACGGCGCGGGCGGCCTCGCCGATGCGCAGGGCCCGCCGGGCGGCGGGCGGCGGGACGCGGCCGGCCAGGACGGTGCCCATGGCCTCCCGGACGGCGGCGAGTTCGCCGCGCTCCCGGTCCAACCGGGCGTGTCCGGCGTCCAGGGCGGCCAGCGCGGCCTCCAGGTCGCCCGCGTGGACGGCGGCCATCACGGTACGGGCGGTGGCCCAGCCGTGCCCGGCGGCGAGCTCGCGGGCCACGGCGAGCGCGTCGGCGTGGGCGGCGGTGAAGAGGCGGTGGCCGCCGGGGGTGCGGTCGACGGGCGGGAGCAGCCCCGTGTCGACGTAGGTGCGGAGCTGCTGTACGGAGATCCCGGCCGACCTCGCGAGGTCGGCCGCCTTCAGCCGGTCACCCACGACCCCTCCTCCACGGCTTCACGCCGAGTTGAGACTTTTCCGGCATTCCACCGCCCCCACCTGCGGTAGGGCCGTGAAAATGCCTGGTAGCAGTTGAATGAAAGACTTGATACCAGGTCCGGCGCCGGGGCCGAGCAGAGCCGTTTTCCCGAAGGGAGAAGCAGTGAAGTTCACGCTTGAGGTGACCGTCGACGACGGGCAGCCGGCGGAGGCCGCGGCGCGCGAGCTGGGCCGCGTCCTGCGCTACTGGGGCGGCAACCTCCACCACTACGCCCTGCGGCCCGGCGACGGGTCGGCCGTGTACGACTCGGCCCACCGCGAGGTGGGCCGGTGGCGGATCACCGCCGACGGCGAGGGCTGAGGCCGGCGGGTCCGGGAGGCGCGGAAAAACGGTCGGGGGCCGCGCGGTGGTGTTCCACCGCGCGGCCCCCGGCCGTGTGCGGGTCGCGGATCAGCCCTTGCGGGACTTGATCTCCTCGGTGAGCTGCGGGACGACCTCGAAGAGGTCGCCGACCACGCCGTAGTCGACCAGGTCGAAGATCGGGGCCTCGGGGTCCTTGTTGATGGCCACGATGGTCTTCGAGGTCTGCATGCCGGCGCGGTGCTGGATCGCGCCGGAGATGCCGGTGGCGATGTACAGCTGCGGCGAGACCGACTTGCCGGTCTGGCCGACCTGGCTGGTGTGCGGGTACCAGCCGGCGTCGACGGCGGCGCGGGAGGCGCCGACGGCGGCGCCGAGCGAGTCGGCCAGGCCCTCGATGAGCGCGAAGTTCTCGGCGCCGTTGACGCCGCGACCGCCGGAGACCACGATCGCGGCCTCGGTCAGCTCGGGGCGGCCGGTCGACTCGCGCGGCGTGCGGGAGACGACCTTGGTGCCGGTGGCCTTCTCGGAGAAGGAGACCGCGAGGGCCTCGACGGCGCCCGCGGCGGGAGCGGCCTCGACGGGGGCCGAGTTCGGCTTGACCGTGATGACCGGGGTGCCCTTGGAGACGCGGGACTTGGTGGTGAACGCGGCGGCGAACACGGACTGCGTCGCGACCGGGCCCTCGTCGCCGGCCTCCAGGTCGATGGCGTCCGTGATGATGCCGGAGCCGATGCGGACCGCCAGGCGGGCCGCGATCTCCTTGCCCTCGGCGGAGGACGGGACGAGCACGGCGGCCGGGGAGACGGCCTCGTACGCGGCCTGGAGGGCGTCGACCTTCGGGACGACGAGGTAGTCGGCGAACTCGGCGGCGTCGGCCGTGAGGACGCGGGTCGCGCCGTGCTCGGCGAGCGTGGCGGCGGTGGCCTCGGCGCCGGGGCCGAGGGCGACGGCGACGGGCTCGCCGACGCGGCGGGCCAGCGTCAGCAGCTCCAGGGTGGGCTTGCGGACGGCGCCGTCCACGTGGTCGACGTAGACGAGAACTTCAGCCATGGGAATGCTCTCCTGCGAATGCGAAGTCTGAGGGGGCTGTCGGTGGCTCTGCGCTGCGCGAGCCCTAGATGAACTTCTGGCTCGCGAGGAACTCGGCCAGCTGCCTGCCGCCCTCGCCCTCGTCCTTGACGATCGTGCCGGCCGTGCGGGCCGGGCGCTCCGTGGCGGAGTCGACCTTCGTCCAGGCGCCTTCGAGGCCGACCTCGTCGGCGTCGATGTCCAGGTCGTCGAGGTCCAGGGACTGCACCGGCTTCTTCTTGGCGGCCATGATGCCCTTGAAGGACGGGTAGCGGGCCTCGCCGGACTGGTCCGTCACGGACACGACGGCCGGGAGGGACGCCTCCAGCTGCTCGGTGGCGGCGTCGCCGTCGCGGCGGCCCTTGACCACGCCGTCCTCGACGGAGACCTCGGAGAGCAGGGTGACCTGCGGGACGCCGAGGCGCTCGGCGAGGATCGCCGGCAGGACGCCCATGGTGCCGTCGGTGGACGCCATGCCGCAGATGACCAGGTCGTAGCCGGTCTTCTCGATCGCCTTGGCGAGCACCAGGGAGGTGCCCATGACGTCGGTGCCGTGGAGGTCGTCGTCCTCGACGTGGACGGCCTTGTCGGCGCCCATCGACAGCGCCTTGCGCAGGGCGTCCTTGGCGTCCTCGGGACCGACGGTGAGCACGGTGATCTCCGCGTCGTCCGCGTCCTCGGCGATCTGCAGCGCCTGCTCGACCGCGTACTCGTCCAGCTCCGACAGCAGGCCGTCGACGTCGTCGCGGTCGACGGTCAGGTCATCGGCGAAGTGCCGGTCGCCGGTGGCGTCGGGCACGTACTTCACACAGACAACGATCCTCAAGCTCACGCCGGCTCTCCTACTGCATCGTCATTACTGGCTGCCTTGTTGCACGCAGCATAGGCGCCTGATGGGGCGGTTTCCGCGCGGGGCGACGGCCGCCCCACGACGAAATATTACTCGTCAGTACACCGGGAGCATTCCCACTAAGCAAGCGCTTTGCACTGTGACCTTGCCAACGCTGAGTAACCGGAGCCTCTCAGTCCCTCAGCGCGTTGAAACGGCCGTGGTGGTACAGCAGCGGCCGGCCCTCCCGGGCCGCGGCGTCCCCGGCGACGACCTCGGCGACGACGATGCGGTGGTCCCCGGCCGGGACGCGGCCGACGACGCGGCACACCAGCCAGGCGAGGACGCCGTCGAGCAGCGGGACGCCCTCGGGGCCCGCGGTCCAGCGGGTCGGCGGGGCGAAGCGGTCGGCGCCGCTGCGGGCGAAGGTGGCGGCCAGCTCCTGTTGGTGCTCCCCGAGGAGGTGGACGCCGACGTGGGTGGCGGCGGACACGACGGGCCAGCTCGACGAGCCCGTGCCTATGCCGAAGGAGATCAGCGGCGGCTCGGCGGAGACCGAGGCGAGGGAGCTGGCGGTGAACCCGGCGGGCCGGCCGCCGTGCGCGGGGCCGCCGGGAGCGGTGATCACGGCGACGCCGGCGGCGTGCCGCCGGAAGGCGGAGCGCAGCAGCTCGGGTCCGGCTTCGGCCGTGCGCGCGTCGGTGCCGGGATCGTGGGTGACCGTCATGGAGTTGTCCTTCTGCGGGAGGTGCGTGCGCGGGGCCGTGGTCCTGGGGTGGTCAGACACCGGGACAGAGCGCGCTCGCGTGGCGGGCGAGGTCGATGTGGACCCGTCCGTGGAGAAGGAGTTCGTACGGCACGGGCGTCAGCCTGACGACGCGCGGTCGGCCGCGTCAAGGCCGCACGGACAGATGCGATCAGCGTCACGGCCGGTCAGCGGGGGTTTCGAGGGCCTGGCCGAGTGCGGCGATCACATCGGCCCTGCGGGGCTGCCCGGCGGCGCGGCGAACGACGCGGCCGGCCGCGTCGAGGACGAGCACCGTGGGCGTCGCGGTGACGCCGAGGGCCCGGACGAGGGACAGCTCGCGCTCGGCGTCGATCTCGACGTGGGCGACGCCGCCGACCATGCCCGCCACGTCGGCGAGGACCCGCCGAGTGGCGCGGCAGGGCTGGCAGAAGGCGGTGGAGAACTGCACGAGCGTGGCCCGCTCCCCCAGTTCGGCGCCCAGGTCACCCGGGCCGAGCACCCGCCCGTACCGCTCCTCCGCGCCGTCGCGCACCACCGCAGCCCCGCTTCCCGTCGTCCGGTCTTCCCGCCCGTACAGCGCCGCGCGGGGCCGCGGCGATTCCCCCGGTGAGGCGACGTGACGAGTATCTCGCCGCATTCCGCCCTCCGAAGCGGGGTTCGGGCTGGCCTGGGCGAGGTACATGGTGCAGCATCGGGCGCAAGCCGGTTACCTACGGCTGCGTAACTTCCGCCGGGAGGACCCTCCCCAGGCAGACAGAAGAAGGGTGTTCTCTCAGATGGCAGAACTCGTCTATCGGCCGGTCGTCGGCGCCGCGCTCACGATGTTCAAGGCGCTCGACCTCAAGATCGACATTCAGGGTTCGGAGAACATCCCGCGCACCGGCGGCGCGGTGCTCGTCAGCAACCACATCAGCTACCTCGACTTCATCTTCACGGGGCTCGCAGCCCGGCCGCAGAAGCGCCTGGTGCGGTTCATGGCGAAGGACTCGGTCTTCCGCCACCGGATCTCCGGGCCGCTGATGCGGGGGATGAAGCACATCCCGGTGGACCGCGGGCAGGGCGAGGCGGCGTACCGGCACGCGCTGGAGTCGCTGCGCTCCGGCGAGGTCATCGGCGTCTTCCCGGAGGCGACGATCTCCCAGTCGTTCACCCTCAAGAGCTTCAAGTCGGGCGCGGCGCGGCTGGCCCAGGAGGCCGGCGTGCCGCTGGTCCCGATGGCTCTGTGGGGGACGCAGCGGCTGTGGACGAAGGGCCGCCCCCGGAACTTCAGGCGCAGCCACATCCCCGTGACCATCCGGGTGGGCGAGCCCGTGGAGGCGCCGACGGACCAGTACGCCGGCGCGATCACGCGGCGGCTGCGCGAGCGGGTCCAGGACCTGCTGGAGGCCGCGCAGCGGGCGTACCCGGTACGGCCCAGGGACGCGGAGGACACCTGGTGGATCCCGGCACACCTGGGCGGCACCGCGCCGACCCCGGCGGAGCTGCGCTGAAGCCGGCGCGGCCGCGCTGAGGGCCCGGTGGGACCGGACGAGCCCGGCGCAGCCGCGCCGAGCGCGTGTCGCGGGTGGGCCGCCCTTCGGGGCGCGCCCGCCCGACCGGGGGTCGGGCGGGGCCCGGACCGTGACCCGCGCGCCGGGGCCGGGCCCCTCCAGCACCTCGGCGGCCCCGGGGCCGAAGGCGCGCCTGGCCGTGGCCGGTGGGGCGGACGGTGGGCGCGGGGCCACGGCCCGCCGCCGGGTCCCCGGGGACGGGCCCTCCCCGGACCTTCCCCGGGTACGGCCGGTGCCCGGGGCCGCGCGGGACACCGCGCGGGGAAGGGCGAAGCGGCCGGCCCTTCGCGGGCATCCGGCCGGCCGCCCCCCGTGCGCGCGCCCCGCGCCTAGCGGGCCATCTCCTCCTTGAGCGCCAGGAGGAACGCGTCCACGTCGTCCTCCGTCGTGTCGAAGGAGCACATCCAGCGCACGTCGCCGGCCGCCTCGTCCCAGAAGTAGAACCGGAACCGCTTCTGCAGCCGCAGGCTCACCTCGTGCGGGAGCCGCGCGAAGACCGCGTTGGCCTGCACGGGGTAGAGGACCTCCACCCCGTCGACGGACCGGACGCCCTCGGCGAGGCGCTGTGCCATCGCGTTGGCGTGCCGGGCGTTGCGCAGCCACAGGTCCTTCGCGAGCAGCGCCTCGAACTGCACGGAGACGAACCGCATCTTGGAGGCGAGCTGCATGGACATCTTGCGCAGGTGCTTCATGTGGCGGCCGGCCTCCGGGTCGAGGACGACGACCGCCTCGCCGAAGAGCAGGCCGTTCTTGGTGCCGCCCAGCGACAGGACGTCCACGCCCGCAGCGTTGGTGAACGCGCGCATCGGGACGTCCAGCGAGGCGGCCGCGTTGGCCAGCCGGGCGCCGTCGAGGTGGACCTTCATGCCCAGGCCGTGGGCGTGGTCGGTGATCGCCCGGATCTCGTCCGGCGTGTAGACCGTGCCGAGCTCGGTGTTCTGGGCGAGGGAGACGACCTGCGGCATGGCGCGGTGCTCGTCGTCCCAGCCGAACGCCTGCCGGTCGATCAGCTCGGGGGTGAGCTTGCCGTCCGGGGTGGGCACGGTGAGCAGTTTGAGCCCGGCCATGCGCTCGGGCGCGCCGCCCTCGTCGACGTTGATGTGCGCGGACTCGGCGCAGATCACCGCACCCCACCGGTCGGCGAGCGCCTGCAGGGCGGTGACGTTGGCGCCGGTGCCGTTGAACACCGGGAACGCCTCGGCGGTCGGACCGAAGTGGCTGCGCAGCACCCGCTGGAGGTGGTCGGTGTAGTCGTCCTCGCCGTAGGAGACCTGGTGGCCGCCGTTGGCGACGGCCAGCGCGGCGAGGACCTCCGGATGGGCTCCCGCGTAGTTGTCGCTGGCGAAGCCCCGTACCGACGGGTCGTGGTGACGGCGCGCGTCGGTACGGGTGGGGAACGCCGGGGTCACGGCTTCGGGGTCAGCCACAGGCGCTGTCCATTCACTTCCTGGGCGGGCCGGTCCCAGACGCCGGCGATGGCGTCGGCCAGGTCCTTGACGTCGGTGAAGCCCGCGAACTTCGCATTCGGGCGCTCGGCGCGCATGGCGTCGTGCACCAGTGCCTTGATCACCAGGATCGCAGCAGCGGCCTTCGGCCCGTCCTCGCCCCCCGCCCTGCGGAAGGAGTCGCCGAGCGCGAGGGTCCACGCCTCGGCGGCGGACTTGGCGGCGGCGTAGGCGGCGTTGCCCTCGGTGGGGTTGCTCGCGCCGGACTGGCTGACGAGGACGTACCGGCCCCGGTCGCTGCGCTTGAGCGCCTCGTGGAAGGCGAGGGAGGTGTGCTGGACGGTGCGGACGAGCAGCTTCTCCAGCAGCTCCCAGTCGGCCGGGTCGGTCTCGCCGAACGTGGCGCTGCCGCGCCAGCCGCCGACGAGGTGGACGAGGCCGTCGACCCGCCCGAACTCCTTCTCGGTCCTGTCGGCCCACGCGCGGGTCGCGACCGGGTCGAGCAGGTCGACCGTGTCGCCGGTGACGGTGGCGCCGCCGTGGGCGTAGCGGGCGGCGTCGACGGCCTCGGCGAGGCGCCCGGGGTCGGCGTCCGCGCCGACGACGGTCGCGCCCGCCTCGGCGAGCCGCAGCAGGGCGGCGCGGCCCGCGGGGCCCGCCGCTCCGGCGACCGCGATGACGGCGCCGTCCAGCGGCCCGCCGTTCCCGTTGCTGGTCATCGTGCTCGTCTCCTCCGTCTGCGTACCGGACGTCCCGGCCGTACCCGGCGCGTGCCCGCTCACGCGGCGGCCTTCTCGACGCCGGCGGTCTTCTCGACGTCCGCGGCGGTGATGCCCCGGGTGGAGGCGATCACGGACTTCAGCTTCTTGGAGAGGGCCTCGTAGAACATGCTCAGCGGGAACTCGTCGGGCAGCACGTCGTCGACGAGCTTGCGCGGCGGCTGGGAGACGTCCAGGGCGTCGGGGCCCTTGGCCCAGCGGGAGCCGGGGTGCGGGGCGAGGTAGGTGGAGACGAAGTCGTACGCGGCGAACCAGTGGACCAGCTTCGGGCGGTCGATGCCGTCGCGGTACAGCTTCTCGATCTCGGCGCACAGCCGGTTGGTGACCTCGGGGGCACGCTGCCAGTCGATGCGCAGGGTGTTGTCGGTCCAGCGCACCACGTCGTGCCGGTGGAGGTACGCGAAGAGGAGCTGGCCGCCGAGGCCGTCGTAGTTGCGGACGCGGTCGCCGGTGACCGGGAAGCGGAACATCCGGTCGAACAGCACGGCGTACTGGACGTCGCGGCCGTGCGGGTTGCCCTCGGCCTCGAGGCGGACGGCCTCCTTGAAGGCGGTGAGGTCGCACCGCAGCTCCTCCAGGCCGTACATCCAGAACGGCTGGCGCTGCTTGATCATGAACGGGTCGAAGGGCAGGTCGCCGTGGCTGTGGGCGCGGTCGTGGACCATGTCCCACAGGACGAACGCCTCCTGGCAGCGCTGCTGGTCGTCGAGCATCCGCTGGATGTCGGCGGGCAGCTCCACGCCGAGGACCTCCACGGCGGCCTCGGTGACGCGGCGGAAGCGGGCGGCCTCGCGGTCGCAGAAGATGCCGCCCCAGGTGAACCGCTCGGGGGCCTCGCGGACGGCGACGGTCTCGGGGAAGAGGACGGCCGAGTTGGTGTCGTAGCCCGAGGTGAAGCCCTCGAAGGTGATGCCGCAGAAGAGCGGGTTGTCGTAGCGGGTGGCCTCCAGCTCCGCGAGCCACTCGGGCCACACCATGCGCAGGACGACGGCCTCCAGGTTGCGGTCCGGGTTGCCGTTCTGCGTGTACATCGGGAACACGACGAGGTGCTGCCGGCCGTCGACGCGCTCGGCGGCGGGCTGGAACGCCAGCAGGGAGTCGAGGAAGTCCGGCACGCCGTAACCACCGGCCGCCCACCGGCGCAGGTCGGCGACGAGGGCGCGGTGGTACGCGGCGCCGTGCGGAAGCAGCGGGGAGAGCCGCTCGACGGCGGCGACGATCCGGTCCAGCACGGCGTCGACGTCCGCGCGGGCCGGGGCGCCCTCGGCGTCGAAGTCGATGGAGCCGTCGGCGGACTGCCAGACGCGGATCTCCTCCACGGCATTCTTGAGCTGCGGCCACGCGGGGTGGTCGACCACCCGGACGTCGGTGGACAGCTCGTCACCGACAACAGCATCCTGCACAAGAATTTCCGTCATCTCACTTCCTCCACAGGAGAACCTCGCGTGAAGGCACCGTATCCATCTGCGGTTCTTCGCCACAAGAGGCTTCAGCGGAAATTATCCTGCACACCCCCCGTGGTCACCGACGTTTTTCCCGTCTCGTGGGGTTGGGACGGTCACATCGGCCATATCGTCCGGGTTGCCACATGACCCACGGGTGTAACGGATCCCCCCGGGGGAACCCGCGTGGCTGGATTTCGCCACGTCTGACATGAAAACCGAACGGACAGTGACGTACTGGGACAACTGGGACGGTCATTTATGAGCAATGGATTCCTCGGCCCCGAGGGCTTCGGCCCCGACCCGTTCAGTGAGTTCCTGGGCCGGCTGTTCGGGGGCACCCCGGCCTCCCCGGCCGCCCGGCGCGGACCCCGGTACATCGACATCGCGCGGATGATGAGCGAGCCCGCCCGCCGCATGGTGGACGACGCCGCCACGTACGCCGCCGAGCACGGCAGCGCGGACCTGGAGACCGAGCACCTGCTGCGCGCCGCGCTCGACACCGAGCCGACGCGCGACCTGGTCGTCCGGGCCGGAGCCGACCCCGACGAGCTGGCCGCGGAGATCGACCGCACGGCCGGCGAGGGCCCGCCGCAGGCCCGGATCGCCGTCACGCCCGCCGTCAAGCGCGCCCTCCTCGACGCCCACGACCTGGCGAGGAACATCGGCGCCTCCTACATCGGGCCCGAGCACGTCCTCGCCGCGCTGGCCGCCAACCCGGACTCGGCGGCCGGCCGCATCCTGCGCGCCGCCCGGTTCGACCCCGGCTCCGTCCCCGGCCCGCCGTCCCGCACGCCCACCCCGCGCGGCGGGCCGTCCGGCGGGTGGGAGAACAACGCGGCCGACCAGCGCCCGGCGCCCCAGCACGGCACGCCGACCCTGGACAAGTACGGGCGCGACCTCACCGACATAGCCCGCGCCGGCCGCATCGACCCGGTCATCGGCCGGGAGTCGGAGATCGAGCAGACCGTCGAGGTCCTGTCGCGGCGCGGGAAGAACAACCCCGTCCTCATCGGCGACGCCGGCGTCGGCAAGACCGCCGTCGTCGAGGGCCTCGCCCAGCGCATCGCCGACGGCGACGTGCCCGACACGCTCCTCGGCCGGCGCGTCGTCGCCCTCGACATGACGGGCATCGTCGCCGGCACCCGCTACCGCGGCGACTTCGAGGAGCGGATGAACGCCGTCATCGAGGAGGTCCGGGCCCACTCCGGCGAACTCGTCCTCTTCATCGACGAGCTCCACACGGTCGTCGGTGCGGGCGGCGGAGGCGGCTCGGAGGGCGGCTCCATGGACGCCGGCAACATCCTGAAGCCCGCGCTCGCCCGCGGCGAGCTGCACGTCATCGGCGCGACCACGCTGGAGGAGTACCGCCGCCACGTAGAGAAGGACGCCGCCCTCGCCCGCCGCTTCCAGCCGATCCTCGTCCCCGAGCCGAGCCCCGAGGACGCCCTGGAGATCCTGCGCGGGCTGCGCGACCGGTACGAGGCGCACCACCAGGTCCGCTACACCGACGACGCGCTGCGCGCCGCCGTCGAGCTGTCGGACCGCTACCTCACCGAGCGGTTCCTGCCCGACAAGGCCATCGACCTGATCGACCAGGCGGGAGCGCGCGTCCGGCTGCGCTCCCGATCGCAGGACACCGACGTGCGGGCCCTGGAACGGGAGGCCGAGCAACTGGTCCGCGACAAGGACCAGGCCGTCGCCGCCGAGCAGTACGAGCGGGCGACCGAACTGCGCGACCGCATCCAGGAGCTGCAGGACCGCATCAAGGCGGGCCGGGGCGAGCCGCTGATGCGGGACGACCGCGTGCTGGAGGTGACCGCCGAGGACATCGCGGAGGTCATCAGCCGGCAGACCGGCATCCCCGTCAGCCGGCTCACCCAGGAGGAGAAGGAGCGGCTGCTCGGCCTGGAGCAGCACCTGCGGGAGCGGGTCGTCGGCCAGGACGAGGCGGTCTCCGTCGTCTCCGAGGCGGTGCTGCGCTCCCGGGCGGGTCTCGCCGACCCGCGCCGCCCGATCGGCAGCTTCCTCTTCCTCGGCCCGACCGGCGTCGGCAAGACCGAGCTGGCCCGCGCCCTCGCCGACGCGCTGTTCGGCAGCGAGGAGCGCATGGTGCGGCTCGACATGAGCGAGTTCCAGGAGCGGCACACCGTCAGTCGGCTGGTGGGCGCCCCGCCCGGGTACGTCGGCCACGAGGAGGCCGGGCAGCTGACGGAGGCGGTGCGCCGGCACCCGTACTCGCTGCTCCTCCTCGACGAGGTGGAGAAGGCGCACCCGGACGTCTTCAACATCCTCCTCCAGGTGCTCGACGACGGGCGGCTGACCGACGCGCAGGGCCGCACCGTCGACTTCAAGAACACGGTCGTCGTGATGACCAGCAACCTCGGCTCCGAGGCCATCGGCACCGGACGCGGCGTGCTCGGCTTCGGCGCGGACGCGGTGGACGACGAAGAGGCGGCCCGCGACCGGGTGCTGCGGCCGCTGCGCGAGCACTTCCGACCCGAGTTCCTCAACCGCATCGACGAGATCGTCATCTTCCGCCGGCTCACGGAGCCGCAGCTCCGGCAGATCACCGACCTGCTGCTGGAGGACACCCGCCGCCGGATGCGGGCGCAGCACGTGTCCGTGGACTTCGCCCCGCAGGCCGTCGACTGGCTGGCCCGGCGGGGCTACGAGCCCGAGTACGGCGCCCGGCCGCTGCGCCGCACGATCCAGCGCGAGGTGGACAACCAACTGTCGCGGCTGCTGCTCGACGGCCGGCTCTCCGGGGGCGGCCGGGTCCACGTGGGCGTGGCGGACGGGCGGCTGGACTTCCGCGCGGAGCAGGGGCCCGGCAGGGCTCCCGAACCGGCCGGCGGGGTCAGCCCAGCTCCTTGACGAGCAGCTCGAACTCCAGGTCGTCGCGGCGCGGCACGCCGAAGCGCTCGTCGCCGTACGGAAACGGCGTCATCCGTCCCGTACGGCGGTAGCCGCGCCGCTCGTACCAGGCGATCAACTCGTCGCGCACGGAGATCACCGTCATGTGCATCTCCCGCACGCCCCACTCCTCGCGGGCCAGGCGCTCCGCCTCCGCGAGGACGCGCCGGCCGAGCCCGCCGCCCTGCAGCCCGGGGCGGACGGCGAACATCCCGAAGTACGCGGCGTCGCCGCGGTGCTCCAGTTGGCAGCAGGCGACGGGGTCGCCGTCCCGCTCGACGACGACGAGCCGGGAGCCGGGCGTGGTGATGACCGCGCGGACGCCGTCGTGATCGGTGCGCCGGCCGTCGAGGATGTCGGCCTCCGTGGTCCAGCCCGCGCGGCTGGCGTCACCGCGGTAGGCGGACTCGACGAGGGCGACGAGCGCGGGAACGTCCGCCTCCACGGCGTCGCGGTAGGTCTCCCGGGCCTCCCGGGGCGGTGCGGTGTCCATCGTGGGCGTTCTCCCTCGGCGTGTCGTTCGGCCACGAGCCTAACGCGCCCCTCTTCCCGGGCCCGTTGCTCCCCCGGGGCGGACACGGGGCGCCACGGAGGGCGGAAGGGCCGTGGCGTGCGTCACTTCCGTGTCCGCGCGGGCCGATGGGCGGCGCCACGCTCATAGGCTGACGCCATGTGGGTCTCCCTCGCGCTGCTCGCGCTCGGCGTGCTGGTCGCCGTCGTGGCCCCGCGCCTGCTCGCGCGGGCCGACTGGCCGGAACGCGAGCCGATCGTCGCGCTGTGGGTCTGGCAGTGCGTGGTGGCGGCGGTGCTGCTGAGCTTCGCGCTGTCCATGACGTTCAGCGCGGCGGCCTCCTGGCAGGTGGTGCGCGGCCAGGTGTTCGCCACGGCGCCGGCCGCGGTCGTGGAGGCGTACGCCCTGGGGGCGCTGGGCCCCTGGTCGGCGGCGCTCGCGGTGCTGCTGGCGTGCGGCGGGCTGTGGACCGGGGCCATGCTCACCCGCGAGGTCCGCGACGCCCGGGCGTGGCGCAGGCGACGGCGCGCCGAACTGCTGGTGCGGGCGCCGCTGCTGCCGGGTGAGGAGCCGGGTTCGGAGCCCCTGGTGCTGCTGGAGGGCGACCGGCCCGACGCCTGGTGGCTGCCGGGTGCGCGGCCCCGGCTGATCATCACCACGGCGGCGTTGCGGCGGCTGAAGGGGCGCCAACTGGACGCGGTGCTCGCCCACGAGGAGGGGCACGCGCGGGCGCGGCACGACTGGCTGCTGCACTGCGCGGCGGCGCTGGCGTCGGGGTTCCCGCGCGTCCCGGTGTTCGCGGCGTTCCGCGCGGAGATGCACCGGCTGGTGGAACTGGCCGCGGACGACTCGGCGTCGAAGCGGTTCGGGCGGCTGACGATCGCGCTGGCGCTGGTCGGGCTGAACGAGGACCGGGGCGCGTTCGGGCCGTGCCCGGCGCCCCACGCCGAGGTGCCGCAGCGGGTGACGCGGCTGCTGGCGGCGGAGCCGCGGCTCACGCCGGGGCGGCGGCTGCGGCTGACGGCGGCGGCCGCGCTCGTACCGGCGGTGCCGCTGCTCGTGGCGCTGGCGCCCGGGTTGAGCGCGCTGTCCTGACCGGGGCCGAACGGGCGGCACCGAAGCCACCGACGCCGACGCGACCGGCGCCGGTACGGCCGGCGTCGATACGAGTGGCACCGGCGCGGACGGCGTCGACGCGGCCGGCCCTGTCGGCGGTCTGCCCGCGCGATCCCCGGGCAGGATCCCGATATGACTCCCCCCGTACACGCCCCGTCCCCCGCCCGTTTCCCGCTCCTCCGTGCCGTGGCCGTGGGCTGCGGCGCGGCGACCGTGGCGCTGCTGCTGCTCGTGGCCGTCGCCTGGGCGCCGCTGATCGCCTTCGACCGGGCGGTGGTGGAGGAACTGCACCTGACGGCGGTGCGCCGTCCGGTGCTGACGGAGGGCATGCGGGTGCTGTCCGACTGGGTGTGGGACCCGTTGACGCTGCGCGTCCTGCTGGTGGTGGTGGCGGTGGCCCTGTGGCGGGCCGGTGAGCCGGGGCCCGCGGGGCTGCTGGTGGTCGTGTGCGGGGTGGCGGCCGCGGTGCAGCATGGTGTCAAGGCGCTGGTGGGCCGGGAGCGGCCGCGGTGGTCGGACCCGGTGGACTCGGCGGAGTTCGCGGCGTTCCCGTCCGGGCACGCCATGACCGCGGCCGTCGTGTGCGGGCTGCTGTGGTGGGCGGCGGCGCGGACGGCGCGGCGCGCCCTGGTGCGGCCGGTGGTGGTGGCGGGGGTCGTGTCGACGGCCGGAGTGGGCCTGACCCGGGTGTACCTGGGGGTCCACTGGCCCTCGGACGTGCTGGCCGGCTGGCTGCTGGGCGCCTGCCTGGTGGCGGCGGCGGCCGGGGCGTACGAGCGGTGGACGGCGGCGCGGGGGCGTACGGCGGCGCTGGGGGCCCCGGCGGGGCGCGGGGCGCACTGAAGGCGCGCCACGGCTGCGCGGCGCACCGGTCCCGCGGGCGAGGACGGGGGTCCCGGCCCCGCCGGTGCGAGGCGCCGCACGAGCGGCACATGCGGCCGGGGCGTGCGCCGGGCCGATCCGTCCGTCCGGTGCCATCACGGACCGGACGATCCCCCGCGTCGCCCGGTCCGCGTGACACACCCTCCCGGCCGACGAGGCGCTGTGTGTCGGCAAGGACGCTCTGAGTATATTGGCTGAGAGCCAATCAACGCAGGAGTCAAGCATGTCCCCGCGGAGCGCATCGGTCAATGCAGAACTCCGCCGGAGGTCCCGCGAGCGGCTCCTCCAGGCGACGGTCGACCTCGTGTCCGAGCGCGGGTACGAGGCGACGACGCTCGCGGACATCGCCGACCGGGCCGGTTCGGCGCGCGGTCTCGTCTCGTACTACTTCCCCGGCAAGCGCCAGTTGCTCCAGTCCGCCGTCCACCGCCTGATGCACATGACGCTGGCGTCGTCCCTGGAGCGCGAGCCGCGCACCGAGGACGGGCGCGAACGGCTGGCCCGGGCGATCGACGCGGTCCTCGGCCTGGCGGTGGAACAGCCGCTGCTGATGCGGACGCACATGGCCGGGATCCTCCAGGCGGAGGGGTTCGTGCGCTGCCCGGAGCAGCAGCGGCTCGCCGCGCTCCTGCGGGACACGCTCGCGCGGTACGGGGCGCGCGACCTGGACGCGGACTACCCGCTGCTGCGGGCGCTGCTGATGGGCGCCGTCTTCGCCGTGCTGCTGCCGGGCGCCCCGATGTCGCCCGCCCGGCTGAGGGCGGAGCTGTTCCAGCGGTACGGCCTCGACTGGGAGCTGGGCTCGCCCCCGGAGGGCGGGCGGCCGTAGGGCGCCGGCTCCCCGGCCGCACGGGCGCCGGACGTGCCTCGCGCCGGGCCGGGCGGCCGGGTGCACGGCGCCGACCTGCGGGAACGGCGCTCCGGCGGCCGTTGTCGGTGGGCGGGTGCAGACTGGCCCGTATCCGCGACGAAGGCGTCAAGGACGTCCTGGAGGTGTGGGCCATGACCGACGTACTGCTGACCGTGGGCACGCGCAAGGGCCTCTTCACCGCTCGCCGACGCGGCGGCCGGTGGGAGTTCGACGGACCCCACTTCCCCGCGCAGGCCGTGTACGCGGTCGGTGTCGACCTGCGCCGGGCCGTGCCCCGGCTGCTGGTGGGCGCGGACAGCGCGCACTGGGGGCCGTCCGTGTTCCACTCCGACGACCTGGGGGCCACGTGGTCGGAGCCGGCGGAGGCGCCCGTGAGGTTCCCCCGGGACACGGGCGCGTCGCTGGAGCGGGTCTGGCAGCTGCACCCGGCGGGCCCGGCGGCGCCCGGCGTGGTGTACGCGGGCACGGAACCGGCGGCGCTCTTCCGGTCGGACGACGAGGGCGAGACGTTCGAGCTGGTCAGACCGTTGTGGGAGCACCCGACGCGGTCGCGGTGGCAGCCGGGCGGCGGCGGTGAGGCGCTGCACACGGTGGTGACGGACCCGCGCGACCCCGACGCGGTGACGGTCGCGGTGTCGGCGGCCGGGGTGTTCCGCACGCGCGACGGCGGCGGTACCTGGTCGCCGTCGAACGACGGGGTCTCGGCGGTGTTCCTGCCCGATCCGCGGCCGAGGTTCGGCCAGTGCGTGCACAAGGTCGCGCAGGACGCCGGCGACCCCGACCGGCTCTACCTCCAGAACCACTGGGGCGTGTACCGCAGCGACGACTCCGGCGCCACGTGGACCGGCATCGGGGCCGGGCTGCCGTCCGACTTCGGCTTCGCGGTCGTCGCGCACCCGAGGCACGCGGACACGGCGTACGTCTTCCCGATCACCGCCGATTCGGACCGCGTACCGGCGGGCCGCCGCTGCAGGGTGTACCGGACGGGCGACGCGGGCGGCGGCTGGGAGGCGCTGACGCGGGGCCTTCCGGAGGACGACCACTACGGCACGGTGCTGCGCGACGCGATGTGCACGGACGGCGCCGACCCGGCGGGCCTCTACTTCGGCAACCGCAACGGCGAGGTGTTCGCGAGCGCCGACGACGGCGACAGCTGGCGGCAACTGGCCGCGCACCTCCCGGACGTGCTGTGCGTGCGGGCGGCGGTCGTCGGGTGACGGTGGGGGCGGGCTGCGCCAGTAGAGTGACGGCCGTGGCAGCAAGACCGTTGAGAGAAATCGTCGAGCCCGGCTGGGCCGAAGCCCTCGCCCCCGTGGCCGAACGCGTCGCGGCGATGGGGGACTTCCTCCGCGCGGAGATCGCCGCGGGGCGTACGTACCTACCGGCCGGGCCGAACGTCCTGCGCGCGTTCCAGCAGCCGTTCGACGAGGTGAGAGTCCTGATCGTCGGCCAGGACCCGTATCCGACCCCGGGGCACGCGGTGGGGCTGAGCTTCTCGGTCGCGCCGGACGTGCGGCCCCTGCCGGGCAGCCTGGAGAACATCTTCCGCGAACTCCACGCCGACCTGGGCCTGCCCCGGCCGTCCAACGGCGACCTGACGCCCTGGACGCGGCAGGGGGTGCTGCTGCTCAACAGGGCCCTGACGACGGCCCCGCGCAAGCCGGGCGCGCACCGCGGCAAGGGCTGGGAGGAGGTCACCGAGCAGGCCATCAAGGTGCTCGCGGCGCGCGGCAAGCCGCTCGTGTCGGTGCTGTGGGGGCGCGACGCCCGCAACCTCCGCCCGCTCCTGGGCGACCTGCCGGCCATCGAGTCGGCGCACCCCTCCCCCATGTCGGCGGACCGCGGCTTCTTCGGTTCGCGCCCGTTCAGCCGGGTGAACGACCTGCTGTTGCGTCAGGGGGCGGAGCCGGTCGACTGGCGCCTCCCGTGACCCCGGGCGGCGTGTGGGTCCTGGGCGTCGACTCGGGCGGCTCGGGCTTCCGCGTCGCCCTCGCGACGGTGGACGCCCCCGCCCGGCCGGCCGGTGGCGCCACGACGGGCCCCTCGGCCCGACCGGTGGCCGCGCGGGCCTTCGGCACCCCCGTGCCCACCGGGCCCGGCGGGATCGACGCCGGGTGGCTGGTGGAGCGGCTGGTGCCCGCCGCCCGGGAGTTGCTGGACCGGGCCGGGGCGGGCGGACGGCCCGGCGCCGTCGCCGTGGGGGCCGCCGGGATGGCGGGGCTCGGGGACCGGCTGCGGGCCGTGCTGCCCGGTGCGCTGCGCGACGCGCTGGGCGTGCGGCGGCTCGCGCTGGCCTCCGACGCCGTGACCGCCTACGCGGGCGCCCTGGGCCGCGCGCCCGGCACCGTGGTCGCCGCGGGCACCGGGCTCGTCGCGCTCGGCACCGACCTGGTGCGCTGGCGCCGCGCCGACGGGTGGGGGCACCTGCTGGGCGACTGCGGCGGCGGCGCGTGGATCGGCCGGGCCGGCCTGGAGGCGGCGCTGCGCGCCCACGACGGGCGGCGCGGCGGCTCCCCCGCCCTCCTGGCCCGCGCCGAGGCCCTGTTCGGGCCCGTGGCCGGGCTGCCCGGGCGGCTGTACCCGCGCCCGGACCGGGCCGCCGTCCTCGCGTCGTTCGCCCCGGAGGTGGCCCGCCACGCGGCGGACGACCCGGTCGCGGCGGGCGTCCTCGCGCGCGCGGCACGGCACATCGCGGAGGCCGCGGCCGCGGTGCACCCGGCGGGGGGCACCGGCGACGTGGCCCTGACGGGCGGTCTGTTCCGGCTCGGCGACCCCCTGCTCGTACCCCTGCGCGAGGAGCTGGCGCGTCAACTCCCCGGCGCGCGGACGGTGTCGGCTGCCGGCGACCCGCTGTCCGGCGCGCTGGCGATCGCCGCCGCGCTCGCCGCGGACGCGCCGGCCCTGCCCCGCGAGCCCGGCCTGCTGGACACATACGGCAACTGAGCGACTCTTCCGACAAACTGCCCATTGGGGGCGGCAATGCCCCCTCCCCGAACAGCGGGGCGGTCAAAACCAGTAGCATGCGGCGCCATGAGCTCCCCCACTGGGCCCGCTGGCCTGCCTGTACGAATGCCACGCCCCCGCCAGCCCGGGCGGCACCGTCGCCCCGAACCCCTGGCGGCCCCCGAGGGCGCGCCCGCACTCGTCCTCGCCGTCCCCGGTGAGCCTTCCGCCGCCGCGCGCGGCCTGGCGGAAGAACTCGTGAGCATCGCGCGCTCCGAGCTGCCCGGTCTGGAGGCCGCGATCGGCTTCCTCGACGGGGACGACGCCGAGTACGTGTCGCTGGCCGGGGTGCTGCGGCGGGCCGCGGCGCTCCGCGTGGAGCGGTACGAGCTGGCCAGGGCGGCCGGCCGCGAGGTCGCCGAGCCCGAGGGCCCGGCCGCGGTCGTCGTGCCGCTGCTGGTCGGCCCGGACGCCGTGCTGATGGGCCGGATACGGCAGGCCGTCGCCGACAGCGGCGCGCCGGCCGAGCTGGCCAACGTGCTGGGGCCGCATCCGCTGCTGGCCGAGGCGCTGCACGTGCGCCTCTCCGAGGCGGGCCTGGCGCGCGCCGACCGGGCGCGGCTGTTCACGGTCGCGACGGCGGCGGACGGCATCGTGCTGGCGACGACGGGCGGCGCCGAGGCCGTCCAGGCGGCCGGGATCACGGGCATGCTGCTGGCGGCGCGGCTGGCCGTGCCGGTGATGGCGGCGGCCCTGGACCAGGAGGGGTCGGTGGCGGTGGTCGCCGCGCAGCTGCGCGACTCCGGTTCGGCGCAGCTCGCGGTCGCCCCGTACCTGGTCGGCCCGGAGCTGGCCGGGGAGCTGCTGGACGCGGCGGCCGGGGCCGCGAACTGCCCGGTCGCCGAGCCGCTGGGCGCGTACCCGGCGGTCGGCAGGCTGGTGCTGTCGGGTTACATGACGGTGCTGGGCATCTCCCCGCAACAGCAGCAGGGGGTTCCGGTCCGCTGACCGGCCCGGCCGGGGAGGGACCCGTACGGGAGGGCCCGCGCCGCGCGTGACCGCGCCGCGCGGGCCCTCCCGCGTTCAGGCGAGGACCACGCAGGAGGCGGCCGGGGCGGTCACCGCGCCCGCGCGGGACGGGACGCCGGTCACCGGGTCGACGTCGAACCACGTCACGTCGCCGGACCGCTCGTTGGCCACGTACAGCCGCCGCCCCCGCGGGTCGGCGACGAGGTCGCGCGGCCAACGGCCGCCGGAGGGCACCGCGGCGACCAGGCGGGGCCGCTCGCCGCCCCCGTCGAGCTGGAGGACGGCGACGGTGTCGTCGCCCCGCACGGCAGCCCACACGAACCGCCCGTCGGGGCTCACGGCGAGCCCGGACGGGTAGCCCGGCCCCGCCGCGCCCGCCGGCCGCACGGGCACCTCCGCCACGGGTTCGAGGGCGCCCGTACGGCCGTCCCAGCGGCACACGGTGAGGGTCGGCGTCAGCTCCGCCAGGACGTACACGTGGCCGCCGGCCGGGTGGAAGGCGAGGTGGCGCGGCCCGCTGCCGGGGCGCAGGGGCGTCTCGCCGTGGACGGTGAGCGCCCCGGTGGTCCCGTCGAGGGCGCAGACGCGTACGGAGTCGGTGCCGAGGTCCACGGTGAGCAGCCAGCGGCCGTCCGGCGAGGGCCGCACCTGGTGGGCGTGCGGGGCGGCCTGCCGGTCCGGGTCGGGCCCGCTGCCCCGGTGCCGGAGGAGCCCGGTGACCGGGCCCGGCGCGCCGTCCGGGCGGACCGGCTGGGCGCTCACGCCGCCGGAGCCGTAGTGCGCGGCCACCACGTGGCCGGCGGTGTACGCGAGGTGGGTCGGCCCGGCCCCGCGCACGGGTTCGGGGGCGCCGATCAGACGGGGCGCCGGACCGGTGACGTCGAACGCGGCGACGGCGCCCTCGTCGGTCTCGGAGACCGCGTACAGCACGGCGGCGCCGGGCCCGAGGGCGAGGAAGGACGGGTCGGCGACTGCGTCCGTGGCGCCGGTGGGAGTCAGGGCGCCGGTCGCCCCGTCGACCGCGGCGGCGGTGACGCCGTGGCCCCCCGCGGAGGTGAAAGAACCGATGAAGGCCCGTCGCGGCGCGGGCGGACCCCCCGGCGCCGTACCGCCGTCCACCGCACGGCCGGGCACCGCGCCACCGGGCGCCACACCGCCGGACGCCTCACGGCCAGGCACCGCGCCACCGGACGCCGCGCTCCCCGGCGCCGTACCGCCGTCCACCGCACGGCCGGACGCCACGCCACCGGATGTCTCACGGCCGGGCACCGCGCCACCGGGCGCCGTGCCGCTGGGCGCCGCACGGCCGGACGCCACACCACCGGACGCCGTACCGCCGTCCACCACACCACCGGGCGCCACACCGCCGGACGCCTCACGGCCAGGCACCGCGCCACCGGACGCCGCGCTCCCCGGCGCCGTACCGCCGTCCACCGCACGGCCGGGCGTCGCGCCCCCCGGCGCCGTGCCGTCGTCCGTCCTGTCGGCGGTCGCCCGCCGCGTGCCCCGGTCCCCGTACCGCTCCACCGCTGCCCCTCCCCAGTGGCCGTTCCTGGCGTTGCGGGGACGACGCTAGCAGCCATGGTCCAGACCAGGCCCGTCAGGCGGGGGCGCGGCGTGTCAGGAGCGCACCAGCGACGAACGGGGCGCCGTGCGCAGCGGCCCGTCGAGTTCGGCGAGCAGCCGCTCCAGGCCGTGCAGGTGCGCCAGCGCCGGCGCGGCCGGGGGTGTCACGGGCACCGAGGGGGCGAAGGCGGCGGGGGCCGCCGCGGCGGTCTCGCGGTCGGCGGCGTCGCGTGCCCGCTCGCGCGTGAGCAGGGCCTCCACGGCGGCCTCGACCCGCCAGCACGCCGCGGCGAGCCGGGCGTCGTGGCCCGCGTCCGGGTCGGCGGCCACCGCGGCCAGCCCCCGCACCTCGCGCGCGCAGTCGTCGAGCAGGGCGAGCACCTGGCGTGCGCGGGCCTTGCGGTCGCGGAACGGGCTCAGCGGGTGCACGAGCGGTGCCAGGGCCAGCCGTACGCGCCCCAGCAGCACCTCCAGCTCGGCGGCGTGCGGGGCCGGGTCGGCGGTGGGCGAGCCGGCGAGCCGTTCGGCGGCCTCGGCGGTGCAGCGGCGCACGGCGAGCAGCGCGCGCTGGATCCAGGCGTCGTTGGTGGCGTGCGTGGTGACCGGCAGGACGAAGGTCACGGCGAGCGCCGCGAACAGCGCGCCGACCCCGGTCTCGGCGGCCCGCAGGACCAGCAGGCCCGGGGTGAGCACGCCGAGCAGCCCGTACAGGAGTCCGGCCATCACCGTCACGGCGAGCATCATCCAGCTGTACGAGACGGGGGCCGTGTAGAAGATGCCGAAGACGCACACGGCGACGAGGACCGCCGTCGGGGCGGGCGCCCCGTGCAGCGGCAGGGCGACCACCAGGCCGGCGAGGATGCCGAGGACGGTGCCCACGACGCGCCGGAAGCCCCGTACCAGGGTCTCGCCGCGCGACGCGGTGTTGACGAAGATCCACCAGGTGGTTCCGACCGCCCAGTACCAGCGCTCCTCCGAGAGGACCTGGCCCACGGCCAGGGCGAAGGCGCACGCGACGGTGGTCTGGAACGCCTGCCGGGTGGTCGGCCGGGCCAGTCCGCGTCCGGGCAGCGGCGCGGGCACGGCGGCCGGCGGGGTCCGGCGTTCGATCGGCCACAGGGCGAACCGCACGGCGCCGGCCACGACGAGGGCGATGCCCACGGCGGCGTACAGCTCGGGGAGCTGCGCCGGGGTGGCGTGGAGGAACTGCACCACGAAGAACTGCATGAACGCGAAGATGCCGAGCGCGTGGCCGCGCGGCCCCCAGCGCCGGGCGTAGACGCCACAGAAGACGACGGCGAGGAACGCGGCGTCCCGGCCGAGGGGCAGGTCGTGCAGGACGGTGGCGAGGGCGAGGGCGGGGAACCCGGCGGCGGGCAGCAGCGCGGTGGTGGCCCGCTGGGCGCGGACGGTGCCGTCGATGACGGTGAAGAGGGCGAGCAGCGCGGCGAGTCCGCCGGTGATGGACGCGGTCAGCGACAGACCGGCCAGTTCGGCGGCCGCGACGGCGAGCCCGATGCCGAGGACGGCACGGGTCGCGTTCCTCAGCCTGAGGTGCCCCGGGTCCGGGGCCACGAAGATCCTCTTCATGACGGTGGTGCCGCCCCCCTGTGTTGCTCTCGCCGGCCGCGGGGGCGCCCGGGGGTGGTGGGCGTCCGCAGGCACGACGAAGGCGCCGCGGTCCGGATCCGGCCTCGTTGCCGTCCGGCGCTGCGCGGCGCCGCTGATACGTGGATACGACAAGAGAAGCACCCGGGGCGGCACTGGCTCAACCCAGACGTCGGTCACTGGGCCATCGGACCAGCGAAACCCCGCCCTGGTCGGCCATCGGGAGGCCAACGGACCAGGCCGCGGCACGGCCGGTCCGCTGGGGCCACGGGCGGCCGGTCCGCGGCGGTCACGGGCGGCCGGGCAGCTCCGACAACCGGTGGCCGAGGCCGGGGGCGTCGGGCAGGGCGACCCGTCCGGTGTCCGCCGCTCCGGCGAAGGCCGCCGGCGCGAGCGGTTCGTCCTCGACGAGCAGGGGTCCGACGAGGTCGGCGGGGACGGTGGCGTGGGGCAGCGCGGCCGCGAGGTGGACGGCCGCGAGGGTGGCGACGCCCAGCTCCGGCATGGAGCCGATCTTCACGGCGAGGCCGGCGGCCTCCGCGAGCGCGGCGACCTGGCGGGCCCGGTGCAGCCCGCCCACCTTGAGGACCTTGATGTTGAGGACGTCGGCGGCGCCGCGCCGGACGATCTCCATGGCGTCGTGCAGCGACTGCAGCGACTCGTCCGCCATCACCCGGGGGCCGCCGCGGCCGCGCAGCGCCGCCATCCCGGCGAGGTCCCAGCGGGGCAGCGGCTGCTCGACCAGGTCGAGGCCCTCCTCGCCGAGCCGCGCCACGGTGCGGGCGGCGGTGGACGGGTCGTAGCCCTCGTTGGCGTCGAGGGACAGCTCGACGCCGTCCGGGACGGCGGCGCGGACGGCGCGGACCAGCTCCACGTCGCGGTCCGGGTCCTCGCCGCCCTTGACCTTGATGTGGGTGAAGCCTCGCGCGGCGTACTCGGCGGCCTCCTCGGTCATCTCCTCGGGCGTGCCGAGGCCGACCACCCAGGCGGTGGGCACCTCGGTGCGCAGCCGTCCGCCGAGGAGCAGGTGGACCGGCCAGCCGGCGGCGCGGCCCGCGAGGTCGTGCAGGGCGAGGTCGAGGGCGGCCTTGGCCAGGTGCTGGCCGCGGATGGCCGCGTCCATGGCGGCGTGGGCGCCGGCGAGGTCGCGCGGGTCGCGGCCGACGAGGGCGGGGGCGACGTGGCCGGTGAGCGCGGCGCGCAGCCCGTCGAGGGTCTCCCCCGTGTACGCGGTCATGGGCGACGCCTCGCCGTACCCGGTGGCGCCGTCGTCGGCGCGCACCTCGACGACGAGGCTGACGAGGTGGGGGCTGGTCCCGCTGCTGATGGCGAAGGGGCGTCGGTAGGGGGCCTCGACGACATGGCTGCGAATCGAGTCGATCTTCACGCGGCTCCTCCGGGTCACGGCCCCCGCCACCGGGGCGTCGGGCCTAGAGACGTACTCGGTAGACGATGGGCGGGCGGCCGGTGCGTCCTTCCTGCCGGCTGCCGACGGGGACGGCGACCCCGGCGCGCTCCAGGCGCTTGAGGATGCGCCGGGCGGTGCGCTGCTGGACGTCCAGGTGCTCGGCGACGCGGTGTGCGGTGATGCCGGGCCCCTCCTCGGCGGCGACCAGCTCCCGCAGCCGCTCCAGCGTCCGCGGGTCGAGGCCGGCGCGCCGGGCGAGCAGCCCGGTGCTCTCCGCCGCGGCGGGCCGGGCGCCACCCGCCGTGCCGTGGGCCGCGTCGTGGGCGATGACGATGTCGATGTCGTCCTTCATGCAGACGACGCCGGCGACCGGTCCGACGGAGCGGGCCCGGTTCACGGCCCGCCGGGCCAGCGCCTCCGCCTCGGCGGCGGTACGGCCGAGGCCGAAGCCGACGTGGGCGGTGCCGTGCCGGGCGGCGAGCCCGTCGAGGAAGGGCAGGCGGGTGAACTGGTCGGTGGCCTTCTCCAGCGCCCCGCGCGTGGTCACCACGAGACGGCCGCCGTCCGGCAGTCCGGCGAGGCTGCCGCCGAGGACGGCGAGGTCCGCGGCGAGTTCCTCGTCGGCGGCCGGCAGGTCGACGATGCCGAGGGCGACCTGGGCGTCGCCGCTGTGCGCGCCGGTGGTGGCGAGGACGAGCGCCCGCAGGGTCGCGCGTATGGAGTGGCGGGACGGGGCGAGCCGTACGGCGGGGAGGCGGTGCTCCAGCCGGTGGTAGGCGGAGCCCAGGCAGGTGAGGGCGACCGTGGTGCCGTGCCGGTCGTGCGCGGCGAGGTGGAAGTCGACGAGGTCCTGGGAGGTGAGGCCGGGCCGGTACGGCAGGACGCGGACGTGCTCGGTGGGCAGCTTGGCCTCGATGAGCGTCTCCGTCACGTCGGCGCGGCCGAGCGTGTCGATGGAGACGCGGGACACGTCGTGGCCCAGCCGGAGCAGTTCGACCAGGGCCCGCAGCAGCGTCGCGCCGCTGTACGGGACGTACATGGCGGGCCGGTCGATCAGGCCCGCGCCGGCGGCGAGGGCGTGCGGGACGACGCCGGTGAACAGCAGGGCGTCGACGCGGGGGCCCGCGGCGCGGACCACGTCGGGCGTCTCGTCCTCGTGCCGGTACGGGAGGGCGTGCAGCCGGGCGGCCCCGGTCTCGCCGCCGACCGCGACGACCTTGCCCACCAGGTCCTCGGGGCCTATCACGCCGACCGTGAGCGCCATCGGCCGGTCTCCGTTCGTCTTCCGAAGTGCCGCGGAGTGCTTCCGTGGGGCTGGTTGACGCCCGTCCACGGGGGTCTTAGTTTCGGCCCAGGCCATAACCGCGTGTCTGGCGGAAGGATAGTAACCCGATGCCCGAACGGGAAATCCCCTTGCCCACGATGCTCGACCCGCGCGGCAGGACGATCGGCGAGGAGGAGCGCGCGGCGGTGCTGCGGGTCCTCGACTCCGCGGTGCTGTGCAGCGCGTTCGGCACCGAGGCGCGGTCGCTGGAGGCGGAGATGGCCGCGCTGTACGGCCGGCCGCACGCCGTGGCGTGCAGCTCCGGCACGGCGGCCCTGCACCTGGCGGTCGCGGCGTGCGGGGTCGGGCCGGGCGACGAGGTGGTGACGACGCCGATCTCCGACTTCGGCACGGTCGCGCCGGTCCTGGCGCAGGGCGCGCGGCCGGTCTTCGCGGACGTGCGCGCCGGGGACGGCAACCTGGACCCGGACGCCGTGGAGGCCGCGGTCACGCCCCGCACGAAGGCCGTGATCGCCGTGCACCTGTTCGGCGGAGCGGCGGACGTGGCGCGGCTGCGGGAGGTGTGCGACCGGCACGGGCTGCCGCTGGTCGAGGACTGCGCGCAGGCGTGGCTGGGCGAGGACGCGTCGGGGCGGCTGCTCGGCACGGCCGGCGACGTGGCGTGCTTCAGCCTCCAGCAGTTCAAGCACATCACGACGGGCGACGGCGGCCTCACCGTGACGGGGGACCCGGAGCGGGCCCGGCGGATGCGGCTGTTCATGGACAAGGGCTGGGACCGCTCCGAGGGGCGCGTCCACCGCGAGATGGGCCTCAACTACCGGATGCCGGAGCTGGTCGCGGCCGTGGCGCGGGCCCAGCTCGGCAAGGTCGAGGGGGTCGTGCGGGCCCGGCGCGAGGCGGCCGGGCGGCTGCTCGCCGCGCTGGAGGGGCTGGAGGGGGTGGCGCTCGCCGGGGAGCCGGCGGGGCACGCGTGGTGGATGTTCCCGCTGCTGGTGGGTGACAACGCCCGCTGGGCGAAGGAGCTCGCGGCGCAGGGCGTGCCGGCGCTCCCCGGTTACCTGGAGCGTCCGCTGTACGCCAATCCGGCGGTGCCGGGCGGCCGTACGGGGCTGTGCCCGCGCGCCGAGGAGTTGATCGGCCGCACGCTGCTGGCGCTGCCCTGGAGCGAGGCGTACGGGGAGGAGCACGTGGACCGGATCGCCCGCGCCCTGCGCCGCGCCCACCAGCGGGTGGCGGCCGGGTGAGTTCCCGCGCCGGGGTCAGGCGGCGGTGTCGTCCTCCTTCGCCAGCCGTTCCAGGCAGGTGACGACGGCGCGCCGCTCGGCGTCCGACGGCGGCGGCCCGTACGGGTCGAAGGCGGCCTCCTCCGGGATGGCGCCCTCCCACACGGCGGCCCACAGCATCCGCTGCACGTAGCCCTCGATGGGCGCGTGGAACGTGGCCTCGGCGAACCGGTCCAGCCGCCCCGAGGCCCGGAGGAACCCGGCGGCGTCCCCGGTCGTCCACGCGTCCAGCACGGCGGTGGTCAGGCCCGCCCGGGCGGCGGCGATGCCGACCAGCGCCGTGTCGGCCCCCCACATCAGCGACGGGCCGAACATGCGGTCCTCGCCGGTCACGACCAGCGCGCGGCCCCGTTCCGCCGCCCGGATGGCGTCCTGGCAGTCCACCGCCCGGTCCAGCGTGGCGATCTTGATCCCGGCCGCCGACGGCAGGTCCAGCAGCCGCCGGACCAGCTCGGGGGAGTACGGGTAGCCGCCCGCCTCCGCGTGGAGGAAGAAGCCGAGCACGGGCAGCCCGCTCGCCTCCGCCACCCGCTCGTGGAGCCGTACGGCGCGCTCCACCGCGTCGGTCAGCCCGTGGTGGCGGGCCATCGGGTACACCATCACGGCGTCGGCGCCCAGTTCGGCCGCCTCCGCCGCCATCGAGACCGCGGCGTCCTCGGCGTCCTCCAGGGAGGCGCCCCGCAGCGCGCGCGGCACGCCCGCCCCGGCGACGACCGGCACGTCCACGGTCTCCCGCCACAGCGCCAGCACCCGCCGCCGGTCGGCCGCCGTCAGGTACAGCCCCCGACCCGTGTGCGCCCACACGGCGACGCCGCCGATCCGTTCGGCGGCGATCCGTTCGGCGTAACGGCGCAGGGCCGGCAGGGCGACGGCCCCGGACGCGTCCATGGGAGTGAGCACGGCGGGCAGGACGGTGCCGCGCAGCCGTCCGGCGAGTTCCTCGGGAGTGGACATGGGCGGCCCCCTGTCTGACGGTCTGTCGCCACGGTGCCCGTTCACGCTAGCCTTTGCGGCCCGGACCGTAAAGGAAGGAAGCGGTGCCATGCGCCTCGGCCTCTACGTCAACCTGTACGCCGACAAGGCCGACCGGCCGCGGCTCGCCGACGCGGTGGAACAGGCGCGGCTGGCGGAACAGGCGGGCTTCGCGTGGGTGGTGCTCGGCGAGCGGCACCTGCACCGCCCCGGCTACCACGAGGCCGTCACGTCGCTGGCGTACCTCGCGGCGCACACCGAGCGGATCGGCCTCGCCACGGCCGGGCTGATCGCCCCCGTGTACCACCCGGTGTGGCTCGCGGAGACCCTCGCCCACATCGACGTGCTGTCCGGCGGCCGGCTGACGGCCGGCTTCGTCCTCGGCTACCGGCCGGAGGAGTTCGCGCTGTACGGCGCGGAGCCGCGCGAGCGGGTGCCGCGGTTCGAGGAGTGTCTGGAGCTGGTGACGCGGCTGTGGACCGAGGACGAGGTCACCCACCGGGGCCGGTTCACCTCCCTGGACGGGGCGTTCCTGTCGCCCCGCCCGGTGCAGAGCCCGCGCCCCCGGATCTGGAACGGCGGGCGGGTGTCCGCCGCGCTGGAGCGGACGGCGCGGATGTGCGACGGTTGGACGACGTCGTTCAACGAGCTGGACGCGGACCTCCCCGGCAAGATCGCCGAGTATCTGGCGTACCCGCGGGGCGCCGCCAGCCTGGGCGCGGAGGTCATCGTCTGCCGCGAGGGCTACTGCGCGCCCACCACGCAGGCGGCGCGGGCCGCCCTGGAGGAGCCGCTGCGCGGGCTGTACGACGCGTACGGCGACTGGAAGCGCACCTCGGCGGACGCGGCGCGGTACGCGCAGGAGTGGGACGACATCGCCGCCCGGTCGGTGATCGGCTCGCCCGGGGAGTGCGCCGACCGGCTCGGCCGTTACGCGGCGATGGGCGCGGACGGGGTCGTCCTGCGCGTCCAGCCGCCCGGGATGCCGCAGGCGGACGCGCTGCGCGCCATCGAGGCGTTCGGCACGGACGTCCTGCCGGGGCTGCGGGCCGCGTGACGGTCAGGCCTTGAGGCCGGTCGTCGCGATGGAGTCCGTCAGGTAGCGCTGGAGGAGGCCGAAGACCAGCAGGCAGGGCAGGACCGTGATGGTCGCCCCGGCCATGATCTGGTTGACGGGCACGTTCTCCCCCTCCAGCGTGGCCAGGCCGACGGTGAGGGTGCGCATCTCGGAGGACTGGCCGATGACCAGCGGCCACAGGAAGTCGTTCCAGTGCCACAGGAAGACGAAGACGCCGAGGGTCGCCAGGACCGGGGTGATGAGCGGGACGACGACGGTGGTGTAGATCCGCCACTCGGACGCCCCGTCGATCTTCGCGGCCTCGAACAGCTCGTCGGGAAGCTGTGCGATGAACTGCCGCATCAGGAAGACGGCCTGCGAGTTGGCGAGCGTGGGCACGATCAGGCCCCAGTACGTGTCCACGCCGCCGAGCCGCGAGACGAGGACGAAGTACGGGATGAGCGTCGCCTGGAACGGCACCATCAGCGTCGCCAGGAACGACCAGAACAGCACCTCGCGCCCCGGGAACCGCTTCTTGGCGAAGGCGTACCCGGCCATGGACGAGAACAGCAGGATCAGCACGACCGACACGAGCGAGTACACCAGGGAGTTGGTGGCCCAGCGGGTGATGTCGGCGCCGGACAGGACGGCGGAGAAGTTCTCCCACGTGGCCCGCGTCAGGTCGAAGGCGCCCGGCAGGGTCTTCCCGCCCGGCGGCGCGAACGCGACCAGCACCATCACCACGAAGGGCGCCAGGGTCACCAGCGCCACCAGGAACAGCAGAACCGGCAGCCGCAGTCTCGCCATCACTCGTCCCGTCCGATCAGCCGGCGCTGGATCAGGGAGAACACCAGGACCACCAGGAAGAGGACCAGCCCCAGCGCGCTCGCGTAGCCGAAGTCGAAGAACTTGAAGCCGGTGTCGTACAGGAGGTACACGAGCGAGTAGCTGGCGCGCACGGGTCCGCCGGCCGTCATCACGTACATCGCGTCGAACACCTGGAACGCCCCGATCGCCTCGATGACGAGGACGAAGAACAGCACGGGGCGCAGCAGCGGCAGCGTGACCCAGCGCAGCCGCCGCCAGCCGGTGGCGCCGTCGATGACGGCGGCCTCGGTGACCTCGCGCGGGATGGACTGGAGTCCGGCGAGGAGGATCAGCATCGAGTAGCCGAAGCCCTTCCAGGCGGACGTGGCCGCGATGGAGGGCAGGACGAGGCGCTCGTCGCCGAGGAAGTCGACGGGGCCGAGGGAGAGCACGCCGAGCGCCGCGTTGAGCAGGCCGTCCTCGACGTCGTAGATCCACTTCCAGATGACGGCGGCGAGCACGATGCTGGTGACGTACGGCAGGAAGAACACGCCGCGGAAGAAGCCGCGGAGCCAGACCGCGCGGTGCAGCAGCAGGGCCGTGCCGAGGGAGAGGCCGACCGTCAGCGGCACGAAGAACAGGGTGTACAGGGCGGTGACGCCGAGGCTGGACCAGAAGAGGTCGTCCTGGAGGAGCCGCGCGTAGTTCTCGGCGCCGATGAACCGCCAGTCGCCGCTGAGCCGGTAGTCAGTGAGCGACAGGAACGCGGCGCCGATCGTGGGGCCGAACCGGAAGACCGCGAACAGCAGCAGCATCGGCGCGACGAACAGCAGCCCGGCGCGCGCTTCACGGCGGCGGGCGGGCCGGGTCGGGCGGTCCGCCGGGAGGGGTGGGCCGGGCACGGGGACGGGTTCGGGGGTCGGGGCGGTCCGCTCGCCGGCCGTGCCCGCCGTCAACGCTGCCGTGCCAGCAGGTCGTCGGCCCGGGCGGCAGCCGCGTCCAGGGCCTCCTTGGGGCTCTTGCGCCCGGTGAGCGCGGCCTGGATCTCGGGGGCGATCAGGGACATGAGCTGGCGGGCGACGGGGCTGGGTTCACCGGGGTAGGCGAACGGCAGCGCTTCCTGGAACCGCTTGGCGTACGGGGCGTCGCTGGGCACCGTCACGTCGGTGCGCGGGGAGAGGAAGCCGCTCGCCTTGCCGAGGCTCTGGATGCGGGCCGGCTCCGCCATGAAGGCGAGGAACTTCTCGGCGCCCGCGGTGTTGCGGGAGTCGGCGTTGAGGCCCAGGCCGCCGGGGACTCCGAAGGCGACCTGCTTGACGTCGCCGAGCGGCTTGCCGACGACGACGTTCTCGGCGCCCCACGCCTTGCGGGCCAGGTCGGCGTCGGCGAGCGTGCTGGAGAAGCCCATGGCGACCTGCTGCTTGCCCATGGGGTGGTCGGCGAAGATGTTGGTGTTGGTGAGGGCCGTCCGGGGGACGGCGCCCGCCTTGTAGAGGTCGGTGAGGAAGGTGAGGGCGGCGACGCCCTCGGGCCCGTTGAAGGCGGCCTTCTTGCCGTCCTCGGAGAACACCTTGCCGCCGGCCTGCCACAGGAGCGGGTAGAAGTTCAGGTTGAGGGTCGCCTCGTTGCTCGCCGAGTAGTCGAGGGTGGCGACGCCGGCCTTCTTCAGCTTGGGGGCGGCGGCCTTGACCTCGTCCCAGGTGGCGGGCGGCTCGGTGATGCCGGCCCGGTCGAGGAGCTTCTTGTTGTACAGCGTCGTGGTGACGGTGTGGTAGATCGGCACCGCGTACAGCTTGCCGTCGTGGGTGAGGGCCGTCAGGGCGTTGGGGAGGAACTTGTCCTTGACCCCCTCGACCGCCTTGTCGACGGGGCCGATGGCGCCGCTGGCGAGGTACTGCGGCACCTGGTCCGGGTTGAGCAGCACCACGTCGGGGCCCTTGCCGCTGCCGAAGGCGGTGGCGAGCTTCTCGTCGCGGTTCTCCCAGGGCTGCTGCTCGACGGTGACCGTGGTGCCGGGGTGGGCCTTCTCGAAGTCCTTCTCGATCTGCGCCCAGTAGGCGGAGTTGGCCTCGGGGTCCGCGATGACGGGGTACATCCAGACGGTGACGTCGTTCGTTCCGGCCCCGCCGTCGCCGCCGCAGCCGGCCAGCAGGGAGGCCGCGGCGAGGAGGGCGAGGGGGGTGATGGCGCGCTTGGAGCCTGTCGTCATGGAGGGCCTCCGCAAGGCCTGAGAAGGATACGCGTGCCCGGTCACTTTCGGTCGGGGCCGAAAGTAACCGGGCAGAAAACGGCTGTCAATGGGCGCGGCTTCAGCGTCGCACGTCGACCTTGTAGAGCTCCGGGCCGCGGCTGAAGTACAGCCACCCCTCGTGGGCGGCGAGCCGCCGGTGCGGGAAGTTGACCAGGAGGCGCGGGTCGCGGTCGGGGAAGAGCGGGTCGATCCGGAAGATCAGCGCGCCGTCGACGGAGACGTACAGCTTCTGGCGGCTGACCGCGATCGCGCCGTCGTTGCTCCGGGTGCCGAGCTTCAGGCGCCGGAGGACCTGTGCGCTCTCCGGGTCGATGGCGAAGAGCGTGTGCCCGGAGAGGGCCCACACCACCCCGCCGAAGACCTCGATCGCGCTGACGGCTCCTATCCCCTCGACGAGCTCCAGCTCCCACAGCTTCTCGCCGCGCTCGACGTCCCAGGCGAAGGCGGCGCCGGTCTTCCGGGTGGTCGGGGTGGTGCTGAGGCCGCCGAAGATCGACGCGCCGCCGTAGACCACGCCGTCGTCGGCGGCGAGGGCGACGACGGACATGTCCTGCACGACGTGGCGGACGAACGTCCACTCGCCGGTGTCCTTGTCGTACAGGGCCAGGCCGCCGCCCAGGCGGTTGCCCTCCGGGACCGTGCCGACCGCGATCTTCCCGTCGACCTCGGCCAGGGCGCGGGCCCGCGCCTGGAGCTGGGGCTTCAGGGTGAGGACGACCTCGGGGTTGGCCGGGGTGCCGGGCGGGCCCCCCGGGGAGTACTCGGGGCTGTTCCACTCCTGGTCCGGCCGGTAGCGGAACAGCCGGGCGTCGGGGTACTGGCCGATCCAGACCGTGCCCTCGGAGTCGCGCAGGATCGCCTCGATCTGGCCGAAGCGGTGGAAGGACACCGCGCCCGTCGAGGTGTTGAGGGACGACAGGCCGCCGTTGAGGAAGCCCCCCACGTACAGGGTGCGCCGGCCGCCGGCCGCGATGGCCTGGATGTCGATCGGCTCCCTGCGGATCTTCGTCCCCAGGACGGCGTGCGCGCCCGTGGTCGGGTTGTACCGGAACATGTCGCCGCGCCACAGGGTGCCGACGACGCTCCGGCCCGGGTAGTCGGGCAGGCCCAGTTCGGCCCAGCCGAGCGCGCGCACGTTCTGCACCTTGCCGTCGAGGATCAGGCCGGTGCCGGTGATCTGCCCCGTGGCCGGGTCGTAGCGGCGCAGCTCGCCCCGTTGCACGAAGTACACCCCGCCGTTCTCGTCCGGCGGGGAGACGCTCAGGCCGTGGGCGTCGGGGATGGGGTCCGACCACGTGCGGGTGGCGAGGTCGAAGACGAACAGCGGGCTGGGGGCGTCGGAGCCGATCCGGGCGTACAGCCGGTTGTCGTACGCGTTGAGGTCGTAGACCTGCTTGCCCGTGATGCTACCGAGCCCGGGCGGGGTGGGCAGCTCGGTGAAGACGCCGGTGGCCGGGTCGAGTTCGGCGATGTGGGCGGCCGCGTAGGAGCCGGTGTAGACCTTGCCGCCGGAGCAGGCGATGCTGCGCACGTACGTCTGGCCGGGGACGGCCTGGCCGAAGTCGGTGAAGGAGCGGGTGGCCGGGTCGAAGCGGAAGACCCTGCCGCCGGGGAACGTACCGCCCCACACCCTGCCCTCGGAGTCGGCGGCGAGGCTCCAGATGAACGTCTGGCCGGCCACCGGGAGGCCCAGGTCCTCGGCGACGTCGCCGGAACCCGGCGTCCAGCGGTACAGGTGCGCGTTTCCGTAGGTGCCCGCGTACACGCCGCTGGGGGCCGCGGTGACGGACCAGGCTCCGTCACCCCCCGTCAGCGGCGCGCTGACCAGCAGGTCACCGGTGGTGGGATCCACGGCGTTGAGACGGGCGGGCTTGCCCGTCGACGCGTTCCACAGGGCCTGCTTCCCGGACGGGCCCGGGGCGACGGTGCCCCCGAGCAGCAGGACGTCGGCGAGGGGGACTCCGATGAACTCGGGTTCACGCATGAGCTGGCTCCCGGATTCGGCGTGTGCTTCGGGAGAGGGGGGCAGGAGGGTCGCGGAGAAGACCGCGGTCGAGCCGGCGAGGAACGCGCGTCGCGTCGCCACAGACGGAACACCTCCCTGGAGGAAGAGAGTTACGGCACTAGCCGAAAGTGATACGCCGCAGCTCATGGGCCGTCAACGGTACTCGTCGCCGCCGCGGCGCTCCGGTCCGACACACGGGCCCCTCCGGCGCGTCAGCCGGAGGGGCGACACCGTGGTCACGGGGTGTGCGGCCGCTTTCGGGCCGGGGTTCCGGCGATTTTGGGCCAACTCCTCGGCCAGTCGGGCAGAAACGGCCCTCCCCCATATGGAGCCCATCGGACCGCCGGCCGGACCCGGACGGCGGACACGGTGCCATTGGTACAGTCGCGATACGGACCGCCCGGCCACGAAGGGGGCGAAGGACCATGCCGATAGACGAACTGGACACCCGGATCCTCCGGCTGCTGATCGAGCAGCCCCGCACGAGCGTGCGGGAGTACGCGCGGATCCTCAAGATCGCCCGCGGCACGCTCCAGGCGCGGCTGGACCGGCTGGAGCGGGACGGCGTGATCACCGGGACGGGCCCGTTCCTCTCCCCCGCCGCGCTGGGCCACCCGGTGCTCGCCTTCGTCCACGTCGAGGTGACCCAGGGGCACCTCGACGAGGTGGGCGACGCGCTGGCCGCCGTACCGGAGATCGTCGAGGCGTTCTCGATCACGGGCGGCGGGGACCTCCTGACCCGGGTGGTGGCCCGGGACAACGCCCACTTGGAGGACGTCATCCAACAGCTCATCCAACTGCCCGGGGTCGTGCGGACGCGGACCGAGGTGGCGCTGCGCGAACGGGTGCCGTTCCGGCTGCTGCCGCTGGTGGAGGCCGTGGGAAGGCAGTCTCGGGCCGCGTCGCGGACGCCCCGGGCGGGCGGGGGCGAGGAGCGGTGACCGCCGTCGTCTTCGACCTCGACGGCACGCTCGTCGACAGCGAGCCGAACTACTACGAGGCCGGCCGCAGGCTCCTCGCGGGCTACGGCGTCACCGGCTTCGACTGGGAGCGGCACACCGACTTCATCGGCATCGGGACGCGCGAGACGCTGGAGGCCCTCAAGGCCGAGTACGGCATCGACGCGCCGCTGGAGGAGCTGCTCGCCGGCAAGAACCGGCACTACCTGGAGCTGGCCCGGGCGGGGACCGCGGTCTTCCCCGAGATGCGGCTGTTCGTGGAGCGGCTGCACGCCGACGGGGTGCCGACGGCGGTGGCGTCGGGCTCCTCCCGGGCGGCGATCGAGGCGGTCCTCGCCGGTACGGGCCTGGCCGGGTACTTCCGGGCGGTGGTCTCGGCCGAGGAGGTCCCGCACGGCAAGCCGGAGCCGGACGTGTTCCTGGAGGCGGCCCGCCGGCTGGGCGCCGACCCGGCCGACTGCGTCGTCGTGGAGGACGCCCCGCCGGGCGCGGAGGCGGCCCACGCGGCGGGCATGCGCTGCGTCGCCGTGCCGTACGTCCCGGCGACGGCCGACGCCCCGGCGTTCCAGCGGGCGGGCCTGCTGTTCCGGGGCGGCCAGAGCGCGTTCCGCGCGTCGGAGGCGTACGACTTCGTCCGGCGGCGCCCGGGCGCGTGGGGCGCGCGGCAGGGGGGATAGGGGCCCGCACCCCTGGCCCGGGGTCCGTACCCCTGGTCCGGGGCCTGCTCCCCCCGGCCCGGGATCCGCGCCACCATCCCGGGGTCCGCTCCTCCCGGCCCCGTCCCGTCCGCGCCGCCGCCCCGGCCCCGTCCGCGCCGCCGCCCGGTCCCCCGTCACCCCGGGCCCGTCCGCGCCGTCGCTCGGGAGGCCGTGCCCCGCCCCGGGCCGCGGCGGGCCGTGTCCACGGCGCCGGGGCGCCGCGTCCGGGAGCGGCGGCGGTGGCCGTCGGGTCCTCGTACACGGCGTCCTCGTGCCGGACCGGGTCCAGGCGGAGGGGTGGCTCGGCGGTCTGCCCGGTCACGCGGGTTTCGTGCGCGCGCAGGGGGGCGATCCGCTCCGGCCCGGGGTCCGCACCCGCTCGGGTCGGAGCGGTGCGGCGGCGGGTGTCCGGCACGGGCACGCCGAAGGCGCGCCGTCACCAGCGAGACGGGGCCGCGAAGCGCGGGCTACCCCAGGAAGCTGAGGCGGACCGTGCGGTCCGGGTTGTCCTTGTTCGTGTCGACCAGGCACACCGACTGCCAGGTGCCCAGGGCCAGACGGCCGGCGACGACCGGGAGCGTCGCGTGGGGCGGGACCAGGGCCGGGAGGACGTGGTCGCGGCCGTGGCCGGGGGTGCCGTGGCGGTGCTGCCAGCGGTCGTCGGCGGGGAGGAGGGCGTGCAGGGCGGCCAGCAGGTCGTCGTCGCTGCCGGAGCCCGTCTCCATGAGGGCGACGCCGGTCGTGGCGTGGGGGGTGAAGACGTTCAGCAGGCCGTCGCGGCCGGCCGCGACCTCGTCGAGGAAGGCGGCGCACGCCTCCGTCAGGTCGTGGACGGTCTCGCGGTGTCCGGTGGTGATGCTCAGCGTGCGGGTGGTGAATGCGTCGCTCATGTCTCCATGGTGCCGGCTCGGCGGGCCGGGAAGATCCGCCGCGCCCGGGTGGTTGGTGGAATCGTGAACGATTTCGAGGTGCGGGACGTGGCCGTGGTCGTCGTGGGCGCCGGGCAGGCCGGGCTGTCCGCGGCGTACCACCTGCGGCGCGCCGGGTACGTGCCGGACCGGGACTTCGTCGTGCTGGACCACGCTCCGGGGCCGGGCGGGGCCTGGCAGTTCCGGTGGCCGTCACTGACGTACGGCAAGGTGCACGGGATGCACGCGCTGCCCGGGATGGAGCTGACCGGGGCGGACGCGAGCCGTCCGTCCGCCGAGGTGATCGGCGGGTACTTCGCCCGGTACGAGGAGGCGTTCGACCTGCGGGTGCACCGGCCCGTCGACGTGACGGCGGTGCGGGAGGGGGACGGCGGCCGGCTGCGCGTCGAGACGTCCGAGGGGGTGTACGCGGCGCGGGCGCTGATCAACGCGACGGGCACCTGGGACCGGCCGTTCTGGCCGCGCTACCCGGGACAGGAGACGTTCCGGGGGCGGCAGCTCCACACGGCCGACTACCCGGGGCCCGGGCCGTTCGCCGGGCGGCGGGTGGTCGTGGTCGGCGGCGGGGCCTCCGGTACGCAGCACCTGATGGAGATCGCCGACGTGGCGGCGGGGACGACGTGGGTGACGCGGCGCGAGCCGGTGTTCCGTGAGGGGCCTTTCGGCGAGGCCGAGGGGCGGGCGGCGGTCGCCCTCGTGGAGGAGCGGGTGCGCCGGGGCCTGCCGCCGCGCAGCGTGGTGAGCGTGACGGGGCTGCCGTTGAACGACGCGGTCCGGGAGGCGCGGGCGCGCGGCGTCCTGGACCGGCTGCCGGTGTTCGACCGGATCACCCCGACCGGCGTCGTGTGGGACCCGGGCGCGGCGGGCGACGGGGGGCGGTTCGTGGAGGCGGACGTGATCCTCTGGGCGACCGGTTTCCGGGCGGCGATCGACCACCTGGCGCCGCTGCGGCTGCGCGAGCCGGGCGGCGGCATACGGGTGGACGGCACCCGCGCCGTGCGCGACGGGCGGATCCACCTCGTCGGGTACGGGCCGTCCGCGTCGACCGTCGGCGCCAACCGGGCCGGGCGGGCCGCCGTACGCGACGTGCGGCGGCTCCTGGAGCGCGAGCCGGTGCCGGCCTGAGCCCCGTCTTCGGTCAGGGGGTGGCGTTGCGGCGGTTCTCGTTGAACTCCTCGACGTTCGCCAGCTGTTCGTCGTAGTCGGCGGTGAAGCGCGTGTCGCCGGGTTTGACGGTGACGAAGTACAGCCAGTCGCCGGGCGGCGGGTCGATCGCGGCGCGCACGGCCTGCTCACCGGGGTTGCCGATCGGCGTCGGCGGCAGCCCGGCGGTGGCGTAGGTGTTGTACGGGCTCTCGATGCGGGTGTCGGCGTGGGAGGTGTCGAGGGTGGAGCGGTCGAGGGCGTAGTTGAGCGTCGAGTCCATCTGGAGGGGCATGCCGCGGGCGAGCCGGTTGTGGATGACGCGGGCCACCTTGCCCATGTCGTCCTCCGTGTCCGCCTCGGCCTGGACGATGCTGGCGATGGTGACCGTCTCGTAGAGGCTGATGCCGTTGCGCCGGGCGCCCTGGGTGACCTTCGCCTTCCCGAACCGCTCCCCCGCCGTGGTGATCATGTACCGGAGCAGGCTCCGCGGCGTGGTCGTGCCGTCGAACGGGTACGTCGCCGGGAACAGGAAGCCCTCGGGGTTGCCGCGCGCGGCGGCCGGCAGGCCGAGCCCGGCGGTGGCGGCCTCGGCGCGGGTGGTGCCGGGCGGCACGCGCAGGGCCTCGTCCACGGCTTCGTAGACCTGGCCGGCGCGCCAGCCCTCCGGGATGAGCAGCGTCCGGGTCTTCTGCGGCGGCTTCCGCGGCGCGGGGGGTTCCCGGAAGAGGAGGAGCGGCACCAGGGTGGCCGTCGCGACGAGGGCGAGCACGCCGGTGATCAGGACCACGCGGCCGCGGCGGGTCAGTCGGGGCCTGGGGCGCCTGCGGTGGGACGTCCTCTGTGACTCGTGCCTCATACGGGCACGCTAACCCTCAGACTTTAAGAAATTCCGCATATAAGACATAACGACACGTATGACAGAACAAACGAACGCGGGATCGGGTGTTCGTCAGAACGTGTGGTCGTACCGGTTTTCGTCGCCCCGCTCCTCCGTGGCGCAGGATGCTTACGGTGCGCAAGGGACGGGCTGCAGACCGCGATTGCGTAGTCCCACATCTGTACGACGCACAAGGAGACTCACCTCATGGACCTCATCACCCACCTGCTCGCCGGTGTCATCCACTTCGTGGGCTGGCTGGTCTGACGCTCGCTCCGTCCGGCGCCGCCGCTCCCCCATCCCACGGGAGCGGCGGCGCTTCCGCGTCCATCCGCGCGTCACCCTGGACCAGGGCCGCGTACCGGCCGCCCCTGGCGAGCAGTTCGGCGTGGGTGCCGCGCTCGACGATGCGGCCGGCGTCCAGGACGACGATCTGGTCGGCGTCGCGGACGGTGGAGAGCCGGTGGGCGATGGTGATGGTCGTCCGGCCGGCGGACAGGTCGTCGATCGCCTGCTGGACGGCCTGCTCGGTCCGGGTGTCGAGGGCGCTGGTCGCCTCGTCGAGGATGAGCACGGGCGGGTCGCGCAGGATGGTCCGGGCGATGGCGAGGCGCTGCTTCTCGCCGCCGGAGAAGCGGTAGCCGCGCTCGCCGACCAGCGTGTCGTACCCGTCGGGCAGCGAGGCGATGTGGTCGTGGATCTGGGCGGCCTTGGCGGCGGCCTCGATCTCGGCGTCGGTGGCGTCGGGCCGGGCGAAACGGAGGTTGTCGGCGACCGACGCGTGGAACAGGTACGTCTCCTGGGAGACGACCCCCACCGCGCGGGCGAGGCTGTCGAAGTCGAGGTCGCGGACGTCGACGCCGTCGAGCGTGACCCGGCCTCCGGTCACGTCGTAGAGGCGGGGCACCAGGTAGCTGAGCGTGGACTTGCCGGAGCCGGTGGCGCCGACGACGGCGAGGCGGCTGCCCGCCGGTACGACGATGTCGATGCCGTCGAGCGTGGGGCCGCTCTTCTCGTCCTCCTCGTCGTAGCGGAAGTCGACGTCCTCGAACCGGACTTCGCCGCGGATCCTCTCCAGGCGCACGGGCCGCTCGGGCTCGGTGATGTCCACCGGCAGGTCGAGGTACTCGAAGATCCGCTGGAAGAGGGCGAGCGAGGTCTGGATCTGCACGCCCGTGGAGAGCAGGCTGACGGCGGGGCGGAACAGGCCCTGCTGGAGGGAGACGAAGGCGACGAGCGTGCCGATGGAGATCGCCGGTCCGCCCGCCTGGAGCGCGAGCCCGGCCGCCCAGTAGAGCAGCGCCGGCATGGCGGCCATGACGATGCTGACGGACGCCATCCGCCACCGCCCGGCCATGGAGGCGCGGACCTCCAGGTCGACCAGGCGCTCGGACTCGGCGGCGAAGGACCGGGTCAGCGAGTCGGCGCGGCCCATGGTGCGCCCCAGCAGGACGCCGCTGACGGACAGGGACTCGGTGACCGTCGCCGCCATGGCGGCCATCTGCTTCTGCCGCTGCGTGGTGATCGCCTTGCGCTCCCTGCCGACCCGGCGGCTGATCCACACGAAGACGGGCAGGAGGAGGAGCGAGACGACCGTGAGCCGCCAGTCGAGCGCGAGCATCGCCACGACCGTCGCGACGACGGCCGTCAGGTTGGAGACGAGCGAGGTGGCCGTCGACGTCACCGTGGCCTGCATGCCGCCGATGTCGTTGGCGATGCGCGACTGGACCTCGCCCGTGCGCGTCCTGGTGAAGAAGGCGAGCGGCATGCGCTGGAGCTGCGCGTAGACCGCCGTGCGCAGGTCGTGCATGACGCGCTGTCCGACCGTGGTCGAGATCAGCGTCTGCAGGACGCCGAAGACGCTGGTCACCACCGCGGTGAGGATCATGCCGAGCGCGAGCAGGCTGAGCAGCCCCGTGCGCCCCTGCGGGATGGCCGTGTCGAGGATCTCGCGCAGGAGGAACGGCGAGGCGACCCCGACCAGGGAGGAGGCGCCGACGAGCAGGCCGACGAAGGCGAGTCGTCCGCGGTAGGGGCGGAAGAGGCGCAGGATGCGCCCGATCTGCGCCGGGGGCTGGTCCGGATCGGGGGGTGGCGGAGTCCAGGTGGACTCGGCGTGGATACGCATGGGCTCCTTCCGGCCGGTCGGTCGCGCGCCCCGCGGGGGCGGGGCACGGTCCTGCGACGCAGAGCGTACCTCATTGTTACCTATCCTCACAATGAGCATGGTCCTGATACCCTTCGACCATGAACGCATCCGACGCCGACGGCCTGCTCGCCGAGCAGTTGCTGCGGCTGACCCGCCGCCTCCACCGCAGCCAGCAGCGGGAGTTGGCGGCCGCGGACCTCAGCATCACGCCCGCGCAGTCGCGCCTCCTGCGCACGGTCGCGCACTACGAGCGGCCGCCCCGCATGGCCGACCTCGCCGAGCGGCTGGAGGTCGTCCCCCGGGCGGTGACCAGCCTCGTCGACGGGCTGGAGGCGAGCGGCCGGGTGCGCCGCGTCCCCGACCCGGCCAACCGCCGCGTCATCCGGATCGAGCTCACCGACGAGGGTCGCGCCACGCTGAGGCTGCTGAGGAGCGCGCGTCGGGCCGCCGCGGAGGACGTCCTGGCCCCGTTGACCGCCGAGCAGCGCGAGGTGCTCGGGGGTCTGCTGTCCGCTCTGGTCGACGGAGTGCCGGAGCAGCGCCGCTGAGCCGCCGCGCGCCCCGCGCGCGCCGGCGAGGGGCCGTGCGCCACGGGGAGGATCGGGCCGACCGCTGATCCCAGATCAAGAGGGCGCACCCTCCGGCCGGGGGGACGGAGTGCGGCGGTCACCAGGTCGCGTATAACCGGGTCGCGGGTCACCGGGTCGCGCCGACCGCTTTCAGGCTCCGCCGGGCCCCCGGCCCGTCCGGCCGCCGCGGCGGCCGGTGACCCGCCGGACGGCACACCGGCGGCGGGCGCCGAACCGGTGATCACGCCCGTGCCCCGCGCCGCCCCACGAGCAGGGGGTGGAGCACGGGAACGGGCCCGGCGTCGAAGGCCGGGACGAGGACGGGCCATCGGCCTGTTCCGTGCGCGCCCGCGGGAAAACCGATTGCCCCGGGCGGGGCCCCGGGGTCAACCTGACACGTCTTCGCATCGCCGTCGCCGTGTTGGCCCCGGCCCCTCTCCCGCTCCGCAATCCGACCGCCGAACCGCCTGGGACGTCATGCAGCTCCGTCACCTTCCGTACAGCGACCCCGGGGAACCCGACGTCCGTTCGGGTTCCCGCTTCCTGCTCTGGCTGCTCACGCGCCGGCTCGGCGGCCAACTGGCCTCGCTCGGCTGGGGCCTCCTGATGAACCTGGGCATCGTCGGACTGCCGCTGGGCGTCGGTTTCGCCGTCCAGGCCGTCGTCGACGGCTCGGGCGGCCGGCTCGCCCTCGCCGGCGGGCTGATCGCCCTGTTCGGCGGGGCCCTCACCCTCGGCGACCTGATGCTGCACCGGACGGCCGTCGCCAACTGGATCGGCGCGGCGACGCGGGTGCAGCAACTGCTCGCCCGCAAGGCCGCCGAACTCGGTTCGGCGCTCACCCGGCGGGTCGCCGCGGGCGAGGTCGTCGCCGTCTCCACCGGGGACGTGGAGAAGATCAGCTGGTTCGTGGAGGCGCTGTCCCGGTTCGCCGCCGCGGCGGCGACGCTGGCCGCCGTCTGCGTGGGCCTCGTCCTGTACGAGCCGGAGCTGGGCGTCGTCGTCGCGTTGGCCGTGCCGGTGCTGGCGCTCGCGCCGCTGCCGCTGCTGCCCCGCGCGACCCGGCGGGCGGACGAGCAGCGGGAGAGGGCCGGCCGGGCGACGGAGCTGGCCACGGACACCGTGGCGGGGCTGCGGGTGCTGCGCGGCATCGGCGGCGAGGAGCTGTTCCTCGGCCGCTACCGCGCCGTGTCGCAGGAGGTGCGGCGGGCCGCCGTCCGCAGCGCCCGCTCGTGGGCGCTGATCGCGGCCGTCCAGGTGGTGCTGCCGGGGCTGCTGCTGACCGGGGTCGTCGTGTACGGGGCGCGACTGGCGCTGGAGGGCCGGATCGCGGTCGGCGACCTGGTCACCGTGTACGGCGCGGTACTGCTGACCCAGTACCCGCTGCGCCAGTTCGAGGAGATCGCGATGGCCTACTCGTTCTCGCGGCCCTCGGCCCGGCGCGCCGCGCGGGTGCTGGCGCTGTCCCGTACCGCGCCGGGGGCGGGCGCCGCGCGGTCCGTGCCGGAGGGCGGGGACCTGTACGACCCGGCGAGCGGGGTGCTGGCCCCGGCCGGGCGGTTCACCGCCGTCGTGTGCGGCGACCCGGACGCGGCGGGGCGGCTCGCCGAGCGGTTGGGCGGGCATCCGGCGGAGCCCGGCGGGGAGCACGTGCCGGTCCTGCTGGGCGGCGTCCCGCTGGACGGGCTGCCCCTGGAGGCGGCCCGTACGGCGGTGCTGGTCCAGGACAAGGAGCCGGTGCTGCTCTCCGGGACGCTGCGGGAGCTGCTGGACGTGCCGTCGTCCGGCGCGGTCGACGCCGGCGAGGCGCTGGAGGCGGCGCGGTGCGGGGACGTGCTGGACGCGCTGGCGCAGGCGTCGCCCGAGCCGGGCGGCGACCCCATGGACACGAGGATCACCGAGCGGGGCCGGTCCCTGTCGGGCGGCCAGCGCCAGCGGCTCGCCCTGGCCCGGTCGCTGGTGGCCGACCCGGAAGTGCTGGTCCTGGACGAGCCGACGTCGGCGGTGGACTCGCACACCGAGGCGCGGATCGCCGAGGGCGTGCGGCGGCTGCGCGAGGGGCGCACGACGGTCGTGCTGGCCTCGTCGCCGCTGCTGCTGGACCTGGCCGACCGGGTGGTGCTGGTGCACGGCGGCCGGGCGGTCGCCGCGGGCACCCACCGGGAGCTGCTGCGCGCCGAGCCGCGGTACCGGGCGGTCGTCTCCCGCGGCGCGGAACCCGCCGGGGCCGCGGACCTCCGCACCCCGGACCTCGTCGACATCGAGGAGACCGCATGATCGGCCTGGCACCGCCGCCGTACGACCCGGCGGCCCCGCAGTCCGCGACGACGCTGCCCGTGGCGGGCCCCGACACGGTCCGCGGGTACGTACGGGAGCTGCTGCGCCGGCACCGTACGGCGTTCGCGGTCCTGGTGGCCGTCAACGCCGTCGCGGTCGTCGCGTCGATGGTCGGCCCGTATCTGCTCGGGTCGCTGGTGGAGCGGATCTCGGCCGGGGCGGGCGGGATCCGCCTGGAGGGGACGCTGCTGCTGTTCGCCGCCGCGCTCGCCGCGCAGACGCTGTTCGTGTGGCTGATGCGGCTGCGCGGGGCGATGCTCGGCGAGGAGATGCTGGCCGATCTGCGCGAGGACTTCCTCGTCCGGTCGGTGCGGCTGCCGCCCGGTGTGCTGGAGCGGGCCGGGACCGGTGACCTGCTGTCCCGGATCACCACCGACGTCGACCGGCTGGCCGAGGCGATGCGGCAGGCCGTGCCGCAGTTGGCCATCGGCGTGGTCTGGGCGGCCCTGCTGCTGGGCGGGCTCGCGGTGACCGCGCCTCCCCTGGCGCTCGCGGCGCTGGTGGCGGCGCCGCTGCTGGTCGCCGGCTGCCGCTGGTACTTCCGGCGGGCGCCCGCCGCGTACCGCTCCGAGGCCGCCGGGTACGCGGCGGTGGCCGCCGCGCTGGCCGAGACGGTCGACGCGGGCCGCACGGTGGAGGCGCACCGGCTGGGGGCGCGGCGGGTCGCGCTCTCGGACCGGCGGATCGGGCAGTGGATCGGCTGGGAGCGGTACACGCTCTCCCTGCGGTCGGTGCTCTTCCCGGTGGTCAGCCTCACCCACATCACGGTTCTCGCGTCGGTGCTGCTGATCGGCGGGGTGTTCGTGCTGCGGGGCTGGCTGGACGTGGGCCAGTTGACCACGGGCGCGCTGCTCGCGCAGATGCTGGTGGACCCGGTCGGGATCATCCTGCGCTGGTACGACGAGCTGCAGGTCGCGCAGGTGTCGCTGGCCCGGCTCGTCGGCGTCCGGGAGATCGAACCGGACGCCGGGGACGGTTCGGTGCGGCCGGACGGGCGGGACCTGCGCGCGGACGAGGTGCGCTTCGGGTACCGCGAGGGCGTCGACGTGCTGCACCGGGTGTCGCTGGAGGTGCCGCCGGGGACGCGGCTGGCGCTGGTCGGCCCGTCCGGCGCGGGCAAGTCGACGCTGGGCCGGCTGCTGGCCGGGATCTACGCGCCGGGCTCCGGCCGGGTGACGCTGGGTTCGGCGGAACTGGCGCGGATGCCGGCCGAACGGGTCCGCGAGCACGTGGCGCTGGTCAACCAGGAGCACCACGTGTTCGTCGGGACGCTGCGGGACAACCTGCTGCTGGCGCGGTCCGGCGCGGACGACGGGGAGCTGTGGGAGGCGCTGCGCGCGGTGGGCGCCGACGGCTGGGCGCGGGCGCTGGCCGACGGCCTGGACACGGAGGTCGGCTCCGGCGGCCGGGGGCTCACCCCGGCGCGGGCCCAGCAGGTGGCGCTGGCCCGGCTGGTGCTCGCGGACCCGCACACGCTCGTGCTGGACGAGGCGACGTCGCTGCTCGACCCCCGGGCGGCCCGCCGTCTGGAGCGGTCCCTGGCCCGGGTGCTGGAGGGCCGTACGGTGGTGGCGATCGCGCACCGGCTGCACACGGCGCACGACGCGGACCTGATCGCGGTGGTCGAGGACGGCCGGATCGGCGAGCTGGGCAGCCACGACGCGCTGGTCGCGGCGGACGGGGCGTACGCGGCGCTGTGGAGGTCCTGGCACGGGCGGCCGTGACGGCGCGCGGGGCCCGGCCGCCCGCCGGGCCCCGGCGGCAGGCGGTTCAGATCACGCCGAGCGCGGACGCGCCGCCCAGTCCGCCGAGCACCGTGAACACCGGCATCAGCACCCTGACCTCCACCCAGCTGCCCGCCTTGAAGCGCAGCGCCTTCGGCGGCCCGACCGGGTACCAGCGCTTCCGCCGGATCGGCAGGGGCCACAGGACGGGACAGCCCGACACGGTCAGCGCGTCGCCGACGTCGTGCACCAGCGCGCCGAGCACGATGGGGAGCCCCAGCCACAGGTACTCCTGGCCGGGCGCGTCGAACAGCCAGCCCGCGCCGCCGCCGGGCTGGTCCAGGATGCCGGCGAGGATCCAGGCGCCGGCCGCGCCGAGCAGCCACACCAGCACGTCGCTGGAGACCCGGGCGGCCCGCCACAGCAGGCCCTCGACGGCGAGGACGAGGTGGACGAAGAGGAGGCCGAGGACGGCCCAGCGGTCACCGGTGACGGCGAGCGCGGAGCTGCCGGCGCCGATGGCGACCGCCCAGACCGCGGTGTGGGTCAGGGTGCGGTGGCCGCCGTTCCGGCGCGGGTCGGTGCGCGTGCGGGTCGCCTTGTACACGGCGTACGACAGCTTGTCGACCACCTCGCACAGCCAGCGGGACAGCGGCCCGAAGGCGCGGGAGATCGTCGCCGACCTGTGGTCGAGGTCGGGGGCGAGCGCCGCGCCCGCGCAGATCAGCGCTCCGGCGACGAGGACCGGCCACGGCATGGGCCGGTCGGCGGCCGTGGCCGCGGCCCCCACCCCCAGCCAGGCTGCGGCCCCGGAGAGTGAGTGCGCCGGTCCCATCATGTGCGTGCCCCGCCCCGGTGTTCGTGTGGTGTAGCCGAGTTGACGGCACAGGGTACCGCTCGTGATCTTCGAGGTGGTGGCCGGTTCCCGCTTCCCGGAGGAAGCCAGGCAAGATGGAGGCGTGACCCTTATCGATCAGCTACCGCAGACCGCCGATCCCGATGCCCTCTTCGAGGCCTTCTCGACGTGGGCGGAGGGCCGGGGCATCTCGCTCTACCCGGCCCAGGAGGAGGCGCTGATCGAGGTGGTGTCCGGCGCCAACGTGATCCTCTCCACCCCCACCGGCTCCGGGAAGAGCCTGGTCGCGGCGGGCGCGCACTTCACGGCACTCGCCCATGACCAGGTGACGTTCTACACGGCGCCGATCAAGGCGCTCGTGTCGGAGAAGTTCTTCGACCTGTGCAAGCTGTTCGGCACGGAGAACGTCGGCATGCTGACCGGCGACGCGTCCGTGAACGCCGACGCCCCGGTGATCTGCTGCACGGCCGAGGTGCTGGCGTCGATCGCGCTGCGCGACGGCAAGGACGCCGACATCGGCCAGGTCGTGATGGACGAGTTCCACTTCTACGCGGAGCCGGACCGGGGCTGGGCCTGGCAGATCCCGCTGCTGGAGCTGCCGCAGGCGCAGTTCGTCCTCATGTCGGCGACGCTCGGCGACGTGTCGATGTTCGAGAAGGACCTGACGCGCCGTACGGGTCGCCCCACGGCCGTGGTCCGCTCGGCGACGCGCCCGGTGCCGCTGTCGTACGAGTACCGGACGACGCCGATCACGGAGACGCTGACCGAGCTGCTGGAGACCAAGCAGGCGCCGGTCTACATCGTGCACTTCACGCAGGCGGCCGCCGTCGAGCGGGCGCAGTCGCTGATGAGCATCAACATGTGCACGCGCGAGGAGAAGGACCGGATCGCCGAACTGATCGGCAACTTCCGGTTCACCACCGCGTTCGGCCGGAACCTGTCGCGGTACGTCCGCCACGGCATCGGCGTGCACCACGCGGGCATGCTGCCGAAGTACCGGCGGCTGGTGGAGAAGCTCGCCCAGGCCGGCCTGCTGAAGGTGATCTGCGGTACGGACACGCTCGGTGTCGGCGTCAACGTCCCGATCCGCACGGTGCTGTTCACCGCCCTGACGAAGTACGACGGGAGCCGGGTGCGCACGCTGCGCGCCCGCGAGTTCCACCAGATCGCCGGCCGCGCCGGGCGGGCCGGGTTCGACACGGCCGGGTTCGTGGTCGCGCAGGCGCCCGAGCACGTCATCGAGAACGAGAAGGCCCTGGCGAAGGCGGGCGACGACCCGAAGAAGCGCCGCAAGGTCGTCCGCAAGAAGGCCCCCGAGGGCTTCGTCAACTGGTCGGAGAACACGTACGAGAAGCTGATCGCGTCCGAGCCGGAGCCCCTGACCTCCCGGTTCCGGGTGACCCACACGATGCTCCTGTCCGTGATCGCCCGGCCCGGCAACGCGTTCGAGGCGATGCGCCGCCTCCTGGAGGACAACCACGAGCCGCGCAGGAACCAGCTGCGCCACATCCGCCGCGCCATCGCGATCTACCGGTCGCTGCTGGACGGCGGCGTGGTCGAGCAGTTGGACCGGCCGGACGCGGAGGGCCGCACGATCCGGCTCACCGTCGACCTCCAGCAGGACTTCGCGCTGAACCAGCCGCTGTCGACGTTCGCCCTGGCCGCGTTCGAGCTGCTCGACCCGGAGTCGCCGTCGTACGCGCTCGACATGGTCTCGGTCGTCGAGTCGACGCTGGACGACCCGCGGCAGATCCTCGCCGCCCAGCAGAACAAGGCGCGCGGCGAGGCCGTCCAGGCGATGAAGGCGGACGGCGTCGAGTACGAGGAGCGGATGGAGCGGCTCCAGGAGGTGTCGTACCCGAAGCCGCTGGAGGAGCTGCTGTGGCACGCGTACAACCTGTACCGGAAGTCGCACCCGTGGGTCGGTGACCACCCGGTGTCGCCGAAGTCGGTGATCCGCGACATGTACGAGCGGGCGCTGTCCTTCACCGAGTTCACGTCGTTCTACGAGCTGGCCCGCACCGAGGGCATCGTGCTGCGGTACCTGGCGGGCGCGTACAAGGCGCTGGACCACACCATCCCGGACGACCTGAAGACCGAGGACCTGGAGGACCTGATCGCCTGGCTGGGCGAGATGGTCCGCCAGGTCGACTCCAGCCTGCTCGACGAGTGGGAGCAGCTGGCCAACCCGGAGGTGGAGACCGCCGAGGAGGCGCAGGAGAAGGCCGACCAGGTCAAGCCGGTCACGGCCAATGCCCGCGCCTTCCGGGTCCTCGTGCGCAACGCGATGTTCCGCCGGGTGGAGCTGGCCGCGCTGGACCAGGTCGAGGAGCTGGGCGAGATGGACGGGGAGTCCGGCTGGGACGCCGACGCGTGGGGCGAGGCGATGGACAAGTACTGGGACGAGTACGACGACCTGGGCACGGGCCCGGACGCGCGCGGCCCGAAGCTGCTGTCCATCGAGGAGGACCCGGAGCACGGCCTGTGGCGCGTCCGGCAGACCTTCGCCGACCCGAACGGCGACCACGACTGGGGCATCAGCGCGGAGGTCGACCTGGCCGCCTCGGACGAGGAGGGCCGCGCGGTGGTCCGGGTCACCGACGTGGGCCCGTTCTGACCCCTCCCCCGCCCCGGCCGGCCGTTTCGCGCCCCCGTTCCGACAGCCCCCCTTTCGTGAGAGGAAGAACCGGAGATCCCATGACGACGAACCCCGCCGAAAGCTTGGTCGCCCTGCTCGACCTGGAGCAGATCGAAGTCAACATCTTCCGCGGCCGCAGCCCCGAGGAGTCGTTGCAGCGGGTCTTCGGCGGGCAGGTCGCCGGGCAGGCGCTGGTCGCCGCGGGCCGCACGACGGAGGGCGAGCGCCCGGTGCACTCGCTGCACGCGTACTTCCTGCGGCCGGGCATCCCCGGCGTGCCGATCGTGTACCAGGTGGAGCGGGTGCGGGACGGCCGGTCGTTCACCACGCGGCGGGTCACGGCGGTGCAGCGCGGCAAGACGATCTTCAACCTGACGGCGTCGTTCCACCAGCCGGAGGAGGCCGGGTTCGAGCACCAGCTCCCGCCGCGCCTGGACTTCCCGGCCCCGGAGGAACTGCCGCCGGTCGTGGACGAGATCCGCGAGCACCTGGGGGCGCTGCCGGAGTCGCTGGAGCGGATGGCGCGGCGCCAGCCGTTCGACATCCGGTACGTGGACCGGCTGCGCTGGACGGCCGAGGAGATCCGGGACGCGGACCCGCGCAGCGCCGTGTGGATGCGCGCGGTGGGCCCGCTGGGCGACGACCCGCTGGTCCACACGTGCGCGCTGACGTACGCGTCGGACATGACACTGCTGGACGCGGTCCGCATCCCGGTCGAGCCGCTGTGGGGGCCGCGCGGGTTCGACATGGCGTCGCTGGACCACGCGATGTGGTTCCACCGGCCGTTCCGCGCGGACGAGTGGTTCCTGTACGACCAGGAGTCCCCGATCGCGACGGGCGGCCGCGGCCTGGCGCGGGGTCGGATCTACGACCGCGGGGGCCGGCTGCTCGTGTCGGTCGTCCAGGAGGGGCTGTTCCGGCGGCTGCGCTAGAAGAGGGGCTCCTGTTCCACGTCGTGGCGGCGGGGGCGGACGTCGGGCCGGTCCGGGTGCAGCTTCGCGTCGCACGCCGGGCCGAGGCCGGTGCGGCGCGAGGCGCGGCCGGTCAGCGGGCGTCCGCACAGCCGGCACCGCACGGGCGGCCGGACGGTCGACTCGGGGGCCGGTTCCTCGGGGGCGCGGTCCGGAAGTGGCTGGTCGTTCACGTGTACCTGTCTACCCTGTCGTCTGATCCGACGACGACGAGGAGTGGCCGATGAGCCTGTACGACATCCCGCTGCGCACCCTGTCCGGCGAGCCGCTGAGCCTGGCGGAGTACCGGGACCGGGCGGTGCTGGTGGTGAACGTGGCGTCGCGGTGCGGCCTGACGCCGCAGTACGCCGGGCTGGAGAAGCTCCAGCAGCAGTACGGCGAGCGCGGCCTGACCGTGCTGGGCGTGCCGTGCAACCAGTTCGGCGGGCAGGAGCCGGGCAGCGCGGAGGAGATCCGGACGTTCTGCTCGACGACGTACGGGGTGACGTTCCCGCTGCTGGAGAAGACGGACGTGAACGGGCCCGGCCGGCACCCGCTGTACGCGGAGCTGACGCGGGTCGCGGACGCGGACGGCGAGGCGGGCGACGTGCAGTGGAACTTCGAGAAGTTCCTGGTCGCGCCGGGGGGCGAGGTCACCCGCTTCCGGCCGCGCACGGAGCCGGACGCCCCCGAGCTGGTCGCCGCGATCGAGGCGCGGCTCCCCGCCTGACGCGGCCCGGCGCCACCGCCCGGCCCGGTTCCGCGCCACCGTCCGGCGCGGTGCTCGGGCCGGGCGTGCGCGCCCGCCCGGGCGCCGGGGCCCGGGCCGGCGGTCAGCGGTCAGCGGTCAGCGGTCAGCGGTCAGCGGTCAGCGGTCAGCGGATCGGGACGCCCGACAGGGTGCGGGCGATGACGAGGCGCTGGATCTCGCTCGTGCCCTCGAAGATGGTGTAGATCGCGGCGTCGCGGTGCATGCGCTCGACCGGGTACTCGCGGGTGTAGCCGTTGCCGCCGAGGATCTGGACGGCCTGGGCCGTGACCTCCTTGGCGACCTCGCTGGCGTACAGCTTCGACATGGAGCCCTCCGCGGAGGTGAAGGGCTTGCCCGTCGTGGCCATCCAGGAGGCGCGCCACACGAGGAGGCGGGCCGCGTCGATCCGGGTGCGCATGTCGGCGAGTTGGAAGGCGACGCCCTGGTTGTCGATGATCGGGCGGCCGAACTGGTGGCGCGTCGTGGCGTAGTCGAGGGCGACCTCGTAGGCGGCGCGGGCCGTGCCGACGGCCATCGCGCCGACCGCCGGGCGGGACGCCTCGAAGGTGGCCATCGCCGCGTTCTTGACGCGTTCACCGCCCTTGCGGGCCTTCTCGCGCGCGCGGGCCAGGCGCTCGTCCAGCTTGTCCTTGCCGCCGAGCAGGCACGAGCCGGGGACGCGGACGCCCTTCAGGACCACCTCCGCCGTGTGGGAGGCCCGGATGCCGTGCTTCTTGAACTTCTGGCCCTGCGACAGTCCGGGGGTGCCGGGCGGGACGATGAAGGAGGCGTGGCCCTTGGAGCCGAGCTCCGGGTCGACGACGGCCACGACGACGTGGACGCCCGCGATGCCGCCGTTGGTGGCCCAGGTCTTGGTGCCGTCGAGGACCCACTCGTCCTTCGCCTCGTCGTACACCGCGCGCGTCCGCATGGCGGCGACGTCCGAGCCGGCGTCGGGCTCGGAGGAGCAGAACGCGGCGACCTTCACGTCCTCGGGGGTGCCGTACATCTGGGGGATCCAGGTGCCGATCTGTTCCTCGGTGCCGTTGGCGAGGACGCCCACCGCGGCGAGGCCGGTGCCGACGATGGACAGGGCGATGCCCGCGTCGCCCCAGAACAGCTCCTCCATCGCCACGGGGATGCCGAGGCCCGTGGGGTCGAAGAACTGCTGGGCGTAGAAGTCGAGGGAGTAGATGCCGACCTTGGCGGCCTCCTGGATGACCGGCCAGGGGGTCTCCTCGCGCTCGTCCCACTCCGCGGCGGCCGGGCGGATCACGTCCTTGGCGAATCCGTGCAGCCAGTCACGGACCTGCCTCTGGTCGTCGTTCAGCTCGAGTGTGAACTCGGCCATGGTTCCCTCCCGGCGGACATGCGCATGTTACTAACGGTAACGGAAGTCTGTTACCGGTAAGTAGCGGCTGTCAACCGGCAGCCCGCGCCGGGTCGGTGTTACGTTGCGCTGGCCTCAAGGAACATCGACGGGCGGGGAGAGACGCTATGGACACCACACACCGGACCGAGCAGCAGCGCGCAGCCGAACAGCGGCGGCGCGAACTGCTCGAGGCGGCGGACCGCGTGGTCCTGCGCGACGGGCCGCGGGCGTCCATGAACACCATCGCCGCCGAGGCCGGCATCACCAAGCCGATCCTCTACCGCCACTTCGGCGACAAGGGCGGGCTGTACCGGGCCCTCGCCAAGCGGCACACCGACGCCCTGCTCGGCGCGCTGCGCGCCGCGCTCGACGCCCCGGCCGACCGCCGGCGGCGCGTCGAGGCGACCCTCGACACGTACCTCGCCGCGATCGAGGCGCGCCCGCAGGTGTACCGGTTCCTGATGCACCCCGCCGAGGACGCCGGCCAGCAGCCGGAGCACGGGTTCGACGTGGGTCGGCACTCGGCGCCGCTGCTGCGCCGCATGGGCGAGGAGCTCGCCGAGGTCATCGCCGAGCGCGTCGACCTGGGCGAGGGCGGGGAGGCCCTGGCGCGGGTGTGGGGGCACGGCATCGTCGGCATGATGCACGCGGCGGGCGACTGGTGGCTGGGCGAACGGCCCTGCGGCCGGGCCGCGCTCGTGTCGGCGCTGGCCGACCTCCTGTGGGGCCGCCTCGCCGAGGCGGACGACCGCGCGGACGGCCCCCGGTTCTGAGCGGTACGGCCGCCCCGTACGCCGACGCCCCGTCAGCTCCGGCGCCCCCACGGGGCGCGGCGCGCCCTGCGCAGGACCCTCGCGCGGCGCCAGCCGCCCAGGCGGTCCGGGTACACCAGGCCGTCCAGGTGGTCGCACTCGTGCTGGAGGCAGCGGGCGAAGAACCCGGTGCCCTCCACCCGCACCGGCTCGCCCCGCACGTCGACGCCCTCGACCACGGCCCGGTCGTACCGTTCCGTCCCGGCCTCCAGGCCGGGCAGCGACAGGCAGCCCTCCGGGCCGCGCACGGCCACCCCGTCGGCCTCCACCAGGCGCGGGTTGACGACGTGCCCGAGGTGCCGGACGTCCTCGTCGTCCGGGCAGTCGTAGACGAAGACGCGCAGGCCCACCCCGATCTGGTTCGCCGCGAGGCCGACGCCGTTCGCCGCGTACATCGTGGCGAACATGTCCTCCACCAGGCGGGCCAGGGACGGCCCGAAGTCGGTGACGGTCTCGCAGGGGGCGTGCAGCACGGGCGAGCCGAGCAGGCTCATCGCCCGCACGGCGCCGGAACTGCCGGGGATCGGCCGGTTTCGCATGGCGTTCAGCGTACGTTCAGGCCCACGACCTGCCCTCGGGCAGGTGGCGGGGTTCGGGGCGGCGACCGGATCTCGATAGGCTGAGGCGACCCACGCTAGGAGGAACAAGGACGATGGCAGGCAACTCGGAGCCGCTGTCGCCGCGCGCCAAGCTGGCCGTGACGGCGGGCAAGGCCGCGGCGGCGGTGTCTCGCGCGGCGGGACGCGGCAGCGGATCGGTGATCGGCGGCCGGGTGGCGCTCAAGCTCGACCCCGACCTTCTGGGCCGGCTCGCGCAGCACCTGGACGTCGTCCTCGTGTCGGCGACCAACGGCAAGACCACCACGACCCGTCTCATCGCCGAGGCGCTGCGCGCCAGCGGCCCGGTCGTCTCGAACGCGCTCGGCGCGAACATGCCCGCGGGCATCACCTCCGCGCTGGCCGGCGGGACGGACTCGAAGTACGGCGTCATCGAGGTGGACGAGAAGTACCTCGCGGGCGTGGCCCGGGACACCGAACCCAAGGCGATCGCGCTGCTCAACCTCTCCCGGGACCAGTTGGACCGCGCCGCGGAGACCCGGATGCTCGCCGAGAAGTGGCGCGAGGGCCTCGCCGGCACGAAGGCCGTGGTCGTCGCCAACGCCGACGACCCGCTCGTCGTGTGGGCCGCCTCCTCCTCCCCCCACGTGGTGTGGGTGGCGGCCGGCCAGGAGTGGAAGGACGACGCCTGGTCGTGCCCGGCGTGCGGCGGCGTGATGCAGCGCCCCGGCGACGACTGGTTCTGCGGCGAGTGCGGCTTCCGCCGCCCCGCCCCCACGTGGGCGCTCAGCGGCGACCACGTCCTCGACCCGAACGGTTCCGCCTGGCCGATCCACCTCCAGTTGCCGGGCCGCGCCAACAGGGCGAACGCCGCGACCTCCGCCGCCGTCGCCGCCGTGTTCGGCGTCCCGCCGCAGGTCGCGCTGGAGCGGATGTACCAGGTGCAGGCCGTCGCGGGCCGGTACGACGTGGTCTCCTTCCTGGGCCGTGACGTGCGGCTGCTGCTGGCGAAGAACCCGGCCGGCTGGCTGGAGACGTTCTCGCTCATCGACCGGCCGCCGACGCCGGTCATCCTCTCCGTCAACGCGCGCGGCGCGGACGGCACGGACACGTCGTGGCTGTGGGACGTCGACTACCCGCGCCTGGCCGGTCATCCGATCTTCGTGATCGGCGACCGCCGGCTGGACCTCGCCGTCCGGCTGGAGGTCGCCGGCCTGGACTTCAGGGTGTGCGACACGCTCGACGAGGCCGTGCGGACGGCCCCGCCCGGACGGATCGAGCTGATCGCCAACTACACCGCGTTCCAGGACGTCCGCCGCCGCGTCGGCAACTGACCCATGAGCCCCCAAGGACGGAAGAGCATGAGCGACAGCAGTCTGCGTCTGGTGTGGGTCTACCCCGACCTGCTCAGCACCTACGGAGACCAGGGCAACGTCCTCGTCGTCGAGCGCCGCGCCCGCCAGCGCGGCCTGGACGTGCAGCGCGTGGACGTGCGCAGCGACCAGCCGATCCCGACCTCCGGTGACATCTACCTCATCGGTGGCGGCGAGGACCGGCCGCAGCGGCTGGCCGCCGAGCGGCTGCGCCGGGACGGCGGCCTGAACCGGGCCGCGGAGAACGGCGCGATCATCTTCTCGGTGTGCGCCGGCTACCAGATCCTCGGCCACGAGTTCATCAACGACCTGGGCGAGCGGGAGCCCGGCCTCGGCCTGATCGACGTGATCTCCACGCGCGGCGAGGGCGAGCGGTGCGTCGGCGACGTCCTCGCCGACATCGACCCGCGCCTCGGCCTGCCGCAGCTGACGGGCTTCGAGAACCACCAGGGCATCACGCACCTGGGCCCGACGGCCCGCCCGTTCGCCCGGACGGTCTTCGGCAAGGGCAACGGCACCGGGGACGGCACGGAGGGCGCGTACAACGACACGGTCTTCGGCACGTACATGCACGGTCCGGTCATGGCGCGCAACCCGCAGATCGCGGACCTGCTGCTGAAGCTGGCCCTCGACGTGAACGCGCTGCCGCCGACGGACGACCGGTGGTACGAGGCGCTGCGCGCCGAGCGGATCGCGGCGGCCAGCCAGCCCGCCTGAGCCCGACGCCCCGCGCGCCCCCGCCGCTCCGGCCCGGCCACGGACCGGAGCGGCCCCGGGACGCCCCCGTGGCCCACTCGCAAAGCCGGAGGGATGCCCGGCGGGAGGAGGGGCACGCCCGTGGCCCCCTCGTGAAGCCGAAGGGGCACACAGCTCGTGGGGCTGGAGGCCCCTGCGGGCCGGGAGGGGAAGGGCACCCCCCTGGGCCGCTCGTGAACCCGAAGGGGCGCACCACGCATGGAACCGCAAGCCCCTGCCGGCCGGGAGGGGGAGGGTGCCCCCATGGACCGCTCGTGGAGCCGAAGGGGCGCGCGGGTGTCGAGGCGGCGATCGCGCGGAGGCGCGAAGCGCTGAGCACGTTCGCCGCCTCGACACCCGCTCACAGCGCCCCGGAGGCGGAACGAGCCTGAAAAAGGGAAGCGCCCCGGAGGCGGAACGAGCTTGAAAAAGAGGCCCCTTCGTCTGTTCCTCCGAAGTCCGTCCAAAGGTCGGACGTCCGGTTCGGCGGTTCCCCCTTGCGCCGGTAGGGTGGCGGGTGATCCAGACCGGACGACGTGGTCCGGGAGTCGGCCCACGTTGCAAAGGTATTTCGGGCTATGCGCATTGGTGTGCTCACCTCCGGTGGCGACTGCCCCGGTCTGAACGCCGTCATCCGTTCCGTCGTGCACCGCGCCGTCGTCGACCACGAGGACGAGGTCATCGGCTTCCACGACGGGTGGAGGGGCCTGCTGGAGTGCGATTACCGCAAGCTCGACCTCGACGCGGTGAGCGGCATCCTCGCCCAGGGCGGCACGATCCTCGGCTCGTCGCGGGTCCAGCCGGCGCACCTGGTGGACGGTGTGGAGCGGGCCCGCGGGCACGTCGCGGAGCTGGGTCTCGACGCGATCATCCCGATCGGCGGCGAGGGCACGCTGAAGGCGGCGAACCTCCTGTCGGAGGCGGGCCTGCCGATAGTCGGCGTGCCCAAGACGATCGACAACGACATCGCGTCGACGGACGTGACGTTCGGCTTCGACACGGCCGTCGGGGTGGCCACGGAGGCGCTGGACCGGCTGAAGACGACCGCCGAGTCGCACCAGCGCGTCCTCATCGTGGAGGTCATGGGCCGGCACACGGGTTGGATCGCCCTGCACTCCGGCATGGCGGCCGGCGCGCACGCGATCGTGGTGCCGGAGCGGCCCTTCGACATCGACGAGCTGACGGCGCGCGTCGGTGCCCGCTTCGAGGCGGGCAAGCGGTTCGCGATCGTCGTCGCCGCCGAGGGCGCCAAGCCGCGCGCGGGTTCCATGGAGTTCGACGAGGGCGGCAAGGACGTCTACGGCCACGAGCGGTTCGCGGGCATCGCCCGGCAGTTGTCGACCGAGTTGGAGAAGCGGCTCGGCAAGGAGGCCCGCCCGGTCATCCTCGGTCACGTCCAGCGCGGCGGCACCCCGACCGCGTACGACCGCGTCCTCGCCACCCGGTTCGGCTGGCACGCGGTGGAGGCCGCCCACCGCGGCGAGTTCGGCATGTTGACCGCGCTGCGCGGTACCGAGATCGTCATGGTGCCGCTCGCCGAGGCCGTGCAGACCCTCAAGACCGTCCCCGCCGACCGGTACGCCGAGGCGGAGACCGTCCTGTAGTCCCCGGTGGCGCCGCGCGGGCGCGCCGAAACCGCCCCCGGCCGCCGACGCGGCCGGGGGCGGTTCTACTCTGGTGCGGCAACCGGACAACCCAGCACGAATCAGGAGCCGCCGGATGGATCACAGCGGGCACGGCATGACGACGGACCTGCCGCCGTTCACGCTGGGGCGGGGGTTGGCGTACTCGCCGGACACGTTCTTCCTGGTGGGCTGTCTGCTCGGGCTGGCGCTGTACGGCTGGGGGGTCGTACGGCTGCGCCGGCGCGGTGACGCCTGGCCGGTCGGCCGCACGGTGTTCTTCACGATCGGTGTGCTGTCCGTGGCGCTGGTGATGTGCACGGGGCTGAACGACTACGGCATGGTCATGTTTAGCGTGCACATGGTGCAGCACATGGTGATCAGCATGCTGTCGCCGATCCTGCTGCTGCTGGGCGCGCCGGTGACGCTGGCGCTGCGGGCGCTGCCCGTCGCGGGCCGCGGCAGCAAGGGGCCGCGCGAGCTGCTGCTGATGTTGCTGCACAGCCGGTACGTGCGGGTGATCACGCATCCGGCGTTCACGATCCCCCTCTTCATCGCGAGCCTGTACGCGCTGTACTTCACCCCGCTCTTCGACTTCCTCATGGGGTCCACGGCGGGCCACATCTCGATGATGGTCCACTTCCTCGCGGTCGGCCTGGTCTTCTTCTGGCCGATCATGGGGGTCGATCCGGGCCCGCACCGGCCGGGCTACGTGATGCGGATGCTGGAGCTGTTCGCGGGCATGCCGTTCCACGCGTTCTTCGGGATCGCGCTGATGATGGCGTCGGAGCCGATGGTCGGGACGTACGCGAACCCGCCGGCGTCGCTCGGCGTCGACGCGCTGTCCGACCAGAACGCGGCCGGCGGCATCGCCTGGGCGTTCAGCGAGATCCCGTCCGTGGTGGTGCTGGTCGCGCTGCTGTACCAGTGGTACCGCTCCGAGCAGCGGGCGGCGAAGCGTTCGGACCGGGCCGCGGACCGGGACGGCGACAAGGAGCTGGAGGCGTACAACGCGTACCTCGCCTCGCTCCAGGGTGCGGGGGGCGGAGCGCGCCGCTAGCGCCGCCCCCCGGTGGGGGGCGACCATGGCAGGGCGAGGCTCGAGGCCGTGAGGAGGGCGCGATGTCCGGAGCCACGAAGACCATGGGGGCGGTCACCGTCGGTGCGCTGGTCCTGACGACGGCGTACACGGTGGCGTTGGGGAGCAGCGGCTGGCTGTGGTTCGCCTGGATCGTGCTGGGTCTGGCGACGCTGGGGCTGATGGCCGCGGGCGACGGGTGAGCCCCGGCGGGGAATCCTCCCCGGGGGGGGCAACCTTTTCCGGTGGTGGCGGCGACCACCGGACGCACGTGGTTCCCCATGCAAGGACGCACATGAGTTCAGAGACACAGCCGCGGGCGCGGCACCGCCGCCGCCCCACCCGTCGCCGCGCCGTCGTGGGCGGGTTCGCCGCCCTCGGCCTCACCGGTGCCGCGCTGGTCGGCAGCGGGATGCTCGCTCCCGCCGGCGCCGCCTCCGCGTGGCCGGAGGCGAAGGGCGGCAAGCCGGTCACCAAGACCATCGAGGTGTCGGGTACGTACGACGGCAAGCTCCAGCGCTTCTACGGCAGCGGCGCCCTGGGCGACGGCGGCCAGGGCGAGGGCCAGTCGCCGATGTTCACGCTGAAGGACGGCGCGGTCCTGAAGAACGTCGTCATCGGCTCCCCGGCCGCCGACGGCGTCCACTGTCTGGGCAGTTGCACGCTGCAGAACGTCTGGTGGGAGGATGTCGGCGAGGACGCCGCCTCCTTCAAGGGCAAGTCCGCCTCGGCGGTCTACACGGTGTACGGCGGCGGCGCGCGGAAGGCGTCCGACAAGGTCTTCCAGTTCAACGGCGCGGGCAAGCTGGTGATCACCAAGTTCCAGCTGTCGGACTTCGGCAAGCTGGTGCGCAGCTGCGGCAACTGCTCCACGCAGTACAAGCGGACGATCATCGTCAACGACGTCGACGTGACCGTCCCGGGCAAGCAGTTGGTCGGCGTCAACGCCAACTACGGCGACACGGCCTCGCTGCGCAACGTCCGGATCCACGGCGACGGCAAGCGGAAGGTCCAGCCGTGCGTCCGGTACGAGGGCAACAACAAGGGCAAGGAGCCGCGCACGCTGGGCAGCGGCCCTGACGGCACCCACTGCCGCTACGCCGCGTCGGACATCACCTACCGCTGATCCGGCGCGCGGTCCGGGCCGCCCGGCGGCCCGGACCGTACGCGCAACCGCCCCGGGGCCACGGCGATCACGCCGTGGCCCCGGTCGCGTGCCGGGGCTCCGGCGCACGGGAGTGGACGTACGCACAACGCGGGTACGCCCGCGTACATCCGCCGATCGTATGACTAATTCCCTTCATGCTTTCGAATGATTGCCTCGTGGACACAACGTTGACGGACCGCTCACACCGACGGAGCCGTTCGCCGGACCGTCCCACGAGGAGGCCGCATGCTGCAGGTCGAGCGTCTGCTCGCGGACTGCCTTCGCGACGCGCGCACCGACCCACCGGACGCCCTGCCCCTGCTGCCCGACGGCGACGCCTACGCGGCGGCCCGCCGCACCTTCCTCGCCGCCGGGCTGCGTGCCCTGTGCGACGAGCGGCGGCCGGACAGCGGCTGGACGCAGGTCAACGTCGCCGTCGAGGGGCCGCACGCCTGGCCCGCCCTGTACCGGCGGCTCGCCGACACGGCCCGTGAGCTGACCGGGTCGGGGGCGGCCGACGACTTCTTCTTCCTCCACAAGCCGCCGGGGCTGCGCGTCCGCTTCCACGCGCCCGAGCCGGCCGGCGCCGCCGCGCTGCGCGAGGAGCTCGTACAACTGCTCGGCCGGGAGCGGGACGGCTGGCCGGCACCGGTGCCGGTCGTGTACGAGCCGGAGACGTACCTGTTCGGCGGGGCCCGGTCGATGGAGTCCGTGCACCGGCTCCACACCGCGGACACCTGGGCGTGGCTCGACCACCACACCGGAACGCGCCCGCCGGCGGACTGGCGGGTGTCGCTGATCCTGCTGCGCGCGGTCCTGGACGGGCTGGGGATCGTCGGCTGGGAACACCGCGGGGTGTGGCAGGAGGTGCGGGAGGGGACCGGCCGCCGGCTGGCGGGCGGGGTGCGCGGAGCGGACCGGGAGCGCGCCGCGGCCGGTATCCGGGCATACTGGGAGGAGTCGGACAAAGTCCGCCTGGAGGCACTGCCGACGGCGTGGCGCGAGCGGGTGACCGCGCACCGGGACGCGTTGCGCGCCACGGCCGAGCAGTGGCGGACCGACTACTTCGAGTCCGGTGAGGCCCGGATCGGGCCGCGCAGGGCCGCCGCGTTCTGGGCGGTCTTCCACTGGAACCGGGGGCGTTTCTCGGTGGCCCGGCAGGGGCTCCTCACCGAGGCGCTCGCCGACGACGGGAGGGCCTGACATGACGGCCGACACGATCGGCGCCCTCGCGCTGCTGCGCGTCGCGGGCATGCCGTGCGCCGCGTGGGCGGAGGCGGGTGACCCCGCGCTGTTCGACCGGGTGGCCCGGCACGCCGGCGTCGTCGAGCGACAGGCCGCCCGGGCGCGGGCGCTGGCCGAACGGGTGGGCGCCGACGTGGTGCCGGACGCGCGGCTGTCCGCCGCCGAGCGGGGCGCCGTACTGGCGCTGCGGCGGCGCCTGCACTCCGGGGAGGCGCCCGGCCCGGACGACTGCCGGCTGCTGGAGGCCGTACCGGCCATCGCCGCGGAGGCGCGGGCGCTGCTCGCGGACGCACGGCGTGCGCGGGAGGAGGCGCGGCGGCTGGAGGAGGCGGTCGCGGCCGAGCAGGCACGGGTGGCGGCCCGCGCCTGGGAGACGGCCCGCGACAACCCCGTGCTGCGGACGTTCCTGGCCGAGACGGCGCCCGGCGTCGTCGAGGACGTGGGGCGCCGGCTGGCCGAGGGCGCGTCCTGGCAGGGCAAGCAGCTGCGCAAGCGGACCGCGTACCTGTGGCGCGTGGTGGGCCGGATGGCCGCGAAGACCACGCCCCGGGGCTGGGCGGGCCACGTCGCCGTGATCCCGGTCGGCGGGGCGAGCGGTGCCCGGACGCTGGTCGCGGGAGGCGGCGCCCTCGGCGGCGTGGCCCTCGGGGAAGGGGAGAACGTCCACGTCGTACGAGCCGGGAACGGGCCCGCCGACCTGCTGGGTGCCCCGCCGTCGACGCTGCTCGCGCCCGCGCCGCTGCACTTCACGGAGGGCGATCCGGCCGACGGTTCGGCGGTGCTGCGCTGCTGGGTGGTGGAACCGCACGCGCCGGGGCGGCTGCGCCACGTCGTCCTGCGGCGCACCGGGGCCCTGGGCCGCGTCCTGGCCCTGCTCGCGGACGGACCGGTGGCGCTCGGGGACCTGGAGGAGGCGCTGCTCGCCTCCGTGTCGGGCGCGCGGCCCGCCGACCCGGCGGTGCTGCGCGGGTTCCTCCAGCACCTGGCCGGTTCGGGGGTGCTCCAGGTGTGCGCGGCCCCCCGACAGCGGTACGGGGCGTGGTCGCCGCCGGGCGGGGCGCTGCCGCTCCCGTCCGCGGCGGACGCCGGATCGTGGTTCGTGGACGTGTACCGGCGGGCGGACGCGGTCGTGAACGCGCGGGCCGCCGACCGGGTACGGGACGGGGTGCGGGTCGCCGCGCGGGTCGCCGCGCTGCGCGAGGCCGGGATGGAGTGGTACGCGCCCGTGTCCTGGCCGATCGGGACGGAACCCCGGCCCGTCAGCGAGGTCCTCGCCGACCGGCTCGTCCCCGACGAGGGCGCCGCCCCCGTCCTGCGCCGCAGGTACACGGGCTGGCCCGCGGCCGGTGCGCCGGGCGAGGACCCCGGGTACGCCGCGCTCCTCGACCACCTGGCGGCCCGCGCCGGCGAGGAGCAGGTCGACCTGGACGACGCGCTGCTGGACGCGCTCGGCGCGCCGCCCGCCGACGAGGCCCTGCCGCCCTGGCCGTTCGACTGCCTGCTGCGGCCCCTGGCCGGCGGGCCCGGGACCCCGGTCGCCGTCCTGGAGACGGCGTCCCCGGCGGGGGTGCTGGACGCCCGGTTCGCGGACGGGATGCGGGCGCTGGACGGCGGGTACGGGGCCGCCGACACGTACCGGGCGTTCCTCGCGGACCTGGAGCGGCGCACGGGCGTGCGGTTCGTGGAGCTGCTGGTGCCGCCGCTCGCGGAGCGGGCCGCCAACGCCGTACGGCGCCCGGTCGTCACCTCGTGGTGGACGGGCGACCCGGACCCGACCCCGTACTACGGCCCGGTCGGCGGCGAGGCGCGCTACCTGCCGCTGGACCGGATCACGGTGCGGCAGCGGGACGGGCAGCTCGTCGCCGAGGCGGACGGGCGACGGATCGTGCCGGTCCACCACGCCACGCGCAGCCCCGCGCCGCCGTACGACCAGCTGCTGCGGCTGCTGCTCATGGCGGGCCTCCCGGCCACCCGGCGGATGGTGCGGCTGGACGGCCTGGAGGAGGTGCTGCCCGGGCACGCCCGGCTGCCGCGGCTGACGGTGGCGGGAGGCGCGCTCGTGGTGGCCCCGGCGACCTGGCGGCTGGACCGCGCCCGGCTGTGGGACCCGCGCGACACGGCCCTGGCGAAGGTGCGCGCGCTGGCGCTGCTGCGGGGCTCCGCGGGCCTCCCCCGCCACGTCTTCCTGCGCACCGTCCCCGGGGCGAAGCCCGTCCCCGCCGACCTGGACTCCGTGACCGCCGTCCCGCTGGTCGAGCGGCTCTGCGCCCAGCAGGCGGGCGGCGAGCTGCTCGTCGACGAAATGCTGCCCGGCCCGGACGGACTGACCTTGCGCGACCCGCTGCACGGCGGGGCGCCGGTCGCCGCCCAGGTCCTGCTGCGCCTCCCCCACCGCGCCCGTCCGGAGCAGCTCGCCGCGCAGGCCGCGGCCGCGCTGCTGCCCGACGAGGCGCCCTCAGGCGTCCCCGGCCCGACCGTCCCTCCGGGGCGGCGGACTGCTGGGGCGGTCAACACCTCATGAGGAGACAGAGAAGAAGCAACGACACGAAAGGTGGATATCGTGCCAGAAACCCTGGAACTGTCCGACCTGGACAGCCTCATCGACGACCTCGATGAGCGCATCACCGAGACAGACCTGCCCGAGGCGCAGGCCACGTCAGAGGGCTGCAGCGTCCTCTGCACGATCATCATCTGTGGATCGGCCGCCTGCCTCTAGCAGTCGTCCGTACAACAGGAGCCGCCCGGTCCGCCGGGCGGTTCCGCCGCACCCGAGGACACGCGATCCGAGGAGCAGCGTGCAGCACCGGCCCGACCCCCTCCCCCCCTCCGGCGCCCCGGCCCCCCGCGTCCGCCTCGACCCGGGCGATCCGCTCGGCCTGGTCGACCTCGCCGTCGGCTACCTGGCCTCCCGGGCCGCCGAGCCGGACGGCCCCGGCGCCGCACGGCTCCCCTCCGACCCCGGTGTCCCCGTCCTCGCCCACACCGTGGCGAGCCTCGGCGGCCCCCCGGAGGCGGGGCGCGCGGCCGCCGACGCCGTCGCCGCCTGGACGCGGAGCGCCGGCCGGGGCCCCGGCCACCCCGGGCTGTACGACGGCGGGCTGGCCGGCACGCTCGTCGGCCTGCGCCTCGGCGCCACCCTCCACCCGCGCCTCCACCCCGTCGCCGACCGGCTCCGCGACCGCCTGGTCGCCGCCGCCGTGACGGGCGGCGGCCGCCGCCAGGGGGTACGGCTGACCGACTACGACCTGGTGCTCGGCCCCGCCGGGGTCCTCCTCGCGCACTGCGCCGGCACGAGCCCGGAACCGGACCACCTCCTCCCGTACCGGGCCCGGCTCGCCGGCCTGTGCGACAGCGAGGACCTGTGGCGGCTGCGCACCGACGGGTACGAGGGGCATCCGCACCTGGCATGGCTCCAGGGCCGCGTCAACACCGGCATGGCCCACGGCGCGGCCGGGGTCGCCGCCGCGCTCACCGCCGCCGTACGGCACACGGGTCCCGCGGCCGGCGACGCGCTGCGCCGGGCCGCGGCGTGGCTGGAGGCGCAGGCGTACGAGGACGAACGGGGGCTGCCGGCCTGGCCGGGCGCCGGGCTCGACGGGGAAGCGCCGCCGCGCGGCGCGGTGGCCCGGCAGGCGTGGTGCTACGGCGCGCCCGGTGTGGCGTGGGCGCTGTGGGACGCGGCGGACGCGCTGGGCGACGCCGGTGCGGCGAGCCGGGCGGCGGACGTGTTCACACGGCTGGCCGACCGGTACGACGAGGGGTTCCACCTGGGCGGCGACGGCCCCGCCGACGTGCTGGGGCTGTGTCACGGCGCGGCGGGCGTGCTGGCGGTGGCCGACGCGTTCGCCCGGCACGCCGGGCACGCGGGCGCGGCCCGGCTGCGGGAACGGCTCGCCGCGCTGCTCCAGGAGCGGCTGCCGAAGGCACTGGCGGCGCCGTCCGGCTGGTCGGCGGAGCTGCTGACGGGCGCGCCGGGGGCGCTGGCCGCCCTGCTCACGGCCGCGCACGGCGCGTCCCGGGCGTGGCTTCCCTGCCTGGGGCTCCGCTAGCCGCCGCGCGCGTTTCGCCGGGTGGGCCGCGTGCTCACCCGTCTGCCCCGGGAGCGGCACGGGCGGGCCGCGCGGCCGGGCCCGCTGGTGCAGACTGAGGTCATGGGCGACCTCAATGCCCCGGAGCCACCGGCACAGCGGTCCTTCCCCCCGGAGCCGAGGAGCGCGGCGCGGGCCCGGCGGTTCGTGCGGGCCGTCCTGGGCGACACCGCGCCGGACCTCGTGGACACCGCCGAACTCCTGGTCAGCGAGCTGGTCACCAACGCGGTGCTGCACGCCCGCACCGAGATCGAGGTGTCGGTCGGGGCCGTCGACGGCGCCGTCCGCGTACGGGTCGGGGACCGTCTGCCGTCGCGGGTGCCGGTGCCGCGGGACTGCCCCCCGTACGCCGCCACGGGACAGGGGCTGGCACTCGTCGACCTGCTGGCCTCCCGGCGCGGGGTCGAGACGGGCGGGGACACCAAGACGGTGTGGTTCGAACTGCGGCCCGGCGGGGCGCCGCGGCCCTCCCCGTGGGAGCCGCCCGCGCCGCCCCCGGGGTCCGCGGCGACGGTGACGCTCGTCGACGTACCCGGCGCGCTGTACGCGGCGGCGCAGCAGCACCGGCACGTCCTGCTGCGGGAGCTGGCGCTCGCCGCCGCCGCCGGGGAGGACCTCGGGGTGCCGCCGGAGGACCTCGCCGCCGCCCACGACGTCAGCGACGTGATCAGCGCGTGCGTCACGCTCGCGCTGCGCGGGGAACCCGCCGAAGCCGAGATGCGCTCCCTGTCGCTGGGCCTGCCGCCCGACGCCGGGCCGGCGGTGGAGACCCTGCGCCACGTGCTCGACGTGGCGGAGGAGGCGGCGCGGGGCGAGCGGCTGCTCACCCTGCCGGCGCTGCCGCGCAGCCGGGCCTTCCACACGTGGCTGTTCGACCAGATCACCGGTCAGCTCGCCGGCGCGCACCCCACCGCGTGGACGGTGGTGCCGCGCGAACCGGGTTCCGGCCCGGCGGAGCTGGTGCCGTGGGACGCCGACCACGTCCAGGCCGGCAGGGTCCCGACGATCGCCGCCGACGAGCAGAACCGGATCATCGCGGTGAACGGCCCGGTGGCGGACCTCGTGGGCTGGCACGCCGACGACCTCATCGGCCTGCCGCTGACCACGCTCATCCCGGAGCACCTGCGCAAACGCCACATCGCGGCCTTCACGTCGCTGCTGCTCAGCGGCGAGCCGCGCATCCTGGGCCGGTCGGTGCCGCTCCCCGCGCTGCACCGCGACGGACGGCTCGTACCGGTGCGCCTGTTCCTCCAGAGCCAGGAGACGGCGGACGGCCGTACGGTGTTCGTCGCCCAGCTCTCCCCCCGCGCCGCCGCGCCGGACCCCTCCGCGCGCCGCCCCGGCAGGCGGCCCGCGGTGGCGCAGGAGCAGGTCGCGCCGCCCCCCGCGGCCCTCCCCGAACGCACCGCCGGGCCGCGCGCCGAAGCGGTCATGCCGGCGCTGGAGCGGCTGACGCTGCTGGCGGATACCGGGGCCGCGCTGAGCAACGCCACGGACCTGGACGAGGGCCTGCTGCGGGCCGGCCGGATCCTGACCGAGCGGCTGGCCGACTGGTGCGCGGTGGACCTGTTCACCGAGGACGCGCGGGTGGAGCGGGTCCGCGTGGTCCACCGCGACCCCGACGGGCTGCCCCTGGAGGAGTTGGAGGGCACGCTGCCGCCGCTGTCCGAAACCTCGCGGGGGCCGCTGGCCCGGGCGCTGAGCGGCGCGGGCCCGCTGCTGCTCACCGACCCCCCGCGGCCCGCCCAGCCCCCGAGCCCGCTGGACGCCCACTACCGGGAGCTGTTCGGCCGGCTCCGGGCCAACAGCGCCGTCGTCGCCCCGCTGCGGGCCCGGCAGGAGATCATCGGCGCGCTCACCGTGGCCCGTACGGACCGGGCGAGGCCGTTCACGGAGGAGGACCTGCCGCTCGTCGACGACCTGGTGCGCGCGCTCGCCCTGGGCGTGGACAACGCGCGCCTGTACCAGGAGACCCGGAACATCGCCGAGCGCCTGCAGCGCTCGCTGCTGCCCGTCCTGCCGGAGGTGGGGTACCTGGGGCTGGCGGCGCGCTACGCCGCCTCGTCCACCACCGCGCAGGTCGGCGGCGACTGGTACGACAGCTTCGTCCTGCCGAGCGGCGACACCGCGCTCGTCATCGGCGACGTGACGGGGCACAACCTGGACGCGGCGATCGCCATGAGCCAGCTGCGGAGCATGCTGCGCGGCATCGCCGTCGACCGCCAGGAGCCGCCCGAGACGGTCCTGCGCCGCCTCGACATGGCGAACCACAGCCTGTACCGGGAGGCCACCGCCACCTGCATCTACGGCCTGCTCAAGGGGGCGGAGGAAGGGCCGTGGGATCTGGTGCACTCCTCCGCCGGGCACCTGCCGCCGCTGCTCACGACGGCGGACGGCCACACCCGGTTCCTGGAGGACGGTTCGGGCGTGCTGCTCGGCCTGGACCCCGACCTGCCCCGCCCGCGCGCGACGGACGCGGTCCCGGCGGGCGCGACGGTGCTGCTGTACACGGACGGGCTCATCGAGCGCCGCGACGAGTCGCTGGACCGCGCCATGGAGCGGCTGGGCCGGCACGCCGCCGCGCTGGCGCGCGAGCCGCTCGACGTGTTCTGCGACGAACTGCTGATCGGTCTGGGCGCCGACAGCGACGACGACATCGCGATCCTCGCGGTGCGCCCGGGGCCGCCGTCCTGACCCCTCCGCCGCTCCGGCGCCCCGTCGGCGCCCCGTCGGCGGGACGCTCCCGGCGGGGGCGTCCCCGCCGGGAGCCGGTGCCGGGCGGTCACTTCGCGGGGGGCCGCCGCGCGACGCGCCGCACCGCCCGCCGCGCGGCCCGGCCGAGCAGCCACCGCTCCTCGTACAGCACCCGCCCGACGAGCGCGCCGCCGAAGACGACGACCCCCACGCCGACCAGCCAGGACTGGATGACGAGGACCGTGCCGACCGGCCCGTATGCCACCGCGTTGGACGCGATCAGCGGCGAGAACACCAGGTGCGAGAAGACCCACAGCCCGGCCAGGCCGATCACCGTGGACACCGCGCCCGGCAGGAGGGCGCCCCACGGCACCCGTCCGCCGAGGAGCAGCCGCTGCGACCACCAGAAGAACACCCAGGCGCTGGCCGCAGCCGCGGCGACCCGCCACGCCAGGTCGCCCGCGTCGTCGGGGCGGGCGGCGACGTACGACGACAGCAGGAGGTACCCGATGAGGCCGGCGAGCCAGACGAGGTGCCGCCACATCGTGTGCCAGCGGGCCGGGGGCAGCTCCCAGACCTTCTCGTACCCGGTCTGCACGACCCCGCCGAAGGTGAGCCCGAACCCGGCGAGCGCGGCGAGACCGAACCCGGTGGTGGACTCCAGGGCCGAACTGGGCGGCGCGAACAGGCGCTCCACCTCGTCCCGCGACGCCTCGGACACGCCGAGGCCCTCCGCGAGCCACTGGGCGAAGCCCTGGCCGTCGGCGGGGTCGGCGGCCGCGACCACGATGAGCAGGGGGACGAGGGTCAGCAGCCCGAGCGCGGCGAAGCCCGTCGCCCGGTGCATCAGCTCCAGGTTCTTGCCGCGCCGCCAGCCGCGCCCGGCGGCCGAGCCGCGGAACGAGCCGTGCATCCGGTGGAACCACCCCATACGTCCCGCATACCCCGGCGGGGGTGCTCCGGCCCGCCGGCCCGCCGGTCAGCACCCGATCGGCACCTCCCGCGCCCGGGTCGCCGCCGCCCCGGACGGCCCGCCCCGGCCCCGCCGGACCTTCCGGAAGGGTGAATTCAGGACCGGGCGCGGCGTACGGGGAGGAAGGTGGTGTCACCCCCCTCACCCGTCACGTCCGTACGCCCACCTGGAGACCGGATGAGAGATCCTTCGACCGGGGTGCCGCCGACGCCCCCGACACCGCGCGAGGAGTTCGCCGCCGAGCTGACACGGCTGCGGGAGAAAGCAGGGCTGACGGTCCGCAGGGTCGCCGCGCTCGTGGAGATGCCGGGCGCGCACACGACCGTCGGCGGCTGGTTCGCCGGGCAGAGCCTGCCCTCCATCAGTTCGCTCCCGCTGTTCACCGCCGTCCTGCGGGTCTGCGGGGTGGACGACCCCCGGGACGTCGACGACTGGCACGAGCGGCTGCGCCGGGTGCGGCGCGCCCGCTCGCCCCGCACCGCGCGCGGCGTCGTCCCCTACCGGGGCCTCGCCGGCTTCGACGAGGCGCACACCGAGTGGTTCTTCGGCCGGGACCGGCTGCGCGACCCGGTCGTGGACCGGCTCGCCGGGGGCCCGGCGACCGGTCCGCACCTGCTCGTCGGGGCGTCCGGCTCGGGCAAGTCGTCCCTCCTGCGGGCCGGTGTCCTCCCGGCGCTGCGCACGGGCCACGCCTTCACCCCCGTGGTCCTCTCCCCCGGGAGCGCCCCGCCCGCGGCGCTGGCCGCCGCCGTCCGCGCCGCCACCGGCGTGCCCGCCCCGCCGGGGGGCGACCGCGAACCGCTCGCGCTCGCCGCGCGGCTGCACGCCTGGGCCGAGGCGAACGACGCGCGCGTGGTCGTCGCCGTCGACCAGTTCGAGGAGGTGTTCACCGTCTGCGGCGACCCGGGCGAACGCGAACGGTTCCTCACCGCCCTCGACGCCCTGGCCGGACCGCGGGTCCGCGTCGTCGGCTGCCTGCGGGCCGACTTCTACGGCCACGCCCTCGCCCACCCGCTGCTCGCGGCGGCCCTCCAGAACGACCAGACGGTCGTCGGGCCGCTGTCCGAGGAGGAGCTGCGCGCGGTCGTCACCGGGCCCGCGGCCAAGGCCGGGCTCGCCGTCGACGACGGCTTCGTCGACGTCCTGCTGGCCGACCTGCGCGCCTCCGGCGACGGCACCGCGGCACACGAGGCGGGGGCCCTGCCCCTGTTGTCGCACGCCCTGCTCACGACCTGGGAGCGCGGCCAGGGCACGGCGCTGACCGTGGCCGACTACCGCGCGGGCGGCGGGCTGTCGGCCGCGATCTCCGACAGCGCCGAGGAGGCCTTCGCCGGGCTCACCGACGCCCAGCAGTCGATGGCCCGCACCCTGTTCCTGCGGATGGTCAGGGTCGGCGAGGACACCGCGGACACCCGGCGCCTGCTCGCGCTGCCCCGTCCGCAGGAGGGCGTCACCGCCGATCCCCGGGCGGCGCAGGCGTACGACGTGCTGGAGCGCTTCGTCGACCGGCGGCTGGTCACCGTCGACGACGACGGCGCGCAGATCGCCCACGAGGCCCTGCTGACGGCCTGGCCCCGCCTGCGGCGCTGGATCGACGCCGACCGGGCCGGCCACCTGGTGTGGCAGGAGCTGACCCGGGACGCCGAGCGCTGGCACGCCCTGGACCGCGAGCCGTCCCTGCTCTACCGCGGCGCGCGGCTCGCCATCGCCCTGTCCTGGGCCGAGCGCAGCGGCCGGGCGCCCGAACTGACCCCCCGTGAGGCCGCCTTCCTCGCCGAGAGCGGGCGGGCGGAGGAGGGGCGGCGGGAGAAGGAGCGCCGCCGCACCCGCCACCGGCGGCAGCTCCTCGCGGTGCTGTCGGCGCTGGTGGTGCTGGCGGCCCTGCTGAGCGGGGTGGCCGTGCAGCAGCGCCGGGACGCGGAGGACCAGCAGGCCGTCGCGGTGTCCCGGCTGGTCGCCGCGAACGCCGAGCGATTACGCGGCACCGACAGCGCGCTCGCCGCCCAGCTGAGCGTGGTGGCGTACCGGACGGCACCGACCGCCGAGGCGCGGGCCGCGCTGATGGACGCCTCGGCGCAGACCCCCTCGGCCCGCCTCCTGGGGTTCCGCGGCGTCGTCCAGTCCGTGGCCCTGAGCCCCGACGGGCGCCTCCTGGCCGCCGGGGGGCTGGACCGGCGGGTCGCCCTGTGGGACGTGCGGGACCCCCGCAGGCCGAGGGCGCTCGCCTCCGGCGCGCCCCGCTTCGCGGACACCGTGTACGCGCTCGCCTTCAGCCCCGACGGGCGGCGGATCGCCGCGGGGTCGGGGGACGGCACCGTACAGGTGTGGGAGCCGGTCCCGGCCGCCGGGGCGGGGAAGGCGGCGCCGGTCGTCCTGCGCGGGCCGAAGTCCGCCGTGTACGGGCTGGCCTTCAGCCCCGACGGGCGCCGGATCGCGGCCGGTTCCGCCGACGGAGGCGTCCACCTGTGGCCCGCCGGGGGATCCCGCGGCCCCGCCGGGGGCGGGGCCGCGCCGGTGCGCCTCGACGGCCCGGCCCCCGTGCACACGGTCGCCTTCCGCCGGGACGGCAGGGCCCTCGCCGCGGGCGGCGCCGACGGGACCGTACGGCTGTGGGACACGTCGGGCTCCGGCACGCCCCTGCCGTACGCGCACCCGCTGACCGGCGCGACGGGCACGGTGCTGAGCGTCGCCTTCACCCCCGACGGCCGGTCGCTGGCCGCCGGCAGCCTCGACCGCTCCACCCGCGTGTGGCCGGCCCCGCACCCCCGGCGGGCACCGGCCCGGCCGGCCGTCCTGGGCGGCGCGCCCGCCGTGCCGGAGGGGCCGGCCAGCTACGTGAACGCCGTCGGGTACAGCCCGGACGGACAGTGGCTGGCCACCGGCAGCGCGGACAACCAGGTCCGGGTCTACGACACCCCCTCCCGGCTCCCCGCCGCCGTCCTGCCGCACCCCACCCCGGTCACCACCCTCGCCTTCCTGCCCGGTGGCCGGGGCCTGGTCACGGGGGCGGCCGACGGGACCGTACGGCTGTGGCAGATGCCGCCGCGGAAGCTGCGCGGCTTCCAGGGGACGGCCAACGCCGTGGCGTTCGGCCCCGACTCGCGGCTCCTCGTGACCGCCGGCCGCGACGCCCACCTGTGGGACGTCTCCGATCCGCGCGCGCCCCGCGCGGTCGGCCCCGCCCTGCCCAGCGCCACCGGCTACTCCGGCGCGCTCGCCTTCACCCCGGACGGGCGGACCCTCGCCGTGGGGGAGCGCGAGGGCCGGGTGCGCCTGTGGGACGTCTCCCGGCCCGCCCGCCCCGTCCCGTACGGCGGCGCGGCCCTGCCCGGCGGCACCGGAACCGTCCAGTCCGTCGCCTTCGACCGCACGGGCGGGCGGCTCGCGGTCGGCAGCGAGGGCCGCACGGTGCGGATCTTCGACACGTCCCGCCCCGCCCGCGCCGCCCTGTGGGCCGAACTCACCGAGCCGACCAACTACGTCTCCTCCGTCGCCTTCAGCCGCGACGGCCGGTGGCTGGCCGCGGGAACGGTGGACAAGGCGGTGCACGTCTGGCGCGTCGACGGGCGCCGCCCGGTGCTGCGGGCGACCCTGCGCGGGCCCGGCAGCTACGTCATGTCCGTCGCGTTCAGCCCGGACGGCCGCACCCTGGCCGCCGGGACGGCGGACCGCGACGTGTGGATGTGGGACGTCGGCGACGACGGTGCCCCGTCCCGTACGGGGCCGGCGCTGACCGGGCCGGGCAGCTACGTCTACGCGCTGTCGTTCGCGCCCGACGGCCAGCGCCTCGCGGCGGCCAGCACGGACGGCACGGTGTGGCTGTGGGACACCGCGGACGTCCGGCGCCCGCGCCTGCACGCCGTCCTGACCGCGCTCGGCGGCAAGGCCTACGCCCTCGCCCACAGCCCGGACGGCCGCACGCTCGCCGCCGGCGGCTCGGGCGCGGACGTGGTGCTGTGGAGCACGCGGGAGTCCTCCGCCGAGGAGGGGATCTGCTCCCGCGCCGGTTCCGCGATCACCCCCGCCGAGTGGTCGAGGCTGGTGCCCGGCACGGCCTACGCCCCGCCCTGTCGGTGAGGCGGGGCCCGTACGGAGTTGTACGGCCGTCCGTACGGGCCTGTCCGACCTGCGGCTGAGCGCTTCCCGGCAGCGGGCGCCGGCTGGCTTCCTGGTGGAGCGCCACCGGGGCGCGATCTCCAGAAGGGACGACGTCATGCGCGTATCCACCCTCCGGACCCGGGCCGGTCTGGCCACCGCGGCGGCCGTGGCCCTCACGGGCCTCTTCGCGGGTGCCGGGACGGCCGAGGCGGCCGGCAGCTACATCTCCTCCAACAGCGGCGGCGCCAACCTCCGCTCCTGCGCGAGCACCGACTGCGGGTCGCTCGGCTACCTGTCCAACGGCACCGGCGTGTCCATGCTGTGCTGGGTGGACAGCCAGTGGGTCTACCCCCCGAACTCCAACTACGCCTCCAACCGCTGGTTCAAGGTGAACAGCTACCGGGGTCAGGGCTACGTCCACTCCTCGCTCGTCGCCAACCAGACCAGTGTCGGCCGCTGCTGACGCCTCCGCTCCACGACGCCGGGCCGCCGTCCCTCCGGACGGCGGCCCGGCCGCGTGCGGCCGGGGGCGGCGCCACCGCGGAGCGGGGCCGGGCCCCTCCGGGTGGGTGCCGGCCCGCTGGGACGAAAGCCCGGCACGGGGTATGCGTCCCCATGACCCGATCCTTCTTCGGACATGGCCGGCATCGGATCGGCCCGCGTACGATCAGAGGTGATCACAGGTGGTGGCGACCGCACATGCCCCGGGCCTCCTCCGTGTGCCGCCCGGTCCGGCGGGGCGCGTCCCAGAGGCCGGTCCGGCAGCGTGAGGAGCCAGCCCGTGTTCTATTACCTGCTCAAGTACGTGCTCCTCGGCCCGCTGCTGCGGCTGTTGTTCCGCCCGAGGATCGAGGGGCTGGAGCACGTCCCGGAGACGGGTGCGGCCATCGTGGCGGGCAACCACCTGTCGTTCTCCGACCACTTCCTGATGCCGGCCGTGCTGAAGCGGCGCATCACGTTCCTGGCCAAGCAGGAGTACTTCACGGGGCCGGGCCTCAAGGGGCGGCTGACCGCCGCGTTCTTCCGCAGCGCGGGGCAGATCCCGGTGGACCGCTCCGGCAGGGAGGCCGGGCAGGCGGCCGTCCGGGAGGGGGTGCGGGTGCTGTCGCGGGGCGAGTTGCTCGGCATCTACCCGGAGGGCACGCGCTCGCACGACGGGCGGCTGTACAAGGGCAAGGTGGGCGTCGCGGTGATGGCGCTGAAGGCCGGCGTGCCGGTGGTGCCGTGCGCGATGGTCGGCACGTTCGAGATCCAGCCGCCCGGGAAGGTCGTGCCGAGGATCAGGCGGGTCACGATCCGGTTCGGCGAACCGCTGGACTTCTCCCGCTTCGCCGGCATGGAGAACGAGAAGGCCGTGGTCCGCGCCGTGACGGACGAGATCATGTACCGCATCCTCGCCCTGTCGGGGCAGGAGTACGTGGACGAGTACGCGGCCTCGGTGAAGGCGGCGGCCCCGGCCGGGAGCGCGGCGCCCGGCCCGCGGCGCGTCCCGTCCCGGCGACGCGGCGGCTGAGCGCCACCGCGGACGAGCGGCACGGCGGACGAGCGACACGGCGGCTGAGCGCCACCGCGGACGAGCGGCACCGTGCCCTACGGCCCGGTGAGGTCGTCCACCGCCTCGTCCAGGACGCGGCGCAGCCGCAGCGCGTCCGGCGCGACGGCCGTCACCAGGGCGGCGGGGCCCGCCAGCGGGGTGAGGACGGCGGTCTCGCCCAGCAGCCGGGCCTCCGGCGGCTTCTGCGCGAACTCGGGCCGGACGACGAGGAGCTGGCCGACGGCCCGGTGCCCGGCCAGGACCGCGGGGCCGTCCCAGCCGTCGGGGGCGCCCGGGCCGCAGGCGAGCTCCTGGTCCAGGAGGGGGCGGCCGGCGCGGTGGACGGTGAGGCGGGCGGCGAGGGTGCCGGACGGTTCGCCGGTGCGGCCCAGGACCTGCTCCTCGCGCAGGACCAGGCGGGCGGTCGCGGCGAGGTCCACGGTCGTGCGCATGCGCAGGTCCGACCGGTGGGCGGCGATCAGCTGCTCCGGCAGCCAGACCAGTTCGGCGTCCTCGCCCACGGTGAGCCGTACGTCGTAGTGCGCGGCCTCACCGGTGCGCCCCGGCAGGGACACCGTCGCGGCGGCCGCGTCGACGGTGAGCCGCGCCCCGTCCCGCACCACCGCCTCCAGGGCGAGCCGGTCGCCGCCGAGCGGGGCGCTCATGGCGCCGACGACGGTGACCCGGGCGGTGTGCGGCCACCGGGCGCGGGTGCGGCGCACCGCGAGCGGGCCACTGCTCTCCAGGACGGGCAGGGCGCCGCCCGGCGCGGCCACGATCCGGGCGGTGGCGCGGACGCTCACGCGGCTTGGGCCGACGTCCACGCGGCGAGCCGCTCCCGTACCCAGTCGGCGACGGGCGCGACGCCGTCCTCGCCGGTCAGGGAGGTGAAGACGACGGGCAGGTCGCCGCGCTGCGCCCGGGCGTCGCGGGCCATCCGGTCCAGGTCGGAGCCGACGTACGGGGCGAGGTCGGTCTTGTTGACGACGAGCAGGTCGGCGGTGGTGACGCCGGGGCCGCCCTTGCGGGGGATGTCGTCGCCGCCCGCCACGTCGATGACGAAGACCTGGGCGTCGACGAGGCCCTTGGAGAAGGTCGCGGTGAGGTTGTCGCCGCCGGACTCGACGAGGATCAGGTCGAGCGGCCCGACCGCGTCCTCCAGGTCCTCGACGGCCTCCAGGTTGGCGGAGATGTCGTCGCGGATCGCGGTGTGCGGGCAGGCGCCCGTCTCCACGGCGGCGATCCGTTCGGGCGGCAGGACGGCGTTGCGCAGCAGGAACTCGGCGTCCTCGCGCGTGTAGATGTCGTTGGTGACGACCGCGAGGGACAGCCGGTCGCGCAGGGCCCGGCAGAGGGCCGCGACGGTGGCGGTCTTGCCGGAGCCGACGGGCCCGCCGAGGCCGATGCGCAGGGCGCGGCGGCTGCCGTCGGGGCGGGTGGCGTCGGCGCTGACGGCCGGGGCGGCGGCGTGGTCGTGGGGGTGGCCCAGGTGCATGGCGCGGCTCCAGGAAGGGAGGAGGAGGGAAGGGGGAGGGGCGGGGGTGCCGGGTCAGGAGGCGAAGAGGCGCACCGGCCAGGCCGCGTGCTGCTCCGCCGTGATGTCCAGCAGCGGCGCGGACGCGGCCGGCAGCGCGTCGATGCCGCCGGCCGCGGCGGCCGTGGCGCGGGTGGCCACGTCGTCCATGTCGGGGGCGAGCCGGGCCAGGACGGCGGTGGCCCGGAACGGGTCGAGGCTCAGCAGCCGTACGGCCGCGGTGGCGGGCCCGCTGACCGCCTCGTACGCGGCGCAGTGCGCGGCGTCCTCGGGGCCGAGCCCGGCGGCGCGGGCGGCGGTGCCGAGGACGACGGGCTGGTGGGCGCCGCGCGGGAACGCCCGGGCCAGCGCGTCCAGTTCGGGCGCGGGCCAGGTCGCGCGGGCGGCGCGCATCAGCTGCCGGCCGAGGCGGCGCGCGGCGGCCCGCAGGGCGGGCGAGGGGGTGCGGGCGTCGGCGGCGGCGTCCAGGGCGGCGGGGTCGTGCCCGAGGGCGGCCGCGGCGGCGAGGGCGGCGGCGGTGAGGCCGGCGGTGTGCAGCCGGCCCCGGCAGAACCGCTCCAGTCCGGCGGCGTCCTCGATCCGGCCGGCCCTGACGGCGGCTTCGGCGCCCCCGGAGTGGGCGTGCCCGCCGGCGGGGAAGCGCCCGTCGGCGAGGACGAGGAGTGCGGATCGGCTCATCGTGGTGCGTCCGTGTCCCTGTTCGTGTGCGGGCGGGTGCGGGAGGGGTCAGAAGAGGAAGTAGCGCTGTGCCATCGGCAGTTCGGGCGCGGGCGCCGGTTCGACCGGGTCGCCGTCGATGGTGACGGTGAAGGTGTCGGGGTCGACCTCGACCCTGGGCAGGGCGTCGTTCTCCCGCATGTCGGCCTTGGTGACGCCACGGGTGCCGCGGATGGCGGCGAACCGCTTGCCGAGGCCGAGGCGGTCCGGCAGGCCGTCCTCGATCGCCGCGCCGGCGACGAAGTTGACGGAGTTCGCGGCGGGCGCCCGGCCGTGCGCGCCGAACATGGGGCGGGGCAGGACCGGCTGCGGGGTGGGGATGGAGGCGTTGGCGTCGCCCATCTGCGCGTACGCGATCTGGCCGCCCTTGAGCACGAGCTGCGGTTTGACGCCGAAGAACACCGGGTCCCACAGGACGAGGTCGGCGAGCTTGCCGGTCTCGACGGAGCCGGTCTCGTGGTCGATGCCCTGGGCGACGGCCGGGTTGATCGTGTACTTGGCGACGTAGCGGCGCGCCCGGCGGTTGTCGGCCCTGCCGTCGCCGGGGAGGGCGCCGCGGCGCCGCTTCATGACGTGCGCGGTCTGCCAGGTGCGCGTGATCACCTCGCCGATGCGGCCCATGGCCTGGGAGTCGGAGGAGATGATCGAGATGGCGCCGAGGTCGTGGAGGACGTCCTCGGCGGCGATGGTGCCGGGCCGGATGCGCGACTCGGCGAAGGCGAGGTCCTCGGGGACGGCCGGGTTGAGGTGGTGGCAGACCATCAGCATGTCGAGGTGCTCCTCGACGGTGTTGACGGTGTGCGGGCGGGTCGGGTTGGTGGAGCTGGGCAGGACGTACGGCTCCGAGACGACGGTGATGATGTCGGGCGCGTGCCCGCCGCCCGCGCCTTCGGTGTGGTACGCGTGGATGGTGCGCCCGGCGATGGCGGCGAGGGTGTCGCCGACGAACCCGGCCTCGTTGAGGGTGTCGGTGTGGATGGCGAGCTGGGCGCCGGTCTCCTCGCAGACGCCGAGGCAGGCGTCGATGGCGGCCGGTGTGGCGCCCCAGTCCTCGTGGATCTTGAAGCCGAGGGCGCCGCCGCGCAGCTGGGAGTGGAGGGCCTCGCGGGAGAGGGTGCTGCCCTTGCCGAGGAGGCCGATGTTGACGGGGAAGGCGTCCAGCGCCTCCAGCATCCGAGCGAGGTGCCAGGGGCCGGGGGTGACGGTGGTGGCCTTGGTGCCCTCGGCGGGCCCGGTGCCGCCGCCGACGAGGGTGGTGACGCCGGAGGCGAGGGCCTGGCCGATGAGGGTCGGCGAGATGAAGTGGACGTGGGTGTCGACGGCGCCCGCGGTGAGGATCTTGCCGTTGCCGGCGATGATCTCCGTCTCGGGGCCGATGACGAGGTCGGGGTGGACGCCGTCCATCGTGTCGGGGTTGCCGGCCTTGCCGATGCCGGTGATGCGGCCGTCGCGGATGCCGACGTCGGCCTTGACGACGCCCCAGTGGTCGAGGACGACGGCGCCGGTGACGACCGTGTCGGGGGCGCCCTCGGCGCGGGTGGCGCGGGACTGGCCCATGGACTCGCGGAGGACCTTGCCGCCGCCGAACACGGCCTCGTCGCCGGCGCGCCCGGGGCCGCCGCAGCGGTCCTCCTCGATCTCGATGAGCAGGTCGGTGTCGGCGAGCCGGACGCGGTCGCCGGTGGTGGGGCCGAACAGGTCCGCGTAGACGGCCCGGTCGACGAGGAGGGGGCGGGGTTCACGCATCGAGGGGGCCTCCGGTCTCGCCGCGGAGTCCGGGTACGACCCTGGCTCCCGCGAGCGGTACGAGCTCCACCTCGACCGGGACGCCCGGTTCGAAGCGGACGGCGGTGCCGGCGGCGATGTGCAGCCGCAGTCCGCGCGCGGCGGTCCGGTCGAAGCGCAGTCCGGGGTTGGCCTCGGCGAAGTGGTAGTGGGAGCCGACCTGGACGGGCCGGTCGGCGGTGTTGAGCACGGTGAGGCGGGTGACGGGGCGGCCCTCGTTGACGGCGACCGGCTCGTCCGCGTACAGGATCTCTCCGGGGATCACGGCGGCCCCTCAGACGATCGGGTCGTGGACGGTGACGAGCTTGGTGCCGTCCGGGAAGGTGGCCTCGACCTGCACGTCGTGGATCATCTCGGGGACCCCGTCCATGACGTCGGCGCGGCTGAGCACCTCGCGTCCGGAGGCCATGAGCTCGGCGACGGTGCGGCCGTCGCGGGCGCCCTCCAGGATGTGCGAGGTGATCAGGGCGACGGCTTCCGGGTGGTTGAGCCGCACTCCGCGGGCCCGGCGCCGCTCGGCCACGTCTGCGGCCACGTGGATGAGCAGGCGTTCCTGCTCATGCGGGGTCAGTTGCACGGTTCCACCTCACAGTTCCCGCCCGGCGCGGTCCCGGACGCAGCGGGACACTATCCGGCTTCAACACTCTGTTGACCTGCGGGGACGACTGTGACGGAGAGATATTTCCTTCTCTCGCAGAAGTTTTTCCGATGCGTTAACTCGCCTTTTGCCGCCCCATGGACATCAGGGCGCGCAGCCCGTCCCGGAGCACGGACACGGGGACGATGCCGAAGAGGGCCTGCTGGGCGGCGAACCCCTGGGCGACGGCGATCATCGTCCGGGCGACGTGCGCGGCGGGCACGTCGTCGCGCATGAGCCCGGCGGCCTGGTACGCCTCGACGACGCCGACCCAGGCGGCGTGCACGCGCGCGTAGCCCTGGCGCATGGCGGCGGAGAGCGTCTCGTTGCGCAGGGTCTCGGTCCACACCTGGATCATCAGGCGCGGCAGGCTCGCCTCGCCGTCGTAGGGCAGCCCGGACCGCTCGGTGAGGACCTCCTCCATCACGCGCTCCATGAGGACGTCGGGCGCGGGCGGCGGGGTCTGCGCGGCGGCCGACTCGAACGTGTCGCGGATCGCGTCGAGCACCTCGGTGACGATCGCCTCGATCAACTGCTCCTTGCTGCGGAAGTAGCGGTACACGGCACCGGCCGAGAGGTCGGCCTCACGCAGGACGTCCTGCATCGACGTGGCGTGGAAGCCGTTGCGCGCGAAGCAGCGCGCGGCGCCGTTGAGGATCTGGCGGCGGCGTGCGTCGAGGTGTTCCTGGGATACGCGAGCCATGATCAAAAGGATAAAACGAACGTTCGTTCTTGACAAGGAAGCCGTGCGGGAGGAGATTGAGAGACGTAAAACGAACGATCCTTCTCTTTACTCGCCCCCGGAGGCGCCCCATGTCCGCCACGCCCCAGCGCCGCATGATCGCGGCGATGGTGCTCGTTCCGGTCTTCGCCGCCCTCGCCCTGTGGGCCTTCGTCTGGCCCGCGGCGCGCGTCGCCCCCCGCGACGTGCCCATCGGGCTCGCCGGCCCCGAGAGCGCCGTCACACAACTGGAGAAGGGCTTCCAGCAGCGCGGGGAGGAGTTCGAGCTCCACCGCTACGCCGACGCGGGTGCCGCCCGCGCGGCGATCGAGGACCGGACCGTATACGGCGCGCTGGTCGCCGGCGCCCAGGGCCCGGAGGTGCTGGTCGCGTCGGCCGCGAGCCCGGCCGTCGCCCAGCTGCTCCAGCAGGCCGCCGCCGCACAGAGCCCGAACGGGCAGGTGAAGGTCACGGACGTGGTGGCCGCCCCGTCCGGCGACCCGCGCGGCAGCGGGCTGGTCGCGAGCCTCCTGCCGCTGGGCCTGGCGGGCCTCGCCGCGGGCGCCGTGGTGACGTTGACGGGCCTGCGGGGCTGGCGCGCGGCGGCGGCCCTGGTGGGCGGCGCGCTCCTGGTGGGCGTCGTGGGCGCCACGATCGCCGACACGTGGCTCGGGACGGTCGACGGCAACTGGGCGGCCGAGGCCGGGGTCCTGGGGCTGACGGTCCTGGCCACCGGCTCCGCGATCGCCGGCTTCGCGGCACTCATCGGGCCGCCCGGCATCGGTGTCGGCGCGGTGCTGATGGTACTGCTGGGCAACCCGTTCTCGGGCGTGACCAGCGCGCCGGAGATGCTGCCGGAGCCGGCCGGGACGCTGGGGCAGTTGCTGCCGCCCGGCGCGGGCGCGTCCCTGCTGCGCTCGGTGGCGTTCTTCGACGGCGCCGCGGCCGGCGGCCCGCTCCTCACCCTCCTGGTGTGGGTGGCCCTGGGCATGGCGCTGGTCTTCCTGGGCGCCCGCCGCGGCCCCGCCGGGACGGCCGGCCGCCCGTCCCCGTCCGCCGCCGCGTCGCGGCCCACCCCCGTCGGCTGACCCAACGTCGGACGCCGCGCGCCCCCGCCCGCACCGGGCGGGGGCGCGCGGCTTTCGCGCGTGCGCGGTGCCGCGCCGGTCAGCCGCCGTGGGGGCGGTGCTCGGCCGCGATGCCGAACCGGCGCTGTTCGCGTGGAGCGGACGGCACGGCGCCCGGCTCCGCGACGGAGCCGATGGCGCGCTCCCCGGCCGCCTCCGCCGCCGATTCGAGTCGTTCCAGGTCAGCGGCGGAGACCAGCACCACCAGCGGCTTGCCGTGCCGGGTCACGACGACCCGCTCCCCGCCGTAGACGACGCGGTTGATCAGATCGGCGAGCTCCGCCCGGGCTTGCGTCACCGGAATCTCATAGGCCATGCTCCCATTCTAAGGCTCTGTACATTCTGTACATTCATTACGGATGGAGGTCTCCTTCATGACCGTGAACGCCCGCCACGTCCTCCCCGAGTTCACCGAGCGCGCCCGTGGAGGCACCCGCGCCCTCGACCCGTACGACAAGCTCCTCGAAGAGCGGATCGTCCTCCTGGGCACCCCGGTCGACGCCACCGCCGCCAACGACGTGGTGGCCCAGCTCGTCCACCTCGAGCACGCGGCGCCGGACCAGGACGTCTCCCTCTACATCAACTCGCCCGGCGGCCCGGTCGAGGCGATGACCGCGGTCTACGACGCCATGCAGGCCCTCACCTGCGACGTGGCGACCACCTGCGTCGGCCGGGCCGAGTCCACCGCCGCGGTGCTGCTCGCCGCCGGCGCGCCCGGCAAGCGCGCCGCCCTGCCCGGCGCCCGGGTGCTGCTCCGGCAGCCCGGGCCGACCGACCCGTTGCGCGGGCACCCCTCCGACCTGGACGTCCACGCCCGCGAGCTGGTGCGCCAACGCGACCTGCTCGTCGACCTGCTGGCCCGGCACACCGGACGGGAACGCGACCGGGTGGCGGCCGACTTCGACCGGGACCTGTTCCTCGACGCGGCCGGCGCACGGGAGCACGGCCTCGTGGACCACGTGGTCCACGGCCGGAAGGGATGACCGTGCGCCCCCCGGAGCCCCCGCCCCTGCCGGCCCTCACGCGCGCGGAGGGCGCCTACGTCGACGCGTACCTGGACACGGTCGACCTGCTGGGACGCCTCAATCCGGCCCGCGCCGCGCACGCGTACGGCGCGCTGCGGGCGGCGCAGGCGCTCGTCGGCCGGGCGGTCGCGCTGCGCGACGCGCTGACGCTGATGCACCAGCGGGGCGAGGACGAGGTCCATGCGGAGACCCTGGCGCGTGCGCTGCGCGCGCTGGACGGCGAGCGGCGCACCCGACGCGTGACGGTGCCTCACGACCCGCTGGCCTGACCGGTTTGGCAGACCCGGCCGGGGGATCCCCGCTCGACCGTTCGGCTGAGACGAAGGGACGAACTTCGTGCGGGCCGAGTTGCGGACCGCGCGTAGGCACCGGGCGGCTTCCGGCCGCGACGCCGCAGGTACGGGGCTCGGCAGCACGCGGCCGACCCGCCGGAAAACGCCGCTGTCCACCCGATCGGACCAGCCGTGACGAGACTCACACCGCCCCGTCGCAACCCCGAATTCCCGGGTCCTGCGGGAAAGATCCGTCTCGACGACAAGCCCCCGCCACCCCGGCGGGGCGGTCCGGGCGGACGCCGAGTCCTGCCGCCGTCCGGACGACTGGTCGACACGAGTGGATCGGCAGGAGTGGAGGACCCGAGCAGTACGGGGCGGCCACCGCGCACGGCGCGGACCGGCTCCCCTCGGGGTGAAGCCGCGTCAGCGGCCGGGCATCTTCGTCCTGTCCGAACCCGACAGGCAATCCTTCACAGGCGGGTTGACGAAGGGTACTGCATGTCCGCGACGCAGGATCAGGTCCCGGTACCGCACTCCCGCACCGCCCCGCACGTCCCGCCCGGGGACGCCTCCCCGGACGCCTCCCCCGCCCACCCGATGTCGGCCCGGATCACCCGGGCCCTGACCGCCCTCACCCTGGCCGCCGTCGGCGGCACGCTCGTCGCCCCCGGCGCGGCCCCCGAGGCGCACGCCGCGCCGGCCGCCGCCAGCAAGGCGTTGAAGGTCGCCGCGTCGAAGAAGGGCTCCCCCTACCAGTGGGGGGCCGCCGGCCCGTACCGCTTCGACTGCTCGGGGCTGACGCTCTACTCGTACAAGCGGGCCGGGAAGAAGCTGCCGCGCACCGCGCAGGCCCAGTACAACAAGACGCGCCGGGTGGCCGCGTCGAGCCGGCGCAAGGGCGACCTGGTCTTCTTCCACGGCGGCGGCGGCGTGTACCACGTCGGGATCTACGCCGGGAACAACAGGATCTGGCACTCCCCCAAGACCGGCTCGTGGGTGAAGCTCGACCGCATCTGGACCCGGTCCGTCTCGTACGGCCGCGTGCGCTGACACCGGGGCGCGGCGCCGGGCTGCGGGCGCCGGCGGGTCAGGTCTGGACCGGCGAGGCCCAGGGCAGGGCGATCCACACGGTCTTGCCGCCCTCGCCGGTCGGCGTGACGGACAGCCGGCCGCCGCGCTCGGCGGCCAGCCAGCGGACGATGGCCATGCCGCGACCACTGTCCTGCTGGGCGGTCGCGGGGAGCCGCCGCGGCCGGCGCGGGTGGCTGTCGGTGACGCCGATGCGCAGCCGCTCGTCCCGTTCGAGCCGCAGGTCGACGGTGAAGGTGGGCGACAGGCCCAGGGTGTGCTGGACCGCGTTGGTGGCGAGTTCGGAGACGATCAGCCGGACCGCGTCCGCGGTGTCGGTGCCGGAGCGGAGCCCCCACTCGGCGAGCACGTCGGAGACGTATCTCCGGGCGGCGGGAACCGAGGCGGGATCGCTCGGCAGAGTGACGGACGCTTCCTGATGGTCTGCCATGGCGGCGCTGTCCCTTTCCCACCGGGGCCGGACTCCGACGTGACGTGGATTCCTGGTCGGGACGGCCCCGGACTGTGCTCCGCGCCAGCCTGCCACTCATGTCGCCCCAACAGGGAGGCATCTACCGAGATATGTGTTTATCCGCCGCTCGATACGGTGAGCCCTGCGACAGGCGAGCGGATTCAGCGGGACGGCGCGGTGCGCAGGATCACCGCCACGGCCCGGTCGACCTCCTCCTCGCCGAGGTCCGCGCGGGCGGTGAGCCGCAGCCGTGACACCCCGTCCGGCACGGACGGCGGCCGGAAGCAGCCGACCGCGACGCCCTCGGCGCGGCAGTCCGCCGCCCAGCGCAGGGCCTGCTCCGGCGAGGGCGCCCGCACCGACACCACCGCCGCGTCGGGCCGTACGGCGGTGAGGCCCGCGCCGGTCAGCCTCGCGTGCAGGGCCGCCGCCACCGCACGGGCGCGGTCGGCCAGACCCAGCTCGCGGCGCAGCAGGCGCAGGGCCGCCAGGGCCCCGCCCACCGCGGCCGGGGCGAGGCCCGTGTCGAAGACGAAGGTCCGGGCGGCGTTCACCAGGTGTTCGACGACCCGGGCGGGCCCGAGGACGGCGCCGCCCTGGCTGCCCAGGGACTTGGAGAGCGTCACCGTGGCGACCACGTCGGGCGCGCCGGCGAGGCCCGCCGCGTGGAGGGCGCCGCGGCCGCCGTCGCCCAGCACGCCCAGTCCGTGCGCGTCGTCGACGACGAGGGCGGCGCCGTGCTCCCGGCAGGCGTCGGCGAGGGCGCCGAGCGGGGCGGCGTCACCGTCGACGGAGAACACCGAGTCGCTGACGACGAGGGCGCGCCGCCCGGGGTGGGCGCCCAGGGTCTTGCGCACGGCTTCCGGGTCGGCGTGCGGGACGACGGCGGTCTCGGCGCGGGAGAGCCGGCAGCCGTCCACGATCGACGCGTGGTTGCCGGCGTCGGACACGATGAGGGAGCCGCGGGCGGTGAGCGCGGTGAGCGCGGCGAGGTTGGCGGCGTACCCGGACGAGAAGACCAGCGCCGCCTCGAAGCCGCAGAACGCGGCGAGTTCCCGCTCCAGTTCGGCGTGGAGGTCGGTCGAGCCGGTGACGAGCCGCGAGCCGGTGGAGCCGGCGCCCCAGCGCCGGGCGGCGCCGGCGGCGGCCGCGGTGACCTCCGGGTGGCGGGTGAGGCCGAGGTAGTCGTTGCTCGCCAGGTCCAGCAGGTCCGTGTCGGCGGGGCGGGGGCGCAGCGCGCGGACGAGTCCGGCGGCGGCGCGGCGGCGCGCCTCGGCGTCGGTCCAGGCGAACGGGGCCTCGGGCACGGCGGCGCCGGGCGCGTCCTTGGGCATGTCTGGGTCCCCTTTGTAGGCAGCGCACAGACCCTAACGAAGATGGGGCGTGGTCAGAGTGTGGTCATCCACACACCCGCGACGGGCCGCGTTGTCGAGTTCCTCCTTGGCCGCGGGGTGTGCCGTACGCCAGGATCAGCGCCATGGACCTGTTGAACACGCTGGTGGACAAGGGGCTGCGGCGTGAGCTGCCGACCCGTGAAGAGGCGCTCGCCGTCCTGGCGACCTCCGACGACGAGCTGCTGGACGTGGTGGCCGCGGCAGGGAAGGTGCGGCGCCACTGGTTCGGACGGCGGGTGAAGCTCAACTACCTGGTGAACCTGAAGTCGGGGCTGTGCCCCGAGGACTGCTCGTACTGCTCGCAGCGGCTGGGCTCGAAGGCCGACATCCTCAAGTACACCTGGCTGAAGCCGGAGGAGGCGTCGAAGGCGGCCGCCGCGGGGATCGCGGGCGGCGCGAAGCGGGTCTGCCTCGTCGCCAGCGGCCGGGGGCCGACGGACCGGGACGTGGACCGGGTCTCGAAGACGATCGAGGCCATCAAGGAGGAGAACGACGGCGTCGAGGTGTGCGCGTGCCTCGGGCTGCTCTCCGACGGGCAGGCCGAGCGGCTGCGCTCGGCGGGCGCCGACGCGTACAACCACAACCTCAACACCTCCGAGGCGACGTACGGGGACATCACGACCACCCACACGTACGCGGACCGGGTCGACACGGTGCGAAGGGCGCACGCCGCGGGCCTGTCGGCGTGCTCGGGCCTGATCGCCGGCATGGGCGAGACCGACGAGGACCTGGTCGACGTGGTGTTCGCGCTGCGCGCGCTGGACCCGGACTCGGTGCCGGTGAACTTCCTCATCCCGTTCGAGGGGACCCCGCTCGCCGAGGAGTGGAACCTCACTCCGCAGCGGGCGCTGCGCATCCTGGCCATGGTGCGGTTCGTCTGCCCGGACGTGGAGGTCCGGCTGGCGGGCGGGCGCGAGGTGCACCTGCGGACGCTCCAGCCGCTCGCGCTGCACCTGGCCAACTCCCTCTTCCTGGGCGACTACCTGACCAGCGAGGGCCAGGCCGGCAAGGCGGACCTGGAGATGATCGCGGACGCCGGTTTCGAGGTGGAGGGCGCCGGTACGACGACGCTGCCGGAGCACCGCGTGGACGCGGCCGCCGGGGGCGGCTGCGGGACGGGCGGCGGCTGCGGCTCCGACGGCGCGTGCGGCCCGGCGGCAGGGGCCGGTGCGCCCGCGGAGGCGGACGCGGCCGTTCCGGGGGCCCGGCCGGACCTGGTGGCGGTGCGCCGCCGGGGCGCCGGGACGGACCTGGCGCCCAATGCCTGAGCCGCTGTACGGGCCGGGCGAGCTGCTCGCGCTGGACCGGGAGCACGTGTGGCACCCGTACGGTCCGATGCCCGGCCGGATCGACCCGCTCGTGGTGGAGTCGGCCTCCGGGGTGCGGCTGCGCCTGGCCGAACCGGCCGAGGGGCGAACGGAGCTGGTCGACGGCATGTCGTCCTGGTGGTCGGCCGTGCACGGCTACAACCACCCGGTGCTCAACGAGGCCGTGCGCGGCCAGCTCGACCGGATGAGCCACGTCATGTTCGGCGGGCTCACCCACGAGCCGGCCGTCCGTCTGGCGGCCCGTCTGGTGGAGATCACACCGGCCCCGCTGCGGCACGTGTTCCTCAGCGACTCGGGGTCGGTGGCCGTCGAGGTCGCCGTGAAGATGTGCCTCCAGTACTGGCGGTCCGCCGGCCGCCCGGCCAAGCGGCGGCTGCTGACGTGGCGGGGCGGCTACCACGGGGACACCTGGCAGCCCATGTCGGTGTGCGACCCCGAGGGCGGGATGCACGGGCTGTGGGCGGGCGTGCTGCCGCGGCAGGTCTTCGCCCCGGAGCCCCCGGCCGCGTACGAGGAGGAGTACGCGCGCGGGCTGCGCGAGCTGGTCGCCCGGCACGCCGACGAGCTGGCCGCCGTGATCGTCGAGCCGGTGGTGCAGGGCGCGGGCGGGATGCGCTTCCACTCCCCCGCGTACCTGCGGGTGCTGCGGGAGGCGTGCGACGCGAACGACGTGCTGCTGGTGTTCGACGAGATCGCGACGGGGTTCGGCCGGACGGGTGAGTTGTTCGCGGCGGACCACGCGGGGGTGGCGCCCGATGTGATGTGCCTCGGCAAGGCGCTGACCGGCGGCTACCTGTCGATGGCGGCGACGCTGTGCACGGCGGGGGTCGCGGAGGGCATCTCGCGCGGCGAGGTGCCGGTGCTGGCCCACGGGCCGACGTTCATGGGCAACCCGCTGGCCTCCGCGGTGGCGTGCGCCTCGATCGACCTGCTGCTGTCGCAGGACTGGGCGCGGGAGGTCAAGCGGATCGAGGCCGGGCTGCGCGAGGGGTTGGAGCCGGCGCGCGCGCTGCCGGGGGTCCGGGACGTGCGGGTGCTCGGGGCGATCGGCGTGGTCCAGTTGGACCACCCGGTCGACGTGGTGGCGGCCACGGCGGCGGCGGTGCGCGAGGGCGTGTGGCTGCGGCCGTTCCGGGACCTGGTGTACGTGATGCCGCCGTACGTCACGGGCGACGGGGACGTGGCACGGATCTGCCGCGCGGTGTGCGCGGCGGCGAGGGAGGGTTGACATGCCGGTCGTGGTGGTGAGCGGTACCGGTACGGAGATCGGCAAGACGGTGGTCACGGCCGCCGTCGCGGCGGCGGCGTGCGCCGCGGGCCGTTCGGTGGCCGTGCTGAAGCCCGCGCAGACGGGTGTCGGGCCGGGCGAGCGGGGCGACGCGGACGAGGTCGTACGGCTCGCCGGGTCCGGCGTGACCGGGTGCGAGCTGGCCCGGTTCCCCGAGCCGCTGGCGCCGGAGACGGCCGCCCGGCGGGCCGGGATGGCGCCGGTGCGGCCGGACGCCGTGGCGGAGGCGGCCGAGAAGCTGGCCGCCGAGCACGACCTGGTGCTCGTGGAGGGCGCGGGCGGACTGCTGGTGCGGTACGACCCGCAGGGCGGCACGCTCGCGGACGCGGCGCGGCTGCTGGGCGCGCCGGTGCTGGTGGTCGCCGCGGCGGGGCTCGGCACGCTCAACCTGGCGGCGCTGACCGGTGAGGCGCTGCGCGCGCGGGGCCTGACCGCGCTGGGCGTGGTCGTGGGGAGCTGGCCGAAGGCGCCGGGGCTGGCCGAGCGGTGCAACCTCGCGGACCTGCCGGCCTCCGCGGGCGCCCCGCTGCTGGGCGCGGTCCCCGAGGGGGCCGGTGCCCTGGCCCCCGCGGCCTTCCGGGCGGCGGCGCCTGGCTGGCTGGCTCCGCCGTTGGGCGGGACGTGGGAAGCCGGGGCGTTCGCGCGGGCGGCGGGCGCCTGAGCACGGGGCCCGGGCGCGGGCTCCGGGGTCTCGCCGCGCGGGGGGGGCGGGCGCTTTCGGTCCTTGGGGGCCGGGCGCCCGCCGCCTACGCTGACGGGTATGCGAGCGACTGTCAGCGAGATCGTGTTCGACTGCGCGGACCCCGCCGCCCTGGCGCGGTTCTGGGCCGGGCTGCTGGGCGGCGAGCCGGTGGACCGGGAGCCGGGCTGGTCGTACGTGGACCCGCCGGGGTTCGCACGGGTGGCGTTCCAGCGGGTCCCGGAGGGCAAGTCCGTGAAGAACCGGCTGCACCTGGACCTGGACGGCGGCGACGTGGCGGCCGCCGCCGACGAGGCGGTCGCCCTGGGCGCCGTGCGGGTCGGCGGGATCGTGCGGGACGCCTACGGACGCTTCCAGGTGCTGCGCGACCCGGAGGGCAACGAGTTCTGTCTTGTGGGTGACTGACGGGCTCTCGGCGGCGCGGAGCGGGGCACAATGCCCCTGTCCGCCCTGATCCGCCGGATGTCGCCGAGGAGGTCCCCGATGTCAAAACAGCGTACGAAGGCCGGCCCGGACGCCGTGCACCACCCCCTCTTCGCCCGCTTCTACGCGCGCGTGAGCGCGGTGGCCGACGCGAAGGGCGGGGTCGGGGAGGTGCGGCGGGAGCTGCTGGACGGGCTGTCCGGGCGGGTCGTCGAGGTGGGCGCGGGCAACGGCCTGAACTTCCCGCACTACCCGGCGGCCGTGTCCGAGGTCGTCGCGATCGAGCCGGAACGGGTGCTGCGGCGGCTGGCCGTGGAGGAGGGGCTGCGGGCGGGGGTGCCGGTGGACGTGGTGCCGGGGACCGCGGAGGCGCTGCCGGTCAAGAGCGAGGCGTTCGACGGCGCCGTCGCGTCGCTGGTGCTGTGCAGCGTGCGGGACGTGCCCAGGTCCCTGGCGGAGCTGTGGCGGGTCCTCAAGCCGGGGGGCGAGCTGCGGTTCCTGGAACACGGCCTGGCGCGGGGGCGGGTGGCGGCGGCGGTGCAGCGGGGCGTGGACGCCACGGTGTGGCCCCGGCTGTTCGGGGGCTGCCGCACGGCGCGGGACCCGCTGGCCGGGATCGAGGCGGCCGGGTTCGAGATCGTCACGTACCGGAGGCTGCGGCTTCCGGAGCGGGGGGTTCCGCTGCCGTCGTCGCCGGCCGTCCTGGGCGTCGCGCGGCGGCCCGCGTCCGGTACCGCCTGAGACCGCCGCGCCCGCAGGCGCGCAGGTGGGCCGGGGAGACCCGGGCGCGGACGCCGCCGGTGACGAGGGCGTTGACCGGGGCCATCGGGTCGGCGGCCATCGCCTTGGCGAACAGGACGCCGAGGGCGAGGGGCAGCAGGGCGCCGGCGAGGGCCGTGCCGAGCGGGGCGATCCGCTTCGGTTCGACGCGGCGGCGGGCGGGTACGCGGGTCATGGGCCCAGGCAACCGCGGCGGCGGGGCGCGGGGCATCCGCCGGGGTACTCGGGTGCCGGCCCGCGGCGTACTCAGGCGGGCGCCGGGTCAGAGCGTCCAGCGCTCCAGTTCGCCGGCGATGTCGCGGATGTCCGCCGTGCCGCCCTTCACCAGGCGCGCCAGGTCCCTGACCCGCTCCGGGGAGGTCGTGACGCGCAGCCCGCACGCGACGAGGTAGCCGTACGCGACGGCCGACGCGAACAGCGCGTTGGAGTGCTCCAGTGCCGGGACGTGCAGCAGCAGTTGCAGCAGGGCCGCGGCGCGGATGTGCGGGTCGTCGTAGACGGCGATGCCGAATATCTCGGCGTCGTGTCGGCTGACCGCGGCGACGAGCGCGCCCCAGTCGACGACCTGCGGGTCGCCCGGGGCCTTCTGCTCGGCGACCATCAGCAGCCAGGCGAGGTCGACGGAGAGGTTCATGCGCGCGCGAACGCCCTCACCGGCCGCCCTCCGGGCGGGGCCGGGGCCCGAGCGCCGGGTCGCCGCGGAACTCGTCGGCGAAGACGGACTCGTACTGCTTCATGAAGTCGGCCGCCGCGTCCACGAACGTGCGGCCCGCCTCACCCACGTCGCGCTGGACGAGCTCCTCGATGTACCGGTTCACACTGACCCCCCGCTGTCGCGCCCTGCGTCGGGCGGCCTCGGCGGTCACCTCGTCCACCCGTACGTTCAGCTGAGTCTTCGCCACCCCACCAAGCTAGCGTCCTGGCGCTAGCATCCGCAAGGGGCGGGGCGGCCGAATCCGTTCGACGCCGCCTCGCGCGCGGTGATGGGATGACCCGTATGGACGATCTTCGTATACGCGCCGCCGACCCCGCCGACCTGGACGCCGTCCTGGCCTTCTGGAAGGTGGCGGCCGAGGGCGCGAGCATCAGCGACGACCGCGACGGCGTCGGGCGGCTGGTCGCCCGGGACCCCGGCGCCCTGCTCCTGGCGGAGTGCGGCGGGGAGCTGGCGGGCACCGTGATCGCCGGGTTCGACGGCTGGCGCTGCCACCTGTACCGGCTCGCCGTCCACCCCGAGCGGCGCCGGCGGGGCGTGGGGACGGCGCTGCTCGCCGCCGCCGAGGAGCGGTTCGCGCGGCTGGGCGGGCGGCGGGCCGACGCGATGGTGCTGGACCGCAACGGACTGGCGCACCACGCCTGGCGGGCGGCCGGCTACGCCCCCGAACCCCAGTGGAGCCGCTGGGTCAAGCCGCTCGCGGACTGACCGGGGACCGGCCCTGACGCCCCTTTTGCCGCTCCTTTAGCATGGGCGGACGATTCCGACCGCATGCGAAAGGTGCGTGAGCGTCCGCCCATGGGCGAGCCTCCCGGTAGTACGACCCGCTCTCGACATCGCGCGTTCCTCCCGCCTCTGACCGATCATGGGATGGAGGTGAACCGATGACGGAAGTGCTGCTGCTCCTCGTGGCGCTGCTGCTCGCTCTGGCGTGCGGCGCGTTCGTCGCCGCCGAGTTCTCGCTGACCACGATCGAGCGCGGGACGCTGGAACGGGCGGTCGAGCGCGGCGAGCGCGGCGCCGCCGGCGCCCTGAAGGCCGTACGGTCGCTCACGTTCCAGCTCTCCGGCGCCCAGCTCGGCATCACCGTGACCAACCTGGTCGTGGGCATGCTCGCCGAGCCTTCCGTCGCCCGGCTCATCAGCGGCCCGCTCCGGGACCTCGGCGCGTCCCCGGGGGTCGCCTCGTCGCTGGCGCTGGTGATCGGCACGGCGCTGTCGACGGTGGTCCTGATGGTCGTCGGCGAGCTGGTGCCCAAGAACTGGGCCATCTCGTCGCCGCTCGCGGTGGCGAAGGTCGTGGCGACCCCGCAGCGGGTCTTCAGCGCCGCCTTCAAGCCGCTGATCAGCCACCTCAACAACACCGCCAACCACCTGGTGCGCCGCCTGGGCATGGAGCCCGCCGAGGAGCTGGCGTCCGCGCGCGGCCCGCAGGAGCTGGTCGCGCTGGCGCGCCACTCCGCGAAGGAGGGCGCGCTGGAGCCGGACACCGCCGAGCTGTTCGTCCGCACGCTCAACCTGGCCGAGCTCACCGCGGAGAACGTGATGACGCCGCGCGTCCAGGTCACCGCCCTGGAGGTGCAGGCCACCGCCGAGGACGTCGCCAACGCCACCCGCGCGACCGGCCTGTCCCGCTTCCCCGTCTACCGGGGCAGCCTGGACACGGTCGTCGGCACCGCCCACATCAAGGACGTCCTGGCCGTCCCCGCGGAGCTGCGCCACCGGACCCCGGTGGTCGAGCTGCTGCGCGAGCCGGTGCTGGTGCCGGAGAGCCTCACCGTGGACCGGCTGCTCGACCGGATGTACGGCAAGGCCACCATGGCCGTCGTCATCGACGAGTACGGCGGCACGGCCGGGGTCGTGACGATGGAGGACATCGTCGAGGAGGTCGTCGGCGAGGTGCGCGACGAGCACGACCCGCACGAGACGCCGGACCTGGCGCGGGCCGGCGAGGACCCCGACGGGCGCACGCTGTGGTCCGCCGACGGGGCCGCCCGCACCGACCAGCTGCGGTCGATCGGGCTGCACGTCCCGGAGGGCCCGTACGAGACGCTCGCCGGGCTCGTCGCGACGGCGCTGGGCCGCATCCCGGAGGCCGGGGACACCGTCGAGGTGGCCGGCTGGCTGCTGAACGTGGTCGACGCCTCGGGCCGCCGGGCGGCGCGCGTCATGCTGCACGCCCCGGCCGCGGCGGAGGAGGAGTCCGGGGAGGCCGGGGAGGCGGGAGGCGCCGGTGGCCCGCGGGACCCGGCTTCCTCCGGGGCTTCGCGCACCTCGGGCGCCTCCGGGGCTTCAAGGGTCTCCGGGGCCTCGGGCGCCTCCGGGGCTTCAAGGACTTCCGGCGCCGCCGGTCCTTCGGACGAGGAGGCCGGCCGATGATCGTCGTCCAGTTGCTGATCGGCTTCCTGACGCTGGTCCTCAACGCGTTCTTCGTCGGCGCGGAGTTCGCCCTGATCTCCGTACGCCGCAGCCAGGTCGAGCCGCGGGCCGAGGCCGGTGACCGCAGGGCGCGCAGCGTCCTGTGGGGCCTGGAGCACGTCTCGGCGCTCCTCGCCGCCGCCCAGCTCGGCATCACGCTGGCGACGCTGGTGCTCGGCGTCGTCGCGGAACCGGCCATCGCGCACCTGCTGGAGCCGCTGTTCGCCGCGGTCGGCGTGCCGCACGGCCTGGTCCACCCGATCTCGTTCGTGATCGCCCTGGCGGTGGCCACGTACCTGCACATGCTGCTGGGCGAGATGGTGCCGAAGAACGTCGCCCTCGCGGAGCCGGTCCGCACCGCGCTGCTGCTCGGCCCGCCCCTGGTGGCTCTGGCGCGGGCGCTGCGCCCGGTGATCTTCACGGTCAACGCGTTCGCCAACGCGCTGCTGAAGCTGCTGCGGGTGGAGACGAAGGACGAGGTCGCGGCGACGTTCTCGGACGACGAGCTGGCCCGGATGGTCACCGACGCCGGTGACGCGGGGCTGCTCGACGACCGCGCCGCCGAGCGGCTGCACGACGCGCTGGAGCTGGGCCGCCGCCCGGTGCGCGACGTGGTCATGCCGCTGGAGCGGGTCGTGTACGTGCAGGTCGGCACCACGCCGGACGAGGTGGAGCGGCTCGCCGCGAGGTCCGGGTTCTCCCGCTTCCCCGTGGTGGACCGGTCCCGCCGCATCCTGGGCTACCTGCACGTCAAGGACGCGCTGGACGTCATACCGCGCGACCGGCCGCTCCCGGTGACGGCGATGCGCCCGATCGCCCGGGTGCGGGCCGCGACCCCGCTGGACGACGTGCTGACGGCGATGCGCCGCAGCCGTACGCACCTGGCGGCCGTCCTCGACGACGACGGCCGGCTGGCCGGGCTGGTCACGATGGAGGACGTGCTGCGCGAACTGGTGGGCGGCCCGGCCTCCTGACGCCCGCGCGGCCGGACCCGAGGCCGCGGCGCGCGGGCGGGCTCCGGCTCAGAAGCGGGTCGCGGCCAGCCAGGCGTCGAGGAGCGCGCGGTCGCCGGTGACGGTGAACCGGCGCTCCCCGGCGCCGTACCGGCCGTACAGCAGGAGCAGCAGCTCGCCGCACCCCGCCTCGACCGTGACGGTGGCGCCGGTGCCGGTGGGGTCGTCGCCGTCCGCGCGCCAGGCGAAGCCGCCCCCGCCGAGCGTGAGCGTCCACACCCCGCCGGTGTCGGCCGCGCGCAGCCGCAGGGTCGCCCCGTCGCGGCCGAGCCGGGACGTCGGCTCGGCCACCCAGCCGTAGTACGGCAGGTTCTCCAGGAACTCCTCGATGCCGTCGGCGGCCGTCCCCGGCGCGATCAGCGGCTCGGCGCCCAGCGCCAGTTCGACGTCGGCGAGGTGGACGGCCGTCTCGAAGAACAGCCGCCGCGGGTAGAACCGGACGTGCGGGTCGGCGCCGTACGACCACATCGGCGTGTCGGGGTGCGCGGCGCGCAGGGCCCGCAGCACCGCGTCGGTCCCCCGCGCCAGCCAGGCGGGGTACGCGGCCGGGTCGCCGGGCAGGTCGAGCGGGACGTCCTCGACCTCGACGCGCGCGGGGGCGCGCGTGCGGACGAGGTGCTCCATCCAGCGGTGCACCTCCCCGACGTGCCGTGCGAGGTCGGCGAGGGTCCAGCCGGGGCAGGTGGGCACCGGCGTCGCCGGGTCGGCGCCCCGCACCGCCGCGACGAACCGCGCCATGTGGTCCTGGACGCCGTCGCAGTACGCGGCGTGGGCGCCGCCGGTCAGGCCCAGGCTCTCGGGCAGCCGCAGCAGCGCGACGCGCCGGGCGCCCTCGGGTTCGCGGCGGGCCGTGTCGTGGAACAGCCCGGAGAGGCGGCGCCGGTCGGCGGGCTCGAGCCGCTGGAGGACGCGCGCCGTGTGCTCCGTCCACCGCACGGCCCCGTCCGGGTCGGACGCCCCGTCGCCGCGCGTGCCGGCGGCGGCCAGCAGGTGGGCCAGCGCATCGGCCAACGCCCGCTCCAGTGCCTCCGTCATGGGCCCTCCCGCCTCTCCCCCGCCGTCTCCTCCGGCCGCTTCCCGCCCCGGCCCCCAGCGACCCTACGCGAACGTCCGGGCACGGCCCACACCGCGATACGATCGCTCCGCCATGGAGATGAATGCTACGTACACGAGTTTTGTCGCGGTGGGCGACAGCTTCACCGAGGGCATGTCGGACCTGCTGCCCGACGGCTCGTACCGGGGCTGGGCCGACCTGCTCGCGGGTCGTCTCGCCGCCCTGACACCCGGCTTCCGCTACGCCAACCTGGCGGTGCGCGGCAAGCTCATCGCCCAGATCGTCGACGAGCAGGTGGACCGGGCGGCCGAGATGGGCGCCGACGTGGTCACGCTGGTCGGCGGGCTCAACGACACGCTGCGCCCCGGGTGTGACATGGGCCGGGTGCGCGCGCGGCTGGAGGAGGCCGTCGAGCGGCTGGCACCGTCGTGCAAGCGCCTCGTGCTGATGCGCAGCCCCGGTCGCCGCGGCCCGGTGCTGGAACGCTTCCGCCCGCGCATGGAGGATCTGTTCGCGCACGTCGACGACCTGGCGGCGCGCCACGGCGCACTGGTCGTCGACCTGTACGGGGCGCACGTGCTCGGCGACCCGCGCCTGTGGGACGTGGACCGGCTCCACCTGACGGCCGAGGGGCACCGACGGGTGGCCGAGGCGGTCTGGCAGGCGCTCGGACTGGAGCCCCAGGAGGACTGGCGGGCACCCCTGCCGCCGGAGGTGCGGGGCCCCTGGGCGGAGCGGCGGCTGAACGACCTGCGGTTCGCCCGGCAGCACCTGGGTCCGTGGATCGGGCGGCGGCTGACCGGCCGCTCGTCCGGCGACGGCCGCCCCCCGAAGCGCCCGGAGCTCCTGCCGTACAACGGCCCCTCGGCATAGCCGTCCCCGCCCGGCCGGGGCGCGGACGACAGGCGCCTCGTAGCAACGCACGAACCGGGGCGGGGCGTCGACCTGCAGGAACCGCCAGTAGAATCCGTACACGTGACTGCAAAGCCTCGCATCCCCAATGTCCTCGCCGGCCGCTACGCCTCCGCCGAGCTCGCCGTCCTCTGGTCCCCCGAGCAGAAGGTGAAGCTGGAGCGGCGCCTGTGGCTCGCCGTGCTGCGCGCCCAGAAGGACCTCGGGATCGAGGTCCCGGACGCCGCCCTCGCCGACTACGAGCGGGTCCTCGACCAGGTCGACCTGGCGTCGATCGCCGAGCGCGAGAAGGTCACGCGGCACGACGTGAAGGCCCGGATCGAGGAGTTCAACGCCCTCGCCGGGCACGAGCAGGTCCACAAGGGCATGACCTCGCGCGACCTGACGGAGAACGTCGAGCAGCTGCAGATCCGGCTGTCCCTGGAGCTGGTGCGGGACCGCACCGTCGCGGTGCTGGCGCGGCTCGGGAAGCTGTCCGCCGAGTACGGCGAGCTGGTCATGGCCGGCCGGTCGCACAACGTGGCCGCGCAGGCCACGACGCTCGGCAAGCGCTTCGCGACCGCCGCGGACGAGCTGCTCGTCGCGTACGCGCGCCTGGAGGAGCTGCTGGGCCGCTACCCGCTGCGCGGCGTCAAGGGCCCGGTCGGCACGGCGCAGGACATGCTGGACCTGCTGGGCGGCGACGCGTCGAAGCTGGCCGAGCTGGAGCAGCGGATCGCCGCGCACCTCGGCTTCGCGCACGCGTTCACGTCCGTCGGCCAGGTCTACCCGCGGTCCCTCGACTACGAGGTCGTGACGACGCTGGTGCAGCTGGCCGGCGCCCCGTCGTCGCTGGCGAAGACGATCCGCCTGATGGCGGGCCACGAGCTGGTCACCGAGGGCTTCAAGCCGGGCCAGGTCGGCTCGTCCGCGATGCCGCACAAGATGAACACCCGCTCCTGCGAGCGCGTCAACGGCCTGATGGTGATCCTGCGCGGGTACGCGTCGATGGCCGGCGAGCTGGCCGGCGACCAGTGGAACGAGGGCGACGTGTCCTGCTCGGTGGTGCGCCGGGTCGCGCTGCCGGACGCGTTCTTCGCCTTCGACGGGCTGCTGGAGACGTTCCTCACCGTGCTGGACGAGTTCGGTGCGTTCCCCGCGGTCGTCGCGCGGGAGCTGGACCGGTACCTGCCGTTCCTCGCGACCACCAAGGTGCTGATGGCCTCCGTGCGGGCCGGGGTGGGCCGCGAGGTGGCCCACGAGGCGATCAAGGAGAACGCCGTCGCGTCCGCGCTGGCCATGCGCGAGCAGGGCGTCGAGCGCAACGAGCTGCTGGACAAGCTCGCGGCGGACGAGCGGATCCCGCTGGACCGCGCGGAGCTGGACGCGCTGATGGCCGACAAGCTGTCCTTCACGGGTGCGGCCGCCGACCAGGTGGGCGCCGTGGTCGCGCGGATCGGGGAGATCGCCGAGCGGCACCCGGAGGCCGCCGCCTACGCCCCGGGCGCCATCCTCTGACATGGCCGCACGCCGGTTCACCGCCGAGGAGCTCCAGGCCGCCCGCGACCGCGTCGTCCCCGACGTGGTCGCGGACGGCCTGACCGTGCTCTTCTGCGGCATCAACCCGGGCCTCATGTCGGCCGCGACGGGCCACCACTTCGCCCGGCCCGGCAACCGCTTCTGGCCCGTGCTGCACCTGTCCGGCTTCACCCCGCGCCGGCTGGCGCCGTCCGAGCAGCACGAGCTGCTGTCGTACGGGCTGGGCATCACCAACGTCGTGGCGCGGGCGACGGCGCGCGCGGACGAGCTGACCGACGACGAGTTCCGGGAGGGCGGCCGGCTGCTCACCGCCAAGGTGGAGCGGCTGCGGCCGCGCTGGCTCGCGGTCGTCGGCGTGACCGCGTACCGCGTGGCCTTCGGCGACAGGAAGGCCGTGACGGGGCCGCAGGAACGGACGATCGGCGACACGCGGATCTGGGTCCTGCCCAACCCGAGCGGGCTGAACGCGCATTGGACGGCGCAGACGATGGCGGAGGAGTACGCCCGGCTGCGCGTCGCGGCGTCGGACGGTCCGTCTTCGTGACGGCGACGGCCCGCAGGTCCCCCGCCCGCCGCGGGTGGACGCGCGGTCGACGTCCACCGCTTCGTCCTCGATCCGCGTCCTCCGCCCGCCGCGGGTGGAGGCGCGGGGCGTGACCGCCGGGGCGCGCCCCGGGGCTCCGCGGGCCCCCGGCGCGGTCGCCGGCGCGGTCGCCGGGCGGCTCGGGACGCCGCGGCGCACTCCGCCGTGCCGGCTCTCCCGGTCGGCCCGCGCTCGCCGCCCGCCCCGGCATTGAGTACCATCCGGCAGACACGCGGCTCGAGCTGGGAGGACACACGGTGGGGCGGCTGACCGGCGGGGACCCGTCGCTACTGCGGCGGATCAACTCCGCGGTGGTACTCCATGCGCTGCGCGGCGGTGACGCCCGTACGCTCACCGACCTCACGCGGCTCACCGGCCTCTCCCGCCCCACGGTTGAGGGGGTGACGGAGGGGCTCATCGAGGCGGGGCTCGTCGTCGAGGCCGGCCCCGAGGAACGCGAGGTGCGGCGCCAAGGGCGGCCCGCGCGGCGGTTCCGGTTCCGGGCCGAGGCCGGGCACCTGTTGGGCATCGAGATCGGCCCGCACCGGGTGGCGGCGCTCCTGTCGGGGCTCGACGGGCGCATCATCGGCGCGGGCACGCGCGCCGTCTCCGAGAGCGCGTCGGCCGACGAGCGGCTGGAGCGGGTGCGGGCGGCGGTCGCGGACGTGCTGCGCCGCACCGGCGTGGCGCGCGGCACGCTGCGGGCGGTCGGCGTGGGCACGCCGGGGATCGTCGAGGCGGACGGGACGGTGCGGCTGGGCACGGCGCTGCCGGGGTGGACCGGGCTGGCGCTGGGCGAGCGGCTGCGGCGGTCGTTCCACTGTCCGGTGCTGGTGGAGAACGACGCCAACGCGGCGGCGGTCGCCGAGCACTGGAAGGGCGCCGCGATCGACTCGGACGACATCGTGTTCGTCCTGGCCGGGTTGAGCCCGGGCGCCGGGGCGCTGATCGGGGGGCGGCTGCACCGGGGGTTCGGCGGGGCCGCCGGGGAGATCGGCGCGCTGCACCTGCTGGGGCGCGGGGAGGCCCCGGAGGCGCTGCTGTCGACGACGGACGAGCCGCTGCACCCGCTGGACGAGCAGGCGGTGGCGGAGGTGTTCGCGCGGGCACGGCGCGGCGACGAGCGGGCGCTGGCGGCCGTGGACCGGTTCACCCAGCGGCTGGTGCACGACGTGGGGGCGCTGGTACTGGCGCTGGACCCGGAGATGGTGGTCGTCGGCGGGTGGGCGGCCGGCCTGGACGGCGTCCTGCCGCCCCTGCGGAAGGAGTTGGCGCGGTTCTGCCTGCGGCCGCCGCGCGTGGAGCTGTCGCTGCTGGGCGAGGCGGCCGTGGCGACGGGTGCGCTCCGGCTGGCCCTGGACCACGTCGAGGAGCAGCTGTTCGCCGTGGAGGGCACGGTCACCGCGCGGCGCTGAGCGGGGCGCCGCCCGCGGCTCAGGAGGCGATCTGGAGGTCGCCCGCGTCGCCGAAGGTCAGACGGCACGTGTCGGCGCGGTAGGTGGCGAGGGACACCGCCGCCGTACGGCCGCCGGACAGGTAGCGCGTCGTGACGACGAGCACCGGGGCACCGGGCAGGCGGTCGAGTTCCCGGGCGTCGTCCGCGCGGGCCGAGCCGAGCTCGACGGCGCGGTCCTGCCCCTCCAGGGGGAGCCGCTCCAGTTCGCGCAGGACTCCGCGCGCGAGGGCGGGGCCGGTCAGGGACTGGGACGTGACGAGGCCGGGGACGGAGGCGGCGGGGACGTACAACTGCTCGGCGGCGAGGGCCTGGCCGTGCGTGGCCCGCAGCCGGCGCACCGCGTACACGGGGCGGCCGGCGCCGCCGTCGGGGGCGTCGTCGGCCTCCAGGAGGCGGAGCACGGCGGCGGGCGGCGGCGCGGTGACGCAGTCGACGGCCTGCCAGCTCTCCTCGCCGGCGCCGGGCCAGCGGTGCCGGGCGGTGGAGACGTCCACGCCGACGCGGGGCGGGGCGACGGTCGTGCCGACGCCGCGGCGGCGCTGGAGGCGGCCCTCCAGCTCCAACTGTTCGAGGGCCTGGCGGAGCGTGGCGCGGGCGACGCCGAAGCGCGCGGCGAGCTCCCGCTCGTTGGGCAGGATCTCCCCGACTTGGAACTCGGAGTCGAGCGCCTCACCGATCACGGTCTTCAGGTGCCAGTACTTCGGCTCCGGCACCGATTCCAGCTGCGTGGTCCCCACCCTGATCCTCCGCGATCGCCGTGCCCCGGACGACTTTCCGTGCCTTTGTTTATTAAAGGTCCCTGCACTATCCCTGCGACCATAGGGCGGGCCACCTCCTTGGTCAAGACCAATCGTCGCCAGAGTGGGCGACATGACGGCGCCGCGTGGCCGATACGCTCTTGAACTCCCGGTCACCGAAGGGTATTTGCGGCCAATCCGCCGCCTCGACGGGGTCTGACGGGTGACAGGGGCGCCGGCACGGCCGTGGAGGTCCCGTTCACGGCGGAGTCCCCCGAGGGGGGCCGTGCGCCGTCCGCGCGGTACGGGCGGAGGAACCCGGGCGGGCCACCCCTGCCGCCGCACGGCATCCCCCACCGGCAGACGCGGGAGCCGGTGACGGGCGTGCCGGGCGGCCCGGTGGCGGGAAGGAGGGGCGCCACCCGGACGTCGGCCACGAGCCGGGCGCGCCCCGCGCGAGGGGTGGGGTGCCCCGCACCGAAAACTGTAAAAATCAACCTTTAAGGGTTCAGATGCATGCTTAACCCGTCAGTCACACATCGTTCGTGACCGCGCAACACCGCTGCGTCAGAGTGCTGTCATGACCCAGATGCCCCAGACGACCACGGCGACCGTCACCACCGCGAAGCCTACCCGCCGACAGCACCACTGGCGGCGGGACCTCGTCGAGCTCGCGGCCCTGTTCACCGCCGTGGCGGTCGCGGACGCGATCGCGAACGCCATCGCGCACGGCCCGGACGGCCCGTACCTGCTCGTCGTCTCGGCGGTGGTCCTGGTGGCCACCGCCGCCTTCCACACCTGGTGGGCGCGTCGCCACAGCCATGCGCCGCCGGCCTCGGCTCCCCCGGAGACACCGGTCGCGCCGGACCGCGCGCCGGTCGCCGGGCGGGGCCACGGCGCGGAGCCCGTCCGGACCGGGACCGTGCTGTGGCGGATGCGGACCACCGTGCGCGACGAGCCGGGCAGCCTGGCCGCCCTGTGCGGGGCGCTCGCGGAGCTGCGGGTGGACATCCTGACCCTGCAGACCCATCCGCTGGCCGACGGGACCGTCGACGAGTTCCTGCTGCGCGCCCCCGCGCCGCTCCAGCCGGCCGCGCTGACCCGGCAGATCGCCGCGGCGGGCGGCGCGCACACGTGGATCGAGCGGGCCGACGCCCACGACCTGGTCGACACGCCCACGCGGGTCCTGGGCATGGCCACCCGCACCGCGCTCGACGCCGCCGAACTGCCCCTGGCCCTGCGGCAGCTGCTGGGCCGCTGCACCATCCGCTCCGTCCCCGCCGCCTCCCCCACCGGCCGCGGCAGCGGTCGCACGGCCCCGGTGGAGGGCACCCTGGAGCAGGGCGACACGGTGATGCTGCTGCGCGACCCGTACGGCGGGGTGCTCACGGTCGAGCGCCCGTACCTGCCGTTCACGCCCAGCGAGTTCGCCCGGGCCCGCGCCCTGGCCGAGCTGGACGCGCGCCTCGGGCCGCGGGTGCCGCGCAGCCAGGACGTCCTCACCCTGCCCGAGGGCGACGAGATCACCGTCCGCCGCGCCGACCAGGACGACGTGGAGGCCGCGCGGGCCATGCACGACCGCTGCTCCGACCACACCCTCGGGCTGCGCTACCACGGCCCCGTCGCCGACGCCGACCGCTACCTGAACCACCTGCTCAGCCCCCGCTTCGGCCGGACCCTCGCCGTCGAGACCGCCTCCGGCCGGATGGTCGCCCTCGGGCACCTGCTGTGGGACGGCGACGAGACCGAGGTCGCCCTGCTCGTCGAGGACGCCTGGCAGCGCCGCGGCATCGGCTCCGAGCTGCTGCGCCGTCTCGTCGGCCTCGCCGTCGAGGCGGGCTGCGACAGCGTCTACGCCGTGACGCAGGCGTCCAACACGGGCATGGTCGCCGCCATGCGCGCCCTGCGGCTGCCCCTCGACTACCAGATCGAGGAGGGCACCCTGGTGATCACCGCCCGGCTCGACGCCCTGCGCGCCGAACGGCGCAAGTCGGCCGAAAGGCACGGGCGGCCCGCTTCGGACACCGACCGGACCACGGAGTCCGGCCGCGCCGGTCAGGGCGCCCCTCACCATCCGTAGCCGCTTTCGGGAGGGCCCGGCGGCAGCGAGATCCGGCCAAAAACCGGCAGCGACCGGGCCGCGGCGCACCTGGGCGCGCCGCGGCCCACCGCGCGCCCGCGCGAGGTGCTCCCCGAGCCGGGCGCGGCCCGTCCCCCCGCGCCCCGTCCCCGGCGCGTCCGACCGGTCGGACGCTTCGCCACAGGTCGCGACAACCACCCGGCGCACATGGCGGTGGCACCCCGCGCCGGCCCGGGACCGGCACCGCGCGGGCCCCCGCGCCACCGCCGCGGACCGCGGGCCGGCGACGGTGTCCGCAAGGCGCTCATTTGTCAGCCGACTGTGATCGAACGAGATGACGCCGGCATCGGCCGCGTACGAGGATGGGGCCATGCCAGACATCCCCCCCAGCAGCGCTCTTCCCCGCCAGGTGGCGGACGCCTTCGTGGACGCCCTCGTCGAACTCGACCCGGTCACCGGCACGTACCTGGGCGTACGGGAGAGCTACGCGCTCCTGCCCGACTTCTCCCCCGCCGGCCAGGAGGAACTCGCCTCCCTGGCCCGTGACACGCTCGCCCGGCTCGACAAGGCCGAACTGGTGCCGGGCGCCGACAGCGACGTGGAGCGCCGCTGCGGGCGGCTCCTGCGGGAGCGGCTCACCGCCGAACTGGCCGTCCACGAGGCGCAGGAGGGCCTGCGCACCGTCAGCAACCTCCGGTCCCCGGCGCACAGCGTGCGCATGGCGTTCACCGTGACGCCCACGGAGACGGAGGAGGACTGGGCGGCCGTCGCCGAGCGGCTGCGGGCCGTGCCGGCCGCGCTCGACGGGTACCGCGAGTCGCTGGCGCTCGGCCTGGAGCGGGGGCTGCCGGGCGGCCCGCGCGCGACGGCGACGTTCGTCGACCAGCTCACCGCGTGGTCCGGCGGCGGCACGGGGGGCCGGAGCGGCTGGTTCGAGGAGTTCGCCGCGGCCGGGCCCTCCGCGCTGCGCGTGGAGCTGGACACGGCGGCGCGCGGCGCGACCGCGGCCGTCGCGGAGCTGCGCGACTGGATGCGCGACGTGTACGCGCCGGCCGTGGCGGGCGCCCCGGACACGGTGGGCCGCGAGCGGTACGCCCGCTGGTCGCGCTACCACAACGGCACCGACTTCGACCTGGACGAGGCGTACGCGTACGGCTGGGACGAGTACCACCGCATCCTCGGCGAGATGCGGAAGGAGGCCGCCCGGATCCTCCCCGGCGCCGGCCCCTGGGAGGCGCTGGCCCACCTCGACGAGCACGGGACCCACATCGAGGGCGTCGAGGAGACCCGCGTCTGGCTGCAGGGGCTGATGGACGAGGCGATCGACGCCCTCGACGGGACGCACTTCGAACTCGCCGACCGGGTACGGCGCGTCGAGTCGCGCATCGCGCCCCCCGGCAGCGCCGCCGCCCCGTACTACACGGGTCCGTCCGAGGACTTCTCCCGCCCCGGCCGGACCTGGCTGCCCGTCAACGGCGAGACCCGCTTCCCGGTGTACGACCTGGTGTCGACGTGGTACCACGAGGGCGTGCCCGGCCACCACCTCCAGTTGGCGCAGTGGGCGCACGTCGCGGACCGGCTCTCCCGCTACCAGGCGACCGTCGGGATGGTGAGCGCCAACGCGGAGGGCTGGGCGCTGTACGCGGAGCGGCTCATGGACGAGCTGGGCTTCCTGCCCGACCCGGAGCGGCGCCTGGGCTACCTGGACGCGCAGATGATGCGGGCGTGCCGGGTGATCGTGGACATCGGCATGCACCTCGGCCTGGGGATCCCGGCGCACTCGCCGTTCCGGCCGGGCGAGCGGTGGACGCCGGAGCTGGCGCAGGACTTCTTCCAGCGGCACAGCAGCCGCCCGCCGGCGTACGTGGAGAGCGAGATGGTCCGCTACCTGTCGATGCCGGCGCAGGCCATCGGGTACAAGCTGGGCGAGCGGGCCTGGCTGCTGGGCCGGGAGAACGCCCGCAAGGCGCACGGTGCCGCGTTCGACGCGAAGAAGTGGCACATGGCGGCGCTCTCCCAGGGCCCGCTCGGCCTGGACGACCTCGTCGACGAGCTGTCCCGGCTCTGAGGCCCGCCCGCGTGGTCAGCAGCCGCAGTCGCCGGCGGCGACGGGCGCGGTGAGGGGGTCGGCGTCCCGGCTGCGCCGGCCCTCCCACGTCTCGTACGGGAACCCCTCGCGGGCCCAGTACTCGAAGCCGCCGAGCATCTCCTTGACCCGGTAGCCGAGTTCGGCGAGGGCGAGGGCGGCGCGGGCCCCGCCGTTGCAGCCGGGGCCCCAGCAGTAGGTGACGACCGGGACGGCCTTGTCGAGCAGTCGCTCGGCCTGCTCGGGGATGAGCGCGGTCGGCAGGTGGACGGCGCCGGGGACGTGCCCCTGGTCCCACGCCTCGGTGGAGCGGGAGTCGAGGACGACGAACCCGGGGTCGCCGTCCTCGGCGAGGGCGGCGGCGACGTCGGAGGGGTCGGTGTGGAACGCCAGGCTCGCGGCGAAGTAGGCGGCGGCCGCCGCGGGCGCGGCGGGCGGCACGCGCAGCACGGGGTGGGCGGCGCGGGTGGCCGCGGCGGGGGTCGTCGGGGCCGTGGCGTTCTCGGTGTTCGTGTTCATGCGGAGAATCTACGGCTGATGATCATTTCGGTGAAGTGGTGATCCCCGGCCGTTCCCCCGTCCTGCCGGGAAACCCCCTCTGTTCCCCGTCCGTGTGACGGGACTCTCGCCGGACACCCCCGGCCGGCGCGTCCTCCGGGCCCCGCGGCAGCCCCCGTGACAGGCCCTGCGACCGGCCCGCTTCGAAGGCCGCGCCTGGAGGGACCGGCATCGCTCCGTCGCCCGGGGTCCGCCCGCCGCCCGCGCCTTCCGCGCCCCGCGACGACCGGTACGGGATCCGGAAGGCACGGCACAGGAACGAGCCCCCGCCGGACCGTCCGCGGCTCGCGGGCGCCCCTCACCACCCGGACCGGCGCCTGCCCCACCTGCCACCACGACGTCCCCGCGCCCGTACGAATCCGACCGAGCCCCACCGGCACCGACCCGGCGGCCGTGGATCCCTCCGACGGAACCGGCGCGGGCACGCGGACGGCCCGAGCCGCTCGCCGCCGAAAGGGCGGCGAGCGGCTCGGGGCGCGAGGAGGGGCCGGGCGCATCGCCGGGCCTTCTTCCCCCGGCGGCGGGGAGAGGCAGCCGCGGCTCTCGTACGCCGCCCGCCCCGCGCCCTTCACCCGTCGTGCGCAGCGGGGACTCCGGACCCGCCCGGCCGTTCCCCGAGTGGGGTCAGGGCTTGACGACCACCTTCCCGGCGGCGTCACCGGCCGCCATGCGCATCAGCCCGGCCGGCACGACGTCCTCCAGGCCGATGACCGCGTCGAGCGACGTGGAGGCGATCTGCGGATGGTCGTCGAGCAAGGCGAGCGCCTCCGGCAGGTCCTGGTCACAGATGTGCACCTTCGACGTCGACATCCGGATCTCGTCGAGGACGAGCCTGGTCAGGTCCAGGGGCGACGGGTCGCGGTGCAGGCCGACCAGCCGGATGTGGCCGCCGCGGCTCACCGCTCTCATCGCGGTTCCGAGGCCCTGGGGGACGCCGGAGGTCTCGATGACGACGTCCGCGCCGTCGCCGCGGGTGGCCCGCCGGATCGCGGTGGCGGCGTCCTGCCGGGACGCGTCGATGAGGAGGGAACAGCCGCTCCGCCCGGCGATCTCCAGGCGTGCCGTCGAGACGTCGACGCCGATGGTCTCGATGCCCCACGCGGTGCAGGCGGCCACGACCAGCGAGCCGATGCCGCCCAGCCCGATCACCGCGACCCTCGTACCCGGTTCGGCCCCGGTGCCCCGTACCGCGTGCAGGGCGACGGCGAGCGGCTGGGCCATGATGGCGACGTCCGCCGGGCAGTTCCCGACGGAACGGCTGATGCGCGCGGGCACGTTCACCCGCTGGGCGAGACCGCCGTCCACGTGCAACCCCACCGTGTAGTACCCGGCGCAGAGGTTGGTCCGTCCCGCGCGGCACCACCGGCACGTCCCGCAGGAGACGCCGGAACCCGGCACGACCACGTCGCCGACGGCCAACCCGGTGACCTCCGCGCCGACTTCCACCACCCGCCCGACCATCTCGTGGCCGATGACCAGCGGGCCGACGTGGCCGCTGGCGGGGTGCGGGGCGGTGAGGGGGATCAAGTGCGGCCCCGTGGCGAACTCGTCCGCGTCGGTCCCGCAGATGCTGGCCCGCAGGACCTCCAGTTGGATCTCGTGTGCCGCCGGCGGCGGTGGATCGGGCCATTCCTGCACGCGGACGTCGCGTTGCCCGTGGTACACGGCAGCTAGCATCGGTCTGCTCTCTCTCGGGTTCGGGGAAGCTACGGTGGGCCCGACCGCGCCCGGCCGGTGGGGGAAGGCAGGCGCCGGAGGTCACTCCAACCCGAGGGCCTGGCGCATCGGGCGCAGCTTCGCGAGCGTCTCCTCGTACTCTTCCTGCGGGTCGGAATCGGCGACGATGCCGCAGCCCGCGTAAAGGGAGGCGGTGTTGTCGCGGACCAGCGCGCAGCGTATGGCGACGGCGAACTCGCCCTGCCCTGAGGTGTCGGTCCAGCCGATGGTGCCTCCGTACCACCCGCGTTCGAGGCCCTCGTTCTGCTTGAGCCAGCCGAGGGACTCCTCGCGCGGGTGTCCGCCGAGTGCGGGCGTGGGATGGAGGCGTTCGACGAAGTGCAGGATCCCCAGGCCGGGCCGGATGCCGCGCCCCTCCACCACCGTGGCCAGGTGCTGGACGTTCGCCAGTTTGAGCACGGTCGGCCCGCTTCCCGCTTCGACGTGCGCGCACGTGGGGTGCAGGGCGTCGACGAGCATGCGCACCACGACGTCGTGTTCGTGCTGGATCTTGACGCTGTCCGTCAACTGCTTCTCGAGTTCGGCGTCGAGTCCGGCTGTCGCACCGCGGGGGGCGGTGCCCGCGAGACCGAGGGCGTGCACGTTCCCGCCGCTCAGGCGCACCAGGTATTCGGGGGTGGCACCGATGAAGGTGCGCGCGCCGTGTCCGACGGCGAACAGCGTGGCATCGGGGTAGGTGCGGCGCAGCCTCTCCAGCGCCGCCGGAAGGTCGAAGGGCACGTCAGTGGTCACCGTGACCTCGCGGGCGAGGACCACCTTCTCGAAAGCGCCGCTTCGGATGCGGTCGACGGCTTGCCCGACCAGGTCCTTCCACTGCTCGGCCGGCGGCAGGTCACGGAAGGCCGGAGACGTGCGGGACGGTGGCGGTGTGCCGTCGGCGCGGGTGGCGGCTTCCTCGGGCACGCATTGCTCGGCCAAGTGGACCAGGGACTTGGCGGTCTGCTCGGGGTCGTCGTCCGGGTGGACGACGGCGTTGAGGCGCAGTTCCGCCATCGGGTACAGGGCGGTGGAGCCGCGCACCTGCAGGGCCGGCACCCACATCAGTGCTTCGGGCAACGGAGTGGCCGGCGACTCCGCCGCGGCGGCGGCGTCCGCGGCGGCGGCGTCCGCGGCGGCGGCGTCCGCGGCGGCGAAGGAGAAGCCGCCGACCAGGAGGGGGCCCTGGCCGGTGGGCAGGTCGTCACCGGGGTGTCCGCCGGTCACCGAGTCGTGGAGCAGTCGCTCCCAGGACTTCCGGGTCGCCGGGATGCGGCTGTCGCCGTGGGCCGTCAGATCGTGCGCCGTGCCGAGCGCGACGAGCGAGCCGCGGTCCCATGCCGACTGCCACAGCAGGGACCTGTCGGTATGGACGCGGCCGTGGCTCCACAGGGCGATGGGGTCGACGTGGCGCAACCGCGTGGCCCAACTGGCGAGAACGGGGCGCCGCTGTCGCCGTGCGGCCCGTGCGGCGCGCCGGCACACGTCGAGGAGGTCGTCCTGGGAGGCGTGCCCGAGCAGGGGCAGGGCGGTGGCCCCGGACAGAGCGGGCACGGTCAGTACACCCCTTCCACGACGGAGGAGGTGGCTTCCGTGGCCAGCGGCCGGACATCGGCCACGCCGTCCTGCGGGTAGGCGGCCGTGGGCTCGATGCGCAGCGCCGAGTCGCGCTCCAGCGTCCACGGCAGCAGCAGGTCCCGGGAGAGCAGGCTGATCCTCGCCTGCCCCCGCTCGCCGTAGGCCACCTCCCGGGTGGTGTCCTGCGGGTCCACCAGCCGTACGCGGCTGAAGGGGTGGTACGGGACGAAGACGCACCGTTCCCCGCCGTCGTCCGGGGTTCTGGGCCGCTGGGGGGCTATGCCCATCATGGTGTTGCCGTAGAGGCCGACCACCGCCGCGTCGGGGAAGACCTCGGTCTCCAGGAGGTGGAGCGTCTCGGCGCCGATGCTCGTGCCGGCCCAGATGATGCCGCGGACGCGGCTGCGGACCAGGTCGAGTACCTCGTCGCGGGCGGCGATGGCCTCCAGGACCGGTGGCGTGGCGAAGAGGACGGCGACGGGCTGGGTGCGCAGGATGTCGAGGGCCTGGTCGAGGATGTGCTGGACGTAGCGGGCCACGTCGTCGGTCTGCCGCTGCTTCGCCCGCTGCTTGACCCAGCGCGGGTCGAAGTCGATGTAGTGGCAGAAGGTCCGGCGCATGTGGGCGAGCAGACCTATCGAACGGCCCACGATGTGCGGTCCGGTGGGCCCGATGTGCAGCCAGTGGCCGGCGCCCTCACCGGGTACGCCGTGCTCTTCGAGGACCGTGCTCACCCAGTGGACGCCGGCGCGCCGGGAGTGCGACTCCACGATGCGCTTGGGCCGGCCGGTGGTGCCCCCGCTGTCGAAGACCTGGAAGTCCCACGCGGACCGGTCGATGCCCGCGGGCACCAGGGCATCGACGGGAACGTCCCGCCACTCCTCGCTGACGTCGGGGAAGCGGTCGAGGTCGGCCCAGGTCCGGATGTCGCGCAGCGGGTCGAAGGGGAGCTCCGCGGCCCGTTTGACCCAGAACGGTGATCCGGTGGAGGGGGAGAAGTGCCACTCCATCGCGGCCTGGACGAAGTCGTCCGGGGAGAGATCGGCGGTGAACGGCTCGAACGTGTCCTTGGACATCCTCTGCCTCCGGGGGTCAGACCTGGGTCAGGTAGGGGGAACACGGCTGTGCGAGAGTGCGCCCGACGGCTTCCACGACCGGCTTGAGCTGCTCCATGAGGTCGGCGAACTGGGCACCGTCGAGTGCCTGGGCCCCGTCGCACAGGGCGGCTCGCGCATCGGTGTGGACATCGATCAGCAGGCCGTCCGCGCCGCAGGCGGCGGCGGCCAGGGACATGGGCCGGACGAGGTGCGGACGGCCCGTGCTGTGGCTGGGGTCGACGACCACCGGCAGGTGGGTGAGGCGTTTCGCCTCGGCGACCGCGCTCAGGTCCAGCGTGAAACGCGTGCTGCGCTCGTAGGAGCGGATGCCCCGCTCGCACAGCACCACGTCCCCGTTGCCCATGTGCATGAGGTACTCGGCGGCGAGCAGCCACTCCTCGACGGTGGCCGCCATGCCGCGCTTCAGCAGGACCGCCCGGCCGGACTTGCCGGCCTCGCGCAGCAGGGTGAAGTTCTGCATGTTGCGCGCGCCGATCTGGAGCATGTCGCTCTCTTCGGCGACCCGTTCCACGTCCTCGGGCGTGACGACCTCGGTGACCACGGGCAGACCGGTGCGGCTGCGCTGCTCGGCCAGCAGTGCCAGGCCCGCGACTCCCAGTCCCTGGAAGCTGTAGGGCGAGGTGCGCGGCTTGAACGCGCCACCCCGCAGCATCGCGGCACCGCCGGCCACCACGGCATCCACGACGGTTGTCATCTGTTGTTGGTTTTCCACCGCACATGGACCGGCGATCACCACGAATCCCCTGCCGCCGATGACCGGCCCGTCCGCCCCGGCCACGGCCACTCGGGTGTCCTGCGGCAAGAAGTGGCGGCTGGTCAGTCTCTGCGGACCGGGGGGCAGCACCACGCGGTCGACACCGCCCGCGGCTTGCACGGCGGACGCCAGTTCACGGGTTCCGGGCTCCTCCGCGACCAGTACCGTGGCGCTCCCTGCCGCCCCGAACACGGGGTGCAAGCCGTTTTCCCTGAGTAGCGTGCCCACCTTTTCGGCTTGGTCCTGCGTTGCCTCTCGGCTCATCACCACAATCATGGATGCCTTCCATGGGGCTGTCTGCGCGGGCTGTCCGGCGCTGCTCACAGGGGGAGCGGAGAGCGGGGGACGATCCCGCGCCGCGCCTCGACAGGGCTCTTGCGAACGGGCCGATCCTCCATCGCCGAACCAGGCGTGTCAATGGGGGTTGTCAACTCACGTTAATGGTGCTCAAATCGCTGTGCCCCTCCGGCCGGGGAACGGCCGGCACGCACCGCCTATGGGAGGCGCAAGTGAAGATGATCGACATCAGCCAGGGTTGGTACGACGGGATGCCCTCGTACGATGCGCCCTGGTACCCGAAGTTCGGCGTGCGGCGGGCCATGAGCCCCGAGACCGACCCGTCGAAGACCGGGCGCACCTTCTCCGACCTGCAGCTCTTCCCGCACAACGGCTCCCACGTGGAGTCCGGTTTCCACTTCTACGAGGACCGCGAGAAGATCGACGAGGTTCCGCTGGAGACGTTCGTCGGCCGGGTCTGCATCGCCGATCTCTCGCACAAGCGCGATCTCGAACCGGTCACCGGCGAGGACCTGGACAAGGCGCTGCACGAGGTGTGGCAGCCGGGGGACCGCCTGCTGATCCGCACCGACCACCCCAACCGCTACCTGGGGCGCGAGGACTACTGGGACAACCCGCCCTACCTCACCGTGTCCGCCGCCGACTGGGCGGCGGACAACAACGCGGTGCTCGTCGGCATGGACTGCATCACCGAACGCCCCGACGACCGCAGCGGCCAGGTGCACCGGCGGCTGCTCGCGGCCGGCATCCCGATTCTGGAGAACATCCAGAACCTCGACCAGATCAGCGTGCCCGTCGCCCACCTCATGGCGCTCCCCATCAAGATCGCCGGTGTCGAGGCGGCTCCGGTGCGAGCGGTCGTCTTCGAGGGCTGGCCCGTCTGACGGGTGTCCGTGTGCTGAGCCCCGGTCGGTGACGGCCCGCATCGGAGGAAATGACTGACGTGTTGTCCATACCCCTAGTTCGCCAAGGCGTTGAGAGCACTTCGCGCGACACGCACGTGCTGCACTCCGTCACCGGAGCGGCCCTGGCGACCGTCCACGAGGCCCCTCCCCTGTTGACCCGGCTGACCGCCAAGGCCATGCACGCGGTTCCGGAGCCCGACGCCGAGGAACTGGCCTCGGTGCTGGCCGAGGCGGGCCGGATCTTCGCCACGGAGACGATCGCGGGGCAGACCCCCGACGACTACTGCCGACAGCAGTCCCTGGCCTCCGGGGTACCCATCGGCGTCCCGGTCCGCACGCTGGCCCGGCTGGAGCACGAGTGCGGGCTGCTGCCCGATGTGGTCGGCGAGCAACGGCCCGTCGGCGCCGCCCCGGGCCGACCGGCCCGCTGGGTCCGGCGGGGTTCCCTGCTCGGCGTGATCGCGCCGAGCAACCACCCGACCACCCACCTCGGTTGGCTGAAGGCCGTCGCCCTGGGCTACGGCGTCGCGGTGCGTCCGGGCGCACGCGATCCGATCACGCCCCTGCGGCTGGTCAGGGCGCTGCTCCAGGCCGGGCTCCCCGCCCGTCTGCTGAGCCTGCTGCCCGGCTCGCACTCCGCTGCCGACACGCTCATCACCGCCGCGGACCTGGCGCTGGTGTACGGCGGCGAGGCCACGGTGGCCCGGCTGCGCGGCGACAGCCGCGTCCTGGTCCACGGGCCCGGCCGCAGCAAGATCCTCGTGGACGCCCCCGTCGACGACGGCCTCCTCGACCACCTCGTGGGGGAGATCGCCGAGGACGGCGGGGTCCGCTGCACCAACACCAGCGTCGTCCTCACCTCGGGCGACCACCGCGCGCTCGCCGCCGCGCTGGCCGAGCGGCTGGCGGCACTGCCCGTACTGCCGGTGACCGATCCGGACGCCGCCCTGCCGGCCCGGCGGCTCAAGGAGGCCCTGGCCCTGCGGCAGGCGCTCGCCGCTGCCGCCGACGGCGCACCGGACCTGACGGAGGCGTACTACGACGGTGACCCGACACCGCTCGTCGACGGCGACGCGGCCGCGCTGCGGCCCGCCGTGGTGTGCGTGGACCGGTCCGACCACCCCGGTCTGCGCACCGAACTCCCCTTCCCCTGCGTCTGGGTGGCGCCGTGGCGCGCGGCCGAGGGGGTCGCGCCGCTGCGCGACTCGCTGGCCGTGACGCTGATCGGCACGGATCCGGCCCTGGCGGAGGAGGCACTGCGGACGCCGTCGATCCACACGGTCGTCCACGGGCGCGTCCCCGGCTGGTGGCGCGATCCGTACCTGCCCCACGAGGGCTACATCGGCCAGTTCCTGAAGGTGGTACGCGGCTACGCGGTACCGGGCGAGGAGAGCGCATGACACTCCAGGGCAAACGCATCGTGGTCACCGGGGCCTCCGGGGACCTCGGCAGGGCCATGGCCCGCAGGTTCCTCCAGCTCGGCGCCGACCTCGCCCTCCAGTACCGCAGCGGCTCCGCCGCCCTCGACCCGGTCCTCGAAACGGCACGGGAGGCGGGCCGTGAAGCGTTCGCGGTCGCGGCGGACCTCTCGGAGCCGGACGGCCCCGAACGGCTGGCGGCCGAGGTCCTGCGGCGGTGGCCGTCGGTGGACGGGCTGGTGAACAACGCCGGCGGGTCGCGGCCGGAGCCGTTCGAAACGATCAGCCTGGAGGCTTGGGAGCAGGCCCTGCGGCTCAATCTGACCGCCCCGTTCCGGCTGATCCAGCTACTGCTGCCGGCGCTGCGCGAGGACGGCGGCTCGGTCGTGAACGTATCCAGCGTCGCCGCCCTGACCGGCGGCGCGTTCGGACCGCAGTACGCCGCGAGCAAGGCCGGCCTGATCGGGCTGACCCGTAGCGCCGCCCGGGACCTCGGGGTCCACGGCGTCCGGGTGAACGCCCTCGCGCCCGGGCCGGTGGATTCGCTGATGACCTCCTCGCTGGACGGCCCGGTCCTCGACGGCATCATCCGCACCACCGCCATGCGCCGGCTGGTCGACCCCCTGGAGGTCGCGGACGCCGCCGCCTTCTTGCTGGGCCCCGGGACGGCGGTGACCGGACAGACCCTCGTCGTGGACGCCGGACGCCACTTCATCTGACGGTCCATCAGAAACTCTCGGCATCGCCAACGATATGGAGACTGTGACATGTACGTACTCGGCATCAACCTGAGCCACGACCGTGCCGCATGCCTGCTGCGGGACGGACGGATCGTGGCGGCGGTCGAAGAGGAGCGACTGGACCGGCTCAAGCACTCCGAGGGCTTCATCATCCACGGGCACTTCGAGAAGCTGTCGAAGGTCCTGCCGATGAAGGCGATCACCTACTGCCTGGACGCGGCCGGCATCGGCATCGACGACGTGGACGTGGTCGTCGGCAACCGGCCGCTGGGCGACGAGGCCCGCGAGCGGATCCTGCGGGAGCTGCCGATCCGCGACAAGAGCAAGGTCCACAGCCTGCCGATGCCGTCGCACCACCTCACCCACGCCTACGCCGGCTACCTCGCCTCCCCCTTCGACGAGGCGGCGGTCCTGGTCGTGGACGGCGTGGGCAGCAAGGTGCCGGGAACCGGGCGCATCGAGAAGCACACCATCTTCGACGGCGACGGCACCTCGTTGCGGCGGGTTCACGCCGAGACCTTCCCGGAGGACTGGAGCGAGGTGGGGCTCGGGCTCTTCTACAGCTTCTTCTCCGCGAAGCTCGGATTCGTCACCCGCTGGGGCCACCCCACCTTCGGCGACTTCGGCTGCGGCGGCTACACCGAGGCCGGCAAGACCATGGGACTGGCTCCCTACGGCCGGCCCCGGCCCGAATGGCAGCGGCTGCTCACCGTCAAGGAGGGCAACGTGGTGATTCGTACGGAGGACATGGAGAAGGCGTGGGACTCCTGGTACGCCTCCGACGGTGACGGCTACGACGCCAAGCAGAAGGGCTCCTGGCAGCACCAGTTCGCCAAGGACGTCGCCTACAAGATCCAGGCCGAGACCGAGGAGGCGATGCTGGAGCTCGCCCGGTACGCCCACGAGGTGACCGGCCGGAGCAAGCTCTGCCTCACCGGCGGCGTCGCCCTCAACTCCGTCGCCAACCAGCGGATCGTCGCCGAGGGCCCCTTCGACGAGGTCTACATCCTGCCGCCGGCCGGTGACGCGGGTACCGCGATCGGTGCCGCCTACTACGGGTACTACTCGATCGCGGGTGGTACCGAGCGGCACCCCGTGCGCTCGGGATCGACCGGTCGCCACTACTCGGACCAGGAGATCGAGCAGGCCGTGCGGGCGGCCGGCGAGAAGGTCGAGTCGCGCCGGGCCACGGTCGCCGAGGTCGCCGCACTCCTCGCCGAGCACCGTCTGGTCGGCTGGTTCCAGGGCGGTTCGGAGATCGGTCCGCGGGCCCTCGGCCACCGCAGCATGCTCGCCGATCCGCGCCACCCCGAGGTGCGCGACTACCTGAACGAGGTCGTCAAGCACCGCGAGGTCTTCCGGCCGTTCGCGCCCTCGGTCCTGGGCGAGGAAGCGGACACGTGGTTCGAGATGCACGGGGACAGCCCGTTCATGCTGCTCGTGCCCGAGGTCCGGGAGGGCCGCCGGACGCAGGTTCCGGCCATCACCCACGTGGACGGCACGGCACGGGTGCAGACCGTCGAGCCGGACGTCAACCCGCGCTACCACGAGCTGATCTCGCACTTCGCCGAGCTCACCGGGGTGCCGCTGGTGCTGAACACCTCGTACAACGACGCCGGTGAGCCCATCGTGGAGACGCCCGCGGACGCCGTCAGGACGTTCCTGAACACCGAGCTCGACCACCTCTACATCGGCGATCTGCTGCTGACCAAGCCGGGCCGTGAGCTCCCGGAGCGGCACCCGAGTCGGCGGCCCCTGGCATGAGGGCGCCGCAGGGCCGGTCCGCCGCGACCAAGCGCCTGCTCGACCAGGTGCTCGACGAGCTGCTCGACGCGGTCGACCGGCGCGATCCCCTGGACTCGGCCATCGTCTCGGCGGTCGAAGGAGCCGCACTGATCGCGCAGGCGGCCGAGGAGGCCGGACTGGACGCGGACGACGGCGGGGACGGGGCCGTGGAGCTGGCGAGGGAGGCCCTCGGCGCGATGCGGGCCTCCGTGATCGCCACCACCGTATCGGTACGGGCCCTGGCGGACCGGCGGCGGGAGCGGGCGGTCGCCGGGTCCGCCGGCCGCAGAGGGTGAAGCACGAGGCGGCACACCGGCCGACGGTCCCGTTGGTACGACGCGAAGGAGGGTCCTCCCCCATGGCCTCGAAGGCCCTCGCACCGAACGTGTGCCACGACGCTCCGCCCCGGCAGGACGTCCCCGTGGCGGACGGCCGCCCGACCCTCCTCCTGGTGGGTGACGAGAGCGACGACCACGGCGGCTGGACCCGGCACCGCATCGAACGCCGCTACCGTCTGCTGTCCGTGCCCGCGGGGGGCGGCGGGCAGGCCGTCGTCCCGTCCGGCGCGAGGGGCGTCGTCACCTTTCAGGAGGCCGCCGCGGACCGGGCGCTCTCCCTCGCGGAGGGTGCCGGTCTGCCCACGGCGGCCCTGTGGACGGTCGTGCGCCGCCGGGCCGCGGCCACCCGCGGGGACACGCCGTCCACACCGTCCGGGGGGTCCGCTCCCGGCACCGCGCTGACGGCCGTGGTCGTCAGCGCGGTCGTGGACGGCGTGCCCTCCCCCCTGTTCGTGGCGCGTCCGGAGGGGGAAGCCGGGGACAGCGGTTACGTGGTGGAGGCCGCCGATCCGCTGCTGCGCCACGGGGGCGTCGCCGAGGCGGTCCGCGCCGCGCACCGGGAACCCGGCGTCCGCGGCGGCCTCACCGCCACCGAGGTCCACGTGGCCGGGCGGGGCGCCGGCCGGCAGGCCGCGTACTCGCGCGTCTTCGGTCTGCTCGGCACGGACCCCCTGCTGCGCGCCGGCTCACTCGCCACGGGGATCGACTGCCCGATGGTCTGGGCCGACCTCGCCGCGGGAGCCGAACCCGATCCCACCCCGCGCCGGAACGGCGCTGCCGCAGTGCGCTTCACCGGTTCGGAACCTGAACACCCCTTCACTGCGGCAGACTTGGACGTCCATGAGCTGCCGGGCGGCATCTGGGAGATCCACCCCATCGCGGCGGGGAACACCGCCGACGAACGGGGCCCCGCCTCCCGGGTGCTTTTCGCCGTCGCGGTCGGCGAGGACGCGACGGCCTGCCGGCGTGCTCTCGACCTCGCCTCCGGCACTCTGCGGCTGCGGCACCGCCCCCGGCCCACGGACACCGACGAACGGAACCAACGGAGAACTCATGCCTGAATCCCGCGTACTGCTGATGATCGCGGCCTCCCAGAACCCGGACCTGCTGCGCACCCCGCACGAGATGGGCCTGGAAGTGGTGCTCGCCGCCGCGACGCCCCCGGCGGACGACAGCCTCTACGACGTCCACCTGGCCGTGGACGAGTTCGACGAAGAGGCGGTGCTCGCCGCGGTCCGCGGCCACCTCGCGCGCGGCGGCCACGTCGACGCCGTGGCCACCTTCCACGAGGGCTCCCTGCACGTGGCGGCCCGGATCGCGGCCGAACTGGGCCTGCCGGGCAACTCGCCGGAGGCGGTGCGCGCCATGCGCGACAAGTTCCTGACCGGGCAGCGGCTCACGGAGGCCAAGGTGCCCACCCCCGGAACCCGGGTGGCCACCACCTTCGCCGAAGCCCAGGAGGCCGCGGCCGAACTGGGCTTCCCCCTGGTCCTCAAGCCGCAGGCCAGCGCGTCCAGTCAGGGCGTGACCAAGGTGTCGGACGAGACGGAGCTGAAGGCGGCGTTCGACAACATCACCGGGCTCTTCGAACCCGACGCCTTCCACGACGGCGCGTACTCCGTTCCCAACGTCGCCCACATCTACGCCTATCCGCAGGCGGACGGCGTGCTGATACAGGAGTACGTATCGGGCGAGGAGTTCGCCGTGGACCTCGTGTACGGAGGCGGTGAGTACCGCCTGCTGGCCATTCACGACAAGCCGTACCCCTTCGCGGAACCGCACTTCATCGAGGGCGCGTACGCCACTCCGTCGGCCCTGTCACGAGACGAGCAGGCCCTGCTGCTCGACACCGCCGTCGCCGCGCTGAAGGCACTGGGCGCGACGGTCGGCGGAGCCCATGTGGAACTGCGGCTCACCGACGGGGGCCCGAAGATCATCGAGGTGAACGGGCGTCTGGGCGGCACCACCGCCTTCGTCCAGGAGTCGATCCGGGAATCGACCGGCGTGTGGGGCCCCCGTGAGTACCTGCGGGCGGTGCTCGGGGAGCCGCTGGACTTCACCGCCAAGGAGCAGCCGACCCCCGCCGGGTTCTCGCCGCTGCTGGCCGACCGCAGCGGGGAGATCGCCGGTTTCACGGGCGTCGAGGAGGTCATGGAGATCCCGGGTGTGATCGGGGTGCGCTGGATGGCCAAGCCGGGTGACCACGTGGTCATCAAGTACCCGGAGAACCCGGTCTCCTGCTTCGCGTTGATCCTCGCTCGGGGCGAGAGCCGCGAGCAGGTCCTCTCGGCGCTGGAGGGCGCCGAGAAGGTGCTCAAACCCGTCTACACCGACTGACCCCGGGAGCCCACAGCGATGACGAGTCAGACAGATGGACCGTGTACGGACACGGACGTCCTCGGCGACGAGCCGGTCGACGCGACGGCCCGGGCCGCGCGCACGCCGGACGCGGAGCTCTCCGCCCCGCTGCGGCAGCGGCACCTGACCATGATCGGCCTCGGAGGGGCGATCGGCTCCGGGCTCTTCGTGGGCTCCGGAGCCGGTATCGCCGTGGCCGGGCCCGGCATCCTCATCAGCTTCGTGCTGGCCGGTCTGCTGTCCGTGCTCGTCATGCGGATGATGGGCGAGCTGTCGGTGGCCCTGCCGTCCGCGGGCTCGTTCTCCTCCCACGCCGAACGGGCCTGGGGCGGCTGGGCGGGGTTCACCGTCGGGTGGCTCTACTGGTGCATGATCGTCGTGGTCGTGGCCATCGAGGCCACGGGCGCGGCCGTGATCGTGCACGGGTGGGTGCCGGCCGTGGACACCTGGGCGTGGGTCCTCCTCTTCATGGCCGTCTTCACGGTGGCCAATGTGGTGGCGGTCGGCACCTTCGGCGAGTTCGAGTTCTGGTTCGCGGCCCTCAAGGTCGCCGCGATCGTCGCGTTCCTCGTGCTGGGCGCCGCGGCGGTCATGGGGTGGCTGCCCGGCGGGAAGGCCATCGGGCTGTCCCACCTGACGGGCCACGGCGGGTTCCTCCCGCACGGCTGGCACGGGGTGCTGTCGGGCCTGCTCGTCGTGGTCTTCTCGTTCGGCGGCATGGAGGTCGTCACCTTCGCGGCGGCGGAGACCAAGGATCCCGCCCGCGGGCTGAGCAGGGCCATGCGCAGCGTCGTGTGGCGGCTGATGCTGTTCTACGTCGGCTCCGTGACCGTCATCGTGACCGTGCTCCCGTGGAACGACAGCCGGGTGGGCCAGAGCCCGTTCGTCGCGGTGCTGGACCGGGTGGGCGTGCCCGGCGCCGCTCAGCTCATGAACGTCGTGCTGCTGGTCGCGCTGCTCTCGGCCCTCAACGCCAACCTCTACGCCGCGTCGCGCATGGTCTACTCCCTCGCCGAGCGGCGGGCGGCCCCGGGCGCGCTGGGCAGGCTCTCCCGCAACGGCGTGCCGCGCCTGGCCGTACTCGCCTCCGTGGCCTTCGGGTTCGTCTCGGTGCTGCTGAACTTCCAGTGGCCCGACAGCGTGTTCCTCTGGATGCTCAACTCCGTGGGAGCGATCGCGCTGGTGGTCTGGATGGCCGTGGCGGCGACGCAACTGCGCCTGCGCGCCGTACTGGAGCGCACGGCGCCGGAACGGCTCACGGTACGGGTCTGGGGCTACCCCGCCCTGACGGTGCTGGCGCTGCTCGCGATGGGGATCGTCCTCGTGCTGCTCGCCGCCGACCGGGGCACCCGCCCCCAGGTGGTGGGCACGGGGATCCTGACCGCCGTGGTCCTCGCCGTCGGGGTGCTGCGGCAGCGGCGCCGGTCGGCGTCCCGAACGGACTGAGCCCAGCGCGACGGGGGTGCGGACGGCCGACCGCGTGCGCACCCCCGCCCCTTCACGAGCGCGGCTCGACGGCCGCGTCCGCTCCGCGCAGTTCTTCGAGCATCTCGCTCAACCAGGCACGCTCCGCCCGCTGCGCCGCCCTCGCCATGATCAGCATTCCCCGGCGGTAACGGTCCTCTTCCTCCTTGATGCGCACCGGCGCGCCGGATCGGGTGAAGAAGCTGCCCGGCCTGGCCAGGAAGTCCAGTCGCCGTTGCAGGACGGCCGCCTGCCGCTCGGGGTCCGGCACCTGGCTGAGGAAGGCCAGCAGGGTGAAGAAGGATCCGCCGTCGGTGATCTCGGTCTCCTTCGGCTCGCTCAGCCGGCGCAGCAGCTCCGCCCGGCCCGCGGGCGTGATCTGCAGGACCTGCCGCAGCGGGGCGCTGTCGCCCGGTTCGGCCCGGCGTTCCACGTGCCCGGCCTTGCGCAGCCTGGCGATGGCCGGATACAGCGCCCCGTCGCTCAGCGGCCGGTTGTGGCCGATCAGATCCGAAATGCGGCGACGCAACTCGTAGGCGTGCAGGGGGCGTTCTGCCAGAAAGCCGAGGATCGAGAGGGTCAGCACGGTCTTCCTTCCCTGTCTGGGCGCCCTGTCTGGGCGACGGACGGCGTGTCGTTCGGTGGACGTTGAGCGAAAGTCTCGACTACCTCTATTAGAGTGACACGAATCGAGTTAGTCTGCCTTCACCGCCAGGCCGGGAACGACGGAGCCGCCCCGCCCGCGGCTGGGAAGAGAAGGCGCGGGAAGAGAGAGGGGCGTGTGTGTCCGGCTGCACGACGATGCGAGCGATGGTGGTGGAGCACCCCGGTGGCCCCGACGTGCTCCACGAACGCGAACTCCCCCGTCCGGAGCCGCGGGACGGCTGGACGCTCGTCCGCGTGATGGCGTTCGGGCTGAACCGTTCGGAGCTGTTCACACGCCGCGGGCTCTCGCCCACCGTGCGGTTTCCCCGCGTTCTGGGCATCGAGTGCGTCGGGGTCGTGGAGTCCTCCTCCGACCCGGACCTGCCCGCGGGCACCACGGTCGCGGCCGCCATGGGCGGCATGGGACGGCAGTTCGACGGCAGCTACGCCCAGTACGCCCTGCTGCCCACGGCCCAGCTCATGCCCGTGACCTCGCGCCTGCCGTGGCACGTCCTCGCGGCCGTCCCGGAGTCCTTCCTCACCGCCTACGGATCCCTGGAGGCCCTGGAGCCGCGACCCGGTCACCGGCTCCTGATCCGCGCCGCCACCTCCTCCGTCGGCATGGCGGCCCTCGCCCTCGCAGCGGAGCGGGGCGTGGAGGTGACGGCCACGACGCGCGATCCCGGCAAGGCACCGAAACTGCTCCGGCACGGCGCCGACCACGTCCTGATCGACCGGGGCGGCGGCCTCGGCGAGGGCGTCCGCGCCATCTGGCCCGACGGCGCCGACCGGGTACTGGACCTGGTCGGCGGTGTCACGGTCCTCGACTCCCTGCGCCTGCTGGCGCCCGGCGGCCGGGTGTGCAACTCGGGTATCGTCTCCGACGACTGGATCATCCCCCGGTTCGAGCCGCTGGAGGACATCCCCTCCGGAGCCACACTGACGACCTTCTCCAGCAGTTCCGTCAACAGCGGCGACTGGGCGCGGCAGGCCCTTCAGGAGCATCTCCACGCAATCGACGAGGGTGGCCGCCGGGTCCTGATCGACCGCGTCTTCCCGCTCGCCGAAGTCGCAGCCGCCCACCACCACATGGAAGCCAACCGAGCCGTCGGAAAGGTCGTGGCCGTTGTCCAGCACTCCTGACAACCGGGAGACACCCGCGGAAGGCGGACCGCTCAGCCCGGTCGCCACCCGTCGAGCGTTATTGGGGCTGGGCGTGCCGGTCTACCTGGAACTGCTCTCCGGGGTGGTCGCCGGCATCATCGACACCGTCTGGGTGGCCCGTCTCGGAGAGGCGGCGGTGGGTGCCGTGGCCATCGCCAGCACGTTGGAGAACGTGCTGCTCGGTGTCATCCTCATGGCCAACGTCGGGACGACGGTGCTGATCGCGGACGCCATCGGAGGCGGCAGGCGGTCGGAACTGCCGGTGGCGATCCGGGCGGCCGGGGTCCTCTGGCTGGTCATCACGCCCGTCGTCGCCGTGGGCGGATTCCTGCTCCGCGACCAGGTGGCACAGTTGCTGGTGGGCAGCGGCGGTGGGGAGGTGCACCGGCTGGCGGTCGACTTCTTCGCCATCGCCTTCCCCGGCATGGCGGTCTTCTTCGCCCAGAACGTCGTCGACGGCATCTTCAAGGGCACCGGGGACACCCGGACGCCGATGCGGATGGCGATCCTCGCCAACGCCTGCATCCTCGTCCTGGACCCGCTGCTGATCTACGGCGTCGGCGGCCTGCCGGAGATGGGCGTCCAAGGTGCCGCGCTCGGCATGATGCTGGGCCGGGCGGTCGCCCTCGGCGTGAGCCTCGTACTGCTGCGGCGCAAGCGCCTCGGCGACACCGGTGGCGAGACCACCGCCCTGCGCTGGACCGCCGCGCTGCGTCGCATCCTGGGCGTCGGGCTGCCGGTGTCCGGGGACTTCGTACTCCGCATGGGCATCAGCGCCACGCTCGTGGGCATCGTCGCCAGGTTCGGCGAGGACCCGCTCGCCGCCTACGGCATCGGCATCAAGCTGATCCTCTTCGTCACCATGGCCTTCTACGCCTTTCGCCAGGCCGGCAGCATCCTCGCCGCCCGCGCCCGGGGAGCCGGGCAGAACGCGGACCGGGTCATCGGGCGGCAGAGCCTGTTGCTCGCCACGGCGGTGGGTGCCGGCGCCGGACTGGTCCTCGCACTCGGCGGACGAGTGGTCATGGGCTTCTTCAGCAAGGAGTCGTCAGTCGTCGACTCGGGTGAAATCCTGCTCTGGTACCTCCTGCCGTACCTGATCCTGCTCGCCGGGGTGGTCGGACTGGGTGGCGTGTTCATGGGCAGCGGGCAGGCCCGATCGCTGTTCTGGGTCACCGTGCTCGGGGCGTGTGTGCAGCTTCCGCTAGCCTATGCGCTGAGTTCTCTGTCGGCCCTCGACGTACAAGGCGTGTGGCTGTCCATGATCATAGGTACGGCGACCCAGTACGTCATGACGGTCCTGCTCTTTCGGCGCCTGGTGGGAGCGGACGAGTCCGTCATGGACAGGCGTGGCCGAGCCGAGCCGCGGGTAGCTAAAGTTGACAACTGACAGGGACGCGAAAGGGGAAGGGGGGCCATGACTGAGGCGAGCGATCACAGGGACGAAGTGACTTCAAAGCCGAGAAGCCTCGCGGAGAAGCTCGAACACTTGCTCACCGTCACAGCGCCCTCCGGACAGCGTCCCCCTTCCAATGAGGAAGTCGCGACGGCGATCAATATCGCCGCGGGCGAGAAGACGATCAGCGCGACCTACGTCTGGCAATTGCGCACGGGCCGCAAGACGAATCCCACGATGCGCCACTTGGAGGCGCTCGCGCAGTACTGCGGGGTCAGCGCGGCCTACTTCCTCGACGAGGACGAATCGCGGAAGATCGATGACCAGTTGAGCCTGCTGGAAGCCCTGAAGCAATCCGACGCGCGTGACATCGCCCTGCGGTCGACGGGACTGTCCGAGTCCAGCCGGCAGGCGCTGCACAGCATGATCGACCAGTTGCGGAAGTTGGAGGGCCTGTCGGACGACGAGCCCGGCACCGGCCTGTAAGGGCGGCGCCCGCCGGAGAGGACGCAACCGCGAGGAAGTCATCCCTGCCGGAATCCCGTCGTAGGAGCCCCGACGCGCTCGTCCAGCGCCTGGAAGGCCCGCGACACCCGGATCAGGGTGGCGATCTCCTGGCGGAGACCGAGGTCGGGCGTCCGCTGACGGACCGACCGCCCCTGCTGTGACGCGTCGGCCCGCTGCAGCGCGCCGAGGTCGGCCCGCAGCGCCGAGCGCAGCACCACCGCCTCGCACAGGGCTTCATGGGGTAACCCCTGCGCCTGGTCCAGACGGTGCAGGGCGATCGGGTCCGCCGCCTGGCGGAGCATCAGCTCGGCGTCCCTGATCTCGATGACGCGACGGTACAAGTGGTAGTCGAGCGGCCTGGGCGGAATCCACGCGAAACGACGGGCGGACGGGTTCTCCAGGGCGATGGCGGGTGCCGCCCTGTACACCGCCTGCCACAGCGGAGCGAGCTGCAGATAGCTGCGATAGCCGTCGAGCCAGCGACCGATCATCTCCAGCCTCGGACCCCACAAGGGGATCGTCCAGCCGACGATCTGCATCAGTGTCCCCGTGTCTGCAATGAGCCAGAAGAGGGATTTCCAGGGGCCTACGATCCCTGTGGTGTGGAGGGCGGCAATCTGCCAGTAACGGACACCGCAATAGACCAGAATGAGCGCTGAACCGCCGGCGACGAGCCACATTCCGAGGCGCAGCCAGAATTCGGGTATGGTCCGCGCGTACCGGAAGGCGAAGACGACCGTCTGGAACCTTCCTGCGGCACAGACGGCCAAATAGTAAGTGAAGTAGAGGGCGTACCCCGGGTCCTGCAGGTTGAGGTAAATCGCCTCCTGGGCGTTGGCCTCCTTGTGCGGATGAACGGCGACGAAGAACAGAACGAGTACGGCTATTGCCACACCGAATCCGGCCGCGAGCCACCGCGTGGCACGCTTCGCCTCCAGCGGCGGGAGCGTCAGATTGACCACGGTGATTTGCTGTGCGGCGGTGAGGATGACCACCGAGACCTGGACGACGATGGTGGTGGCGTTCGGGAAACCAAGTAAGGCGGTGAAATGCCCCCGAAAGACGTCCAGGTCGACAAAATAGGCGATCGAGTTGAACAGGAAGTAGGCGCACAGGGCCGACAGCGCCAGATTCCTCGGGTTCGAAAGAAGCGCCGGGAGCCGGTACAGCAACGCCGCCAGGGTCGCGATCGCACAGGCCCACGAGAAAAGGGTGTAGAGCATTCACCGCACCGCGTTGGCCTGAGCCGACTGGTCCATCGCGATGGCCGCCCTGAGCCGCGAGATGACCTCGCCGTCCGTGGAGTGCAGGGGCGGAGTGGCCTCGCTGGACTGCCGGCCCCGGGCGAGGAGCAGGGAGGCCATCATCTCCGCTTCCTGCTCATTGCTGTCGGAGTACCTGGTGCGCAGCAGCACGCGCCGTACGACCTCGGGCGCGATGTCGGGGAAGAGCTGCCGGAGCACGCCGTTCTCCGCGTTGTCCACCGCCTGGTGCCCGCAGAGGATGTGGGCGAGCTCATGGGCGATGATGTGCTCCTGGTGGGCGCGCGTGGTGCGAGCCTCATAAATAACGAAGTCGCCCATGTTGGTGGATATCCACATGCCGTTCACCGAATAGCCCGGTATCGCCATGGGGATGAGGTGTATGGATTTGCCGCGCAGTGCACTGAGCCTGACCCGAAGAGAGAGGACGTCTCTTTCTTCTTCTCCGTGCATGGTGGAGAGTTTCGCTTCGCACGCTCGTCGCAGACGCTTGAAGTAGCGGGAATTCTTCGGCGTGTACGTCGTCACTTGCTGGTCACCGACTTCTGCTGATGCTTGCACTCTATTTCCGAAGTGATAACTGCGAGTTCACACCTCGTGCGGAAATTCGCGCACATGAGTATCGAGTCACGCATGACGAGCAAGTGTCCCCCTTTATGTGCCCAGCCAGTTGCGGTGTGCCATCGAGCGACCCTACCCGCTGCGGGGGTACTGAACCAGACAGGGTGGAGGTTTGGGAACCTCTTTAAGTATCTCGTCCGCCCCTTCGAGCATCTAGTCTTGATATCTACTTGACTCAGCTCGTGACCGTGTCGGCCTTCCGGGGTCGTGCGGGCGCGGAAGTAACCGAGAAGTCGCCGTTCTGCGGCATTGAGGGCTTTTCGGGCGCGCCTTCGGGCCTACGGGCCGCTCCACGGCCGGTGGCGGCGGGTGCCGTGTGCTCGTCGCCGCCGCCCCGCCCGGTGGGCCGCCGGCCCCCTCGGTCAGGCGCCTGCGCCCTCGCCCGTCCTGAGCCGCACGCGGGAGCCGTCGCGCCCCTTGACGACCTCCAGTTGCGTGGGGATGCGGCGGCGCAGGTCGGGGACGTGGCTGACGATGCCGACGCTGCGGTCCCGTTCGCGCAGCGAGTCGAGGACGTCCAGGACCTCGTCGAGCGTCTGGTCGTCGAGGCTGCCGAACCCCTCGTCGATGAAGAGCGTGTCGAGCCGGACGCCGCCCGCCTCGTCGGTGACGACGTCCGCGAGGCCCAGCGCCAGGGCGAGGGACGCGAAGAACGTCTCACCGCCCGAGAGCGTCGCCGTGTCGCGCTCGGCACCGGTCCACGCGTCGACGACGTGCAGGCCGAGACCGGCGCGCTTGCCGCCGCTGCGGGCGTCGGAGTGGACGAGGGTGTAGCGGCCGGACGACATGCGCTGCAGCCGTGCGGTGGCCGCGGCGGCGACCTGTTCGAGACGCGCGGCCAGGACGTACGACTCCAGGCGCATCCGCCGCTCGTTTTCGGCGGAGGTCCCCGCGGTGAGCGCGGCGAGCCGGGCCACCCGGTCGTACTCGACGCGCAGCGGGCCCAGCGCACGGACCTCGTCCGCCACGCGCGCGGAGAGCCGGTCGAGTTCGGCGCACCGGTCGCGGTGGGCGGCGAGCGCCGTGGCGGCGGCGCGGGCGGCGCGCTCGGCGGCTTCGTGGGCGGCGGACGCGGCCGCGACGTCGGCGGGCGGCCCCTCGGCGGCGGCGCGCGCGGCGGGCTCGGCGAGCCGGTCGGCGACCACGGCGGCCTCCGCCTGCCAGGCGTCGGCACGGCGTTGCAGGTCGCGCCGCGCGGCGTCGTCGAGGAGGGCGGCCGCGGCGGCGTCCGGCGTGGCGAACCCGGCCCGGTAGGCGGCGTCCGCGAGCCGGGCGTCGGCCTCCTTGAGCCGCTGCGCGGCGGCCTCGGCGGCCCGTACGGCGTCGGCGGCGGCGTCGAGGACGGCCACCTCGCGTTCCAGGACGGCCGCCCGGCGGGCGACGGTGCCGCCGCCGTCGCCGAGGACCCGGGCCAGGTCGGCCTCGCGGGCCGCCTGCTCCTGGTCGAGCGTCTCGCGCCGGGAGGCCCGGGCGGCGGCGCGCACCTCCGCCTGCCGGCGTTCCTCGACGCGCCGGGTGTGCTCCTCCTCGGCCCGCTCCAGCGCTTCGCGCGCGGGGTGGCTGTCGGCGGCCAGTCCGCGCGCCTCGGCGTGCTCGCGCTCCAGTTGTGCGACGAGGTCCTCCAGCGCGGCGGCGGCCGGGGCGGGCCGGTCCCCGTCCGGGCCCGCCCCGGCGCCGGGAACGCCGGGTGGCGGCTCCTCGACGGCCTCCGCCGCCGCGGCGGCGAGGGCTTCCCGTACGGCGGCCAGGTCCCGTTCGGCGGCGGTGCGCGCCTCGGCGGCGCGCACGTGCGCCTCGTACGCGCCGGCCTCCGCGGCGCGGTCGACGTGGTCGGCGGTGGGCCGTGCGGGCGACGGGTGCTCGGCGGAGCCGCAGACCGCGCAGGGAGCGCCCTCCTCCAGGTGGGCGGCGAGTTCGGCGGCGATGCCGCGCAGTCGGCGTTCGCGCAGGTCGAGCCAGGTCTCGTGGGCGGTGCCGGCTTGTTCGCGGGCGGTCGCCAGGCGGGCTTCGGCGGCGGCCACGTCCTTCGCGAGGGCGTCGCGGCGCAGGGCGGCGGCCAGGCGGCGCCGGGCCGGGGCGAGCTGTCCGAGGAGGTGCTCGGCGCGGGCGGCGGCCTCGCGGGCGGCGTCGACCCGGTCGAGGAGGGCGCTCCGGGCGGCGTCCCAGCCCGCCAGCCAGTCGGCGGCGTCCTGGAGGGCCTGGTCGTCGGCGCGGGCCTGCCGGTCGAGGTCGGCGCGCTCGCGGGCGATCTCCACGAGGCGCTGTTCGGCGCGGCGGGCGGAGTCGAGGCCGCCGAGCTCCTGGCGCCGCGTCCGCGCGAGGCGGGCGAGCAGGTCCGGCCCGGCGTCGGCGAGGTCGCCGGGGAGGGCGGCCCGGGCGCGGTCGCGGGCGGCGCCCGCGGCGCGGTGCTCGCGCTCCGCCTCGTCGCGCAGGGCGAGCGGCCCGGCCACCCGTTCGGCCTCGCGGGCCTGGTCGAGGCGGGCCCGCCAGGCGTCGTGCTCGGCCCTGCGCTCCTCCAGAGCGGCGGCGCGGCGGCGGGCGTCCTCGTACCGTTCGCGGAGGGCGGCGAGGTCGCGCCGCTCGTCGAGGGTGCGGCGGGCGGCCTCCCGCCGGGCCTCGGCGGCGGCCAGGGCGAGGTCGGCGGTGTCGAGGGCCTCGCGGGCGCCAGAGCGGGCGACGGCGGCCCAGCCGAGGACGGCGTCGGCGAGGCCGGGGTCGCCGGGCCCGCCGTCGGGTGCGGGCCAGCCGGCGGCGGCGTCACCGGCGGCCTGCGCCATGCGGTGCGCGAGGGCGAGGAGCCGCTGGTCGCCCTCGCGGACCCGCTGTTCGGCGGCGCGGCGCAGTTCGGCGAGGCGCTCCTCGACGGCGGCGAAGCGGCGGGTGCCGAACAGCCGGCCGAGGAGCTTGCCGCGCGCTTCGGCGTCGGCGCGCAGGAAGCGGGAGAAGTCCCCCTGGGGCAGCAGGACCACCTGGCAGAACTGGTCGCGGCTCATGCCGACGAGTTGGACGACCTCCTCGCCTATCTCCTGGTGGGAGCGGCTCAGGCCGTTCCAGGCGCCGGTGTCGGGGTCGTACTCGCGCAGCCAGGACTGGGCCTTCTCGGTGGTGAAGCCGCTGCCGCGCTTCTTGGGGCGGGGCTGGGCGGGCCGCCGGGTGATCTCCAGGCGGCGGCCGGCGACGGTCAGGTCGAGGACGACCTCGGTGGCGGTGCCGGCGGGCGCGTGGTCGCTGCGCAGCGAGGCGCCGGGCGCCTGCCGGGCGCCGGGGACGGAACCGTACAGGGCGAAGCAGACCGCGTCGAGCACGGAGGTCTTGCCGGCGCCGGTCGGGCCGTGGAGGAGGAACAGGCCGGCGGCGGAGAGCGCGTCGAAGTCGACCTCCTGGGTGGTGCCGAAGGGGCCGAAGCCGGTGACGCGGAGCCGGTGGAGCCTCACCCGCCCACCTCCCGCTCGCGCACGGCGAGGTCGGCGCGGACGTCGGCGAAGGCGCTGCGCAGGGCGGCCCGCTCGTGGGCGTCGGGCCCGGCCCCGCCGCGGACGTGGGTCACGAAGTCCTCCGCGATCTGCTGGTCGGTGCGCCCGCGCAGGCGGCGGGCGTAGGAGAGGAGGTCGTCGGCGGTGTCGGCGCGCTCGGGGTCGAAGACGAGGCTGAGCGTGTGGGGGAAGCGCCGGGCGAGCCGGGTCATGGGCTCGGCGGGGCGCACGGGGTCGGTGAGGGTGGCCTCGACCCAGGCGTCCTCGTGGCGGTCGAGGGCCGGGTCGGCGAGGAGGTCGTCGAGGCGGCCGCGGATGCGGGCGAGGGGGCGCGGGACGGGGCAGTCGACCCGTTCGGCGGTGACGCCGCCGTCGGGGGCGAGGTCGACGAGCCACATGGTCTTGCGGTGCCGCCACTCGGAGAACGAGTAGGCGAGGGGCGAGCCGGAGTAGCGGACGCGGTCGGTGAGGGCCTGGGCGCCGTGCAGGTGACCGAGGGCGACGTAGTCGACGCCGTCGAAGACGCCGGCCGGTACGGAGGCGACGCCGCCGACGGTGATGTCCCGCTCGCTGTCGCTGGGTTCGCCTCCGGCGACGAAGGCGTGGGCGAGGACGACCGAGCGGGTGCCGGCCGGGCGGGCCGCGAGGTCGGCGCGGACGCGGTCCATGGCGGCGGCGAGCACGGCCTGGTGGCCGGCCTTCGGCGCGCCGAGGCGTTCCCGTACGAGGGCGGGTTCGAGGTAGGGAAGTCCGTAGAAGGCGACGTCGCCGTGGGGCGGGTCGGGGAGGACGACGGGGGTGCCGATGCCGCCGGGGTCGGTGCGCAGGTGGACGCCGGCGCGCTCGATGAGGCGGGCGCCGACGCCGAGGCGGCGGGCCGAGTCGTGGTTGCCGGAGATCATCACCGTGGTCACGCCGGCGTCGGCGAGCCGGTGCAGGGCGGTGTCGAACAGCTCCACGGCGGTGAGCGGCGGTACGGCGCGGTCGTACACGTCACCGGCGACGAGGACCGCGTCCACCTCGTGGTCGCGGACGGTGGCGACGAGGTGGTCGAGGAAGGCGGCCTGGGCGCCGAGGAGGCTGACGCGGTGGAAGGACCGGCCCAGGTGCCAGTCCGATGTGTGCAGAAGTCTCACGGTTCCGCTCCGCCCCCCTGTGCCGTTGTACCGCCGTGCCGCTCGTCCGCCTCCCGGGCCGGTAGGCAAGTCTGCCATCCGCGCGGAGGTGCGCCGCGCGCCGGTGCGGGGCGGCGGGCGGCGGGCGCACCGCGGCGGCGGACGGGGCGGCGGGCGGGGCGCCGCGGCGGGGAGCGGGCGGGCGGTCAGCCGTCGCCGTACGCCTCGCCGCCGAGCTCCAGCGCGGCCGTGCCGGCGGTGGCGTCGGCGAGCCAGCCGCGGAAGGCGTCCACGTCGGCGTCGGGCAGGCCGACCTCGATGCGGACGGCGTCGGCGTACCGGACGTCGCGGACGGACCGGCCGGCGGCGCGCAGGTCGTTCTGGAGCTTGCCGGCCCGCTGGTGGTCGACGGTGACGGTGACGATCCGGAACCGGCGGCGGGTGACGGTGCCGAGGGCGTCGAGGGCCTCGCCGACGACGCCGCCGTAGGCGCGGATGAGGCCGCCGGCGCCGAGCTTCACGCCGCCGTAGTAGCGGGTGACGACGGCGGCGACGTACCGCACGTCGCGCCGCAGCAGCATCTGGAGCATCGGCACGCCGGCGGTGCCGCCCGGTTCGCCGTCGTCGCTGGCCCTCTGGACGGCGGCGTCGGCGCCGATCACGTACGCGAAGCAGTTGTGGGTGGCGGTGGGGTGTTCGCGGCGGACGCGGGCGACGAAGTCCTGGGCCTCCTGCTCGGTCGCGGCGGGGGCGAGCGCGCAGAGGAAGCGCGATCGGTTGATCTCGGTCTCGTGCACGCCCTCGCGGGTCACCGTCAGGTACTGCTCCTGCATCCCGCCACCCTAGCCGTGCCCCGGCGCGGCCCCCTCCGCGGCGTCCCGGGCGGCCCGCCCGGCGAGGCGGCGCCGTGCGCCGACCCGGGCGGGCGGCGGGTCGCGCTTGCTCACGCCGGTGAGGATCGTGCGGAGCGCCGCCGTCCCGGGCGGGCGGCGAGTCGCGTGGCCGCCTCCCGGAGGGCGTACGGACCGGGGCCCCTCGCGGTCCGGTCCGGGGCGGGGCGGGCACGGCGGGGGCCTCCCGGCGGGCCGCGGCCGGGAGGCACGGCGCGGATCGGGCAGTGGGGCCGCCCGTGAACGGATGGCCACGCCCTCCGTGTCACGCGTGTGGCGGATCCTCCGGAATGCCGGGCGCCGCACGCTGGTTGACTGCACGGAGAGAGCCCCCAGGCAGGCAGGAGACGGCACGTGTACGGCGATACGGAGACCATCCGCAGGATCCTCACCGAGTCCGGCGACACCTGGGCCGTGGTCGGCCTGTCCACGAACCGGTCGCGGGCGGCGTACGGCGTGGCGGCCGTGCTGCGGCGTTTCGGCAAGCGGGTCGTGCCGGTGCACCCGAAGGCGGAGACCGTGGACGGCGAGCGGGGGTACGCCACGCTGGCGGACGTCCCGTTCCCGGTGGACGTCGTCGACGTCTTCGTCCACAGCGGGCTGGCCGGGGACATCGCGGACCAGGCGGTGGCGAAGGGCGCCAAGGCGGTCTGGTTCCAGCTCGGCGTCGTCGACGAGGAGGCGTACGCGCGGACCCGGGCGGCGGGGCTGGACATGGTCATGGACCGGTGCCCCGCGATCGAGATCCCCGCCCTCGGGCTCGGCTGAGGCGCCGGGCCCTACGCCCGGCCGTGCTCCTTGCGGGTGCGCCCCGCCACCGTGTCGATGACGACGGCCGCCAGCAGCACCCCACCGGTGATCATGAACTGGACGGCCGACTGGATGCCCAGCAGGGACATCCCGGAGGCGATCGACTGGATGACGAGCATGCCCAGCAGGGCGGACCAGGTGGTGCCGCGGCCGCCGAAGAGGCTGGTGCCGCCGATCACGGCCGCGGCGATCGCGTTCATCAGCAGCAGGCTCGACCCGGACGTCTGGCCCACCGACGTGATCCGCGAGGCGAGGAACAGCCCGCCGATCGCGGCCATGGTCCCCGACAGCATGAAGACGGACACCCGCACGCGGACGACGTCGATCCCGGCGCGCCGGGCCGGCTCGCCGCCACCGCCGCCGAGGGCGTACACCTTCCGCCCGTACCGGGTGCGGCGCAGCACCAGGTCGAGGCCGCCGACGACGACGAGGAAGGCGAGCAGGGCGAGCGGCAGCCCCTGGAACCGGTTGAGCACGTGCGCGGCGGAGAAGGCGACCAGCGCCACCGCACCGGTCCGCACCGCGATCTCCGTCAGCGGCCGGTGCGGCAGGCCGGCCGCCCTGCGCCGCCGCCGGTCCCGGTGGTACACGAGGAAGCACAGGACGGAGCCGACCGCCGCCAGGCCGTACGCGGCGGCGACCTCGTGGAAGTAGTGGCCGGTCAGGTTGCCGACCAGGCCGTCCTCGTCGAGGTTGAGCGTGCCGCTGGTGCCCAGGACGTACAGCATCAGGCCGTTCCAGCCGAGGAGCCCGGCGAGGGTGACGACGAAGGACGGCGCGCCCACGCGGGCGACGAGGAAGCCGTGCAGGGAGCCGATCGCCGCGCCGCAGAGCACGGCGATCACGACGGCCGGCCACTCCGCCACGCCGTGCCGCACGTGGAGCACGGCGAACAGGGCCGCGGCGAGGCCGCTGACGGACCCGACCGACAGGTCGATCTCGCCGATCAGCAGGACGAAGACGATGCCGACGGCGATCATCCCGGTGCCGACGATGTCCACGCTGAGGTTGGACAGGTTCCGCGGCGCGAGGAAGTTGCCGTTGAGGAGCTGGAAGACCGTCCAGATCACGAGGACCCCGATGACGACGGGCAGGACGCCCACCTCGCCGGTGCCCAGCCGCCGCCCGGCCGCCCCGGCGGCGCTCCTGAGGGCCCGCCGGAGGCCGGTCACCGCTCTCCCCCGCGCGCGTGCGGGGCGCGGCGGACGGTGCCGGGGAAGCTCGTGACGCCGGTGACGGAGGAGACGATCTGTTCCTGCGAGGCGGTGCTGACGTCGAAGAAGCCGTTGTTGCGGCCGAGGTGGAGGACGGCGACGCGGTCCGCGACGGCCTTGACGTCACCCATGTTCTGGCTGATCAGGAGGACGCCGGTGCCCCGGTCGCGGAGCGTCTCGACGAGGTCGAGGAAGCGGCTCGTCTGTTGGACGCCGAGGGCGGCGGTGGGTTCGTCGAGGAGGAGCAGGCGCGGCTCCCCGACGAGCGAGCGGGAGATCGCGACGGTCTGCCGCTGCCCGCCCGACAGGGTCGCCACCCGGGCCCGCGGGTCGGGTACGTGGACGGCGAGCGAACCCAGCAGGTCGCGGGTCCGGCGTTCCATCTCGACCTCGTCGAGGAGGCCCGACCGGCGCAGCTCGCGGCCGAGGAACAGGTTGCCGACGACGTCGAGGTTGTCGCAGAGCGCCAGGTCCTGGAAGACCGCGGCGATGCCCAGGGCATGGGCGTCGTGGGGGCGTCTCATCCTCACGGCGCGGCCCTCCCACCGGATGGTCCCCTCGTCGGCGGGGGCGACCCCGGCGATCACCTTGACGAGGGTGGACTTCCCGGCGCCGTTGTCGCCCATCAGGGCGACGACCTCCCCGGCCCCGACCTCCAGCTCCACGTCGGCCAGCGCCTCGACGGCGCCGAAGCGCTTGCAGATGCCGCGCAGGGCCAGCAGGGGTGGGACCGGCACCGACGACCACCTCCTTCTCCGCCCGATTACACGGTGAGTCCGGCCTTCGCGCACGCCGACGCGTACTTCGGGGTGCAGATCTGCGCGATCGTGTACATCCCGCCCCTGACGACCGTGTCGCGCACGGTGTCCGCGGTGACGGGCACCGGGTCGAACAGGACGGCCGGCACGCCCCGTACGGTGGCCTCGTCGCCGCCCTCCGGGTCGATGGCGTCCGGCGGGTCGCCGCGGCCGAGCGCGACGGCCATCTCGGCGGCGGCGTCGGCCATGGGCTCGAACGGCTTGTACACCGTCATGTACTGCTCGCCGGCGACGATCCGCCGGATGGCGGCGAGGTCGGCGTCCTGCCCGGTGACCGGCGGCAGCGGCTCGACGAAGTTGGCCTTCAGCGCGGAGACGACGCCGCCGGCGAGCCCGTCGTTGGCGGCGTACACGCCGTCGATGCTCCCGGCGCCGAGCGCGGCGACGGCGCCGGACATGCGGGCGTGGGCGATCTCGGGGCGCCAGCGGTCCGTGTCGTACGCCTTGGCGATCCGCACCCTGCCGTCCAGGACCTCGCGCGCACCCCGCTCCAGGGCGATGGCGTTCGGGTCGGCCGGGTCGCCGTTCACCATGACGATCCGCCCGCCGTCCGCCTCGGCGCCCATGGCCCGCAACAGCGCCTCGGCCTGGAGGCGACCGGTCTTCCGGCCGTCGTAGGAGACGAAACCGGAGACCGGCCCGTCGGCGAGGCGGTCGTACGAGACGACGGGGATGCCCGCGTCGGCGGCCTTGGCCACCGAGGGGCTGAGGGCCCGGGAGTCCACGGGGTTGAGGACCAGGACGTCGACCCCCGCGGTGATCATGGAGTCGAGCTGCTGCTTCTGGGTGGCGACGCCGCCCTGCGCGTTGGCGTGGTCCACGGTGCACCCCGGGCAGACCTGGCGGATCCTCGCCTCGATCAACGGCCGGTCGAAGCTCTCCCAGCGGGCGGTGTGGGTATCGGGCAGCAGCAGTCCGATGCGGGGCGTGAACTCGGTGCGCGTGGAGCTCGGACCGCCTTCCAGGTGCGCCTGCTCGGCGGTGCCGCAGCCGACCAGCGCGACGGCGAGCGCCGCCGCGGCCGCGGCGGGGGCGGTGCGCGGGCGGTCGCGCCCGCGCTGCTTCGTACGGAACACTCCTCCTCACCCTCCTTCGCGTCCGGAGCCGTACGGGAGGGGGCCGGTGGCCGGGGCGGCGCCAACAGCCGCGGTGGCGGTGTCCGGGCGGGGGCCGCGGGCGACGGCGAGCTCGCTCCACACCTGCTTGCCGCCGCTGACCGGTACCGATCCCCACGACTCCGACACGGCCTCCACCAGGAACAGCCCGCGGCCCCCGGTGGACTCCCAGTCGGCCGCCACGGGCTTGGCGGGGGCCCGGGGCGAGGCGTCGGTGACGGCGGTCCGCAGCCTGTCCCCGGCGAGCGTCAGATCGAGGCGTACGGCCCCCTGCGTGTGCACCAGGGCGTTGGTGACGAGCTCGGAGACGACGAGCAGCGCCGTGTCCGCCTCCTCGGCGACGCCCCAGCCGCGCAGGGTGCGGGCGGTGAAGCGGCGGGCGTGCATGACGGCGTCGGGCAGCCGCCACACGGTCCAGCCGGCGCGGATGGGCGGGGTGCCCATCCCGTCGTAGCGCATGAGCAGCAGGGCGACGTCGTCGTCGCGGCGGGTGCCGTCGCCGAGGATCCGGTCGGCCACGCGCCCGGGGTCGGCCGGGTCGGCGCCGGAGAGCAGGGCGCGCATCCGGAGCATGCCGTCCTCCAGGTGGAGGCTGGACGACTCGACCAGTCCGTCCGTGAGCAGCGCGAGGACCGTGCCGGGGGTGAGGCCGACGGCGGTGATGGGGTAGTCCGCGTCCGCGAGGACGCCGAGGGGGAGGCCGCCTTCGGTGGCGACCTCCTCCGCCGTGCCGTCCGGGTGGCGCAGCAGCGGGGCGAGGTGTCCGGCGCGGACGAACCAGGTGTCGCCCTCCTCCATGTCGAGTTCGACGTAGCAGCAGGTGGCGAAGAGGTCGGTCTCCATGCCGACCAGGAGCCGGTTGGCGTGCGAGACGACGACGTCGGGCGGGTGTCCCTCGACCGCGTAGGCCCTGATGGCGGTGCGGATCTGGCCCATGATGGTGGCCGCTCCGGCGCTGTGCCCCTGGACGTCCCCGATGACGAGGGCGACCCGGCTCTCGGAGAGCGGGATCACGTCGTACCAGTCGCCGCCGACCTCCAGGCCGGCCGTCGCGGGCAGGTAGCGGGCGACGGCCACTCCCCCGGCCAGCTCGGGGAGCCTGCGCGGCAGCAGGCTGCGCTGGAGGGTGGTGGCCAGTTCGTGCCGGGCGTCGAAGGCGTGGGCGCGGCGCAGGGCCTGCCCGGCCAGGCCGGCGGTGGCGGTCAGCAGGGACCGCTCCTCGGCGCCGAACTCGTGCGGCTCGTCCCAGCCGGCCAGGCAGGCGCCGATGACGCGGCCCTCGGCGGGGAGCGGCAGGAGGGCGAGGCCGCCGGGTCCGACCCCGGCGAGCGCCGGTTCGAGTTCGGCGCCGGCCGGGACCAGGCCGACGCGGACCTCCCGGAGCGCGGCCGCGAGCGTGGGCAGGGAGCGCAGTGGGGTGTCGGGCCACTCCGAGCGCCATTCGGAGCGCCAGATCCCGGGCCAGGCGCCGGGCTCGGGCGGGTCCAGGGCGGTGACGACGAGCCGGTCGGCCTCCAGGCCGGCGACGGCGACGCGGTCGGCGCCGACGAGGGGGTCGCGCAGGGTCTCGACGACGACGCGGGCGACGTCGCGGGCGGTCATCGTGGCGGCCAGGGACGCGGACAGCCGCTGGACGAGGGAGACCTCGTCGGTGCCGGGGCGCAGCGACGACGCGTCGACGACGATGCCGAGGACCCGTTCGGGGCGGCCGGCGGGGTCGTCGAGGACGCGGGAGCGCAGCCGCAGCCAGCGCAGGTCGCCGGCGGGCCGGCGGACGCGGAACTCCAGCTCCCGGCCCACCGAGGTGTTCTTGCCCGGTTCGACCAGGGACATGAGCGCGGGCAGGTCGTCGGGGACGGCGTGGGCGAGGAGCGTCTCGACCCGGCCGTCGAAGCCGCCGGGGGCGATGTCGACGAGTTCGAGCATCCGCGCGTCGGCGCTGATCCGCCCGGTGCGGAGTTCGAGGGTGAACGCCCCGACCCGCTCCGCGTCCAGCGCCTGGCCGGGCATGAGCTGGTACGCGACCTGCGAGCCCTCCCGACGCGGTACCGACCCCGGCGGCACGGTCCCGCCGGCGCCGCTCGCGACCGTGTAGGCCGTCCCCGGCCCGCCGCCCGCCTCCAGGCGGGCGGCGACCTGCTCGGCGTACAGCTCCATGAAGCCGCGCCGGTCGGTGTCGAAGCCCCGGCCGGTGTCGTCGACGACGATCAGGCAGCCGAGCCGCCGGTCGTCCGTGCCGACGGGCAGCACGCCCAGCGCCGCGTCGGGCGCGAGGGCCGCGGGTACGTCCTCCCGGCGGGCGGTGAGCTCGGCGGCGGTGGGCCACAGGGGTCGGCCGCCGCGGAAGGCGTCGGCGACGGCGGAGCGCCCCGACACGGCGTACCCGCCCGGCCAGCCGGGCAGCGCCCCGGAGTCCTCGACCGGTCCGGCGAGGCGCAGCTCGTGGCCGCCCTCGCTGAGGACGTACACGGCGGCCAGGGTGGCTCCGGCGAACATCGGCGCGCGGCCGGCCGCGGGGCGGCCGGTGTCGGTCGGCCGCACGGTGCCGGGGGCTCCGCCCGCGAGGTCGGCCCGCGGTCCCGGAGCCCCAGCCGCGGCGCCGCCTTCGCTGGACACTTCGCCATCACACCTCACCCTCCATACTGGGCGTCCGTGCAGGAGAGGGGCCAGTCAGGCGGTCCGGCGGGGTGGCGCCGGGCTGGTCGGCGGGGTGGCGCCTGGCTGGTCGGCGGGCGGGGCGACGGGCGCGGGTCCCGCGGCCGACCGGGGCGGCGGGGGCCGGTGCCGCTCCGCTCAGCGCCCTTCCCCGTGCGCCAGCGCGGCCAGTTGCGCGGCGGTGACGTGCTCCGGGATCGGTACGGGCGGGGGCGTGCGCAGCGGGGGCTGCCAGCCGCCCTCCGGGTCCCAGCGGCGTACGACGCGGGCCGGCGCCCCGGCGACGACCGCGTGGTCGGGCACCTCGCCGCGGACGACCGCCCCGGCGGCGACCACGACGTTCCGGCCGATCCTGGCCCCGGGGAGGACCACCGCGCCGGTGCCGAGCCAGCAGCCGGGGCCGATCTCGACGGGCGCCGAGCGCGGCCACTGGCGGCCGATCGGCTCGTGCGGGTCGTCGTAGCTGTGGTTGGTCGAGGTGATGTAGACGTACGGTCCGCAGAACGTGTTCGCGCCGATGGCCACCGGCGCGTCCGCCACGACGTGGCTGCCGCGCCCGAGGACGACGCCGTCGCCGAGGGTCACCACCGGGTCGGGGCCGAGGTCGAGGCCGGGCAGCATGCCGGCGCTGAGCGTCACCTGCTCGCCGATGATGCAGCACTCCCCCAGCTCGATCCACGCCTCGCCGAAGACCGTGCCCTGCGGGAACGCGAGCCGGGTGCCGGCGCCGATCCGGCGGAACCTCAGGGGCCCGGGGCGGTCGGCGGTGACGGAACCGGTCTCCTGCACCCAGCGCCAGCCGCGGTGCACCGCGGCGGAGAGCACGCGGCGGCGCCACGCGGCGAGCGGCGAAAAGGAGAACATGTTTCTGTTCCTGGGCACCCGGCCACGGTAGTGGCCGGGTCGACCGCCGGTCAGTGCGCGACGCTGTGATGTTCGCCCCACCGACGAAGCGGCGCGCGCGGTGGCCTACGGTTCCCCCGGGCGCGACGACGAACCCCAGCGCACGAGGGAGCAACGGAATGACGGAACGGCCATTGATCACCGCCGTGGGCGGCAAGGAACCGGAGGTGGCCAGGACCGCCTTCGCCGCGCCCACCTCCGTCGTGGTCGGCGAGGTCGTGATGGGGCCGGGGTCCAGCGTCTGGTACCACGCCGTGCTGCGCGCGGACTGCGGTCCGATCGTCCTCGGCGCGGACAGCAACGTCCAGGACAACTGCACGGTGCACGTCGACCCCGGCTTCCCGGTGACGGTCGGCGAGCGCGTGTCGGTCGGCCACAACGCCGTCCTGCACGGCTGCACGGTGGAGGACGACGTCCTGATCGGCATGGGCGCCACGGTCCTCAACGGCGCGCACATCGGCGCGGGCTCCCTCGTCGCCGCGCAGGCACTCGTCCCGCAGGGCATGCGGGTCCCGCCCGGCTCGCTCGTCGCGGGCGTCCCCGCGAAGGTCAGGCGGCAGCTGACGGACGAGGAGCGCCAGGGCATCAAGGTGAACGCCGCGATGTACGGGGACCTGGCCCGGGCACACCGCGAGGCGCACGCCGCGGGGACCTGACCGGTACCCCCGCGGCGCACGCCCCGGCGCCGTCCCCGTCAGTCGGCCGCGGCCGCGGCGGGGACGGGGTCGTGGTGCGGCCCGGCGGCCGCGGCGGCGCGCTCGGCCTCGGCCTTCTCGGTCGCCTTCCTGGCGCGGTGCTTCAGGACGAGCATCGAGGTGACGCCCACCGCCACGGCGAGGACGAGGCCCAGCCAGGAGAACCGCTTCAGCCACGCCTCGGCGACGACGCCCACGGAGTAGACCACCGCCGTGGTGCCGCCCGCCCAGAGGATGCCGCCGAAGACGTTGGCGACGAGGAACTTCCAGTACGGCATGCGCAGCACGCCCGCCAGCGGCCCGGCGAAGATCCGCAGCAGGGCGACGAACCGGCCGAAGAAGACGGCCCACATGCCCCACTTCTCGAACGACCGCTCGGCCATCGCGATGTTGGCCTCGCTGAAGTGCTTGGGGAACTTCCCGCCGAGCCAGGCCAGCAGGGGGCGTCCGCCCTTGCGGCCGATGGCGTAGCCGATCGAGTCGCCGATGATCGCGCCCGCCGTGGCGCAGGCCCCCAGGACGTACGGGTTGATGTCCCCGTGCTGGGAGGCGAGGAGAGCGGAGCTGACGAGGACGATCTCGCCCGGCAGCGGGATGCCGAGGCTTTCCAGCCCGATCACCACACCCACCAGGATGTAGATGCTGACCGCGGGGACGGTCTCGAGCCACTCCTGGACGTGCAACGCCGGTTCCTCCGTATCGACGAGTGACCTCTGGGGCCAGGCAGCCTACCGGGTCACGGGGAGGCCCGGCCCGTGCGCGGGCCGGGGCCACGGGAGGAGACGCCGGCCCGCCCGGCGGGGTTGCCCGCGCCGGGCGGGCCGTACGACGGGGCGGCGGACCTACGACGGGCCGGGCCGGTCAGGCGCGGGGGCGCAGCGTCCAGGTGATGGTCATCTCACCGGTGACGGCGCCGTCCTCGCGCGTGATCTCGACGCGGACGGGGAACTCGGGGCGCCGCCCGGCGTCCAGCTCGGCCACGACCTCTTCGCGGGGGCGGCCCAGGGTGGCGGTCGCGGTGACGGCGCCCATGGCGAGCTTCTTGTAGCCGATCTCCGCCCTGACGGCGAGCGGGACGGCGCGGCCCGTCTGGTCCCCGAAGGCACCGATGACGACGGCGCCGCTGGCCGACTCGCCGAGCGTGAACATCGCGCCGGCGTGCGGGCCGCCGACGTGGTTGTGGAAGTCCTCCTGGTCGGGCAGGCGCAGCACGGCGCGCTCGGCGGTCGCCTCGACGACCTCCAGGTTCAGGGTCCTGGCCATGGGGACGGTGGCCAGCAGCTTCTCGCCGATGTTCGGCATCGTGTCGGACATGCGCCCGAAGTTACCAGGCAGTAGTTTCGGCGTGAACCCTCCGTACGGGACCGGACGTGGCACCCGTCACCCCTCCCCTCTATGGTTACAGCCCATGTGGCCAGGACAGCAGCCGCCCGGGGGCGAGCAGAACCCGCAGGACCAGAACGCGCCGAACCCCTATCAGCAGCCGGGGTACCAGCAGCCGAACCCCTACCAACAGCCGGGGTACCAGCAGCCCGGTTACCCGCAGGCGGGGTATCCGCAGCAGAACCCGTACCAGCAGCCGACCGTGCCGCAGTACGCGGTGCCCGGGCAGCCGCCCGGCTCGCCGGTGCCGCCGGACGGCGGCGGGAAGGGGACCGCGGTCGTCGCGGCCGTCGCGGCCCTCGTCGTCCTGGCCGCCGCCGGCGTGACCGGCTACCTGGTCCTCGGCGGGGACGAGGAGCAGCCGGCCGCCCGGGGCGGCTCGTCGCCGTCCGCGAGCGCGTCCGCGCCGTCGGCGCCGGTCGAGCAGCCGGCGCAGTCGCCCTCCGGCAACCCGCGGGACGGCTCGGCGGCGCCCAAGCCGTCCGTCCCGGGCTGGAAGGTCGTCCACAACCCGAAGCGCGACACCCTCTTCGACATCCCGCCGGACTGGGAGGCGCTCGGCTCGGGCATGGCCACCGGCTTCGAGGACGAGAAGGCCGGCGACGGTTCGCCCGTCGTCACCATGTCGGCACCCGGCCGCTACAAGAGCGAGTGGTGCACGTACGACGACGACAAGGACGGCACCGCCGAGAAGTGGAGCCTCGCCACGGCCGGCACGAAGGGCGGCCAGGGCGCGAAGGACACCGCCGAGGCCGCGTACAACGAGGCCGGCAGCTGGGTGTGGGCGGGGTACGCGCAGACCGAGCCCAAGGGCACCGTCAAGATCACCAAGGCCGTGCCGTACACCACGAAGTCCGGTCTGAGCGGCCACATCGCCACGGCGACCGCCCTCAACACGAAGCACGAGAACAAGTGCGACACGGACGGCAAGTCCCTCGCGTTCTCCTTCAAGAACGCCAAGGGCGACTTCGTCTCCTGGGTCATGTACGCGAACACGGGCATCAAGGACGAGGTGCCGGACGAGACGATCCGGAAGATCCTCAGCACCGTCCGGCTGGCCGAGACCACTTCGTAGGGCGTCGGCCGGACCTGACGGGCAATCCGTTTGTCCACGGGGGTCTCCACCGGAGATAGTCCGGGGGTGAAGACCCCCGCCTCCTCCTCCCGCCTCCGCCCCGGCCGCCGCCCGGAGTGGGCGGGGCACAACTACGTCCTGCTGACCGCCGCGGCCGTCGTCACCAACCTGGGCTCCCACGGCGCCCTGGTGGCGGCGGCGTTCGCGGTGCTGGAGTCCGGCGGCGACGGCGGCGACGTGGGCCTGGTCGCCGCGGCCCGCACGCTGCCGCTCGTCCTCTTCCTCCTCGTCGGCGGAGCCCTCGCGGACCGGCTGCCCCGGCACCGCGTCATGGTCGCCGCCAACGCCCTCAACTGCGTCTCGCAGGCGGTCTTCGCGGCCCTCGTGCTCACCGGCCGGGCACAGCTGTGGCAGATGATGCTGCTGACCGCGCTGTGCGGCACGGGGCAGGCGTTCTTCAACCCGGCCGCCGAGGGCATGCTGATGTCCAGCGTCGGCGGCGAGCAGGCGAGCCGCGCCTTCGCGCTGTTCCGCATGGCCATGAGCGGCGCGGCCATCGGCGGGGCGGCGCTCGGCGGTGCCCTGGTCGCCGCGTTCGGGCCGGGCTGGGTGCTCGCCGTCGACGCGGTGGCGTTCGCCGTGGCGGGCGCGCTGCGGGCGTTCCTGGACGTGAGCCACGTCCCCGAGCGGGTCCCCGGGGGCGGTCTGCTCGCCGACCTGCGCGAGGGATGGGACGAGTTCGTCGGCCGCCCCTGGCTGTGGGCGGTCGTCGCGCAGTTCTCCGTCGTCGTCGCCGTCGTCGGCGCCGCCGAGTCCGTGTACGGGCCGCTGGTCGCGCAGGAGTCGCTGGGCGGCGCGCGGCCGTGGGGCCTGGCCCTGGCCGCGTTCGGCGTGGGCACGCTCGGCGGCGCGCTGCTGATGATGCGCTGGAAGCCGCGCCGGCTGCTGCTGGTGGGCACGTTGTGCGTGTTCCCGCTGGCCCTGCCGTCGGCGGCGCTGGCCGTGCCGCTGCCGGCGGGCGGCCTGGCGGCGGTGATGTTCGTGTCCGGGGTGGCGATCGAGGTGTTCGGCGTGGCATGGATGACCTCGCTGCACCAGGAGATCCCGGAGGAGAAGCTGTCGCGGGTCGCCGCGTACGACTGGTTCGGCTCGACCGCGATGCTGCCCCTGTCGACGGCGGTCGCGGGCCCGGTGGCGGACCTGTTCGGACGGTCGCGGGCGCTGTGGGGGTGTGCCGCGCTGATCGTGCTGGTGACGGCGCTGGTGCTGCTCGTCCCGGACGTGCGGAACCTGACGCGCCGTACGGGGCCGGCCCCGGCCCCGGCGGACCGGCCGCGGGAGCCGACCGGGGCGGCCTCCGGGACGGCCTCCGGAACGACGACCGCCTAGTGCCTCGCGGCGCCGGCCGTCAGCCGATGCCGAACGCGCCGCCGGGCGGCTCGGGCGACGGCACGGCGTCCGCGTCCCGCACCACCGCCGCGCCGCCGGTGAGCCGCGCCAGGGCCGGCCCGTGCTCCACGCGCGCGGGGAACGCGTCGGCGGCCGCCCACCGGGCCAGCCGGGCCGTGTCGACCGGCGCGTGCGAGGCGACCAGCACCACGTTGCCGAACCGTCGCCCCCGCAGCACCGCCGGTTCGGCGATCAGCGCCAGCTCCCCGAACACGGCGGCGAAAGTGGCCAGTTGGGAGCGGAGGAACGCGAACGGCGCCCCGTCCGCCAGGTTCGCCGCGTAACACCCCTCCGGCCGCAGGACGCGCTCCACCTCGCGCGCGTACTCGACGGACGTGAGGTGCGCGGGCACCCGCGAGCCGCCGAACACGTCCCCCACCACCAGGTCCGCCGAGCGCGCGGGCGCCGCCTCCAGCCACGCCCGCGCGTCCGCGCCGTGCACGGCGATCCCCGACCCGTCCGGCACGGGCAGCCGCTCCGCGACCAGCGCGAGCAGCGCCCGGTCCGCCTCCACGACGTCCTGCCGGGAGCCGGGCCGGGTCGCCGCGACGTACCGGGGCAGGGTCAGCGCGCCGCCCCCGAGGTGGACGACGTCGAGCGGGGCGCCCTCGCCGGCGGCGGCGTCCACGACGTGGGCGAGGCGCCGCGCGTACTCGAACTCCAGGTGCGTCGGGTCGTCGAGGTCGACGTACGACTGCGGCGCGCCGTCGACGGTCAGCAGCCAGGCCCGCTCCCGGTCGATGTCCGGCATGAGCTTGGCGGTGCCGCCGTCGACGGCGCGGAGTACGGGTACGGGCTCGTTCACCGCCCCATTCTCCCAGCCGGACCGCGGCGCTAGAGCAGCTCGCTCACGGTGCCCGCGCCGACCGTGCGGCCGCCCTCGCGGATCGCGAAGCCGAGGCCCGGCTCCAGCGGCATGGCGCGCCCCAGCTCGACGGTCATGGTGACCGTCTCCCCGGGCCGGGCGACGGCCGCCTCGCCCAGGTCGACGTCGCCGACCACGTCCGCGGTGCGGAGGTGGAACTGCGGCCGGTAGCCGGTCGACACGGGGGTCGCCCGGCCGCCCTCGCGGGCCGACAGGACGTACACCCGCGCCGTGAAGCGCCGCCTCGGCACGACGCTGCCCGGCTCGGCCACCACGTGGCCGCGGCGGACCGCGCCGCGCGGCACCCCGCGCAGGAGCAGCGCCACGTTGTCGCCGGCCTGCGCGGCGTCCATCGGCTTGCCGAACGTCTCCACGCCGGTGACGACGGTCTCCGCCGCGCCGGCGCCGAGCACCTCCACGCGGTCGCCGACGCGTACGGTGCCGCGCTCGACGGCCCCGGTGACGACGGTGCCCCGCCCGGTGATGGTGAGGACGTTCTCGACGGGCATCAGGAACGGCGCGTCCACGTACCGCACCGGCGTCGGCACGTACGTGTCGACCGCGTCGAGCAGCGCCTCGATCGACGCCGTCCAGCGGGGGTCGCCCTCCAGGGCCCTCAGCCCGGAGACGCGGACGACCGGGACGGAGTCGCCGCCGTAGCCGTGGGCGGTGAGCAACTCGCGCACCTCCAGCTCGACCAGGTCGGTGAGCTCGTCGTCGCCCGCGTCCGCCTTGTTGAGGGCGACGACGATGTGGTCGACGCCGACCTGGCGGGCGAGCAGGACGTGCTCGGCGGTCTGCGGCATGATCCCGTCGAGCGCGGAGACGACGAGGACGGCCCCGTCGAGCTGGGCCGCGCCGGTCACCATGTTCTTGACGTAGTCGGCGTGGCCGGGCATGTCGACGTGGGCGTAGTGGCGGGTGTCGGTCTCGTACTCGACGTGCGCGAGGTTGATGGTGATGCCGCGCCGCGCCTCCTCGGGCGCCCGGTCGATCCGGTCGAGCGCGACGTACGGGGTGGCGCCGTCGGAGCGCTCGCTGAGGACCTTGGTGATGGCCGCGGTGAGGGTGGTCTTGCCGTGGTCGACGTGACCCATGGTGCCGATGTTGAGGTGCGGCTTGGTGCGCACGTAGGCCGTCTTGGACATGACGGGACGGTTCCTCTCCGGAACTCGAAGCGACGATGGGGACCCCTCGGCCTTGCCGACCCTCCCCCTGCGGGGTCCGCCGGACGATCCGGGAAGGGTCAGCTTCGGGCGCCGTCCAGGACGATGGCGGCAGCCTTCGGCGCGTCCGCGACCGCGGACGACGCTGCGAGGAAGGCATACCGGAACATGCGCACGATCCTGCCGTGGCGGACCGTGCGCGTCGAGTGGTTTTCCGCGTCCCGGCCGCGCTCGCCCGCCCGGGACGCGGCCCGGGGTGCGGCGCCGGTCACGGTGGGCCCGCGGCGCCGTCGGTTACGCTCCCGGGATGTTCGAGCCCGCCGTCCGGCCCCGGGCCGGTTTCGCCCCGCGCCGCTCCCGCGTCCTCCTCTCCCCCTGGTCGCGGCTGACGCTGCTCGTCTGCCTGCTCGCGGGCGCCGGGGCGGTGGTCGTGGCGTACGAGCCGCACCGGCTCCTCGCGGACGGGGGCTGGCCGCAGCAGGTCGGCGGCGCGGGCGCCGTCGTGCTGTTCGGGGTCGCGTACGGGCTGTGCGCCGCCGCGTTCGTGCCGCGCCCCGTGCTGAACCTGGCGTCGGGCGCCCTCTTCGGCGCGCAGGCGGGACTCGCCGCGGCCGTCGCCGGCACCGTCCTGGGGGCGGGCGTCGCGTTCGCGCTCGGCCGCGCCCTGGGCCGGGACGCGCTGCGCCCGCTGCTGCGGGGGCGCTGGGCGGAGGCGGCGGACGGGCAGCTCAGCCGGCACGGGTTCCGGTCGACGCTGGCGATCCGGCTGTTCCCCGGGGTGCCGTTCGCCGCGGCCAACTACGGCGCGGCGATCTCGCGCATGGGGTACGCGCCGTTCCTCCTGGGGACGGGGCTGGGCTGCGTACCGAACACGGCGGCGTACGTGGTCGCCGGGAGCCAGGCCGCGGCGCCGACCTCTCCGGCCTTCCTCCTGTCGGCCGGGTTCATCGTGGTCAGCGTGGCCGCCGGGGCGGTCGTGGCCTGGCGCAAGCGGCACCGGCTGCGGTCGGCGCCCGCGTCCTGACACCGCTCCGCGACACCGGATGATCACCGTCCGTTCACCGTGAAGCGGTACGCTGCACCGACCCCAACGACCGCATACGCACATTTCGGGACGGCCCTGGCCCCATGAGTTGGTTCGAATCGTTCATCCTCGGACTCGTCCAAGGGCTGACGGAGTTCCTCCCGATCTCCTCCAGCGCCCACCTGCGCCTCACGGCCGCCTTCGCGGGCTGGCAGGACCCGGGTGCCGCTTTCACGGCGATCACTCAGATCGGCACCGAGGCGGCCGTTCTGATCTACTTCCGCAAGGACATCGGCCGCATCCTGTCGGCGTGGTCCCGGTCGCTGACGGACAAGTCGATGCGCTCCGACCACGACGCCCGGATGGGCTGGCTGGTGATCGTCGGGTCGATCCCGATCGGCGTGCTGGGCGTCACCCTGAAGGACCACATCGAGGGTCCGTTCCGCGACCTGCGGCTGATCGCCACGACCCTGATCGTGCTCGGCGTCGTCCTGGGCGTGGCCGACCGGATGGCGGCCCGCGCGCAGGAGGGCGGCCGGCACCGGGCGGCGCGGGAGCGCAAGACGCTGCGGGACCTGGGCGTCAAGGACGGCCTGATCTTCGGCCTGTGCCAGGCGATGGCGCTGGTCCCGGGCGTCTCCCGGTCGGGCGCGACCATCAGCGGAGGTCTGCTGATGAACTACACGCGCGAGGCGGCCGCCCGCTACTCGTTCCTGCTGGCCATCCCCGCCGTCCTGGCCTCGGGCGTGTTCGAGCTGAAGGCCGTGGGCGAGGGCCACGTGTCGTGGGGGCCCACCGTCTTCGCGACGGTCATCGCGTTCGGTGTGGGCTACGCGGTCATCGCGTGGTTCATGAAATTCATCACTACCAAGAGCTTCATGCCGTTCGTGATCTACCGGATAGCGCTCGGTCTGGTGCTGTTCGCCCTGATCTGGCTGGGGGTCCTCAGCCCCGACGCGGGTCAGCCGACGCACTGACGCCGCCGTGGGAATCGTCACGGTGCGTGGCGGGTCACAGCGGATCGTCCGATGTGCGCACTAGTCTGGTCGCATGTCCAAGCCCGCGTTCGACCCCTTCGATCCCACCGTGCCCGTCCCCGACGCCGACGCCCTGAACCGGGCGATCCGCGAGCTGTGGGCGCGCTCGGGCGGACGCCTGTCGGCGGACGAGCAGCGGATCTACCAGGCCCTCATCCTGAAGTGGGCCGCCGCGCAGCAGGGCGACGTCGGCACCGCCGCGTAGCGCCCGCCGCCCGGCCCCGCCGTCCCGTACGGACGGCCGCCCCGCACGAGAAGATCGAGAGAAGGCCGAGGGGGGCCGCCGGCAAAAGGGGGGGCGACCGGCGGCCCCTGGTCCCGGGCGCCTTCCGGCCCGGTCCGTACCCACGACAGTGCCGTACCCGCGCGCCCCGCGGGAGGGCGCGCGACCGGTGTCCGCGCGTGTCCCCTTCACACCCCGTGTGAAGCGTGTGGCCGAAGCCCCGGACCGGCCCTGAGCAGGCTCTCGTCCTTCGCCGTCGCGCCGGGAAGTGCGGGGCGCGCGCCGGGCGCACTGTCCGTGGAGTGATCTCCTCCGCCACACTGGAGTTCCAGACCCCCGGGCGAGGAGGCGCGGATGCGGTTGCGAGCCGGACACGGTGAGGTGGCCGCGCGGCCGCGGTCGTCGCGGTGGGGGCGGGGCGCGGCCGTCGTCCTCGCGGGCGCGCTGCCCGCCCTGGCGTTCCCGGAGCCGTCCCTGTGGTGGCTGGCGTACGTGGCGCTGGTGCCGTGGCTGCTGCTGGTCCGCGCCGCGCCCACCGGGCGGCGGGCGGCGCTCGACGGGTGGCTGGGCGGGACGGGGTTCGTGCTGGCCGTGCACCACTGGCTGATGCCGAGCCTGCACGTCTTCATCCTGGTGCTGGCGGCACTCCTGGGACTGCTGTGGGCGCCGTGGGGGTGGCTGGTGCGGTGGGCGTTCGCGGGGGCGTCGGGGTCGCGGGGGCGGGCGGTCGCCGCGTGCGCGGTGGTGCCGTCGGGGTGGCTGATGGTCGAGGCGGTCCGGTCCTGGGAGGGGCTGGGCGGTCCGTGGGGGCTGCTGGGCGCCAGTCAGTGGCAGGTCGCGCCCGCGCTGCGGGTGGCGGCGCTGGGCGGGGTGTGGCTGGTGACGCTGCTGGTGGTGGCGGTCAACACGGCGGTGGCGCTGCTCGTGGCGGTGCCTCCCGTACGTACGGCCGCGGTCGCGGCGCTGGCGGTGTGCGCGGTCGCCACGGGTACGGCGTGGATGTGGCCGTCGCCGCCGGAGCCGGTGGGCACGGCGCGGATCGGGGTCGTCCAGCCGGGGGTGGTCGGCGGGCCGGACGGCCCCGGGCCGCGGTTCTCCCGCGGTGAGGAGCTGACCCGTTCGCTGGCGGGGCGGGACGCGGACCTCGTCGTGTGGGGCGAGAGCAGCGTCGGCGCCGACCTGGCGGCCCGGCCGGACCTCGCCGACCGGCTGGCGGAGCTGTCGCGGCACGTCGGCGCCGAGGTCCTGGTGAACGTCGACGCGCGCCGCTCGGACCTGCCGGGCATCTACAAGAGCAGTGTCCTCGTGGGCCCCGGCGGCCCGACCGGGGACCGGTACGACAAGATGCGGCTGGTGCCGTTCGGCGAGTACGTCCCGGCGCGGGCCGTACTGGGGTGGGCGACGTCGGTGGGCCGGGCCGCCGACGAGGACCGGCGGCGCGGCACCGCGCAGGTCGTGATGGCGGCCGGGGGCGGCGGGGAGCGGACGCTGCTCGTGGGTCCGCTCGTGTGCTTCGAGTCGGCGTTCCCCGACATGAGCCGCCGCCTGGCGCGTGACGGCGCGCAGGTGCTGGTCGCCCAGTCGGCGACGTCGACGTTCCAGGAGAGCTGGGCGCCCGGGCAGCACGCGTCGCTGGCGGCGCTGCGCGCGGCCGAGACCGGCCGGCCGGTGGTGCACGCGACGCTGACCGGGGTGAGCGCCGTGTACGGGCCGGACGGCGCCCGGATCGGGGACCCGCTCGGCACGGACCGCGGCGCGGCCGCCGTCTACGACGTTCCGCTCTCCGACACGACGACGCCGTACGTACGGTTCGGCGACTGGCCCCTGTGGGCGGCGCTCGCCGTCCTCGCGGGCGCGGCGGGCGCCGCCGGGGCGCGGGCGGTCAGGCGGACGCCTGCTCCAGACAGTCCCGTACGACCCGCTCGCACAGCTCGTGGGTCCGCAGGGCGTCGCGGGCGCTGAGCACCTCGCCCGCCCGTACGGCGTCGAGGAAGGCGAGCGCGACCTGCTCGATGCCGCGCTGCCGGGCGACGGGCACCCAGTCGCCGCGCCGCCGCACGGTCGGCAGGCCCGTGTGGTCGATCACCTCCGCCAGGTTGACGACCTGGCGCTTGGCGTCCTGCCCCGATACCTCCAGGACCTCCTCGGTGGAGCCGCTCACGCGGTTCATCGTCCCGATGGCCGTGAAGCCGTCCCCGGAGAGCTGGAGCACCACGTGGTGCATGAGCCCGTCGCGGACGCGCGCGCGGACGTCGGTGTGCTCCACCGGCCCCGGGAGCAGGAAGCGCAGGGTGTCGACGACGTGGATGAAGTCGTCGAGGACGAGGGTGCGGGGCTCCTCGGGGAGGCCGACGCGGTTCTTCTGCATGAGGATCAGCTCGCGCGGGTGCTCCCGGCACTGCGCGTACGCGGGCGCGTGGCGGCGGTTGAAGCCGACGGCGAGGGACACCCCGCGCCGTTCGGCGAGCTCCACGAGGCGGCGGGACTCGTCGAGTTCGTACGCGAGGGGCTTGTCGACGTACGTGGGGACGCCGGCCTCCAGCAGCCGCGTGACGATCTCGGGATGGACGTTCGTCGGGGCGTGCACGAACGCCGCGTCGAGCCCGGCGGCGAGCAGTGCGTCGAGGTCCGTGTGGCGGCGCTCCCGCGGGATGTGGTGGGCGTCCGCGACCCGCTCCAGGGTGGCGGGGGTGCGGGTCTGGAGGTGCAGCTCGACGTCGGGCCGGGTCGTGAGTACCGGGAGGTACGCCTTCTGCGCGATGTCTCCGAGCCCGATGCAGCCCACCTTCACGGGGGTCTCCTCTCACGTGGTGCCGTCCGCCCCGCAGCATACGTGTGGAGTACTTCACCCGTGCGTGCGGTAACCGCCGGTACGAACGGTGCCGCGGGCGCCCCGGGCGGCACAGTGTGCCGGTGCGAGAAAGAGCGAGAGGCAGGCTCGGCGGGAGCGGCGGGGCGCTGTGCGTCCTGATGGGTGTGGCGGCGGCGGCGCTGTCGGGCTGTGTGTCGGTGTCGCCCGACTCCGGCCCCGCCCCCTCTCCGGCGGCGGGGGACTCGTCGCGGAAGCCGGTGCCGCTGGTGGCCGAGGAGCGTCCGCGCGAGGCGCTGGAGAGCACCGCCCCCGTGACGGTGCCGTCCCCCCGGCCGGTGGCGGTGCGGCCCCGGGCGGACGAGGGAGGCGCGAAGGGCGCCGAGGCGCGGCCCCGGGCCCGCCTCACGGTGCGCCCGGCCGCGCCGGTGCCGGTACCGGTGCCGATGCGGTCGGCGGTCGGCGTACCGGACGTGTGCGGGCTGGTGGAGCGGCACGGTGCCTGGCGCCCGGGCGGTGCCGGGCCCTTCCCGTGCCGGGGGGCGGCGCGCCGCTGACGCCGGGCCGGGGTTCCGGAAGCGGCGCGGGTCAGGCGCCGCTCTCGCGCAGGCGGCGGTCGAGCCGGTCGATGGCGGCCCGGACGCCCGCGCCGTACCCGTCGCCGCCGAGGGCGGCGGAGGCCGCGCGGGCCCGGTCGAGGTGCACGCGCGCGTCGTGCGGACGGCGCAGCCCCAGGTAGTCGGCGGCGAGGTTCAGATGGAGCGACGGGTACAGGGCGCGCAGGGCGGCGGCCGTGTCGCGGCGGGCGGGCCGCGTCCCGTCGGGCGCTTCGCCGGGTACTTCGCCGAGCTCCTCGCCGAGGGCTTCGGCGGCGGTCAGCGCACGCAGGTCCCAGGCGAGTTCGGCGTCGGGGTCGTCCTGGGCGTCCGCCATGTAGTGGGCCAGGGTGCAGCGGTGCAGGGGGTCCCCGTCCGCCCCGAGCCGCTCCCACAGCGCGTGGAACCGGTTGCGGGCCTCCTCGCGGTCTCCCCCGTGCAGCAGCATCGCCGCCTGGCCGATGCTGGTCGTGAGCGCGCCGTCGTCCGCGGTGCTGGTCGTGACCGCGTCGTCGTCCGCCATGTGCCGGCCTCCCTCGTCGTCGTACCCCGACGCTAACCGCCGGGGCGGCCGATCCCGGGCAGACGCAGCCGACCCCGCCGCGCGGACCCCGGCGTGCGCGGCTCCGGCCCCGGGGCGGCGTGCCGTCGCCCGCGCCACCGCCTCCGCGACGGCCAAGGCACGTACGGCGGCACGCCCACGTACCGCGGGCACCACCCGTACGACGCCCTTCACCGGCAGGCCCCCGGCGGACGCGGCCCCGGGGCGGCGTGGCGTCGCCCGCAGCGCCACCCCCTCGACGGCCGGGACGGGTACGGCGGCACGACCGATGCCGCGGACACACCCGTACGGCGCTCCTCGCCGGGAGGCCCTCAGCGGGCGCGCGGCGCGCCCGGTCGTGGTGGGCGCGGGCGGTGGCGGGTCCTCGCCCGGCCTCCCCGGCCAGTGGTGGGGAGGCCCCGGCCAGCGGTGGAGGGGCCCCGCCCCGGCCGGTGGCCAGTGGTGGAGAGGCACCGCCCCGGCCGGCCACCGGCGGTCGCGGTGCACCGCTGCCCGGCGCCATCCTTCACGGACCGCCGGCGGCGCAAAGGCTCCTGCCACCGGGGGCCGGGGCCGGGGCGGCCCGGCGGTCCGCCGCTCAGCCGAGGTCGGGGATGCGCCAGTCGATCGGCTCGTGGCCCTGTGCGGCGACGGCCGCGTTGATCTGCGTGAAGGGGCGGGAGCCGAAGAACTTCTTCGCGGAGAGCGGCGACGGGTGGGCGCCCTTCACCACGGCGTGCCGCGTCTCGTCGATGAGCGGCAGCTTCTTCTGCGCGTAGTTGCCCCACAGGACGAACACGGCGGGGTCGGGGCGGGCGGCGACGGCGCTGATGACCGCGTCCGTGAACTTCTCCCAGCCCTTGCCCTTGTGGGAGTTGGCCTCGCCGGCCCGGACGGTCAGCACGGCGTTGAGCAGCAGGACGCCCTGCTCGGCCCACGGCATGAGGTAGCCGTTGTCCGGGATGGGGTGGCCGAGCTCCTCGTGCATCTCCTTGTAGATGTTCCGCAGGGACGGCGGGACCTTGACGCCCGGCCGGACGGAGAAGCACAGACCGTGCCCCTGGCCCTCCCCGTGGTACGGGTCCTGGCCCAGGATGAGGACCTTGACCTTGTCGTACGGGGTGGCGGCGAGCGCGGCGAACACCTCGTCCCGCGGGGGGTAGACCGGCCCCTTGGCCCGCTCCTCCTCGACGAACTCGGTGAGCTGCTCGAAGTACGGCTTCTGCAGTTCGTCGCCGAGGACGCCGCGCCAGGACTCGGGCAGCATGGCGGTGTCGGTCACGTCGAGAACCTCCGGTGTGGGATCGCTTGTCGATCACAGAACCTACCTGCGACCACTGACAACCGATCCCATCACCTCCGTCCGGCAACCGCAGCCGCAGCCGCTACCAGCTCGTCTTGCGGTGCAGCTCCCAGAGCTGCATGACGGTCTGCGGGTCGAGGGCGCGCTCGCCGCCGCCGATCTCCTCGCTGGCCGCGACGTACAGCTTGCCCTGCCACAGGGGCAGCAGGCGGACGTCCTCGACGAAGATCTGCTGGGCCCGCTCGAACTGCTCGGTGACCGCGGCGCGGTCGCTCTTGCGGCGCGACTCGGGCAGCAGCTGGTCGGTGATCTCCGGCTGCTCGTACGGAGCGGCGTGGACGTTGTTCTTGCCGACGAACGGCGCGATGAAGTTGTCCGGGTCCGGGAAGTCGGGGAACCAGCCGCGGCCGAAGACCGGGTACTCGCCCTTCTGGTAGGCCTCCTGGAAGTCCTTCCAGGGCTTGCCGACGAGGGTCACCTCGAACAGTCCGGAGGCGTCCAGCTGCCGCTTGATCTCGGCGAACTCGGCGGCCGTGGAGGAGCCGTACCGGTCGGTGGTGTAGCCGATGGTCAGCTTCACCGGCTGGTCGATGCCGGCCTTGCGCAGGATGTTCTTCGCCTTGGTGACGTCCGGGTCGCCGTAGTGGTCGAAGAACTTGGTCGTGTGCCCGGCGATGCCCTTCGGGACCATCGAGTACAGCGGCTCGGCGGTGCCCTGGTACGCCTTGGCGACGAGGGCGCCACGGTCGATGACCTGCGCGATCGCCCGGCGGACGGCGGGCTTGCCGACCTGCGGGTCGTCCGGGTTGAAGACCAGGTAGTGGATGGTCGCGCCGGTCGACTCGACGATCTGGAGGCCCTCGTTCTCGGGCTTCTTCTCGCTCAGGTCGACGACCTCCTCGGCGGTCAGGCCGCGGTAGGTGACGTCGATCTCCTTGTTCTTCAGCGCGGCGACCATCGCCTCGGAGTCACCGAAGTAGCGGATGGTGACGGCGGTGTTCTTGCGGTCGGCGAACCCCTTGTACGTGGGGTTCTTGACCAGCTCGGCCTCCTTGCCCTCGGTGTACTTGCCGAGCGTGTACGGGCCGGAGCCGACCAGCTTGCCGTCCTCGCGGAGCTTGTCCGCCGGGTACGAGGCGGGCTCGACGATCGACATGGCGGGCGTGGCGAGGACGAAGGGGAAGGTGGCGTCCGACTCCTTGAGCCGGAAGACCACCGTCTTGTCGCCGCTCGTCTCGACCTTGTCGAGGGCCCCGAGGAGTCCGTTGGGGCCGCCCTCCGCGTTGATGGTGCGGATCCGCTCGATCGAGTGCTTGACCGCCTCGGCGTCGACCTTGCTGCCGGAGGAGAACTGCAGCCCTTCGTGCAGGTCGCACTGGAACACCTTGCTGGCGGTGTCGGTGAACTTGCAGTCCGCCGCGTCCGGCTGGGGCGTCGTGCTCCCGGTGGGGAAACTCAGCAGCGTCTGGAAGACGTTCCGGTACAGCTCCCAGGAACTGTCCCACGCGGCCGCTGGGTCGAGGGTGGTCGGAGAACTCGTCGTGCCCACGACGATCTTGCTTTCCGCCTCGGCTTCATCACCCGCGAAGAGACTGCATCCCGCCAGCAGGGATATGGACGCAAGGGCTGCAGCCGCCTGCAGACTGGTCCGGTTGAACACGTGCACACGCTCCTCGTTCAGCCATGGTCGGCCGACCATACCGCAGCGCCCCGCCGGGTCAATCCAGGGGACCGGCGGGGCACTTGAGGCATTAGGCGGCCAATCAGGCGCAATCCACCTCAGCCGACTCCGGCATTGAGGAAAATCCCCCCGTCGACCACCAGGGTCTGCCCGGTGATCCAGTCCGATTGGTCGGACGTGAGGAAAGCGGCGGCGCCACCGATATCCGTGGGCGTGCCGAGCCTGCCGAGCGGATAGGAGGCGGTCACCTCCGCCTCGCGGCCCTCGTAGAGGGCCTCCGCGAATTTCGTCTTCACGACGGCCGGGGCGATCGCATTGACCCGGACGATCGGGGCGAACTCATGGGCGAGCTGCAGCGTGAGGTTGATCATCGCCGCCTTGCTCATCCCGTACGCCCCCACGAACGGGGAGGCGGCGACGCCGGCGACCGACGCGATGTTCACGATCGCCCCGCCGTTGTCCTTCTGCCAGGCCCTCCAGGTCTGCTGGGCGAAGCCGAGCGCCGAGATGACGTTGGTCTCGTAGACCTTGCGGGCCACGTTGAGGTCGAGGTCGGCCATCGGGCCGAAGACGGGGTTCGTCCCGGCGTTGTTGACCAGGTAGTCCACGCGGCCGAAGGCCTCCATGGTCCGCTCGACGGCGGTCGCCTGGTGGGCCTCGTCGTGGGCCTTGCCGGCGACGTGGACGGCGCGGTCGGGGCCGAGGCGCTCGACGGCCGCCTTGAGGGCCTCCTCGCCGCGTCCGGTGATGCAGACGCGGTCGCCGCGCGCGACGAGGGCCTCGGCGATGCCGTAGCCGATGCCCCGGCTGCCGCCGGTGACGAGGGCGACCCGGCCGGTCGGCTCGGGCAGTTCGCTGGCGTTCATGTCGTCCACCCGCCGTTTCAGTTGAGGGGCCCGCCGGCCACGTACAGGACCTGGCCGGAGACGAAACCGGCGTCGTCGCCCGTGAAGAAGGCGATCGCGTTCGCGATGTCCTCGGGGCGGCCCACGCGCTGGACGGGGATCTGGGTGGCGGCGGCGGCCTGGAACTCCTCGAAGCCCATGCCCACGCGCGCGGCGGTCTGCGCGGTCATCTCGGTGACGATGAAGCCGGGCGCGACGGCGTTGGCGGTGATGCCGAACTTGCCGAGTTCCTTGGCGAGGGTCTTGGTGAAGCCCTGGAGGCCGGCCTTGACGGCGGAGTAGTTGGCCTGGCCCCGGTTGCCGAGGGCGGAGGACGAGGAGAGGCTGACGATCCGGCCGAAGCCCGCGTCGACCATGTGCTTCTGGCACGCCTTGGCCATCAGGAACGCGCCCTTGAGGTGCACGTTCATCACCGTGTCCCAGTCGGACTCGGACATCTTGAACAGCAGGTTGTCGCGGAGCACACCCGCGTTGTTGACGAGGATCGTGGGGGCCCCGAGCTCGTCGGCGACGCGGGCGACCGCGGCCTCCACCTGGGCGCTGTCGGAGACGTCGCAGCCGACGGCGAGGGCGGTGCCGCCGGCCGCGGTGATGGTGTCGACGGTGTCCTTGCAGGCGGCCTCGTCGAGGTCGAGGACGGCGACGGCACGGCCCTCGGCCGCGAGCCGTACGGCGGTCGCCGCGCCGATGCCGCGCGCCCCTCCGGTCACGACGGCCACGCGCTGCTGGGTGGTGGACATGCTGGTTCTCCTCGCCCTTGAGTCCCTGGGGCCGCTCGTCCCGCTCCCGGCGGAGTGGTGAGCGACCGCTTAGTACCTTCAGCAGGACGAGACGCTAGAAGCCCTGGCACCCGGTGTCAACGGCTCACGGGCGGGGTGCCGGGGATCACGCGGGGCGTCAGCGGACGAGCAGGTCCAACAGCCGTTCGACCTCCGCCTCCGGGTCCGTGGTGAGCCCGGTGTGCACGGGGCCGGGCTGGACGACGGTGGAGCGGGGCGCGACGAGCCAGCGGAACCGCCGCCCCGCGTCCTCGCGGCGGGCCTGCCCGGCGTCGTCGCCGCCGCGGCAGACGCCCTCCACGGCGTGCAGGGCGGCCCGCACGCCGGCGACGTCGGCCCGCGGGTCGAGCGCCGCCAGCTTCCTCTCGTCCAGGTGCGTCCGCGCGGCCACGAAGGCCTCGGCGCGGCAGTAGACCACCACGCCCGCGTTGAAGCACTCGCCGCGGTCGACGCGCGGCACGACGCGCAGCAGGGCGTATTCAAAGACGTTCCGCTCGGTCACTCGCCGCTGTCCTTCTGCTCGCTTCGTACGGTCGTGCCGCCCTTGGCGGTGTGGGGCCAGGGGGTGAGGTGGTCGGTCAGCCAGCCGGGTGCCCGCGAGGGCTTGCGCTCGGTCCGCTCCCCCACGGTGACGCGCTCGTGGATGGTCGCGGCACGCGGCAGCAGCGCTTCGACGTAGGCGCGCCGCACGGCGTCGGGCGAGTCGAAGCCGGGCTCGCCGACCAGCCACTCGTCGGGCACGTCGGCGGTCACCTCGGTCAGCAGCTCCTCGGTGACCCGCGGCGCCAGCTCGGCCGCGGCGGCGGCCACGTCGGGGCCGTACGTGGCCAGGACGTGGTCCGAGGCGTCGTACGGCTTGGCGGCGGAGGCCCGGGCGCCGGGCCAGTTGTGGTGCCAGATCATGGTGGCGCCGTGGTCGATCAGCCACGGTTCGCCGTGCCAGACCAGCATGTTGGGGTTGCGCCAGGACCGGTCGACGTTGTTGATCAGCGCGTCGAACCACACGACCCGGCCCGCCTCGACCGGGTCCATCTCGTAGGCGAGGGGGTCGAAGCCGATGGAGCCCGGCAGGTAGTCCATGCCCAGGTTCAGCCCGCCGCTGGCCTTGAGGAGCTCCTGCACCTCCTGGTCGGGCTCGCCCAGGCCGATGACGGGATCGAGCTGGATGGCGACGAGCTCGGGCACGCGCAGGCCGAGCCGGCGGCCCAGCTGACCGCAGACCACCTCGGCGACGAGCGTCTTGCGGCCCTGGCCCGCGCCGGTGAACTTCATGACGTACGTACCGAGGTCGTCGGCCTCGACGATCCCGGGGAGCGAGCCGCCCTCACGCAGTGGCGTGACATAGCGAGTCGCTACGACCTCTTCCAGCACTTTCCCAGGCCACCCATCTCTTCAACCTTGCGATCCACGGCCGGCTTTCTGAGGGTGCGGGAGGAGGAGATGCCCGTCAACGCCCCTGGGGGTCCGGGGAGCCACGACCGGCACACCGGTCTCCCCGCTCCCCGAGCAGCCCGTCGACGGCGCTGCGCCCCTTGCTACCGGCCTCCGGCACGAAGTGAGCATAGTAACCGAGGGTGATCACGAGCGAGGAACACCCCGGCCACCGCGCCGAGGCCACGACGGACTCTCCGGCTCCGTCCCCACGGCTGCGGGGACGACCGCACCCCGTGCGATCACGGCGGACATCCCCCGCGGAGGAGGACCACCCCCACGGGTACGGGTACGGGGACGGGTACGACCCTGGAGTGGTGCCTGTGGCTCGCCGTGCTGCGGTCGTCCCCGCGTCCGCGGGGACGGTGCCAACCCTTCGGTTCATCCCGCCACGAGAACTGGGTGCCCCCGCCCCCGCGCATGATCCCTGCCCGACGACCACCAGGGCCCGCACCTCTTGTGTGCCTCGCTCGCGCGTCGGCCAGGGCTACGGCTTCGGCAGCCGTACCGGCGTCGACTCCGGGTGGGACGCGTACGGCTTCCCTGGTCGGCGCGGGCGGCAGCGCCCGCGGCGGTCGGGCGGTCTTGCTGGTCCGCTGGCCGGTGCCGGGCCGCTCGACCGCCCGCCGTCGCACCGGTGCCGTGCCGCTGCGGAACCGCCCGCCGCTTGCCGGGCCCCCTCCCCTCCCCGCCCCTTCACCGCCCGTCCGCCGCTGCGTCGCCTCCCCGCCGTGCCGCCGCGGCGCGCGCCGCTCCGGTCCCCTGCCCCCTGCCCCCTGCCCCCTGCCCGCTGCCCAGTTGTTGCGGCGCATGACGTGGATGACCCAGGCCGTTGCCGATGAAACCGGGGTGCCTCGGCGGGCGTCGGTCGGGTAGCGTGCGGGCCATGTCGAGTCCTGAGTCGGACGAGGTGGGGGCTTTCGGTCACGCCGTCAGCCCCCTGAACCACTGAACTCATAGCCCGTCGTCGCGCCGCTTCCCGCGGTGGGACGAGTGTGCGCTGGGGCTGGCTGCGGTGACGAGCTGACCTTCTCGTACCCCTCCTCACCTCGGAGCCACTCGATGCCTCTCCCGCTGTATCTGCTCGCCCTGGCGGTCTTCGCCATGGGCACCTCGGAGTTCATGCTCGCCGGCCTCTTGCCGGACATCGCTTCGGACCTCGACGTCACCGTCGGGACGGCGGGCACGCTCACCTCGGCCTTCGCGATCGGCATGATCGTCGGCGCCCCCCTGGTGGCCGCGCTCGCCCGCAACTGGCCCAGGCGCTCCAGCCTCCTGGGGTTCGTCCTCGCTTTTGCGGCAGCTCACGCCGTGGGCGCCATCACCACGAGCTTTCCGCTCCTGTTCGCCACCCGGATCGTCGCCGCGCTCGCGAACGCGGGGTTCCTCGCCGTTGCCCTGACGGCCGCCGCCACGCTGGTTCCGCCGGACAAGAAGGGACGTGCCCTGGCCGTGCTGCTGTCGGGCACGACGGTGGCCACGATCGCCGGTGTCCCCGGCGGGTCGGTACTCGGCGCGTTGCTCGGCTGGCGGGCCACCTTCTGGGCTGTCGCCGCGCTCTGCCTGCCCGCCGCCCTTGGCGTTCTCACCGGGCTCCCCGCGCGCCGTGAGCGGAGCGACGCGGCTGACGGGCCGGCCCTGCGGGCGGAGCTCGCCCAACTCGCCAGGCCGCGGTTGATCCTGGTGATGCTGCTCGGCGCGCTGGTGAACGCGGCGACGTTCGCGAGCTTCACCTTCCTCGCCCCCGTGGTGACCGGCACCGCCGGGCTGAGCGAGCTGTGGATCCCCGTGGTCCTGGTGCTCTTCGGTGCCGGTTCCTTCGTCGGCGTCACCGTCGCCGGGCGGCTGTCCGACCAGCGCCCCGGCCTGGTCATCACAGTCGGCGGTCCGGTGCTGCTCCTCGGCTGGCCGGCCCTGGCCGTGCTGGCCGACGAGCCGGTTGCCCTGTTCGCTCTCGTGTTCGTGCAGGGCGCGCTGTCGTTCGCGCTGGGCAGCACGCTGATCACCCGGGTCCTCTACGAGGCCGCGGGAGCCGCCACCATGGCCGGCTCGTACGCGACCGCGGCCCTCAACGTCGGCGCCGCCGTCGGCCCCCTCATCGCCGCGACCGCCCTCAGCACCGCGGCCGGGGACCTCGGGCCGCTGTGGGCAAGCGGGCTCCTGGTCACTGTTGCGCTGCTCATCGCGTTCCCCCTCCGCACCGTGGTCACGGCCGGCCGAGGCGCCGGAGCACTCCGGTGACGCATGCGAACGCCCCCTTGGACGTCGGGGGCGCCGACGGCTCGTGGAGCGCTGCCACAGCCGCCCGATGCAGTCGGGTGGGCTGAGGGGATTCCTGTGGCATGCGATGGTGGCCGGATGGCATCCGCCGAGGAGGATCGTTCCATGCGCATTCTGATCATCACCGCCGGTTCACGGGGAGACGTCGCGCCCTACACGGGCCTGGGGCGACGTCTGCTGGACGCGGGCCATCAGGTCGCCGTGGCTGCTCACCCTTCCTTCGAGACACTCGTCGGGGGGTGCGGTCTCGACCACCGGCCTGTGCCGGGAGACCCGCAGGGGCTGATCCGGGACTGGGCCCGGGCGACGTCGCGGGAAGAGACCCGGGCGCTGACGAAGGCGTACGCGAACGGGCTCGCCGATGGGGTGGCCCGGGCCGTGGCGGGCGGAGCCGACCTGCTGCTCACCGCCTTCGGCCCGGCACCGCTCAGCCGGACGGCCGGCGAAGCGTTCGGCGTCCCCGTCATCGGCACCTACCTCGCACCGTCCTTCGCCACCGAACGGTTCCCGCTGCCCAACGCACGGAGCACCGAGGACCTGGGGCCGAAGGACAACCTCGCCGCGGGCCGGGATGTGCTGAGGCGTGCGGAAGGGGTCTTCGCGGACGCCGTCACCCAACTGCGGGCCCGCTTCGGGCTGCCCGCCGGTGTGCCCTCGGCGCCGGTGGACATCCGGCCGGTCTTCCACGGCTTCAGCCCGCTGGTGGTGCCACGCCCCGAGGACTGGCCGTCCTGGGTGGAAGTGGCGGGCTACTGGTGGCCCGCGCGGCCGGACGGTTGGCACCCCCCGGCCGAACTGGTCGACTTCCTCCGAGCCGGTCCGCCTCCGGTGTTCATCGGGTTCGGCAGCATGGCGGCAGGGCAGGGGGAACAGCTCAGCAAACTGGTGGCCGCGGCGGTGAAACGGGCAGGCGTGCGCGCGGTGGTGCAGGCGGGATGGGCCGGTCTGAGCGGCTGCGGCGACGACGTCCTGACCGTCGGCGACGTCCCGCACGACTGGTTGTTCCCGCGCACCGCCGCCGTCGTCCACCACGCCGGAGCGGGCACCACCGCAGCCGGCCTGCGGGCCGGCGTACCCGCCGTCCCCGTCCCCGTCATGGCCGACCAGCCGTTCTGGGCATCCCGGCTGTACGAGCTGGGAGTCGCCCCGCGACCCCTGCCGTTCCAGGACCTCACCGCCGACACCCTCGGCGACGCGATCACCGCCTGCCTGTCCGAGCCGGCCCACCGCCACCGCGCCGCCGAACTCGCCCGTGGGCTCGCCGCAGAGGACGGCACCGCTCCACTGCTCGCCCACATCGGCACAGGAAACACCGCCTGAAGCCGGAGCTGTCAACGAGCCCCATAGGGCCCGATGCGGCAGCAGGCACACAGGGCGACCCGCCGGCCGTGTCGGCGGCGCATACGCGACACCTCGACGTGCGCGCCCACCGGTCCCGGTCCCGTGTACAACGACGTCTGTCGCGTGGCTCCGACCGGGCGGGTGAAGGCGGTGATCCTGCGTGTTGCGCCACGGGAGGCCCGCCGGCTCCACATCGAGCGCCACCTGATGCGCGACGAGTACGCGAGCCGGCCCTGACCGGCCGTGACCGCGCGGCTGATGCCGCAGGTGCTCGCCGCGGACCGGTCCCACCCGTCAGGGCATCCGGGTCGGTGCCCTGACGGGGACTCCGTGTTCGTGAAGTGCGGTCAGCGGGGCTGGAGCAGAGGGACAACGAGCCCGACCACCTGGCTCGGGGCCCGGTCGGCGCTCTCCGCACGCGCGCGGACGGCCCCGAGACCAGCGTGCCCGCGATCTCGGCTCGATCCGTTGCGATCTTCTCCCTTTTCGGCGATCTCCGTGTTCTTTCTCGGGTGGGAGAAACTTCCATTGTGACCATGCGGCAACGGGAGTACTTTGTGCCGTCAGCGACTTCCTGTACCGCGCCCCGGGACGACACGCCACGCGGGGGCGTCGCACCGGCTTGTCCATCGGAAAGGTGACGGCATGGAACCGAAATGGACTGCTGCCCGAACGACAGCGATGGGCTGGGGGCCGGCCTTACCTCCTCCTGCTCGTGACGCCTCCACCTCCTCAGGCATCCCGTTCGACTTGGACACTGGAAACGCGATAAAGGAGGTGGTGATCCCTGCCGAGAACCACCTTTTTCGCACCACGGTGGCCGCCAGCGACGCCTCCCTCGTCATCCGGTATACGGTGCTGCTCAACAACGCGTGGTTCGATGCGATCGCGCCGTACCACCCAACCGCGGTGGGCATGGCCTCACGACTGGGACGACGTCCGGTGACCGAGCGAAAGACCAACCGGGAACGCAACATCGCCATCCTGTACGCGAGCTACCGTGTCCTCAACAGTCAGTTACCCCAGTTCCACGCGCAATGGCGTGACATGCTCACCTCGACTGGGCTCGATCCAGACAATGAAAGCCGGGACCTCGTCACCCCTGCGGGCATCGGCAACAGGGCCGGAGACGCGGTGGTGGCCAGCAGGCTGCACGATGGCATGAACCAACTCGGCGACGAGGGCGGCCGGAAGTACAACCGGCAACCCTATGCCGACTACCTCGGGTACCGGCCGGTCAACACCGCCGACACCATTCGAGACCCCTCGCGTTGGCAGCCGAACGTGGTCACCGAAGGCAACGGCATCTTCCGGGTCCAGGAGTTCGTCACGCCGCAGTGGAGCGTCACCCGGCCGTATTCGTACAGCGACCCGGAAGAGTTTGACATACCCGCCCCGGTGAACAGCGACCCCGTACGCAACCCGGTGAAGTACAAGCGCCAGGCGGACGAAATCCTGAGCGCTTCGGCCGGTCTGACCGACTACCAGAAAGTCCTCGTCGAAACCTTCAACAACAAATTCAGGGCGTTGCCGCCGGCCTTTCGACACATCGCAGACGCCAACAAGTACGAACTCGACCAGTTCGTTTTCCTCGACGCCCTGTCCAACGTGGCCCCGTTCGATGCCGGTATCGCCACCTGGCATTTCAAGCGGAAGTTCGATGCGGTCCGTCCTTTCACCGCTATCCGCTACCTCTACGGTGGCCGGAACGTCACCGCTTGGGGTGGACCCGGCAAGGGCACCGTCACCGACATCAAGGGATACGAGTGGCGCAGCTATGTCGAGACGGCGGACCACCCCGAATATCCCTCGACCTCGACGGCCTTTTGTAGCGCGTTGGCCCAGGCGGTCAGACGGTTCACCGGTTCCGACGCCCTCGGGCTGTCCATCCGCGTCGCCAAGGGAGCGTCGGTGGTCGAACCCGGTATCACCCCGAGCGCCGACATCACCCTTGGTCCTTGGAAGACATGGACGTCATGGGAAAGGGACTGCGGCCTCAGCAGGCTCCTGGGAGGCGTTCACTTCCGCCCCGCCATCGCCGCAGGACACGAACTGGGAAAGCGCGTGGGAGACCGCGCCTATGAGTTCCTCAAGGCACACATCGACGGCACCGCACCGCCGCCCCCCGTTACCTTTTTCGTGGCTCCGCAATGGGGCCTCCGGCCTTCGGGTCCGGCATGACTTCCCCCCCTTGTTGTTCATGATCCGGGGGGGTGGTGTCACCGGTCCCGGAGGCATCGACGGACCGCTGATGAGGGGCTTGAGTACCGACTTCACCCAAGGCCGGAAGAGCTCTCCGTAACGTGGATGTGGCAGCTCGGTGCCGTGGCAAGGCCGGACGAGAACGTGATGGAGGGGCCTGCACGTGATCGACACCGGCGACATCGACGTCTTCCTCGGCCTGGACGTCGGCAAGGGCGAACACCACGCCACCGCCGTCACACCGGCCGGGAAGAAGGCGTTCGACAAGCGCCTGCCCAACACCGAGCCCAAGCTCCGCGAGCTGTTCGCCAAGCTGCAGGCCAAGCACGGGACGGTGCTGGTCGTGGTCGATCAGCCGGCCTCGATCGGCGCCCTGCCGCTGGCGGTGGCCAGGGACATGGGCTGCCCGATCGCCTACCTGCCCGGGCTGACGATGCGGCGGATCGCCGACCTCTACCCGGGCGAGGCCAAGACGGACGCGAGGGACGCGTTCATCATCGCCGACGCGGCCCGGGCGATGCCGCACACGCTGCGGGCGATCGACGGCGAGGACGAGACGATCGCCGAGCTGGAGATGATCGTCGGGTTCGACGACGATCTGGCCGGTGAAGCCACCAGGGTCGCCAACCGGCTGCACGGCCTGCTGACCCAGATCCACCCGTCCCTGGAACGGGTCCTGGGGCCGCGGTTGCAGCACCCGGCCGTCCTCACCCTGCTGGAACGGTTCGGGTCACCGGCCCAGATACGCAAGGCCGGACGGCGGCGGCTGGTCACGCTGCTGCGGCCGAAGGCGCCGAGGATGGCCGAGCGTCTGGTCGAGGACATCTTCGCCGCCCTGGACGAGCAGACCGTGACCGTCCCGGGCACCGAGGCGGCCGCGCTGATCGTCCCGAGCCTGGCCGGATCGCTGGCCGCCGTGCTTGACCAGCGCAAGCTGCTGGCCGGGCGGATCGAGGGACTCCTGGAGGCCCACCCTCTTTCGAAGGTCCTGACGTCGATGCCGGGAGTCGGCGTCAGGACTGGAGCCAGGATCCTGATCGAGGTCGGCGACGGCAGCACCTTCCCCACCGCCGGCCACCTCGCCGCCTACGCCGGTCTCGCCCCGGCCACTCGCAGCTCGGGCTCCTCGATCCGCGGCGAACAACCCGTCTAGGAGAGGGAACAAGCAGCTCAAACGGGCCTTCTTCCTCTCTGCCTTCACAGCCCTGGGCGACCCCGCGCCCCGGGCCTACTACGACAAGAAGATCGCCCAGGGCAAGCACCACACCCAGGCCCTGCTCTGCCTCGCCAGACGCCGGGCCGACGTGCTGTTCGCGATGCTCCGCGACGGCACCTTCTACGAACCGCAGCCGTCGGCCGCAGTCACCTGTCGGCGTACTCCTGAAAATGTGCATCTGGGTACGGATGAACGTGCTCAGGTCCTGGCGATTCAACGGAAGGCGTCGGCGTTCTCCGAAGCCCACTGCCGGAACGGGCGAGCCGGCGTTCCGGTGACCTGTGAAACCGTGTCGCGCACCATCAGCAGCTCGGGGTTCACGTCTCCGCCAGTGACGTCGAGCACCGCGTCCGCGGCCTCGACCCCGAAGACCGCGACCATCTGCGCGTGGGCCTGCCGACGGCTGATCTCGGCGAAGGGAATCTCCCGACCCAGTACTGCCGCGATGGCCTCGACCTGCTGTCGGGCGGTTATCGGCTCTGGCCCGGTCAAGGCATACGTGCGTCCGTGGTGGTCGGGCTCGGTCAGTGCCACCCGTGCCACCGATGCGATGTCCGCGGGGTGGATGGTCGGCAGCGCGGTTTCGGCGTACGGCACGCGTACGGTCTCGCGGCCACGGATGGACGCAGCCCACATCAGGGCGTTCGACGCGAACTGCGTCGGCCGCAGGATCGTCCAGTCCATGCCGGTTTCCTTGAGTAGTTGCTCCACCGCCAGGTTCTCGTCGGCGGGGCCGAGGTGCGGGTGGGTCTGCACGGTGATGGACGACACCAGCACGACGTGCTCCACTCCCGCCTGCCGGGCGGCTTCGAGCGCGTCGGCGTCCGAGCCCAGACGCGACACAAGAAACAGCGAGCGCACTCCCTCCAGCGCGGACTTTAACGACGCCGGCTCTGCGAAGTCGCCCTCCACAGCCTCGATCCCTTGAGGGAAGACGGCCCGTGCGGCATCACGGGTGAGCCCTCTCAAGGGTCCGACGCTGCGTGCGTGCAGCTCCTTCAGCAGGGCACTGCCTATATTTCCAGTGGCTCCGGTCACGAGGATCACGAGCGTATTTCCCATCGTCAGATGATCAAGTAGGCGACACGCTAGAACCTCAATCATGCTTCAGGTCAAGAAGACGCCTGACCATGCCCGCAGGTGGGCACGTTCATCCGTACTCGGCTGTGCACGTTCACGTGTACGCCAACATCACCTGACCTGCGGGTCTGCAAGGAGAACGACTCGATCGGCCTCGACATCGAAGCCGAGCACCGGATGGCCGTCGTCGCCTTCCGGGTCCATCAGCACCGGCTTGCCCAGCCTCCGTCCGATCTCCCGGAGGAAGCCGCAGAACACATCGAGTCGATCCTGGCCCTGCAACTCCCGCACGTCGACATCGAAGTCGACTTCGTCATCGGCATAGAAACGGAAGATCGCCAGCACATCGGCAGACGGCCAGACCCGCAGCTCAGGGCACTCGGCATCCGCCGGGCGGGACAGCACGGCCTCCGCCCGAGGCACCGGAAGCGCCATGTCTCCCTCGGAGTACTGGCACTCCCAGCCCTTCTCCGCGATCAAGTCGAGGACCGACTGCCAGTCCTCCACCGAGGCATCCGGGACACGCACGTCCGGCAGCGACCCCATCAGGTCCAGGTCGAAGAAGCACTTCACGTCATCCCACGGCAGATCGGCCACGGCGCCATGCTGCCCCGGCATGCCGACCCATCGCACCCCGGTTTCCCTTGACCAAAGACATAGGGGCACCCCCCGCCAGTTGACCAGAACGCGACCTCATGGCTGACAGGGCCGCCGTTGTGGAGCCGGTGAACGGTGCCTCGGCTTCCCGCCCGGTGCTACTTCTCCTGGGCCTCAAGACCCCGGTCTCCAGGTGTCCACGAGCAAGGGGAAGCCTCCCACAGAGGACGTGGCGGCCTGTCAGGTCGCGGACCTGACGCACCACCGCCCCGGAGCGGCCCCTCCGCCCCCACCGGGCGTCCGCGGCCGGGCCCGTCACGCCGTCTCCGTATAGTGACGGCCATGGCATGCCGAATCAGCGAACTGGTCATCGACGCCGCGGATCCCGACCGGCTGGCCGCGTTCTGGAGCGACGTCCTCGGCTACGTCGAGCTCGAACGGGAGAGCGACGGAAGCATCGCGATCGGTCCGCCCGACACCGGCTTCGGCGGCCCGCAGCCCGTCCTCGTGCTCAGCCCGACCAGCGACCCCCGGCCGGAGAAGCTCCGGCTGCACATCGACGTCAACGCCACCGACCGCGACCAGGACGCCGAGCTGGAACGCCTGCTCGCCCTGGGCGCCAGGCCCGCCGACGTCGGCCAGACCGGCACCGAGAGCTGGCACGTCCTGGCCGACCCCGAGGGCAACGAGTTCTGCCTCCTGCACACCCCGCTCAAGCCCCTGTGACGACGGCACCCGCCTCCCGCCCCGGTCGCGGGAGCGGCCAGGACCGCCCGGGCGTTCCTGTGTCCGTGGTGGTCACGCAGTGTGTCCGCAGTACTGCTTGGGAGCGTCACACCGCCTGCCGAGGGCTTCGTCGTGCCGAAGGGTCGGCCCACCCTCGGTGGCGGGGGCGGACGGATCGGCGGGGGCTCACCGGCGGGCGCCGGGGAACGCGCCCGGAGGAGCGAAGAAGCCGCTGCGGCGGAAGTACCCCACGTACGTATCGATCATGTGGGCGTCGACGGGCGGGCAGGTGATGCCGCTGGCCCTGAGAGCGTCCTCGGCGTTGGTCCGGCTGAACTTCGGGAAGGAACCGGCGCAGTACGTTTCCAGTACGGAGCGCCCGTCGGGGGCAGCGGGCTCCGCAAGAAGGGGCAGGTAGGGCGCCATGGGGTGGCCGCGGTCCGCGGCCACCCGTTCGACGAGGCGCTCCACCCACACGTGGTGAGGCTGGATCTCGACCGGGTACCCGGCGGCTCGCAGGCGGTCCACCAGCAGGGAAAGGCGTGCCTCCACCGGGTTGTCGAGGTGGTAGGCGCGGCCGTCGGGCCGTTCGTGCGTCAGGATGTGGGTGAGGGCGTCGGCGGTGTAGTCCACCGGTACGAAGTTCAAGGGAAGCTCCACGTCGGGAGCCGTCCCGGTCTCGGCGATGGTACGGAACAGGGCACACATCATCGTGTCGGTGTTCCATGTTCCATCGGAAAGGTTCCCCGTGATTTCGTAGGGCCGGTAGACGGCGGCCGGGAGGCCGCGCTGGGACGCCTGGACCACCAGGCGCTCGGCCACCCATTTGCTTTCCGTGTAGCCGAGCAGGAGACGTTCCGGGTGCGGGAGCGGACTTCCCTCGTGGACCGTGCCGTCGGGTGCCGGGTCGGCGCTTGAGAGGACGGCGATGGTGGACACGTAGTGCACGGGCTTGGGTCGCGGCCCTCCTGCCAGGTCCAGCACCGTGCGCGTGCCGGTGACATTCGCCGGTTTCAGCGTCTCGTACGGGTAGGAGAAATTGACCTGGGCCCCGTTGTGAACAATGATGTCCACGCTTTCGGAGAGCTGTTCCCAGACGTTTTCCTCAAGCCCGAATCGGGGCTTCGCCAGGTCACCCACGACGGGCACGACGAGGTTTCCGCAGGGTTCCGGGTCCAAGCCGTAGCGGCGCATCCGGGCTGCGATCCGGGCGCGCGCCTCCAGGGAATCGCGGGCGCGGACGAGGCAGAGGACCGGCTCGACCCCGGAACGGCTCAGGCGGTCGATGAGGTGGACGCCGAGAAATCCGGTGCCGCCGGTCAGCAGGACCGTGAAGGGAGGGGTCGGGGGACGTGCGGGCGCGGTGGCGAAGTGGAGGGAGGGGTCCAGAACGGCTTCGCTCACGAGGTCGGGCCTTTCGCGCCCCGGGTGCCCGGTGTCCAGGATTTCCTGTACTTGACGGGCGTAGGACTCGACAGTGGGGTCGTTCGCCAGGCTGTGGATCAGGGTGCCGCTACTGGCGCTTGACATGCCGAGCCGCTTCTGGGTGGCGGAGGCCACTTGGGCAGCCCGGAGGGAGCTTCCCCCCAATGTAGAAAAGTAGTCGTCGCGACAAGGGGTCTCGATACCGAGTACGTCAGCCCACACTTTGGCCACGACACGCTCCATGGAATTCATCGGAGAATTTCCAGAGGGGTTACCGGCCGGCTCCTGCTGCCGCTCGGCCGTCATCTCCATCAGCCGTCTGCGGTCGACTTTCCCGCTTGACGTGAGGGGAATCTCACGGACTGTGTCTATACGCCTCGGAACCATGTATCCGGGCAAGCGGTCACGTGCGTATGCGGCGATTTCCTGGGCGATTCCTTCGGCGTCGGAGGCCGGGGCGAGGACGACGGCGGCGGCAAGGTGTCGGCTATTCCCTTCACCGCGTACGTCCACTGCGGCTTCGAGGACCTGCGGGTGCGAAGTCAATGTGCTCTCGACCTCCCCGAGTTCGATGCGATAGCCTCGTACCTTGATTTGCCGGTCTCGGCGCCCACGGTATTCCAGATTGCCGTCCGGGCGCCAGTACGCCAGGTCGCCCGACCGGTACAGCCGCCCTTGCGGGTCGGGGCCGAAACGGTCGGGAACGAAACTCTGTGAGGTGATTTCCGGAGCGCCCAGGTATTCCAGGGCGACGCCATCACCGCCCAGCCACAACTCTCCGACCTCCCCGATCTCCGCCGGCTCGCCGTCCTCACGCACCACATAAGCCGTGGTATTGGGGAGCGGGCGTCCGATCGGGACGGAGGACGCGCCGGGAGGGAGGTCCTCGATGCGGTGGGCGACGCACAGCACCGAGTTCTCCGTCGGTCCGTATCCGTTGACGAAGAGCCGGGGCCGGCCGTGCTCGAGGACCGCCCGCGCCGAGGAGGGGCTGACGACGTCGCCCCCGGTGATCAGACAGCGCAGGTCGCGGAACATCCCGGGCCGCTGCTGCACGTGTTGGTCGAAGAGCCCGGAGCTCAACCACATGACGCTGGCGCGCTGGTCGCGAAGCACGCGGTGCAGGGCCTCCGTACTCAGTGGGATCTCGGGGGCGGGCACGATGAGGCAAGCGCCGTTGAGCAGGGGGCCGAACATCTCCAGGCACGAAAGGTCGAACGTCAGGCGGGTCGTGGCCAGCAACCGGTCATCAGGCAGTATCTGCAGGGGACCACCGGTTTTGACCAGATTGACCGGGCCGCGGTGGGGACACACGACGCCTTTGGGGGTGCCGGTGGATCCGGAGGTGTACATCACGTAGGCGGGGTCCGTCGCCCGGCGCCCCACGGCCCAGCGCCGGTGGCGGTCGGGCTCCGGGTGCACGGCCAGTTCATCGGTGGTGACGCTCCGGCAGAACCGCCGTACCGAGGCCGGCACACGGTCCGGCGCGGTGACGACGTGGTGCATGCCCGCGGCCCGGAGAACGGTTTCGAGGCGGGAGGCCGGTGCGGACGGGTCGAGCGGGACGAATGCGCCACCGGCCTCCAGGACGGCCAGGATCGCGACGACCGCCTCCGGGGAGCGCTCCAGCAGGACGCCGACCAGGTCGCCGTCGCCCACGCCGTGTGAGCGCAGGGAGGCGGCTCCGCGGCGTACCCGCGCATACAGCTCCCGGTAGTTCCAGCCGCCGCCGTCCCAAGCCATCGCGGGCGCGTCCGGGCATCGCCGCGCCTGCTCGGCGAAGAGGTGCGAAATGAGAGCGTCGCGGGGATAGTCGACCGCGGTGTCGTTCCAGTGAGGCGGTGTGGCCCGCGACTGTGCTGGGTCCATGAGAATTCCCCGTCCGTGCGATCGGAATGTTCGTGCACGTGGATGCCGGGCGGACGGCTGCGGGCAAGCGGGGCTCTCGGAGAGAAGCGACCAGCCCACCCGGCGGCGTCCGGCGACGCGTCGGCCTGGTGTGCCGCAGATGCGGGCAGCACCGCCGCAAGGGCGGACACCTGCCTTTACCACAGTAGAGGCAGGGCGGATGTGCCGTACATGTGCCGGGGCGGTCGGGCGGAAGTTGCGGACGAAACCAAAAGGACCAGCGGCGCAAGATTCGTTCGCGAGGCCGGGGCCGGAAAAGATGCCGTGGTGGAATTCTTCGCCTATGGTTTTCGGAGGGATGCCCTTGAGAAGACCTTCGGTCTCCGGCCCCAGCGGGTGAGAAGTGTCCGCTCGAACCCGGCCACCTCGCCTTCCCTCTCCTAGCCGCCGAAACGGCCGAGCACCCGCTGCGCATCCCGGTCACAGAACCCGAAACGGCCCGCGGTGTCGTCGGCCGCCGACGCAGCGGGAAGGAGCACACATGTCATCCGCACAGCAGTTGGTGGACGAACTCGCGCGGAAGAGGGAACAGAACCCCGTCCCGAACGCATTGCTGGACGTGGCGAAGAGCGGCGGTCTCACCCAGGACCACATGCGGGGCCTGGTGCGTACCGAGTCGCAGTGCCACCACACCGAAGTGCCTTCCTACGGGAAGATGCTCAGCCGGTTTCCGCACCGCCCGGCCGCCGACTTCTACGTCGAACTGATCGACCTCCTGCACGCCTGCGGGCCCAAGCTCGACGCGGTCGCGGAGTCGCTGGGGATGCCGCGCGAGGAGAAGGACCAGTGGATGTGGCCCACCGACCGGAGGGCCTACAGCTACAACGGCACCATGTCCTGGATCACCGCTCAGGGGAGCCAGGCCGCCACCGCTCTGGCGGTGCACACGGACATGGTCCTGTACTTCCCCGGCTGCACGGAAGTCGTGGCGTTGATCCGTGAGCAGGGCGTGGACGCGCCGGAGGAGTTCGTCTCGTACTACGAAGGCGACCCGTGCGAGGGAACGCGCCGACGGGCCATCGAGGTGGTGCAGGACGGGCTGGACCGGGGTGACGATCCCCGGGAAGCCGTTTTGATGGCGCGGCTCCTGGAGGAGTCCATTGAGGACTTCTGGGCCAGCGCCGCCGCGATTTAGCCGGCCACCGGACATCCCGGTCGCTTTCCGCTTCCGCGGATGTGCCGGACTTGTGCGCCGGCCGGGCACAGCACGCGTCGACCGCTGTCGTTCCTCCGTGCGGGCGCGTGCCGTCGCACGGACGGGAAAAGGGCTCAACGGCCTCGGAAAGAAAGGGGCGACGGTGGGATTCGTGTCCACGGCGCCACGAAGGAAACACCACGTCCCCTCACCCCCCTGGGCCCACCGTGGCGAGCCGAGCATCACCGGCGCCGCACCACCGCGAAGGATGGACACCGCATGACGACCGCACAAGAACTGGCCGATGAACTCGCCCTCAAACGCCGGCAGCACCCCTTGCCGAACCCGTTCCTGGACATCGCACGGAACGGCGGCCTCACCAAGGAACACATGCGCCGGCTGGTGTACGTCGAGGCTCAGCTCCACCATGCGGAACTACCGGGTTACAGCCTGGCACTCAGCCGCTTTCCACACCGACCCGCCGCGGGGCTGTACCTGGGCCTTTCCCAGGTGGCGTACGAGGCCGGGCCCAGGCTCAACGCGGTCGCGGAAGCCCTGGGGTTGCCGCGCGAGGACAGCGCCAAGTGGATGTGGCCGTCCGATCGGAAGGCGTACTCCCTCAACGGCTTCCTGTCGTGGCTCGCCGTCCAGGGCAGCCAGGCGGTCACCGCCTTGGCCGCGTACACGGACATGTGCATCTACTTCCCCACGTGCCAGGAGATCGTTGCGCAGATCCGCAAGTACGGTGTGGACGCTCCCGAGGAGTTCACCTCCTACTTCGAGAGCGATCCGACCGAGGAGCTGCGCCCGCTCGCCCTGACCGTCGTACAGGACGGCCTGGACAACGGCGACGACCCCCGCGAAGCGGTGTTCATGTCCCGGCTCCTGGAGGAGTTCACCGCGGAGTTCTGGACCAGCGCGGCGGAAGGGCGGGCTCCGGACCCGGAGTCCACCGCCGGGGGCCGGGCATGAGGATCGGGATCGCCGGTGCCGGTACCGCGGGCCTCGCGACGGCCTGGCTGCTCGACCCCTGCCACGAGACCGTGGTGCTGGAAGGGCGCGGCGACCTCGGGGGCAACGCACGCACCGTCCAGGTCCGTGTCGGCGACCGCACCCTCTGCCTGGACCTGGGGGTCCACGAGGTCTCCGACCAGTTCCCTCTGTGGTCGCGCCTGGTGCGGTCGGTCGGTCTGGGGCCGGACCCCCTGCTGTCGGTCCCCGCCTCCCGGACCCTGCAACACCCGGGCGGTGGCCGCCCCTACCTGGTCGGTCCGCACACCCCGGACGCGGACCGGGACCGCGAGGTGGTCCTGGGCCCGGCGTGGGAGGCGCTGGGCCGCCTCGGCCGCGAGGCCTCGCGCTGGGAGGAGGAGGACCTGGACGGGGAGGTCACGGTGGCAGGGGCGGGCGACTGGACCGCGCTGGCCGACGACGTGAAGAACGACGTGGTCCACGCCCTGCCGGCCTCCGTGTTCGGCTGCGGCACCCGCGACGTGGCCGAGCTGGCCGCACGGGGCATCGGCGGGTTCTTCGCCGCCCCGCAGCCGTCCACCTCCGAAGCCGCTCCGATGCAGAGCCTGAGGGGCGGCGCCCAGGAACTGGCCCGCGCGCTGACCGGGCGGCTGGGCGCGGCCGAGGTGCACCTGCGCGCCCCGCTGCACCGGTTGGAGGCACACGGCGACCGGTTCGCCATGATCGAGAGGTCCGGGCGAAGACATCTGGTGGACGCGGTCGTCCTCGCCGTCCCGCCGTACGCCGCGGCGGCGGCGCTCCAGTCGCTGGCGGGTTGTTCCGGTCTGCGCGCGGTGCTGGACGCCTTCACCTACCAGGAGCTCGTCTACGCCGCGCACCTGGACCCCTTCGGCATGCCGGAGGACCGCAGGCACTGGTCCACCACCAACGTGACCGTCCACGACGGGTGGAGCGAGTCGACCACCTGGTACGGCCCCGGCCACCACGCCGAGGTCTTCGTCAGCCAGGTCACCCACCGCGGTACGCCCCGCCACGAGGTGGCCCGAGCCGCTTTCCGCACCCCCCTGCCCACCCCGGCGGCGCACCGGGCACGGCGCCGTCTGGCGGAGCGCCGCGAGGAGGGCCTCCACTTCGCGGGCGCCTACACCAGAGCCCTGGACTCGCAGGAGGACGCCGTGGCCTCGGCCGTCGACGTCGCTCGTGAACTCGCGCCCGCTAGCCCCCGCCTGGCCCAGCTCACGAACTCCTGACGAGGGACCCGACATGACCCACGTGACATCCCCTGTCTTCCACGACCGGAACTCCCACATCACCGACCTGATCATCCCTTGCGTGGACGTGACCGGAGGGCGCACCCAGTTGCCCTCGGGCATCCCGGGACTGCCCGACCGCTCGGACGCCGTGGCGGTGGCCGCCAGCTACGCCGGTGACGGCGCCAACAAGCTCTTCGTCGACGTCATCGATCCGTGGGAGCGCGTCGAGGACTACCTCCCCCCGCTGCTGCGCCGCCTCAAGGGCACCGGGCTGTCCCTCCTCGTCTCCGTCGGGCACGGGGTCGTCCCCTCGGCCGACCACGTCGGACACCTGCTGGAGGCGGGGGCCGACGTGGTCTCCGCCAGCACCAGCATGATCGAGAACCCGGAGGTGGTGAAGGAGGCCATCGGCCGTTACGGGGGCGACCGCTTCGTCATCGTCATCAACAGCCGGCCCCGCGAAACGGGCGGCTGGGCGGCGTACACCCACAACGGCACGAGGAAGACGTCCGTCGACTCCGTGGAGCTGGCCCGTGAACTCGGGCGCCTCCGGGTCGGCGCCCTCCTCCCCAACGCCGTCGACCGGGAAGGCGTGGGCCGAGGCTACGACCTGGCGCTGACCCACGCCGTCGCGGAGGCGTCCGGCCTGCCCGTCATCGCCTCCGGGGGATGCGGCGCCCTGGAGCACCTCACGGAGGCCCTGGGGAAGGGCGGAGCCACCTACGTCCTGGTCAACTCGATGGTGCACAGCGGGAAGTACTCCATCGCCGGCATCCGCGACTCGCTCATGGCCGCTTCGCCCTTCGCCTGAGGAGAGAGATGCGCGCTGTCGTCTTCGAACGCCACGGCGACCCGGCCCACACCGTGTTCCTGACGGAGCTGCCCCTGCCGGACACTCCCCCGGGCACGGTGCGCGTACGCCTCCTGAGCCGCCCCATCAACCCCTCGGACGTGATGTTCGTCGAGGGCTCGTACGGACGGGAAGCCCGCTTCGTCCCGGTCGGGGGCCACCGTCCCGTCAGTCCCGCCGGGTTCGAGGGGGCCGGACGCGTCGACCGCGTGGGCCCGGGCGTCTCCCTGGAGCCGGGAAGCCCGGTCGCCGTCGCGGTCACCGGGACCTGGCAGGAGTACGTCACCGCCCCCCTCGACGCGGTGGTTCCCCTCCCCCACGACCTGCCCCTCGACACCGCCTGCCAGTTCACCGTCAACCCGTTCACCGCGCACCTCCTCCTGGCCGACCTGCGGCTGGAGGCGGGAGACGCCCTGCTCCTGACAGCGGGCACGTCGACCGTGGGGCGGATGCTGATGTGCCTGGCCCGCCGCCGGGGCGTCCGCTGCATATGCCTGGCCCGCGACGGCGGGCAGGAGGCCCGGCTCAAGGACCTCGGGGTCGACCTCACCGTGTCCGCCGAGGACCGCGCCGCCGTGGAGAAGGTACGGGACCTGGCAGGGGCCTCCGGCGTGGCCGCCGCCCTGGACGCCGTCGGGGGGCAGCAGGGGGCTCTGGCCCTGAAGTGCGTACGCGACGGTGGCCGCCACGTCGTCTACGGCTCCCTGTCCGGCCGGCCGCTTCCGGTTCCCCCCGACCTCCCCCTCTTCCACGGCATCAGCGTCGAGGGGTTCTGGCTGCCCCGGCACCTGGAGAAGCTCGACGCCCCGGCTCTGCGCGAGCTGACCTCCACCGTCGCCCGCCAACTCGCCGACCACACCCTGGCCGCCCCGGTGGAGGCCCACTACGACCTGGCCGACGTCCACCGCGCCCTCGCCCACCACGCACGGCCCGGCCGCACCGGGAAGATCGTCCTCACCGGTTGACACCGGTTGGCGTCCCCAGGGCCGGACGGAAGGGCCTGTCGAACGGGTGGGTCGCGCGGTGGTGCGGGGCCGGAGGGGTCCGGCCGTACGGATTCCCGCCGTGGGCGGCAGGGGCCCGCCGCCCGCGGCGCGCCCTCACGAGGACGTGGGGGAAGGGATCGGCTGGTAGGCGGGGTCCGTCCACAGGTCGCCGGGGCCAGGGTTGTCCGGGAGGGTCCGTCCGCCGAGGGCGCGCAGGACTCCCCGGGCGGCGCCGGGGCCGGAGGCCATGGCGTGGTCGCCCGTGGCTCCGTGAGGCGGAGGTGGTCGTGGTGGGTGCCGCAGGCGCGTACGTGAACGCGGCTCCGGCGGGTTGCCGCGGCCGGTGATCGTCTCGGGACGGCGACGGGTCGGCCCGCGCGGTGGGCGGTCTCGGAGCACCGGTGTGCCGGCCTGCGGGGGCGGCACCGCGGGCCGGGGCGTTCACGGCCGGCGGCGTTGTGCCGCCCGCCAGATCAGGGCGGCGAGGCCGGCCGCCTGGAGGGCTCGGCGCAGACGTGCGTCGGCCCGGTCGTCGCGCGGCGAGAGGCGCTGCTTGGCGGCGTGGGCCACCTGGAGGGTCAGGTCCTGGTGGGAGAGGTCGCGGATGATGCCGCGGATCTCGCCGGGCATGGACAGGCTGCTGATGAGCTCCTCCATCAGGGTGCGGGCGGCCTGCTGGTCCGACGAGGCTTCCCGCAGGTACGCGGCGACGATCCCGCGGACCTCCCTGCGGAAGACGTCGGTCACGGACAGCTCCGGGGCCAGGCAGCGCACGGAGCCCTCGGCGTTGGCGAAGGACTTGCCCAGGATGGAGATCGTGGAACTGGTCTGGATGCCCCGGCGGGTGGAGCTGGCGAGGACGGAGGTGAGGGCCGCGCCGAAGTTGAGCTCCTCCAGCGAGGCCGAGGCGATCTTGGGTACGAGCGCGGCCATGTCCTGGGTGAAGGCCGAGACGTCGGCCCAGGGGGTGACCTTGCCCATCTCCACCCACGCCTTGGCGAGTGCGTGGCCGTCGTTCTGGGAGAGGCTGAGCAGTCCGAGCATCAGGGACATGCTCTGCCGGCGGTCGATGTGCCCGATCATGCCCCAGTCGATGATGGTGGCCGGGCGGCCGGCGGCGACGAGGATGTTGCCCGGGTGGGGGTCGGCGTGGAAGGTCATGTCGGTGAAGTAGCCGTGGAACATGAAGGCGAGCAGTTGGTGCCCGATGGCCCGGCGCTCGTCCCGCGTGAAGCGCGCCGGGTTCGCGTCGCGGATGCTGGTGCCCGCGGCGAGGCTCTGGATGAGGACCTTGGGGGTGGCGTCGAGCGGTCGGGGAACGGTGACGAGACTGAAGCGGCGGGCGGCGACGCGGGCCCGGTCCATGTTGCGGGCCTCCAGGGTGAAGTCGAGTTCGGGTCGCATGGCGTCGAACACGACCCCGAGCATGGCCTCGACGTCGATGGTGGCGTTGAACGTCGGTGCCCGCCTGGCGAAGAAGCGCGCCAGGCGGCGCAGCGTCCTCATGTCCTGTTCCATCAGGGGGCGGATCCCGGGCCTTTGGATCTTGACCGCCACCCGGCGCCCGTCGGTCAGCGTCGCGGCGTGGACCTGGGCCAGGGAGGCGGTGCCGAGGGGGCGTTCGGTGTCGAAGCGGCGGAATCGGCGGTGCCAGGTGCGGCCGAGGCTCTCTTCGAGTACGGGTTCGAGCAGGTGGAAGGGGAGCGCGGCGGCGCGGTCGTGGAGGTGTTCCAGTTCCTTGGCGATGGGGGCGGCGATGATGTCGGGGCGGGTCGACAGGACCTGGCCCACCTTCATGTAGAGCGGTCCGAGCGCCTCGAACGCCTCCCGTACGGCCACCGCGTGGGCCGCTTCCCCGGTGGTTCCCCCCGCCACCGCACCGGCTGTCCCGGGAGTCTCCTTCCGGACCGACGCGTGGACGATGTGGTAGGCGATCCGGGCGAGCAGGCGGGAGCGCGCGAGGTTCACCGATCGGACCGCCCGGTCATCGCCCGGTCTCCCCGCCGCCGGCCGGGCGGGAACCTGCCGGGTCGGCCAGTTCCTTGACGGCCTGGCAGATGTGGCGGGCGACGAGGTGCGAGTCGGGGATCACGGTGGGGTCGATGTTGACGGCGATGTGGCAGGTGTCCCGGTACGACATGAGGGTGACGGTGACGGCCGAGCCGAGGGTGGGGGCGATGGCGTAGATCTCGCTGACGCGGTGGCCGCCGATCGACGCCGCGGACGTCGGGCCCGGCATGTTGCTGACCACGAACTCGTGGGTGGCGCACAGGCGCAGGAACACCGCTTCGAAGAGGGACCGCGGCACCAGGGGGCACAGCCGGGCGATGGCGCCCATCCAGTCGGCGGAGTCGTGGTGGTAGCTGTCGCGTACGGCACGCCGGACGGCGCGGATGCGGGCGGGGACGTCGGGGAGTTCGGCGCGGACCGCGAACCGGACGATGAACCAGTGGTTGCCCTGGCCGCGCGGGTCGTGCGCCGTCGCCCGGGGCGGGCGGCCGTAGGGCGAGAAGACGCGCATGCGGCGGCGCCGTACGCCGTGGTGCGCGTTGTAGCGGCGGCAGCCCTCCGTGACGGCGGCGACGAGCGCGTCGTGGACGGTGCCCCCGGACGCGGCGGCGAGCCGCTTGACGGCCGGCAGGGGGACCGTGGTGGTGAAGAAGTGCCGGCGGAACTGGGCGCCCGCCTCCGGTACGGGGTGCGGGAGGTCGAGCATGTCGAGGGTGGCCCGGCCCAGGAAGCGCGCGGCCTTGAGGAGGCGGCGGCCTCGGGGGGAAGGCGGTACGGCCCGTTCCTCCCGCGGCAGGGGGGCCTCCGGCCGGGGCATGGGGCTGACCACCTGCCACGGGTCTCCGGCCGCCGGGGTTCCCCGGGTGCGGGGAGCGCTCGCCGCGGCGGCCTGCCGCAGGAAGATCTCGCGCAGCCGGATGCCGTCGGCGATGCTGTGGGAGATCTTCAGTACGTAGGCGGTCCTGCCCTCCTCCAGGCCGGAGAGGAGGTAGCCGTTCCACGGCGACCGGCCCTGGGGGAACGGGATCTCGGCCAGGACCTCGGCCGTGTCGAAGACGTCCCGCCGGGTGCCCCTGCCGCCCACCTCCACGCGCTGGAGGTGGTGAGCGAGGGAGAAGTCCTCGTCCGGGACCCAGCGCGGCCGCCCACCGGGGCCGCGGCCGGGGACCACCCGGCCGCGCAGACGGGGCATCGCGGCGCAGAGCCCTTCGTGCCAGGCGGTGAACGCCTCCCAGGGCACGGCGTCCTCGAAGAACAGGACGACGACGATGATGGGCCGGGCCCGCCGTCCGGACTCCAGGCGCCAGACCATGTGGTCCTTGGCGCTCATCTCGTCCGCTTCGGGCGTGCCCGGGGGAAATCGGGTGGTGTCGGTGGCCACGGGCGCTCCTCAGTCGGTCCGTTCGGATTCCTGGCGGGCCATGGGACCCCAGGGGAATCTCCTGCCGCGGCGGCGGTGTCCGTGGCAGTCGCCGTCGCGGTCGTCCGCGCACCGGCAGGGGACGCGGCGGCGGCGCTCGCCCCGCCCGTCGCAGCGGCACTCGTCGTCGCGGCAGCCGTCGGGGAGCTCCCACCAGCGGTCCGCGCACCGGCACGGGTCGCAGCGCCGCTCGTCGCACGGGTCGCGGCGCCGGTCGTCACACGGGTCGGGGAGCCGGTCGTCGCACGGGTCGCGACGCCGGTCGTCACACGGGTCGGGGCGCTCGCCACAACGGCACCTGCGGCGCCGGCGGCGCTCCCGCCGCTCGCAGCACCGGGGCTCCCGCCGCCCGCACCGGCAGTCGTCGCGGCGGTCGCACCAGGGATCGTCCCAGTCGAACTCCTCGGCCTCCTCCCACCGGATGTCGTCGCGTCGGCGGCACCGTTCTCCGGGCCGCTCCTCGCAGCCCCGGCAGGTGATTCCGTAGCGCGTCTCGTAGCCGCTGAGCACCTCGCCGACGATCTCCTGGACGCCGTCCAGCATGTCGGCCACGGCGCGGCCGAGCCCTGCGGTTCTGTACACGGGTTCCTCCTTGTCCTCGTTGCGCGTTGCTCGCTCGTGGTGGGTTGCGCGTTGCTCGTTCGTGGTGGCGGGGGCCGGCCACCGTCCGGGTTTCCGGGGTGGCGGCTCGTGGTTCAGGCCAATTCCAAGCCCTCGATCCGCACCAGCACGCGGGTCCCCCGCGCGGTGGTCTCGGCGGCGTGGGCGTGGTGGCGGTCGGGGGAGGCGGCGAGGGTGATGTCCGCGCCGCCGGTGGCGAGGGCGTGGTCGTTGGCGGGGCCGTCCGAAAGGCGGATGCTGCGGATGGCACGGGGGGTGGCCAGGCGTCCGGGCGCGACGAAGCACGCCGTCTGCAGTGCCGCGTCCATCACGAGCCAGCAGGTCGCCATCCGCGCGAAGTGCCGGGGATCCTGTCCCGCGAGGTCGAGGTGGCACCGGGCGTGTACCCCGTCCTGGTCGAGGTGGGAGAGACGGACGTGGTCGAAGGGCCGCGCCAGGCGGGCGGCGGCGCCGCGGCGCGGCGGGCGGCCACCGTGCGGCACGGAACCGGGCGACCCGGGGCCGGGCAGCGCGGGGTGGGGCGGCACGGAACTGGGTGACGCGGGACCGGGCGACCCGGCGGGCGACCCGGCACTGGGCGACGCGGGACCGGGTGAGGTGGGCGGCAGCGCTCGGCGCGCGCCGAGGACGACGTCGGCGGAGAAGTGCAGGCCCGGCCGGGGTCGTGGCGGAGCCGTCGGCAGGGCGACGCTCCGGATCTCGGTGCGCACCAGGCCCTGGCCGCCTGGGCGGGGCAGGTAGGTGGCGTGCAGCTCGTACCGGGTGTGGCGGGGGGTGACGGCAATGGGTGCGTGGAAGCGGACCCGGGTGACCTCGCTCGCCGTCGTCCCCGGGAGGAGGCGTCCGGCGGACGCGACGGCGAGTTCGACGGCGAGCGCCCCGGGCACCAGCGCGGTGCCGTTGCGTTGGTGCCCCAGCAGGTAGGAGTACGGGCGCAGGTCGATCGGCCACACCGCGGAGGTGGCGGGTTCGCCGAGGGAGAGCCGCGTCGGCGAGTCGAGGAAGGCGAACGCGGGCCGCCGCAGGGCCAGTCCGGGGCAGTGTCCGTCGATGGTGCGCCGCTCGGGCGGTCCGAGGAAGATCGGTACGGCGTTCCCGAGCCCGGGCGGCGCGGTGAGCTCCGCCGTGAACAGCCGTCGGCCTTCGGCGTCGTCGAGGAGGCTCAGGCGCCCGGTGCGACGGGTCAGGTCGGTGAAGCCGGAGCGCGGTCCCAGTCCGGAGTCGCCCCACATCGTCCAGGCGAGCGCCCGTTCGTCGTGTCCCCGCAGCACTTCGTAGCGGGCCGCCGCGTTGAGGGTGTCGTTGGCCGGGCCGTAGTCGCACTCGCCGGGCAGGCCGAGCACCCCGGCGATGGAGCTGAAGGTGCACCACGTCGCCGGACCGGGGCTGCCGAAGGCGGCTTTGAGGTGGTGGTAGCCGTCGACCTTGACGGCCCGCACCTCCCGGAACGCGGTGAGGGACTTGGTCCGCAGCGCCCGCGCCCTGCCGATGCCGGCGGCGTGGATCAGCAGGTCCACGCGGCCGCTGGTGCGGTGGATCCGTTCCGCCGCCGCCCGCACCGCCGCCGGGTCGGTCACGTCGCACGTCAGGTAGTGCACCCGGGTGCCGCCGCAGCGGCGGCGCAGTGCGGCCAGGGTGTCCAGGGCCCGCCGGGTGTGGCGCAACCGGTCCCACTCCGCGCCGGCCTCGGTGACCGGCAGCCCCGGCGAGTCGGTGAGCCGCCGGCGCAGGTACTCCACGCGGCCGGTGTCGCCGAGCTCCCGTGCCCGGTCGGCGAGGGCGGCCACCGGGGTGCTGCCCAGCAGCCACACCACGGGACGTGCCCGGGCCGTCAGGCCGCGCAGCGCGGTGGCGGTGATGCCGCGGGCCCCGCCCACGGCCACGATGACGGTGTCGTCCGCGACGGGGTCCCGGTGCGGCGGTACGGGAAGCGGCGCCGGAACCAGGCGTTCGGCACCGCGTGCTCCCCCGCGGTAGTACCCCACCGGCAGTCCGCCGGTCGCGCCGGACTCGTGGGCGAGTTCGTCCAGCGCGGTCTCCAGGCGCGGGCTGTCGGTGACGACGGCGTACGCGCGGGTGCCGGGCAGTTCCCAGGACGCGCACTTCACGAAGCCGGTGAGGAGGGCCGCGTGCGGGTGCGGCACGCCGCCGCGCAGCGGGTCGAGGACCAGGGCGGCCAGCGAGGAGCCGTCCGGGCGGGCGGCGGAGAGGTGCTTGCCGGCCAGGAAGAGCAGTTCCTGCAGGGTCAGCAGGGGCTGCCCGGGCGGCTGCGGCCAAGGTGCGGTGCGCAGGTCGGTGAGCGCGCGGACGTGCCGGAGCGGACGACGTCCCGCGGCGCCGGGCCGCCGGTCCCACAGGGCGCCGACGGCCCCCTCCTCCGCGCGGGGCAGGTGGGTGACCCCCGGTCCGGCGGGGACGGTGCACACCACGAGCGGCGGGGACGGCAGGGGCAGGGCGGCCACGTACGCCGCGAGGCGGGGATCGTCGGTGAGGACCGCGGTGTCGGGTGCGAGGGGCGGGATCCCGGGCCGGGTGCGGCACACGGGTGCGGGGGTGAGGACCGTGAGGTGTCGTTCCATGGTCACCTGCTCCTCGGGGGCGTCGCGGCCGTCCGCCGCTCCACGGTGACCGCCGGGGCGTACCGGCCCGATGTCACCAGGTGCGGGCCCGGTGCCGCGCCGAGGGCGGCCCGCAGCACGGCGATGGTGCCGTCGGCCGCCAGGTAGGTGGGGCGGGGCGGGGGAACGTCGGCGTACGGCGTCGGCGGCAGCAGGCTGGTGCGCAGCGTTGCGATCCGCGGCCAGCCCCGGCTCTCGGCGGTGCTGTGCCGTGCGAGCACCAGCAGGAACAGTCCCTGCGCGACGTCGGAGGCGTCGACGCCGAGCGCGTGCGAGACCGTCTCCGGCGGTGCGGTGCTGCAACCGAGCACCAGGGCGAGGTCCAGGTCCGCGGTGCGCAGGTGGTCGGCGGCCACGTGGACGGCGGCGAGGCCGGAGTCCGGGCCGCTGTCGAGCATCATGGTCGGGCCGTGCAGGTCGTACCGGTTGGCGATCCAGCCGAGGGCGACACTGGGCATGCGGCCGGCCAGGGTGTAGGGGCCGATCGGGGCGGTGCGTTCGGCGTGTGCGGCGAAGAACCTCGTCGCCGCTTCGGCGTCTTCGGCGTCTTCACCGCTTTCACCGCCTTCGCCGCCGGTCAGCCGCCGGGTCAGCCGGGTGCGGAAGCACCGCACCGTGGAGTCGGCGGCCAGCCGGGTGGGGCCGTGATGCGCGCCGAACACGCCGGTACGCGCGCGTAGTTCCCGCCAGTCGAAGCCGGGGCGGTGCAGGCAGGAGTGGACCAGCGACAGGGCCATCAGGTGCAGCCGGTCGACCTGGGCGGCGACGCGCGGGGCCACCCGGGTCTGCTGGAACGGCGGTAGGGGGTGGGGCTCGGGGAAGTGTCGCCGTGCGGTCGGCGCGCGTCCGGCGACCAGGTTGTCGTGCACCTCCTGCCGGGTGGGCGCACCGGGCAGGAGGGCGTCCCAGTCGATCAGCGCCACCTCGTCCTCCGACCGGAGCGCGCCGGAGACCAGTCCGTCCGCGGGGCTGTCGGGGTGCTGGACGAGCAGGTGGCCGTTGATGCCGCCGAGGCCGCAGGCGAAGGCGCCGGCGACACGGCGGGCGGCACCGGTCCGGCCCTCCCCGGAAGGGGGACGAGCAGGCGGCAGCGGGTGCTCGGAGGGCCGGACCCGGACGGCGGCCGGCGTGGTGTGCTGCGGGGTGGTGAAGCACGGCTGGGCGGGTACGGCGGCACGGCGCAGCCCGTTGAGGATCTGGATCACCGAGACCACCCCGCAGGCCATCCCGGTGTGCCCGACGACGGGTTTGTCGGAGGTGACGTCCACGCCCCCCGGGTGAACGGCGGCCAGGGAACGCGCCTCGGTGGCGTCGCCGGTCACCGTGGCGGTGCCGTGCGCCACCACCCACCCGACCTGTCCCGGATCCAGGCCGTTGACGGCCAGGGCCCGCCGCATCGCGGTGATCTGGCCCTCGGACCGGGGAGCGAAGATCGCCTTGCCGCTGCCGTCGGACGCGCCGCCGAACCCGGCCAGTACGCCGTGGATCTCGTCGCCGTCGCGCCGGGCCCGCTCCAGGAGCTTGAGGACCACCACCGCGGCGCCGTCGGAGAAGGCGGTCCCGTCGGCGTGCGCGTCGAACGCCCGGACGTGTCCGCTCGGTGTCAGGGCGCCCATCTTGGCGAAGTAGACCTGCCGCAGCGGCCCGTGGGAGCTGACCCCGCCGCAGACCGCGACGTCGGTCTCCCCGGCCAGCAGGTGCCGGACCCCCAGGTCGACGGCGTACAGCCCGGCGGGGCAGATGTTGTCGACGACGAGCACCGGGGTGCCGTCCGGGACGACGCCCCGCATCGCGCGGCGGGCCAGGGCGTGCGGCTGGTAGTGGTGGTGGGGAAGCGCCGCGCTGGGGTCGGCCGCCTCCAGCCGGTCCCGCACCCGGACACGGGCCGTCTCGTGGTCGCCCGGCAGGTAGCGGGCGATTCCGGTGGCCGCCAGGTCGGCGGCGAGCGCGGCGTCCCATTCGTGGCTGGCCTCGGTGGTCGCGGCCAGGAAGAGGGCGAACCGGCTGCCGGGGGGCGCGTGCGGCGCGTCCAGCGCCTGGAGGAGGCTGTGCCGCAACCAGGCGGCTTGCAGGTCGCCCTGTCCGGGGGCGGTCCACTGCTCCTCCAGCCGGGGGTGCGGGGTGAAGGCCGTCAGTTCCCCGAAGACCCGCCCGTAGGTGCGGTCCTCGGCGTCGGGGTCCCGCGCCCAGAAGTCGTCCGGTGCGAAGCGGGTGCGCGGTTCGCGGAAGACGGGCCGGCCGCGCCGGACCAGCCTCCACAGCTCCTCCGGGTCGGCGGCCCCGGGGACCGCCAGTCCGGCTCCGACGACGGCCACCAGCGGGCGGCCGGGCGGCGACGCCCTCATGACGTCGACCGGAGGAGGTGGTCGGCGACCGACGCGGGGGTCAGGGGCGAGGGCGCGTCCGTCTCGGGCGGCAGCGTCAACTGCCAGCGTTCCGCCGCCCGTGCCAGCACCAGTTGGTGCTGGAGCGAGTCGACGCCCAGCTCCGCCTCCAGGTCGATGTCGTCGGTGACCACCTCCGGCGGGTACTCCAGTACCTGCGCGTACATCGTCTTCAGCTCGCCGATCAGTTCGTCGCGGTCAAGGGGCATGACGGTCCTCCCGTGGTCGTGCCGGCCCGGATCTCCGCGCCCGCGTCGCACAGGCGCTCGTGGGTGACCCTGGTCCGGAAGGGGGCGAAGGTTCGTGCGTCCGGGACACTGGCCTCGACCAGGTCCGACAAGGTGCGTTTCAGCCCGCACTCGACGAAGACACGGATGCCGTCGTCGTACAGGTCCCGCACCGCCCGGGCGAAGTCGACCGGGAGCACCATCTGCAACGCCAGCGTCTCGGCCAGGTCGTCACAGGGCAGGTAGGCGCGGCCCAGTACCGGTCCGTAGACCGGGCGTCCGGGTGGCCGCGTCGGCACCGGGCGGGAGGCCGCCGCGCAGCGCCGGGACACCTCGGTGAGCAGCGGGTGGTGGTGCGGGCAGGGGTCGGTGCGCAGGCGCACGGCCCGCACCCCGTCGGCCAGCGCCGCCTCCCTGACGCGGTCGATGGACCCGGCGGGCCCCGACAGCACCACCTGCTCGGGCGCGTTGACGGCGGCGATGACGACGTCCGGTTCGCGGGCGGCCAACCGGCGCGCCCGGCCACGGCTCAGCGGCAGGGCCAGCATCCGCCCGGCCGGTACGGCGTGCGCGCGGACCGCCACGATCCGTTCGCACAGCAGTCGCGCCGCGGCCGGCACCGTCAGCCCTTCCGCCGCAACCAGCGCCGCGTACTCGCCGAGGCTGTGCCCGCAGACCACGTGCTCCCGGATCCCCAGCAGGCGCCGCAGGATCCGGTGGCAGACGACCTGAGCGGCGAAGACCTCCAGGGCCCGGGTGTCGCGGCAGTCCCGCGCACCGGCGTCGGCGGCGGCCCGGGGGGCGGCCAGCAGGGCCGTGCGCACCGACGGCAGACCGTACCGCGCCGTCACCTCGTCGACCTCGGCAATGACCGGTTCGGCCACCGCTTCCGCCTCGCCGCACCCGGAGAAAGCAGCCGGGTAGAAGGCGCCGAAACCGGGGAAAAGAAATGCGGTTCCCATCTTCACCCCTGGAAAAGCAGAACCGGTTTGACGCATTTTCCGCCGGCCATGTCTTCGGCCGCCTCGTTGATCTCCTCGAACGGGTACGTCGTGATCATGCGGTCGAAGGGAAGCAGTCCCTTCCTGTGGAGACCGGCGAGCAGCGGGATGTCGACCTGGGGGACGGAGTCCCCTTCCACGATTCCCTGTACTTTCCGGCCGAACATCAACCCGGACATCTCCAGGGCGACTTCGACTCCGGGACGTGCGGCGCCGATGACGCCGCACGTGCCGCGCGTGTGGAGAACGTCGACGGCCGCCCTCAACAGGCCGGGATCGCCCGTGGCCTCGATGCTGTAGTCGAATCCCGAACCGCCGGAGACCGATCTCAGGGTTTCCGTCACGTTCGTTCGGCCCGCATCGACCACGCACGTCGCGCCGAGCTCCTCGGCCAGTCGCAAGCGGGACCGGTTCCGGCCGACCACGGCGATCGTGGAACATCCGGCGAGGGCCGCCGCCATCACCGCGCTGCACCCCACGGACCCCGACCCGAAGACGGCGATCCGGCTCCCCGCCTCGCAGCGCAGCGCCTTCAGCACCGCGCACGCCCCCGTCTGGACGCCGCACCCCAACGGTCCCAGCAGCGGCAGCGGCAGGTCGGCGGGGACTTTGACGACGCTCCGCCGCGGAGCGAGCGTGTGGGTGGCGAACGACGACTGCCCGAAGAAGAAGCCGTGGACCCGGCTCGCGCCCCACCTCAGCGACGTCGACCCGTCAGGCCGGCCGCACCCGAAGTTGCGCCCCAGGAACTCCGCGCAGTACGCGGGTACTCCCGTGCGGCAGCGCGTACACGATCCGCACGAGGCGAAGCTGAGGACGACGTGGTCGCCCGGGGACACCTCGGCCACCCCGTCCCCGACCGCCTCGACCACGCCAGCGCCCTCGTGACCGAGAACCACCGGAAAGGGAACGGGATACCAGGCGTCGCGGACGATCAGGTCGCTGTGGCACACCCCGGTCCCGACCATGCGTACCAGCACTTCGTCCGGGCCCGGGGAATCGATATCGAGTTCCCGGAAGATAAACACATCATTCGGCGCAGTGGTGACCGCTGCTCGGACCAACACGGGGTCCTCCTCGCACAGGGAAGCAACCGAGTCCGGGCGCAGCTTTTCCCAAAAAATGACCAGCGCCGCTCGGAAGCCGGGCGATAGGTGGATGCATTTCCACAGTGATACCGGAGTCATTGACATGTCAAGAAGGGCGTAACAGAATCCAGTTAGACGCCCGTCACCCTGGCGAGCAGGTGCCATCGGCACAACAGGGGCTTCCGCTTCACCGGCGTCCGCACCGCGGGCCGCACACAACTCCCCTCCTGCCGCTTTTCCGTGAACCGGCATCTTCCATCCGTAGGAGAAATCCATGAATCGTCATTCATGTGATGTGGTGATTGTCGGGGGCGGAACCGCCGGCGCCGTTCTCGCCGCCCGTCTGACCGAGGACGGACGCCGTCACGTCGTCCTGCTCGAAGCCGGCCCGGTCTTTCCCCCCGGCTCCTCCCCCCTCCCCGTCGTGTCCAGCGCCTTCATCGGCCGGGCCACCGGGTACGACTGGGGGTACGCCGCGTGCCCCGGCCGCTCTCCCCTGCCCCGCGGCAGGATGGTCGGCGGCTCCTCCGCCATGAACGGCACCGTGGCCATGCGCGCCCTGCCCGCGGACTTCGCCCGCTGGACGCGCCGGGGGATCCACGGCTGGACCTGGTCGGACGTCCTGCCCGACTACATACGCCTCGAACACGCCGACGCCCCGTGCACGGCACACAGGGGCCACAACGGCCCCGTTCCCGTACACCAGTTGCACCGGAGCGAACTCAGCCGCGTCCAGGCCGGCTTCCTGTCCGCCGCGCGCCGGCTCGGCTACCGGGCGGCCGACTTCAACGGCACCACGCCCCACGGAGCCGCTCCCTACCCCGTCAACGCCGTGCACGGCGCACGCGTCAACACCGCGATGGCGTACCTGAGCGCGGCCGTGCGCGCACGGCCGCACCTGCGCGTCGAGAGCCACGCGCTCGTCGACCGCGTCCTCCTGCGGGGCCGTCGGGTGACGGGCGTCGCGCTGGCCGACGGCCGCACGCTGCACGCCCCCGACGTCATCCTCAGCGCCGGTACGTACGGCAGCGCCGCGCTGCTGCTGCGCTCCGGCATCGGCCCGCAGCGGCACCTGCGGCAGTTGGGCATCCCCGTCGTCCAGGCGCTGCCCGTCGGCACCGCCTACCGCGACCACCCCCTCCTCCACCTGCCGTGCCTCACCTGGCCGTGGTGGGCCGGCCGACCGCGGTCGGTGGCGGCCGCTGCCGTCTGGACCGCGAGCGCGTCGGCCCCGCCCGGAGAGCTCGACCTCCACGTCGGCGTCATGCAGCCGATCACGCCCGTACCGGCCCCCTCGTTCACCCTGATCGCGGGGGTGACCCGTCCCCGGTCCCGCGGCACCATCACCCTCGCCTCACGCGATCCCCGCGCGGCCCCGCGCATCCGCCCGAGGTGGCTGACCGACGAGCGGGACCGGGAACGCATGGCCCAGGCGGTGTGCCTGGCCGGCCGCCTGACCCATACGGACCCGCTCGCCGGGATGATCGCCCGCCGCCTCTTCCCCGGCCCCGGCACGACGGCCCCCGGCCGCCTGCACCCGGCCCTCAGGGCATCGGTGCGGACGTTCCACCACCCCACCTCAAGCGCTCCGATGGGGCCCGCGGACGATCCACGGGCGGTCGTCGACGCCACCGGCCGCGTCCACGGCGTCCACGGCCTGCGCGTCGTCGACGCGTCCATCTTCCCCGACGCGCCGTCGGTGCCCGTCAACCTGACCGTGATCATGGCCGCCGAACACCTCGCCAGAGCCCTGCGCTGAGCGGACCGCCGTCCGGCCCGGGCCCTCCGGTACCGGCCCGACGAGACGGAGACCCGGCGGGAACGACGACCCGCCCGCCACCCACCGACCGCGCGGCGCCCCAGCGGGGGACCCCTACCGACGGGACCAACAGTGAAGTACGGCACTCCCCGACCGGCGGTCAGGGCCCACCGCGTGGCGGTCCACGGCGTGCGCACCCGTTTCCTCCAAACCGGACACGGCCGTCCGGTCCTCCTCGTGCACGGCGAAGGAGGCGTCGCGGAGAACTGGTGCGACGTGATGACGGGACTCGCCCGCCACTACCGGGCCATAGCCGTCGACCTGCCCGGCAACGGCGAGAGCGACCCCACGGCATGCCCGTCCCCGGACGCCACCGCCGCGTTCCTGTGGCGGTTCCTCGACACCATCGGCATCGGGAGCGCGGCCCTCATCGGGCACTCCTTCGGTGGTGCCGTGGCCGTCCACATGGCCCTGCGGCACCCGGCACGCGTTCCCCGCCTGGTCCTGGTCGGCTCCATCGGCATGGGGCGCGCCATCCACCCCGGGCAGGTCCTCCAGGCATCGACCCCCCTCGGGGAACTCTCGCTGCTCGCCCCCGCGATCCCCCTCGGCCCGGAACTGCTCGTCACGTGGCTGTCCCTGGTCGGCACCGACCGGCCGTGGCGCCTGCCGCCGACGTGGTGGGGGCCCCAGACCAGAGCCGCCTCCTCACCGGAAGCCCTCGCCGCGGCCCTGCGCGTCCAGCGTTGCCTCCTCGGGCCCTTCGGCCAGCGGCGACTGCTCCTCGACGACCTGCGGAACCTGACCGTGCCCACGCTCGTGGTGTGGGGGGTCCGCGACCGGGTGCTGCCGTACCGGCAAGCGCTGCGCGCCTTCCGACACCTCCCCGACGCCCACCTGGCGCTGTTCCCGCACTCCGGCCACCTGCTGCCCGTGGAGTCGCCGGACGGTCTGCTCGACGTCGTGGTCCCCTTCCTGCACACGGCACCACGACGCGGGCGACGGCCCTGACCCCGTGCCCCGTGGGCGTTCTCCAAGGGGCCGTTGGCCGGGGGCGTTGTGCGGGACCGCTGATCGGGGGGCGTTGTTCGGGGCCGCTGAACGGGACCGCTGACCAGGACCGCTGATCGGGGGGCGTTGTTCGGAGGCCGTTGTGCGGGCTGGACCTCCACCACGCTGCGGTACCCCTCCTCCGACGCCTCGGCCACCCGGTCCTGACCGTCGACGCGACCAGTCTCACCCCCGAGGGGGTCGCCCGGGTGATCGCCGGCGCCGTACCGGCCCCCCGCACTACCGTCGAGGGCACCGTCACACAGCCCCAGTGAGAGAGACCATGAACGACGACACCAGGCCCGGGCCCGTCCGTCCCGTCGTGGACGTGCACGTCCTCGTCCGGCGGGGCGAGAAGCTGCTGCTGTCCCAGCGCGGCGGACCGTACGGGTACGGCCAGTGGCACGCCCCCTCCGGCAAGCTCGACCCGGGAGAGACCCCGGTCCAGGCCGCCGCGCGCGAGTTGGAGGAGGAGACCGGGCTCCGCGTCGACCCCGCCTCCCTGACCCTCCTGCACACCGTGGTCCACCACCAGGGCGACGGCACCCCGGACCGCCTGGGGTTCTTCTACGAAGCCACCGCCTACACGGGCGAGCCGGTCAACCGGGAGCCGGAGAAGTGCCTGGAGCTGGCGTGGTTCGCCGAACACGCCCTGCCCGACGCCCTGATCCCCTACCCCGCGGCCGGCCTGCACGGCAGCCTGCACGACCCCGGCGGCCTGACCTTCCACAACTGGCCGGAGAACTGACCCGCCACCCTGGGAGCCGGAGAACCGACCCGCCCCGACCGGAGCGGAGAACCGACCCGCCATCCCCGGAAGACGACGCGGCTCCCCCGCTCCCCACGGGCAGCCGCCCCCTCCTGCGGACCGCCCGTCCGCCATGGTGCCGCCGCAACCGACTCCCCCGTGTCGCGGACCCAGCACCCCTCCGGGCGGGAACCCCGTAACACGGCCGCCCAGCCCCTGTGGTGACTGCGGCGGTGGCATCTCTGCCGTGGTCCCCGCGCACGCAGGGGTGGTCCCGAGTCACGTGACGGCTGGTTCGGCGCGGCTGTCATGCTCTGACCATGACTTTTACAACCTCTCCGTTCTCCGACCCTCCCCCGGCCCCGTCGCCGGCGGCTCCCGACTTCCCCCGTGTCTTCGCGCGCACCCGGCGGTTCTCCCTGGGTGTGCCGGGCCGGTTCACGGTCTCGCCGGACGGCGCACGGGTGTTGTTCGTCCGTACGGGGTCGGGCACGGACCCGGTGGGCCGGCTGTGGCTGTTCCAGGACGGTGCGGAGCGGCTCCTCGCCGATCCGGTCGCGTTGGGCGGCGCGGGCGACGACGAGTTGCCGGAGGAGGAGAGGGTCCGGCGCGAGCGGGCCCGCGTCACGTCCTCGGGGATCACTGGGTACGCGGTGGACCGGGCGGTCCGCCTGGCGGTGTTCACGCTCGGCGGTGCCCTGTGGGCGGTGCGGACGGACGGCGGGGCGCCGTGGCGTGTGCCGACCGCCGGCCCGGCCGTGGACCCGCGGCCTTCCCCGGACGGCTCCCTCGTCGCGTACGTGACCGGCGGCGCCCTGCGCGTGGTCGGGACGGACGGCGTGGGCGACCGGCCGCTGGCCGTGCCCGAGGCGCCGGACGTGGTGTACGGCCTGGCCGAGCACGTGGCGGCCGAGTCGATGGGACGGCGGCGCGGGTACTGGTGGTCGCCGGACGGCGACGCCCTCCTGGTCGCCCGCGTCGACCAGGCGCCCGTGGCCCGCTGGTACCTGGCCGACCCGGCGGACCCGACCCGGCCGCCGCGCGTCCTGCGCTACCCGTCGGCGGGTACCGCGAACGCCGAGGTGACCGTCCATGTCGTGGCCCTCGACGGCCGGCGCGCACCGGTGCGCACGCCGGCCGAGGCGGACGCCGGGCAGCACCCGGGGGGCGCCTGGACCGACCGGCGCTTCGAGTACGTGACGGCGGCCGGGTGGGACGCGCACGGCCCGTACGTCCAGCTCCAGACCCGGGACCAGCGCACGGCCCGGGTGTTCGCCGTCGACCCGGCGACGGGCGCCGTGCGGCCGCTGCACCTGACGTGTGACGAGGCGTGGGTGGCCCTCACCCCCGGCACGCCGCTGCGCACCGCTTCCGGCGCGCCGGTCGTGGCGCACGTCCGTGACGGCGTGCGCGGGATACGCGTCGGCGGGACGGCCTCGCCGCCCGGCCTCCAGGTCCGGGAGGTGTTGGGCGCGGTCGGAGAGCGCGTCTACTTCACCGGGAGCGAGGAGCCGACCGAGACCCACGTGTGGGTGTACGACCCCGAGGACGGCGCCCCCGGCGGTACGGGCGGCCGTGCGCACGCCTGGTTCCGCCGGGTGAGCGGAGAACCGGGCGTGCACACGGCCGCGGTCGGCGGGGACACGGTGGTGCTGGAGAGCCTGAGCTGCCGGGGCCGCTCCGTGACGGTGCTGCGCGGCGGGAGACCGGCGGGCCGGATCGCGGTCCTGGCCGAAGCCCCTCCGGTCCGGCCCCGCGCCGCGCGGCTGTCGCTGGGCGAACGGGAGGTGCGCGCGCATCTGCACCTGCCGTCCTGGCACGACCCGGCGTCCCGAACGCGACTGCCGGTGCTGCTCAGCCCGTACGGCGGACCGGGAATCCAGTTGGCGGTGCGGGCGTACGGCTGGTGGAGCGCCGTCGCCCAGTGGTTCGCCGAGCAGGGGTTCGCCGTGCTGCTCGCCGATGGGCGCGGCACGCCGGGGCGGGGCCGGGACTGGGAGGTGGCGGTGCGCGGCGACCGGCTGGGGCCCGCCCTGGAGGACCAGGTGGACGCGCTGCACGCGGCGGCGGAGCGGTACCCGGCCCTGGACCTGGGGCGGGTGGCGATACGGGGCTGGTCGTACGGCGGATACCTGGCGATCGGGGCCGTCCTGCACCGCCCGGACGTGTTCCACGCCGCGGTCGCGGGCGCCGCGCCCACGGACCGGCGGTTGTACGACACGCACTGGGAGGAGCGGTTCCTGGGGCACCCCGACGTGGAGCCGGAGAACTACGCGCGGTCGTCGCTGGTGCCGCAGGCCCACCGGCTGGCCCGGCCGCTGATGCTGGTCCACGGGTTGGCGGACGACAACGTGGTGGCGGCGCACACCCTGCGGCTGTCCGCGGCGCTGCTCGCCGCGGGGAAGCCCCACACGGTGCTGCCGCTGCCGGGGGCGACACACATGGTCACGCAGGAGGAGGTGGTGGCCAATCACCTGCGGCTGGAGGCGGAGTTCCTGAAGAGGTCCCTCGGGGGGTGAGCGGCGCGCCGCTCCGGTTCGTATCCGCGGGCGGATGTCGGGAAGGGCACCGCGAACAGGTACCGCGGACGGACGCCGGGGCGGGCACCGCGTACGGGCACCGCGTACGGACATCGTGAGCGGGGCCTCGAAGAGACGGTGTGGGCGAGCGCCCCGAACGGGTGCCGGGCGGGCTCTGCGGACGGATGCCGAGACGGGCACCGCGTACCGGCACCACGTACCGGCACCGCGAACGGGCGGCGGGGACAGTCGCCGGGGCCGGCACCACGTACACCCGCACCACGTACCCGCACCGCGAACAAACGGCGGGAACGGACGCCGGGACGGGCACCACGTACCGGCATCATGAGCGGGCACCGCGAACGGGCGGCGGGGCAGGCGCCCAGGCGGGCGGCGCGGGCCGTCAGCCCCCGACGGCGGCGCCGGCCTCCCGCAGGGCCTCCACCGCCGCCCTGATGGACGGGCGCCGGTCCGCGTCCGCGCGCCACACCGCGTAGATGTGCCGCCGCATCTGCTGGCGTACGGGGACGAGGGCGACGCCTTCGGGCACGGGCCCGCGACCGAGGCGGGGCGCGACGCACACGCCGAGACCGGCTTGGATCAGCGCCAGTTGCGTGTGGTGCTCGCCGGCCAGGTGGGCGATGCGCGGCTCGATGCCCTTGGAGCGCAGGGTGAACACGAGCCAGTCGTGGCAGAACTCGCCCTCGGGCCAGGAGACCCAGTCGTCGTCGGCAAAGTCCTCCAGGTCGACCTCCGCGCGCCCGGCGAGGGGGTGGCCGGCCGGCATGGCCACGTCGGCCGCGTCGTCCAGGAGCGCGGTGTGGGCGAGCCCGCCGGGCACGGGGAGGCGCTTGTTGCTCCAGTCCAGTACCACGGCGAGGTCCACGTCCCCCCGCAGAACGTGGCGGATGCCGTGCTCGGGCTCCAGTTCGCTGCTGCGTACGCGCAGTTCGGGGTGGCCGGCGCGCAGCGTGGTGATGGCGCGGGGGAACAGGCCGCGCGCGGCGGTCGGGAAACCGGCCAGCCGCACCTCTCCCACCACCCGCCCGCGCTGGGCCTCGATGTCCGCCTGGGCGAGCGCCACGTGGGACAGGATGCGCGCCGCGTGGTCGGCGAGCAGCCGTCCGGCGTCGGTGAGCCGTACGCCCCGCCCGTTCTTCGCCACCAGTTGCTGGCCGACCTCGCGCTCCAGCTTGGCCAGTTGCTGGGAGACGGCCGAGGTCGTGACGTGCAGTCCGTCGGCGGCGCCGCTGACCGAGCCGTGCCGGGCGAGGGCGTCGAGGATCCGCAGGCGCTCCAGGTTCAACATGTAAGCGATACTAATCGAATATGAAAAGAAAATCTCACTTGTACTAAGAGGTTGTGCGGTACAGGCTGGTCACCATGAGCACAGCGACCCCGTCCCCCACCCATGCACCCCCCTCCGCTTCCTCCGCCCCCTCCGGCACGCCCCCCGCCGCCACCCCGGCCCTCGCCGCCGCCCGCGCGCCGCGCGTCGACTGGAGGGTGCGCTTCGCGGTCCTCGCCGTCGTGTGGGGCTTCAGCTTCTTGTTGATCAAGGTGGGCACGTCGGCGTACGCCCCGTTCCAGGTGACGTTCGGACGGCTGCTGTTCGGCACGCTGGTGCTCGCCGCCGCCATGGCGGTCCGGCGGACGGGGCTGCCGCGCGGCATCCGCACATGGGCGCACCTGACGGTGGCGGCGTTCTTCCTCAACGCCCTGCCGTTCTCGCTGTTCGCCTTCGCGGAGCTGACGATCCCCTCGACCCTGGCGGGCATCTGCAACGCCACCTCGCCGCTGTGGGGCATGGCCCTGTCGCTGGTCGCCCTCTCCGAGGACCGCCCGACGCGGCGGCGGGTCGCCGGACTCGGTCTCGGTTTCCTCGGCGTCCTCACGGTGCTCGGTGCCTGGCAGGGCTTCTCCGGCGTGGACGCCGCGGGGACCTCCATGGCGCTGCTCGCCTCGCTGAGCTACCCGATCGGCTGGATCTACGTGCGCCGCACGCTGGCCGGCCGCAGCGAGTCGCACCTCTCCCTGACGGGCGCGCAACTGATGCTCGCGACGGCGCAACTGGCCGTGGTGACACCGTTGTTCACCAGTTGGCCGAAGGCGTTCCCGCTGGTCCCGCTGGTGGCGGTGGTCGCGCTCGGCGCGCTGGGCACGGGCTTCGCGATGCTCGTCCAGTACGGGATCGTCTCCGAGGTCGGCCCGACGACGGGTCAGATGGTCACGTACTTCATCCCCGTCATCGCCACGGCCGCCGGGGTGACGCTGCTGGACGAGCGGCTCACCTGGAACACCCCGGTCGGCGCGCTCGTCGTGCTGGCGGGCGCGGCCCTCACGCAGAGCCGCGCCGGGACCGCGCCCCGCGTCCCCCGTCCGGAGGGGCGCGGGAGGCGGCGGGCTCAGCGGTAGGAGCGCACCGGCACCGGGCCCGTCGCCGCCGCCACGGCCGCGGCGAGGGGCTCGATGTCGGCGCCCGTCAGTTCGGACACGGTCAGCCGGACGCCGGGGGGCGACGCCAGCCGGAACCGCGCGCCCGGCGCGACCGCCCACCCGGCCTGCAGCATCCGCGCCACCACGCCGGTCTCGTCGGCCACCGGCACCCAGACGTTCATCCCGCTGCGCCCGTGCGCCTCGACGCCGCGCTCGCCCAGCGCCCCGATCAGGGCGTCGCGCCGCTGCCCGTACGAGCGTGCCACGGCCTCACGGTCGACGGCGCCGGTCTCCCAGAGGTGGACGACGGCGCGCTGGAGGAGCCGGCTCACCCAACCGGGGCCGAGCCGCTGCCGGCCGAGGACCCGGTCGACGGTGACCTCGTCGCCGGTGAACGCGGCGACCCGGACGTCCGGCCCGTACGCCTTGGCGACCGACCGGACGAACGCCCACCGGTCGGTGACCCCGCCCAGCGGGTGGAGCGGCACGTCGACGAAGCCGTGCCCGTGGTCGTCCTCGACGAGCAGCACGTCCCGGTGCCGGCCCAGCACCTCCCGCAGCCGCACGGCCCGTTCGGCGCCCACCGCGGCACCGGTCGGGTTCTGCGCCCGGTCGGTCACGACGAGCGCCCGCGCCCCGTCGTCGCGCAACGCCCGCTCGACGTCGCCCGGCAGCGGCCCGTCGTCGTCGACCCCGACGGGGACGACCCGCAGCCCCAGCGCCGGTACGAGGTCGAACACGCTGCCCCACCCGGGGTCCTCGACCGCCACCGCGTCGCCGGGCCGCAGGTGCGCGGCGAGGACGCGTTCGATGACGTCCAGCGCGCCGCTGGCCACGCCCACGGGCCCGGCCGGCACCCCGTCGGCGTCCAGCGCGGCGCGCGCGAGCCGGGCGAAGTCCTCGTCCACCGGCGGCTCCCCGTACATCACGCGCCGCGCGTCGTCGTGGCGCGCGGCGGCGGCCAGCGCCGGGCCGAGCGACGGCAGGAGGGCCGCGTCGGGGTTGCCCTTGCCCACGTTCCGCACGCCTTCGGGGGCCTCGATCCGGACGGCGTCCCGCACGGTGGTGGCCGGGCGGGGCCGCACCCGGCTCCCCCGGCGGCCGGCGGTCTCGATGACGCCCCGCTCGCGCAGGGTCCGGTACGCGGCCGCGACGGTGTTCGGATTGACCCCCAGCTCCACCGCCAACTCGCGCATCGGCGGCAGCAGTTGCCCAGGCTGAAGATCACCTGCGCCGACCGCGCGCTCCACACTGGTCGCGATCTCAGATGCGCGACGCCCACTGATCCGATAATCTCCTAGCACAAAGAAGATTATGCACTAGTACAATGGAGGCCGCAATGTCGGAGACCGTCACGTCCGCCGACCGGGCGCCGGAAGCCCGCGGCGCGTACGAACCGACCGACCTCACCGTCCCCACCCGCGGCCGCCCGAAGGCGTCGTACGACCGGGCGCTGGTCCACGCGCTGCTCGACGAGGCGTACGTCTGCCACCTGGGCTTCGTCCGCGACGGCCGCCCCGTCGTGCTGCCGACGCTGTACGGGCGGGTCGGCGAGCGCCTGTACGTCCACGGCTCGACGGGTTCGCGGCCCCTGCGCATGGCGGACGGCGGCGCCGGAGCCGACCCCGGCCTGGCCGTGTGCCTGACCGTGACCCACATCGACGGCCTGGTCCTGGCCCGCTCGGCGTTCCACCACTCGGTCAACTACCGCTCGGTCGTGGTGCACGGCACCGCCCACCAGGTCACGGACCCGGACGAGAAGCGGGCGGCGCTGGACGCCCTGGTCGACCACGTCGTCCCCGGCCGCTCGGCGGACTCCCGGCCCGCCAACGCCAAGGAGCTGGCCGCGACCGCCGTCCTCAGTCTCGACCTGGCGGAGGTGTCCGCGAAGGTCCGCACCGGCGGAGCCAACGACGACCCCGAGGACCTGTCGCTCCCCCACTGGGCCGGGGTGGTCCCGCTGACCACGCGGTACGGCACGGCGATCCCCAACGAGGACCTGGACCCGTCCGTCGCCCTGCCCGGCTACCTCGCCGCACTCTGAGGAGGCCACCCACCGCGCTCGACCACCCGCGGGACGCGGCGCAGGCGGTGGAGGGCCCGGTGAGGAAGGGGGCACCACCCGACCGACGGCACCACCTGACGAGCGGCACCACCCGACCGGCGGCTCGGCCCGGACGGGGGCTCGCCCGGACTGCGGCTCGGCCCGGACTGCGGCTCGGTCCGACCGGCGGCTCGGTCCGACAGAGGGCTCGGCCCGGACTGCGGCTCACCTAGACGGGGGGGTGGTCCGGCCCGGCAGACGGCTCGGCCCGGACGGGGGGGGTGGTCCGGCCCGGCAGAGGGGCCGGCGAGGCAGGCGGCCGGTAAGGCGCCGCTCAGATGGCTCCCGAGCGGGCCGCGGAGGCCGCGGGCCGGAAGCGACCGGCCTACGGGCACGTCCACGCAAGCGCGGCCAGAGCCCGGGACCCGGCGGACAGGACGCGGCGGCACGCGGTGGCGCCCGCCCGCCAGACCCGCCGCCGCGGGCACGCGGGCCGCGCGGGTTCCCTACGTGGCGGTCCGGGTGGCGGCGTCCCGGTCGGCGGGCGCGGGCCCGCCGTCCGCCGCGGGATCGGAGCCCGCGACGGGGCCCGAGGCGGCCTTGGGCGTGGACGACTGGGCGATGAGGGCGCCCACGAGGACGAGCGCGCCACCCACGATCTGCGGCGCCGACAGGTGTTCGCCGAGCAGCACCCACGCGAGGACGGTCGCGATGACCGCCTCCAGGCAGGCCACGACCCCGGCGACCTGCGGGGAGAGGCGGCGTACGGAGACGACCCCGGTGACGTACGCGAACACGGTCGCGACGAGCACGATCCAGCCGAGCAGCAGCCAGGCGGGCGCGGCCGTGCCACCCAGGTCGGCGGAGCCGGCGAGGACGCCCCAGTCCATGCCCCAGGGGCGGGCCACGGCGGTGAGGACGGCGGCGCCGACGAGCAGTCCGTACGCGATGACGCCGAGCGGGTCGACGGGCCGGGCCTCGTCGCCGCCCTGGTCGGACAGGACGAAGTAGCCGACCTGGCAGCAGGCGGCGCCGAGCGCGAGGGCGAGTCCGAGCACGTCGAAGCCGAGGCCGGACCACACCTCGACGACGCAGGCGAGGCCGGTGACGGCGAGGACGACGCCGAGGGCGGCGGCCCGGGTCACCGGGCGGCGCTGCACGTATCGGACCCAGCCGAGGACGAGCGCCGGGGCGAGGTACTCGATGAGCAGGGCGACGCCGACGGGGATGCGGGAGAGGGCGGCGAAGTAGAACGCCTGGACGCCCGCGACGGCGAGGAGGCCGAAGCCCGCGAGGAGGGCCGGTTCGCGGCGCAGCAGGTCGCGGTGGCGCCAGGCGACGGGCAGCATGACGAGCGCGGCGCCCGTCACCCGTAGCCACACCACGTGCAGCGGGTCGAGCCCCGCCTCGATGAGCGGCTTGGCCGCGACACCTGATCCGCCGAATGCGAACGCCGAGGCCAGGGCCAGTCCCAGGCCGGCGCTTCTCACCTGAGACGCGTGCATCGCCACATGATGACAGGCCACCGTCAGGAGCGTAAAGGCGGTCACACCTGTTGAGACGGGTGCTCGATCCGGTGCTGGGACGGGTGCTCGATCCGGGCGGCCAGCCGGGCCCTGTCGACACCGGCGCGGGCCAGTACCTGCACGGCGCGGCAGTCGGGGACGGCGGCGAGTCCGGCGAGCAGGTCGAGCGGGCGCGCCCGCGGCTCATCCCGTGCCCCTGCCCGGGCCAGGGCCGCCTCCAGCGCGGCGGACGCGGCGGGCGACCAGCCGGGCGGGTCGCCCGCCGCGACCGCCCGAAGCGGGGCGGGCACCAGGAACGGAGCGGGTACCGGAGGCGGGGCGGACCGTACCGGATCGGGCACGGGGGGCACGGCGCCGAAGTCCTCGACGGTGCCGCGCCAGCGCAGGCCGTAGCCGATGCTGCGCTGGACGAGGTAGGCGAGGACGCGGGCGGCCCGCGGCCCGCCGAGGGCGGCGCGGACGGCCGGGTCGGCCTCGACGAGCGCGTGGAGGAGGTGGGCGGTGTCGATCTGCCGGTCGCCGTCCCGCGCCGCCCTGCGCCGCGCGCCGGCGACGACGGCGGCCAGCTCGGCGGTGAGGCGGTCCTCCGTCCCGGCGCGCCGACCGGGGAGCGGGGAGGGAGAACGCGAGGTGGAGCTCTGCACCCGTCCACCTCATCAGGCGGAGGCGCCCCGGGGCATCCCCGTGAGGGAGCATGTCGCGTCCCGCCCAGGGTGGGGACGGGTCCCGCCCCCTCGTTCTCAGGGAGGAGATCGGGAAAGCCGCTCTCCGAGGGGCGCGCCGCCTTGATCGGCGCCCGGCGGGCGGGCCCGGCCCGCGGGGCGCACGCGCCGGGGGACGCGCGGCCCGGCGCCCCCGGCGGGGCGGGCTCAGTCCTCGTCGGCCAGGATGAGGTAGAGCTTCTTGCGGGCGTCGTTGATGACGCCGAGGGCCTTCTGCCGCTGTTCGGCCGAGCCCGTCTTCCACACCTGACCGAATGCCTCCAGCAGCCCGAAGCCGGCCTGCCGGATCTCGTTCATGGCCTCCCAGTCGATGCCCTTGCCGGCCTCCTCCCAGGGGGCCTCGGGGGCGGACTCCGCCTCCTCCCGCCCGCTGTCGGTGAGCGCGAAGAGCTTCTTGCCGCCCTCGCTGCGGCTCTCGATCAGCCCCTCGTCCTCCAGCAGTTGGAGGGTCGGGTAGACGGAGCCGGGGCTCGGCTTCCAGGCGCCCCCGCTGCGCTCGGCGATCTCCCGGATCATCTCGTAGCCGTGCATGGGGCGGTCCTTGAGGAGCGCCAGGATCGAGGCGCGGACGTCACCGCGTCGTGCCCTGCCGCGGCCGCCGCCGCGTCCCCGCCCGCCGAACGGTCCGCCGAAACCGGGGCCGCCACCGAAACCGGGGCCGCCGAAGCCCGGCCCGAAGGGGCCGAACGCGGCACGCCGCTCCTCGAACTCCCCGTGACCGTGGCCGTGCCGCCCGGGACCGCAGTGCCCGTGTCCCCGTCCGTGCTCATGCTCGTGATCATGTGAACGCATGACCGCACTCCTTCTATCGTTGATCTGTCGCGATGCTTCAACGATATATCGAAAGAAGTCGTTCGGCAACGGCAGTGAGCGGGTTTTCCGGTCCAGCCTCCGCACATTGGCCTTGGCCCGCGGCTTCAGCGGCCCTCTACGGTCGTCTTCATGCGGATACGTATCGTCGACGCCTTCACCGACCGCCCCTTCTCCGGCAACCCGGCGGGCGTCCTGCTCCTCGACGCCTTCCCCGACGACCCCTGGCTCCAGAAGGTCGCCGCGGAGGTCAACCTCTCCGAGACCGCCTTCGCGCACCCCCTCCCGCCCGGCGGCGGGGCCGACTGGGCGCTGCGCTGGTTCACCCCCATCACCGAGGTCGACATGTGCGGGCACGCCACACTGGCCACCGCCCACGTGCTGCGCGCCACCGGCCGGGCCACCGGCACCGTGCGCTTCGCCGCGCGCTGCGGCGTCCTCACCACGACCGCCGCCGGGGACGGCACGATCACGATGGACTTCCCCACCTCTCCGCTCACCCCGGTCGACCCGCCGGAGGGTCTCGCCGACGCGCTCGGCGCGGAGGTCGTCTCGGTCCACGACACGGCCGCCCACATCGGGGACCTCCTGGTCGAGCTGCGGGACGAGAAGGCCGTACGCGCCCTGACACCGGACCTCCCGGCGCTGGCCGGGCTGTCCGAGCGGGGCGTCATCGCCACCGCGGCGGCCGAGGACCCGGGGCGCGGCCACGACTTCGTCTCACGCTGCTTCTTCCCGCGCGTGGGCATCGACGAGGACCCGGTCACGGGCAGCGCGCACACGGCGCTGGCCCCGTTCTGGTCGGCCCGCCTCGGCCGCGCCGAGCTGACCGGGCTGCAGGGCGGCGCCCGTACCGGGATCGTGCGCACCGCGCTGCGCGGCGAGCGGACCCTGCTGACCGGTCAGGCGGTCACCGTCATCGAGGGCGACCTGCGCGTTTGAGGGCCGCCGGGGCCGCGCGGCGCCCGCCCCTTGCGCCCCGCCCGCGCGACGGGGCCCACAGCGCGGCCCACACGGTGCGGGCCCCGCCCGGGGTCACGCCGTGGGCAGCCACCCCACCCTGCCGGCGAGCAGCGCGTACCCGACGAAGGCCACGATGTCGAGCAGCGCGTGCGCCACGACCAGCGGCCCGACCCGCCCCCACCGCCGGTACAGCAGGACGAAGACGACGCCCATGACCAGGTTGCCGATGAACCCGCCGACGCCCTGGTACAGGTGGTACGAGCCGCGCAGCACCGAACTGGCCGCGAGCGCCGCCATCGGCGACCAGCCCAGTTGCCCGAGCCTGCGCAGCAGGTAGCCGACGACGATGACCTCCTCCACGACGGAGTTCTGGATCGCCGACAGGATCAGCACCGGGTACTTCCACCACTCCCCCGGCAGCGCCTCGGGCACCACCGTGAGGTTCATCCCGACCGCCCGCGCCACCAGGTAGAACGCCAGCCCGGCGCTGCCGATCGCCGCCGCGACGAGCGCCCCGCGCCCGAGGTCGGGCCAGGGCCTGCGACGGTCGAAGCCGATCGCGCGCAGCCCGGCGCCCTCGCGCAGCAGCAGGTGCGCGACGAGGACGACCGGCACGAGCGCGGTGGTGAGGGAGAACAGCTGCCAGGCCAGGTCGAGCCACGGCCGGCCCGGCGCGTACGAGCCGTTGAGCGTGGCCGCCTGGTCCTTCAGACCGCCCGGCCTCGTGAGCGAGCCGACGAAGCTGATCAGGGAGGAGACCGCGCTCGCGCCGAGCGACAGGGCCAGCACGATCAGCGTCTCGGACCGCAGGGTCCTGCGCGGCTCGCCCGCCGACGGCGTCACGACCGCACCGGCCGTCCGTCCCGCACCTGTCCGCACGCGCGCCTCCCTCCGTGGATCTCGCGCCGTCCAGCTTGCCCGACGGCCGCGCGGCGCGCGCGAACGGGTCCCCGTGGAGGCCCCGCGCGCCCTCAGCGGGTGCGCTGCGGGTACGGCCCCGGCAGGGGCACGGGCCAGGTGTGGACCGGCTGGCCGATCAGCGCCAGCTCGCGGTAGCGGCGCGCGGTGGCGGCCAGCGCCGCCTCCCGGTCGAGGCCGGCCTCCTGGGCCCGGTGAAACGTTTCCACCTGCCACGAGGCACCGTTGAAGCGCCGGCGGCAACGCTCCTCGATGATGCCGAGGCAGCGGTCGCGGTCGGCGGGCTCGATGCCCCACGCGTCCAGCCCGGCCGCGGCGAGCGGCAGCAGTTCGTCCCGTACGAGCTTCACCGCGGGTACGGCGGTCACGCCGCCGCGCCCGGGACGGGGCCAGCGCAGTTCGGCATCGATGCCGTACCGGCAGGCGGCGTCGAAGTTGTCGGACGCGTCCGCGAAGGACATCCGCTTCCACACCGGCCGGGGGTCCTCGGCGAGGGCGCGCACGAGGCCGTAGTAGAAGGCGGCGTTGGCGACGACGTCGTCGACGGTGGGCCCGGCGGGCAGGACGCGGTTCTCGACGCGCAGGTGCGGGACGCCGTCCACCACGCCGTACACGGGCCGGTTCCAGCGGTACACGGTGCCGTTGTGCAGGACGAGTTCCCGCAGGGACGGCACGCCGCCGCCGTCGAGGACGCGCAGCGGTTCCTCGTCGTCGCAGAGCGGCAGCAGCGCGGGGAAGTAGCGGAGGTTCTCCTCGAACAGCTCGTACGCGGAGTCCACCCACCGCTCGCCGAACCAGGTGCGCGGGCGCACCCCTTGGGCCTGGAGCTCGGGCGGGCGGGTGTCCGTGGCCTGCTGGAACAGCGGCGGCCGGGTCTCGCGCCACAGCTCGCGGCCGAAGAGGAACGGCGAGTTGGCGCCGGTCGCGATCTGCACGGCGGCGACCGCCTGGGCGGCGTTCCACACGTCGGCGAAGCGCCCCGGGGTGACCTGGAGGTGGAGCTGTACGGAGGTGCAGGCGGCCTCCGGGGTGATGGAGGCGGCCGTGCAGCCGAGCCGCTCCACGCCGTCGATCTCCAGCGCGAAGTCCTCGCCGCGGGCGGCGACGATCTGGTCGTTGAGCAGCATGTAGCGGTCGACGTCCGAGATGTTGACGAGGTCCACGTCGTGGCGGGTGAGCGTGGGCAGGATGCCGACCATCACGACGCCGGCGCCCAGCTCCTCCGCCTTGCGGTGGGCGTATCCGAGGCCCGTGCGCAGTTCCTCGGCGAGCTGGGAGAAAACGTGCCCGGCGAGCCGGTGGGGAGCGACGTTCACTTCCAGATTGAACATTCCGAGTTCGGTCTGGAAATCCCGACTGGCGATGCGCTCCAGCACCTGCGCGTTCATCATCCGGGGGAGCCCGTCGGAACCCACGAGATTCAGCTCGATCTCCAGCCCCATCAGATTCCTGGGGCGGTCGAACCGCTTCTCCGCCAACAGCCTCTCCAGCGCCTCCAGGCAGTCCCGGAGTTTCCTGCGGTACCTCTGCCGATCGGCCAGGTCGAACCCGGCTGCCACGACCTTCTCCCCCATCGAAGCGTCCCTCCTCGAGTGGCGGCACGCGGCCTCGCCGCTCGGTCAGGGACGATGATGCCCCGCCCGGCCGATCCGTAACGCCCCTGCGGCGAGGGCTTTGCCACTAGGCTGGCACGAACGGCCTCCCGGCACATTCCGGAGGCATGGCGCGGCTAGCAGATCTCACCGGACGACGTGATGGAAAAAGCCGACGAGATTCAGCCGTCCACGCGGTGGACGACATTGCAGGCAGCGGCTTCGGATCCCTGGATATTTCAGCGGAAATTGCCACGTATACAAGGCGCGTTGCGACCTTGACGGGGTTATCGGGAGCGGTTAGCGGAAACATGGCGTGAACATTTGTCGTATAAACTCCGCCCACGAGGCTGAGACTCCGGCGCCCGGCATGGCGCCCCGGCGCCCCATGGCCCCGTCGCTGACAGCGCCGTCCGCACCCACGCACGCTCCACCCCTCCTGTCTCTTGAGTGAGAGGCGACCCACCATGCCGCTCCACGTCTCCCAGGTACCCACGCCTGCCCTGCACAGCGTCCTCGCGGCCCTCGGCTCCCCCGCCCTGCGCGAGGCCAGCACTCCCGCACTGCGCTCCGCACAGGGACCGCTCAGTGCGGAACTGCCGCTCCCCGTTCACGTCCTCGGCGTCACCGCGGCGGCGGGCGGGCCGGCGGGCGCACCCGCCACCCGGCTCGCGGGGTGGCGGTTCCTGATCCGCGGCGGGGAGGTGACCCTGGCGGCCGCGGACACCCTGCGCACGGCGGGCGGCTGGACCTTCTCGCACTTCTTCGAAGGCCCCTACCTCACCTCCACGGAACGGGCGCTGCGTCAGGCCGAGTTGTCCGGGGCTCCCTGGCAGCCGCGCCTGCTGTCGGTGCCCGAGCTGTACATGCTGACGCTGTGGCTGCACGGCGACCCGGACGCCGACCCCGCCGACGGCGCGCCCGACCCGGCGGACGTGTTGATCCCGCTGGCCCCCGCGCCGCCCGGGATCGCCGCGCACCGCCCGCACCGCGTCGCGGACCTGCTGCCGCGGCTCGCCGTACGTCTCGCGCCGCCGCCGCTGCTCGGCTCGTCGGCCTGACGCGACGTCACACACCGCACGGCCCGGTGCTCCGCGCCCCAGGGGGCGCGGAGCACCGTCGCGCACGCCCCCTGACCCGACCGGACTAGTCCGCTGCGGCCCTCAGAACCACCCGAAGGGACAGGGGGGTTGCGCCGAACCATCCGCACGGGTGATACGTCCTTCACCAGTAGGAAGCGCTGCCGTGAAATCCCTGCGGAAACGGAGCCGTGGGGCAACACTGGAAACGGACCGACCGGAAGACGGGGGGCGGCCATGAACACCGCATCGAGCCGCAGAGCAGACTCCACACCGCAGCGAAAGAACCCAGCCATGTGCCAGCACCAGCCACCCTGCCCGACCGCAGACTCCGCCGACCGGGAGGCCGCCCGCATCGTGGCGCACCACCCGGAGCAGGGCTGGAGCCTGCTGTGCAACGGCGTCCTGCTCTTCGAGGACACGGGTGAGCTGCTGCCCAACGGGCAGATCATCGCACCGCACCGGCCCCTGACCGCGGCGCGGATCGCGAGAGCCGCCTAGCCAGGACGACCGCGTCCGTACGGCTGTACGTCCGTACGGAGCACGGTACGACGGCGAGGGGCCGGTGCGGAGGTGATCGCCTCCGCACCGGCCCCGACGCCTACCGCGTCCGCCGCCCGCCTCAGGCGTCGTACTCGTCGAGCGGCGGGCAGGAGCAGACCAGGTTGCGGTCGCCGAAGGCGCCGTCGATCCGGCGCACCGGCGGCCAGTACTTGTCCGCGGCCGAGACGCCGGCCGGGAAGACGGCCTCCTCGCGGCTGTAGGCGTGGTCCCACTCGCCGCCGAGCGCGGCCGCCGTGTGCGGGGCGTTGCGCAGCGGGTTGTCGTCGGCCGGCCAGACACCCGACGCGACCTTCTCGATCTCGCCGCGGATCGCGATCATCGTGTCGCAGAACCGGTCGAGCTCCGCCAGGTCCTCGCTCTCGGTCGGCTCGATCATCAGCGTGCCGGCGACCGGGAAGGACATGGTCGGCGCGTGGAATCCGTAGTCGATCAGGCGCTTGGCGATGTCGTCGACGCTGACGCCGGTCTCCTTCGACAGCGGCCGCAGGTCGATGATGCACTCGTGCGCGACCAGGCCGCCCGGGCCGGTGTACAGGACCGGGAAGTACGGCTCCAGGCGCTTGGCGATGTAGTTCGCCGCGAGGACGGCGACCTGCGTGGCGCGCTTGAGGCCCTCGCCGCCCATGAGCCGTACGTACGCCCAGGAGATCGGCAGGATGCCGGCCGAGCCCCACGGCGCCGCCGAGATCGGGCCGACGCCGGTCTCCGGGCCGGCGGCCGGCTGGAGCGGGTGGTTGGGCAGGTACGGGGCGAGGTGGGAGCGGACCGCGACCGGGCCGACGCCGGGGCCGCCGCCGCCGTGCGGGATGCAGAACGTCTTGTGCAGGTTCAGGTGCGACACGTCGCCGCCGAACTCGCCGGGCTTCGCCAGGCCGACGAGCGCGTTGAGGTTGGCACCGTCGACGTACACCTGGCCGCCGGCCTCGTGGACCTGGGCGCAGATGTCGGCGACGTGCTCCTCGAAGACGCCGTGCGTCGACGGGTACGTGATCATCAGCACGGCGAGCTCGTCGCGGTACTGCTCGATCTTGGCGCGCAGGTCCGCGACGTCGATCTCGCCGTCGTCGGCGGTCTTGACGACGACGACCTTCATGCCGGCCATGACGGCGGACGCGGCGTTGGTGCCGTGCGCGGAGGACGGGATGAGGCAGACCGTGCGCTGCGCGTCGCCGTTGGCGCGGTGGTAGGCGCGGACGGCGAGGAGGCCCGCGAGCTCGCCCTGCGAACCGGCGTTGGGCTGGATCGACACCTTGTCGTAGCCGGTGACCTCGGCGAGGCGGTCCTCCAGCTCGTGGATGAGGCTGAGGTAGCCCTCGGCCTGCTCCGCCGGGGCGAAGGGGTGCATCTGGCCGAACTCGGGCCAGGTGACCGGCTCCATCTCGGTGGTCGCGTTCAGCTTCATCGTGCAGGAGCCGAGCGGGATCATGCCGCGGTCCAGCGCGTAGTCGCGGTCGGCGAGCCTGCGCAGGTAGCGCAGCATCGCGGTCTCGGAGCGGTGCGCGTGGAAGACCGGGTGGGTGAGGTACGCGTCGGTGCGCAGCAGCGCCTCGGGCAGCGCGTCGGCGGTCTCGGCGTCCAGGGCCTCGATGTCGCCGCTCACGCCGAAGGCGGCCCACACGGTGGAGATCCGGTCGCGGCTGGTGGTCTCGTCGCAGGCGACCGAGACGTGGTCGGCGTCGACGAGGCGGATGTTGACGCCGCCCTCGCGGGCCGCGGCGACGACCTCGGCGGCCTTGCCGGGCACGCGCGCGGTGACGGTGTCGAAGAAGCCGCCGTGGACCACCTCGACGCCGCCGGCGCGCAGGCCGGCCGCGAGGATCGCCGCGTACCGGTGGGTGCGCCGGGCGATCTCCTTCAGGCCGTCGGGACCGTGGTAGACCGCGTACATGCCGGCCATGACGGCGAGGAGCACCTGGGCGGTGCAGATGTTGCTGGTGGCCTTCTCGCGGCGGATGTGCTGCTCACGGGTCTGGAGCGCGAGGCGGTACGCCCTGTTCCCGTCGGCGTCGACGGAGACGCCGACGAGGCGGCCGGGCAGGCTGCGGGCGAACGTGTCGCGGACGGCCATGTAGCCGGCGTGCGGTCCGCCGAAGCCCATCGGGACGCCGAACCGCTGGGTGGTGCCGACGGCGATGTCCGCGCCCAGCTCACCGGGCGAGGCCAGCAGGGTCAGCGCCAGCAGGTCGGCGGCGACGGTGACGACGGCGCCCAGCTCGTGGGCGGCGTCGATCAGCGGCTTGATGTCGCGGACGGCGCCGGAGGCTCCCGGGTACTGGATCAGGACGCCGAAGACGCCGCGCTCGGCCGCCTCGGCGGGGATGCCGTCGCTCAGGTCGGCGACGACGACCTCGACGCCGGTTGGCTCGGCGCGGGTCTCGATGACGGCGATCGTCTGCGGCAGGGCGTCGGCGTCGACCAGGAAGACGCCGTTCTTGACCTTGCCGACGCGCCGGGCCAGGGACATGGCCTCCGCGGCGGCGGTGCCCTCGTCGAGGAGGGACGCGCCGGAGGTGGGCAGACCGGTCAGGTCGGCGACCATGGTCTGGAAGTTGAGCAACGCCTCCAGGCGGCCCTGCGAGATCTCCGGCTGGTACGGCGTGTACGCCGTGTACCAGGCCGGGTTCTCCATGACGTTGCGGAGGATGACCGGCGGCGTGAACGTGCCGTAGTAGCCGAGGCCGATCATCGGGGCCAGGACCTGGTTGCGGTCCGCCAGGGAACGCAGTTCGGCGAGGACCTCGGCCTCGGTGCGGGCCTCGGGCAGGCCGAGCGCCTCGGCGCTCTTGATCGCGTCCGGCACCGCGGCCGCCGTGAGCTCGTCGAGCGAGCCGTAGCCGACCTGCGCGAGCATCTTGGCGCGCGCCCCGGAGTCGGGGCCGATGTGGCGCTGCTCGAAGGGGGTGCCCCGCTCGAGTTGGGAGAGCGGAATGCGGTTGGCGGTCATGTACGGGGGCCTCCTGGTCATAGCGACCTGCGAGGGGCACCTCGGCGCGGGTGCCCGGACGGCCTCCCCCTCTGTCATCTCAACCTGAGAGCTTCGCCGCGCACCCCGGTGAGGGGTGGCACGGCTTTCACCGTCGGTGAGGGCGGGTGCCGTCCGACGCCCGCCCTGCTTTCCAGAGTGACCTCGTCCGTGCGGTACAGGGGCCTGAGAGATTCCGGGGAGGATTTGCTCCTTCGGCGCCTCCGGACGGTTTCTCCGGAGGACTCTCCCGCACGGGGTCAGCAGCCATGACCAGCCTACCAGCGAGGTTCCAGGCCGATCCCTCGAGTGGCCGAGGTCACCGTTGTGCCCTTTCGTAGGGGTGATGGACCCGTTGCGACCGGCTGGAGGAACTGTGCAAACCGACATCGACCCGCGCGGCCTGATGGGGCGCAAGGTGTTCGACCGCGACGGCCGCAAGGTCGGCACGGTGGACGAGGTGTACCTGGACGACGCGACGGGCGTCCCCGAATGGGCGGCCGTACGGAGGGGCCTCTTCGGGCGCGACGCGTTCGTCCCGCTGGAGCCGAGCGAGCTGGCCGACGACGGCCTGCACGTCCCGTACGAGAAGGCCCTCATCAAGGACGCCCCGGGCTTCGGGGTGGGCCGGCACCTCTCGCCGGAGCAGGAGCTGCGGCTGTACCGGCACTACGGCCTGGCCCTGCCGGCCGCGCCGTCCCCGGGCAGGCACTCCGGCACGCCGGCGGACGGGGGCGGCTGACCGCCGCCCGGCACCAGCGGCAGCGGATCGCCCGGCTCCAGCTCCGGGTCGTCCGTCCGGAACGTCCGCACCCTGCCGGGCGCCGACCCCGGCTCCTCGAACCGCACGGTGACCCGGCCGAGCCCGCTGCCCTGCACCCACCCGGGCCCGTACGCGGTGTGCCGCACATCCGCCCCGGCGAGCCACCGCCGCTCCCCCGGCACCGGCTCCCCGCCGTCGACGGCACCCCCACCCGGCCCGGCGTCCGGCGGCGGCTCCTCCGGCCCGGCCGCGGCCTCCCCCGCGGACAGCGGCGGCACCCCGTCGGAGGCGCCGGGCACGGCCGGGGGCCCGTCGACCGCCGCCTGGGCGAACAGGTCCTCCTGCGTGAAGTCGGCCAGCCCGCTGACCCCGACGCCGAGCAGCCGCACCCCGCCCGTCGTGTCGACGGCGTCGAGCAGCCGGGCGGCGGCCTCCCGCACCACCACGGGGTCGTCGGTCGGGCCGCGCAGCGTCTCGGAGCGGGTCAGCGTCGAGAAGTCGTACCGCCGCACCTTCAGCACCACCGTGCGCCCCGAGCGGCCGGCGGCCCGCAGCCGGCGCACGCACCGCTCGGCGAGCCGCTCCACCTCCCACCGCACCCGCACCCGGTCGTGCAGGTCCACGTCGAAGGTGTCCTCCACGGAGATCGACTTGGCGTCCCGCTCCGCCACCACGGGCCGGTCGTCGCGGCCGAGCGCCATCGCGTACAGCGACGTCCCGTGCGCCCTGCCCAGGAGCCGTACGAGCTCGTCCTCACCGGCCTCCGCCAGGTCGGCGACCGTCGTCATCCCGGCCCGCCGCAGGTGCTCCTCGGTCGCCGGCCCGACACCGGGCAGCGTCCGCACGCCCATCGGCGCCAGCAGCGCCCGCTCCGTCCCCGGCTCGATGAGCACGAGGCCGTCCGGCTTGGCCTCCTCCGAGGCGATCTTCGCCAGCATCTTGGAGCCCGCCAGCCCCACCGACCCCGTCAGCCCCGTCACGGCGCGGATGTCCCGGCGCAGTCGCTCCCCGACCGCCCGCGCCGCCGCCCCCTCGCACGCGGCTCCCCCGGCCTCCAGGTCGACGAACGCCTCGTCCAGGCTGAGCGGCTCCACCAGCGGCGACAGCCGCCCCAGCAACTCCATGACCTGTCCGCTCACCGACCGGTAGACGGAGAAACGCGGCACCAGGTAGGCGGCGTTCGGCGCCAGCCGCCGGGCCTGCGCCATGGGCATCGCCGACCGCACCCCGAACCGCCGCGCCTCGTACGACGCCGTCGCGACGACCCCGCGCGGCCCCAGACCACCCACGATCACGGGCTTCCCGCGCAGACTGGGCTTCGCCGCCTGCTCGACGGCGGCGTAGAACGCGTCCATGTCCAGGTGCAGGATCGTCGGCGCGGCTCTCACACCACCGATGCTGCCCCACCCCACTGACAATCGCCCGCACACGCGTACGGCGGCGGGCGCGCCGCTCAGACGGCCTTGTCGCGCCTGCGGCGGGCCAGCTCGTCGGCCGGGTTCTGCCCGAGGAGGGTCTCACCGGTGTCGACCCGCTCGCCGTGCAGCTGCGACAGCGCCGCCTCGACGTCCCGCCACACCACGCCGACCGCGATCCCGAAGATCCCCTGCCCACCCTGGAGCAGGTCCACGACCTCGTCCGGCGACGAGCACTCGTACACCGTCGCGCCGTCGCTCATCAGCGTCATGCGCTCCAGGTCGCGCAGTCCCTTGCCGCGCAGGTGCTGCACGGCGGCCCGGATGTTCTGCAGGGCGACACCGGTGTCCAGGAACCGCTTGACGATCTTCAGGACGACGACGTCGCGGAAGCTGTAGAGGCGCTGCGTGCCCGACCCGTACGCGGGCCGGACGCTCGGCTCGACCAGCCCCGTACGGGCCCAGTAGTCGAGCTGCCGGTACGTGATGCCGGCGGCCGCGCACGCGGTGGGGCCCCGGTACCCGATGACGTCGGTCGTCGGCTCGGCCGCATCCCCGTGAAACGGATACGGCCCGCTCCCCACCGGACTCCGTCCGGGGAGACCCCCTGCCGTACCGTCGCCGCTGCTCATCACGCCGACCCTCCGTCCTTGACCTGCCACATCGACGGTAGGCAGTCCCCAGGGGTGCGTCAACGATCGCCACACTCGCCACGCCGAGTGATAATCACCCTGAGAGTGGTTTGACGTGTCCCGATTCCGGGAACCGCTACTCGAATGCGCTGAAAACGCGGCGAGCGCCCCCCGAACGCCGGGAGGACACCACCTCCGCGCGCCCGGGCGCACCGCGCTCCGGTACGCGGCGCGGTCGCGGTCACTGGTTGCCGGTGCCGAAGTCCTCGGGAGAGATCTGGTCGAGGAACTCGCGGAACTTCTCCACCTCGTCCTCCTGCTCGTCCGGGATCGCGATCCCGGCGTCGTCGAGGACGCCGTCGCTGCCGAAGATCGGCGTTCCGGTACGCAAGGCCAGCGCTATGGCGTCGGAGGGCCGGGCACTCACTTCGACACCGCTGGCGAAGACCAGCTCCGCGTAGAAGACCCCTTCGCGGAGGTCCGTGATGCGGACCTCCGTCAGCTCCTGGCCCACGGCCTCGAGCACGTCCTTGAAGAGGTCGTGGGTGAGCGGCCTGGCAGGGGTCATGCCCTGCTGGGCGAAGGCGATCGCCGTCGCCTCTCCCGGGCCGATCCAGATCGGGAGGTAGCGGTCGCCTCCCACTTCACGCAGGAGCACGATCGGCTGGTTGGACGGCATTTCCACCCGGACACCGACAACATCGAGCTCGTTCACACAGCAACCCTAGGACGTGCCGCACCGGTTTGGATAGTCGGGATCCGCCAAGGTCAGGGGAACCGGACTCCGAGGGCCGACCTGACGAGGGCCGCGTGCAGCCGGACGGACAGCGCGGCCAGCTCTTTCGCGGTGGCCTCGGCGTGCGCCCGGGTCTGCGGGTTGCGGTGCCGCCGCAGCGGCGCGACGACCTGCTCCACCAGCCCCGCCTCGCGCTCGGCGGCGGCCTTCACCGCCCGCAGGTGGCGGGGCTCCAGCCCGTAGCGGCCCAGCTCGGCGACGAGCTTGGCGACCGTCACCGCCTCGGCGTCGTAACCGCCGTCCACCGCCGGGGCGACCAGTCCGTACGACTCCCACTCGGCGAGCTGCTCCTCGCTCGCCCCCGCGGCGGCGAGGAGCTCGGCGCGGCCGACCCGCGCGGCCGCGCCCCGGTCCGCGTCCGGCTCCCACGGGCTGCCGCCGTCCGGCGACTCGCCGCGCGGCCCCTGGGTGGGCAGGACGGCCTGCTCACCGCGGGCCAAGGCGTCCAGGTGCTCCCGGATGACCTTCAGCGGCAGGTAGTGGTCCCGCTGCATGCGGAGGATCAGCGCCAGCCGCTCCACGTCGCGCGGGCTGAACTTCCGGTACCCGGACGCCGTCCGCCGCGGCTCGACGAGCCCCTCCGCCTCCAGGAACCGGATCTTGGAGATGGTGACCTCGGGAAACTCCTCCCGCAGCTGGTTGAGGACCGTACCGATACTCACCAGCCGGTCACCCGCGTCGGCGGTGCCGTGACCGGCACCGCCCGTCGGTGTTCGCCGCATGGACCTTCCCTGGGGTCCCCCCGGACGGCGTCCGGGGGAGGGTCAGACGCCCCGCTGGCTCGTGTAGAAGACCAGTCGGTACTTGCCGATCTGCACCTCGTCACCGTTGGTGAGCCGGACGGCGTCGATCGGCTCACGGTTGACGTAGGTGCCGTTGAGGCTGCCGACGTCCGCGACGGTGAAGCTGCCGTCGGCCGCCCTGCGGAACTCCACGTGGCGACGGGACACGGTCACGTCGTCCAGGAAGATGTCGCTCTGGGGGTGGCGGCCCGCGGTCGTCAGATCGCCGTCGAGGAGGAAGCGGCTGCCGGAGTTCGGCCCGCGCCGCACCACGAGCAGCGCCGAACCCAGCGGCAGGGCGTCCACCGCGGCCTGCGCCTCGGGCGTCAGCGACGGCAGCGCCGTCTGGCCGGTGGCCTCGCCGTCGTACGCCTCGAGCCCCGAGATGGAGATCGTCGACGTCGTCTCCGACGCGCGCTCCACCGGGACCCCGCCCCGCAGCGGCGCCCCGCAGTTGGAGCAGAACCGACTCGCCTCGGCATTGCGGTGTCCGCACCGCGTACACACCGGCATGGACCCATCCTCCTGCCGCGGCTCGGCCGCGTGGACGCTGGTCGCGTACGGATCGGAACCTATGCGGCCGGGACCGGCAGGGTCAACAGAAGACGCGCCCTGTCCGCCCGTAATGTCACCACCCGGACCAGCGACCTCGTCGCGGAAGAGGGGACGCCCGGCGTCCCGCTCCTCCTCGCTCCGACCGTGCCGCGACGCGCGATGCCTGGCGTTGCCGCCGTCCTCGCGTGCGCTCTTGCCGAACAACTTCGCAAACAACTTCACGGGCGATTCCCCTTGAACGAAACAGACCCGCCCGTGGGGCAGGACGAACCCTGATTGAACACACCTGCCGACCCGGACACCTTCACAACGTCCGTATCCTCCGGACAGTTTCCACCACGCACCACGCTCTTGGTACGGCGACCCCCCGCAACCTCCCGGCCCGGGCGGCCGATCCTCCGACGCCTCCACGATTCCCCGGTCACGGGAGCCGCCCCCACTGCTTCGCCTCCCCTGTCCGGCCCGGCCCCTCGGGCATTACCCCACCACGAGGCCCCCATGCGCCTCCGCTTCACCGCGATGACGACCGAGCGTAGTCAGGCCGCTCCGCCCGTCGCAAGGCGTCAACAACGATCTTCTCCGAGCGGGTCACGGTGGCCGTGGCCTGCTCCTTCTCCAGCGACTGCACGATCCCGCCGGGAATGTTGAGCGCGGGCTCCAGATCCTGCGGCTTGCCGATGACCTGGAACCGGTACGGCGCGCTGATCTTCCGCCCGTCCACCTCGACGGCCCCGGCCTCCCCGGAGAAGTACGAGTCCGCGACGACCCGCACGCCGTTGACCTGGATGGCCTCGGCGCCGGCGGCGCGCAGCTCCTGGATCGTGTCGAGCAGCTTGTCCGGTTCGACGGCCGTGAGCGGGTCCTCGACGGTGAACGTGATGCCGGGTCCCTCGGCGGCCACCGTACCGGCCAGGACGCCCAGCTGACGCTCCCTCTCCTGGGTCTGCTGACGGGCCTCTTCGGCCTGGTCGGAGCTGTTCTCCAGCTCCCGGCGCTGCGCGTCGAGCCGGGTCTTCTCGTCCTCGAGCCGCTGACTGCGGTCGTCCAGCTCGTCCAGGATGCGGACCAAGTCCTCCTGGCGGGCGCCGCGCAGCGCGCCGTCGTCGCTGGTGGAGCGGACCTGGATGGCCAGGCCCAGTCCCAGACCGAACAGCAGCAGGGCGACGACGAGTTGCGCGCGGGTGACCCGCGGCGGCCACAGCCCGGCGACCAGCCGCTGCCGGCCGGTCATCTCCGCGGACTCCGGCCGCGCCGCCTCCGGCTGCCCCGGCTCGTGCGGGGTGCGGTCCTCGTGCGGGGTGCGGTCTTCGTTGCTCATCGGCCTCACGCCCGGAACACGTGCCGCCGGATGGCGGCCGCGTTGGAGAAGATCCGGATGCCGAGGACGACCACGACCCCCGTGGACAGCTGCGCGCCGACGCCCAGCTTGTCGCCGAGGAACACGATCAGCGCGGCCACGACGACGTTCGACAGGAAGGAGACCACGAAGACCTTGTCGACGAAGATCCCGTCGAGCATGGCCCGCAACCCGCCGAAGACCGCGTCGAGCGCGGCGACGACGGCGATCGGCAGGTAGGGCTCGACCACCGCCGGTACCTCGGGCCGGATCAACAGTCCGACCACGACTCCCACGACGAGGCCCAGTACGGCGATCACGATGTGCCCTTCCCTGTGTCGGCCGTGCCCTGTCCGTCGCCCGCGCCGGCTCCGGAGGTCCTCGGCTGTGCTGTACGTACGATCAGGCTCGGCGCCGCCGGCAGACGGACCCGGTCCTGGGCGGAGACGCTGCTGCGGATGCCGAAGTTCTCCTCCAGCGCGTGCAGGTAGCGGCCGTCCGCGCTGTTCTGGAACCGGGTGCCGAGCCGTTTGCCGTCCCCCACCGCGAGCACCGTGTACGGCGGCACGAGCGGTTTGTTGTCGACCAGTATGGCGTCGCCGGCCGCCCTGATCGCGGACAGGGCGGTCAGCCGCTGCCCGTTGATCGCGACGGCTTCCGCCCCGGACTGCCACAGACCGTTCACGATCCGCTGCATGTCCCGGTCGCGTACGCGGCCGGTGTCGGTGAAACCGCCGCTCTCGCGCGGCCCGCCGCCGCCCCCCTCGACGTCCTTCGCGTCGTCGACGACGAGTTTGATCCCGGGGCCGGTCACGTCGGTCGCACCGGACAGCAGCGCCACGAGGGCACCGCGATCGCCACCGTGTTCCCGGAGCGCCGCGCGCTGCCGCTCCCCGACTTCGCCGCGCAGTTTTTCGATGTCCTGTTCTAGACCGTCCACGGCGGTCGTCTCGGCCTGGATCCGGTCGATGAGCTCCTCGCGCTCCTTCGCCACGACCGGCGCGGATATCCGCGTCTGGGCGGCACCGAGCGTGACGACCGCCGCGGCGAGGACGAGCCCGGCGGCGAGGCCCAGCCTGGTCCGCAACGTACGCGGCAGGCCCCCCTCGGCGGCACGGCGGGCGGTCGCCTCCGCGTACCCGTCGTCGAGCGCGTGGTCCATCACATTGGTCAGCAGCGACATCGACGCGTCAGGACGCGGAGGCGGGGAGCCGGTGCTCCGAACGGGGGGCTGCTGCGACATGCCGCACATCGTCGCATGTCGGAGCGGCTACCGCCGAATGGCCCCACCGGTACGCCGGACGCGGTCGTACGATCGGTCCGGCGCACCGGTCAGCCGGTGGGCGAGGGGGTCAGCGCCCGGCGCTGTCCACCACGGCGGCCCACTCGTCGAGGAGCGCCTGGGCGGACTCGTCGTCGGGGCCTTCGGCCCACAGGTGGGTGACGGCCTCGGCCGGGTCGGGCAGGACGAGCACCCACCGCCCGTCCGCCTCCACGACGCGCACGCCGTCGGTGGTGTCGACGTGCCGGTCGCCGGCGGCTTCGACGACCCGCCGCATGACGAGCCCCTTGACGGCCCACGGCGTCGCGAGGTCCCGCCGCAGCACGTGGGCGCGGGGGATGCGCGCGTCGATCTGGCTGAGAGTGAGCTGGGTGCGCGCGACGAGGCCGAGGAGCCGCACGAAGGCGGCGGTCCCGTCGAAGACGCTGCTGAATTCGGGGACGATGAACCCGCCCAGCCCGTCTCCACCGAAGATGGTGGACTCCTCGCGCCCAACCCGTGTCAGGTCGTCCGGTGAGGTCGTCGTCCAGTCGACCTGGGTGCCGTGGTACGCGGCGACCTGCTCGGCGATGCGGGTGGTCGTGACCGGCAGAGCGACCCGGCCGCTGCGCCGTTCGGCCGCGACCAGGTCGAGCATGACGAGCAGCGCCCGGTCGTCCTCGATGATCCGGCCGCGTTCGTCGACGAGCGACAGCCGTTCGCCGACGGTGTCGAACCGCACGCCGAACGCGGCCCGCGCGGAGGCGACGATCTCTCCGAGCCGTACGAGGCCGGCCCGGCGGGAGTCGGCGGATTCGGTGGGCCGCGACTCGTCGAGACCGGGGTTGATCGTCAGCGAGTCGACGCCGAGCCGGCCGAGGAGGCTCGGCAGGACGAGTCCCGCACTGCCGTTGGACGCGTCGACGACGACCTTGAGGCCGGCTTCGGCGATGCCGGTCGTGTCGACGCTGCGCAGGAGGGCGCCGGTGTACTGGTCGAAGATGCTCGACGGGAAGCTGAGGTCTCCGATCTCGCCGGGGAACGCCCTGCGGTACTCCTGGCGCGCGTAGACCCGGTCGAGCTTCCGCTGTCCGGCCTGGGACAGGTCGGCGCCGCGTTCGTCGAAGAACATGATGTCGACGGAGTCCGGCACGCCGGGGGTGGTCCGGATCATGATGCCGCCGGCGCTGCCGCGCGCGGTCTGCTGGCGGGCCACGGGCAGGGGCACGTTCTCCAGGTCCCGTACGTCGATGGCGCTGGCCTGCAGGGCGGAGATCACGGCCCGCTTCAGGGCCCGGGCACCCCGGGAGTGGTCGCGGGCCGTGGTGACGGTCGCGCCCTTCTTCAGGGTGGTGGCGTAGGCGCCGGCGAGCCGGACGGCGAGTTCGGGGGTGATCTCGACGTTGAGGATGCCGGAGACGCCGCGCGCGCCGAAGAGGTGGGCCTGGCCGCGGGACTCCCAGATGACGGAGGTGTTGACGAAGGCACCGGCTTCGATCGTCTTGAAGGGGTAGACGCGGACGTTCCCCTGGACGATCGATTCTTCGCCGACGAGGCACTCGTCGCCGATGACGGCGCCGTCCTCGATGCGGGCGGCCCGCATGATGTCGGTGTTCTTGCCGATGACGCAGCCGCGCAGGTTGCTGTGCGGCCCGATGTAGACGTTGTCGTGAACAACCGCCTTGTGGAGGAAGGCGCCGCTCTTCACGACCACGTTGGATCCGATGACGGTGTGCTCGCGGATCTCTACGTCGGCTTCGACCTTGGCGTAGTCCCCGACGTAGACGGGTCCGCGCAGGACGGCGTCGGGGTGGACCTCGGCGCCTTCGGCGACCCAGACGCCGGGGGAGATCTCGAAGCCGTCGAGTTCGACGTCGACCTTGCCTTCGAGGACGTCGGCCTGGGCCTTCACGTAGCTCTCGTGGGTGCCGACGTCTTCCCAGTAGCCCTCGGCGACGTAGCCGTAGATCGGCTTGCCTTCCTTCATGAGCTGGGGGAAGACGTCGCCGGACCAGTCGACGGAGACGTCAGGCTGGACGTAGTCGAAGACCTCGGGCTCCATGACGTAGATGCCCGTGTTGACGGTGTCGGAGAAGACCTGTCCCCAGGTGGGCTTCTCGAGGAACCGTTCGACGCGGCCTTCCTCGTCGACGATGGTGATGCCGAATTCGAGGGGGTTCGGTACGCGCGTCAGGCAGACGGTGACCAGGGCGCCCTTCTCTTTGTGGAAGGCGATGAGGTCGGTCAGGTCGAAGTCGGTGAGGGCGTCCCCGGAGATGACCAGGAACGCGTCGTCCTTCAGTGCCTGTTCGGCGTTCTTGACGCTGCCGGCGGTGCCGAGTGGCTTCTCCTCGTGGGCGTAGGTGAGCTCCATTCCGAGCTCTTCGCCGTCACCGAAGTAGTTCTTGACGAGCGAGGCGAGGAACTGCACGGTTACGACGGTCTCGGTGAGTCCATGCCGTTTGAGCAGGCGCAGCACATGCTCCATGATCGGCCGGTTGGCGACCGGCAGGAGCGGCTTGGGCATGCTCGAGGTCATGGGGCGAAGTCTGGTGCCTTCGCCTCCGGCCATCACGACGGCCTTCATGTCGGAAGCGTCCTCCTTGCAGCGACGACGATCTGGCCGAATTTCCCCGTCTTTGCTGTGGCCCTCTGATAACACGCCGACGTCGGTTCTTACGTTTCGGCGCGGAAAGACAGGGTCATTCGGCTGCGGTTTCCGCCTTGACTAGTCGGCGGACTTGGATCACGTAGAGGATCCCTGCCCACCAGTAGAGACTTGTACCCCATCCTGCGAAGGCCCACCCGAAAACTTCAGCGAGTGACGCAAGCCACGTGTTGCCGTCGCTGAGCAGTAGCAACGGGAACGCGTACATGAGGTTGAACGTGGCCGCCTTGCCGAGGAAGTTCACCTGCGGCGGCGGATAGCCGTGGCGGCGGAGGATTCCCACCATCACCAACAGCATCGCCTCGCGTGCGAGAAGTACCGCGGTGAGCCAGAGCGGGAGGATGTCGCGCCAGGTCAGGCCGACGAGGGTGGAGAGGATGTAGAGGCGGTCGGCGGCCGGGTCGAGAATGCGTCCGAGGCTGCTGATCTGGTTCCAGCGTCGGGCGAGCTTGCCGTCGAGGTAGTCGCTGACGCCGCTCAGGGCGAGGACCAGGAGGGCCCAGCCGTCACTGTTGGGCCCGCCGAACTCGGGGCGGAGGATGAGCCACAGGAAAAGCGGTACACCGATGAGCCGGGCCATGCTCAGGATGTTGGGGATGGTGAGGACCCGGTCGGTCTGAACGCGAGTCTCCTGAACCTCCACCCGGGGGCCTCCTGTGGGAACGTGCCAATGCTGCCCCTGACCTTACCGTCAGCGCGGGCCGGCCTGCGCAGGGGGTGGGGCGGAGTTGCCGTCTGCGGTACCCCGGGAATGCGAAAAGCCCCGTGCCTTCCGGCACGGGGCTTCCCGTCACAATTTGTTCGGCGGTGTCCTACTCTCCCACAGGGTCCCCCCTGCA
>NZ_JBWKJG010000013.1:0-249952 GCF_056432325.1 Streptomyces sp. NPDC045287
CCCTCTCGGGCTTTCCTCCGGGCGCTTCCCTTCGGTGTTTCCAACTCTACCAGATCCGTTTTCCGTTCCGTTCCCGGTCCGAATTTCGTATCCAGCGGCCGTTGGAGGGCCTTTCGCCTTTCGACTTCCGCTACTTTAGCGGATTCTTCGCGGTGCTCATAATCGAGCTCCTCGAAATGAATTCCGGCACCCAGAACCCACCCCGCCAGGGGGTAGATCGCTAAGTAGTGGTTTGGCCGCCCCAGGGGTGCTGATACAGCGTGCCCCGGCTCCTGCGGCTCGATCGAGATTAGGCGGCTCGGTGCCGAGAGTCAAGTCCTCCTCCGGCGCGGTGTGTGGGCCCGGTACGGACTCACCGTCGGGTCCCCGTCGATCCAGAAGCGCCACGGGTGCACCGCCCCCTCCCCGCCCACACCGGTACGGGGGCCGTTCCGTACCCGCTCGGGGGCGATCGGGGTCCCCGTCAGTACGGACAGGGGGGAGTCCGGGCCGGCGCAGGCGTCGGTGCCGTCCAGGGTGCGGTCGACGTCCAGGGCCGTGGCGAGGCGGGCCGGGCCCTTGGCCAGCTCCCTGTCGTGCCGGGCCGAGAGGCGCCGGCGGCGGGCCAGCTCGTGGCCCGCGCGGACCTCCCCGGCGCGCAGCAGGACCCCGCTCGCGGTGCCCTCCGGGCCGCACACCAGGTTCAGGCAGTGCCACATCCCGTAGGTGAAGTAGACGTACGCGTGACCGGGCGGGCCGAACATGACGGCGTTCCTCGCCGTGCGGCCCCGGTAGGCGTGGGAGCCGGGGTCCACCTCTCCGGCGTACGCCTCCACTTCCGTGAGGCGGAGCTCGATGGGTCCGTCGTCCGTCGTCCGCACCAGAGTCCGGCCGAGCAGGTCCGGCGCGACCTCCAGTACGGGGCGGTCGAAGAAGTCCCGGGGCAGCGGCGTACGGTCGGGGCGCTCGATCATGTTGAACGAGCGTACTGGGACGGCGCCCGGAACCGGCTACGGTCTTCCGCGCGTACGCGTATGTGAGCTGTGGACCGAGAAGGAGTGGACATGGGCTTCAAGAAGCTGCTCGCGAGCCTGGGGGCGGGCGGGGCCAACGTCGAGACCGTGCTGACCGAGGCGAACGTGGTGCCCGGCGGTGTCGTCCAGGGCGAGGTGCGGATCGAGGGCGGCTCGGTGCCGCAGGAGATCCAGGGCCTGTCGCTCGGGCTGCAGGCGCGGGTCGAGGTCGAGGGCGGCGACCAGGAGGCCAAGCAGGACATCGAGTTCGGCAGGACGCAGATCGGCGGTTCCTTCACCGTCCAGGCCGGGGCCGTGCACGTCGTGCCGTTCGGGTTGGAGATCCCGTGGGAGACCCCCGTCACCTGCATCGCCGGGCAGCAGTTGCGCGGCATGGACATCGGGGTGACGACGGAGCTGGCGATCGCGCGGGCCGTGGACTCCAGCGACCTGGACCCGATCAGCGTGCACCCGCTGCCGGCGCAGCAGGCGATCCTGGACGCGTTCGTCCGGCTGGGCTTCCGGTTCAAGAACGCGGACATGGAGCGGGGGCACATCCGGGGGACGCGACAGCGGCTGCCCTTCTACCAGGAGATCGAGTTCCTGCCGCCGCAGCAGTACCGGGGGCTGAACCAGGTCGAGCTGTCGTTCGTCGCCGACGACCGGGAGATGGACGTCGTGCTGGAGATGGACAAGAAGGGCGGGCTGTTCAGCGAGGGCAGCGACTCGTACCGCTGCTTCGTGGTCGGCTTGAACGACTACCAGGGCACCGACTGGGCGGCGTACCTCAACCAGTGGCTCGCCGATGTCGGTGGGCGCCGCAACTGGCTCTAGGCTCGGAAGATCGAGGTTCCAGAGCGATCGGAGGTTCTGACGTGACCGAGGCGAAGAGGGCGCCGCTCCCCCACGACTTCCACCCGCCGGTGCCGTCGTTCACCGTGGTGAGCGACGACGTCGCGCCCGGGGGCGTGCTGGCGGACGCGCAGGTGTACGCGAAGGGGAACACGTCGCCGCAGCTGCGGTGGGAGGGCTTCCCGGCGGAGACGAAGAGCTTCGCCGTGACGTGCTTCGACCCGGACGCGCCGACGGGCAGCGGTTTCTGGCACTGGGTGCTGTTCGACATCCCGGCGTCCGTGACGGAGCTGCCCGCGGGTGCGGGGGGCGGGAAGTTCGAGGGGCTGCCCGAGGGCGCGGTGCACGCCCGCAACGACTACGGGTCGAAGGACTTCGGCGGCGCCGCGCCGCCGCCCGGGGACGGCCCGCACCGGTACGTGTTCACCGTGTACGCCGTGGACACGGAGAGGCTGGGGCCGGACTCCGACGCGTCGCCGGCGGTCGTCGGTTTCAACCTGCGGTTCCACACGCTGGCGCGCGCGCAGCTCATCGGGGAGTACGAGACGCCCGCGGAGAGCTGAACGTTCACTTCCCGTTCGCCCGCTTCTGGCCCGGGGGAGGCCGGGGGCGGGCATTTTCCGCTCGCGGATATTGCGTTGTCCCGTTCGGTGCCGCCCCGCCAGAGTTGGTCCAGGCGCGTCAGGGGGACGGCCGGCACACGGAGGTGGGCGGAATGCGGGACACGCTGGTTCTCAACGCGAGCTTCGAGCCGCTGTCGACGGTGTCGCTGCACCGTGCGGTGGTGCTGGTGCTGCAGGACAAGGCCGTCGTCGAGCAGGCCCATCCGGGGCTCCGGCTGCGGGCGGCCGCGGTGGAGCTGCCCGTACCGCGGGTGATCAGGTTGTGCCGGTACGTACGGGTGCCGTTCCGAAGACACGCGCCGTGGTCGCGGCGCGGCGTGCTGGTGCGGGACCAGCACCGGTGCGCGTACTGCGGGCGGCGGGCGACGACGGTCGACCACGTGGTGCCGCGGTCGCAGGGCGGTGCGGACAGCTGGCTGAACACGGTCGCGTCCTGCGCGGAGGACAACCACCGCAAGGCGGACCGTACGCCGGAGGAGGCGGGGATGCCGCTGCTGCACCGGCCGTTCGTACCGAGCCCCGCGGACGCGATGCTGCTGGCGCTGCGGGCCGGTGAGCGGGCGGAGCTGCCGGAGTGGCTGGCGGCGCGGCGGCCGGAGGCGTCCGCCGCCTGAGCGTGACCGCGGGTGGAGCCCGCTCCCGGTGTGTCGCCGGGGGCGGGCTCTTCGTCATCGGGTGACGAGCTGGAGGATCGCGGCGCCGCCGATGACGACGATCAGGGCGCGGAGGGCCTTGGCGGGGAGGCGCCGGCCGACGCGTGCGCCGATCTGGCCGCCGATGGTGGAGCCGACGGCGATGAGGGCGACGGCGGTCCAGTCGAAGTGGGCGGCGAAGACGAAGAACAGCGCGGCGATGGTGTTCACGACGGCCGCGAGGATGTTCTTCGCGGCGTTGAGGCGCTGGAGGGTGTCGTCGAGCAGCATGCCCATGAGGGAGAGGTAGATGATCCCCTGGGCGGCGGTGAAGTACCCGCCGTAGACGCTGGCCAGGAGGAGGCCGGTGAAGAGGAGGGGGCCGCCGTGGCGGGCGGTGCCGGTGCGGCCGTTCCGTTCGCGGCGGGCCTGGACGGCCCGGGTGATGCGGGGCTGGAGGATGACCAGGACCAGGGCCAGGGCGACGAGGACGGGGACGATCGTCTCGAAGGCCGTGGAGGGCAGGACGGTGAGGAGGACGGCGCCGCCCAGTCCGCCGACGGCGGCGGCGACGGCGAGGCGCAGGACGCGGTCGCGCTGGCCGGTGAGTTCGGCGCGGTAGCCGATGGCCCCGCTGATGGAGCCGGGGATCAGGCCGAGGGCGTTGGAGACGGTGGCGGTGACCGGCGGGAGGCCGGTGGCCAGGAGGACGGGGAACGTGATGAGCGTGCCCGACCCGACGATCGTGTTGATGGTGCCCGCGCCGATGCCGGCCGCGAAGACGGCGAGCATCTCCCAGAACGTCACTGTGCCCCCGTACGTGATCGGTGGTGGATGAACCGATCATGCACGAGGGCAGTGGGGTGAGTCGACCGGGGTGCGGCCCCCGGTCAGTCGACGGGGGGGTCCTCCCGGCGCCGCTCCTTGGAGGAGGTGTCGAAGCCGGGGGCGCCGTTGCCGAGGTTGCCGAAGGCGCCGGAGAGGCCCTTGAGGGCGTCGCCGATCTCGCTGGGCACGATCCAGAGCTTGTTGGCGTCGCCTTCGGCGATCTTCGGGAGCATCTGGAGGTACTGGTAGGAGAGGAGTTTCTGATCGGGGTCGCCGGCGTGGATGGCTTCGAAGACCGTACGGACCGCCTGGGCCTCGCCCTCGGCGCGCAGGGCCGCCGCCTTGGCCTCGCCCTCGGCGCGGAGGATCGCGGACTGCTTCTCGCCCTCGGCGGTGAGGATCTGGGACTGGCGGATGCCCTCGGCGGTGAGGATCGCGGCGCGCTTGTCGCGGTCGGCGCGCATCTGCTTCTCCATCGAGTCCTGGATGGAGGTGGGCGGCTCGATGGCCTTCAGCTCGACGCGGTTGACGCGGATGCCCCACTTGCCGGTGGCCTCGTCGAGGACGCCGCGGAGGGCGGCGTTGATCTCCTCGCGGGAGGTGAGGGTGCGCTCCAGGTCCATGCCGCCGATGATGTTGCGCAGGGTGGTGACGGTGAGCTGCTCGATCGCCTGGATGTAGCTGGCGACCTCGTACGTCGCGGCGCGGGCGTCGGTCACCTGGTAGTAGATGACCGTGTCGATGTTGACGACCAGGTTGTCCTGGGTGATGACGGGCTGGGGCGGGAAGGGGACGACCTGCTCGCGCAGGTCGATGCGGTTGCGGATCGTGTCGATGAACGGGACGACGATGTTGAGGCCCGCGTTGAGGGTGCGGGTGTAGCGGCCGAAGCGTTCCACGATGGCGGCGCTGGCTTGTGGGATGACCTGGATCGTTTTGATCAGGGCGATGAAGACAAGCACCACCAGAATGACCAGAACGATGATGACTGATGGCATCGTGCTCCCCGTGCCCTTCGCTGCCGGTTGATGTCGGTGATCGATTTTCCCAGACGGCGGGCGGTCATGTGGGCGGTTCGGCCGGTTGTCCCGGTGACCGGCCCTCGCGCGACGGCATGTGACGCGTCGTCATATCACGACGGCGGTCGCCCCGTCGATGTCGACCACGTCGACCTGCTGCCCCGGTTCGAAGACCTGGTCGGGGGCGTAGGAGCGGGCGGACCAGACCTCGCCGGCGAGTTTGACGCGCCCGCCGGAGGCGTCGACCCGTTCCAGGACGACGGCTTGACGGCCTTTCAGGGCGTCGACGCCGGTCGCGTGGCCCGGTTGCCCCTGGCGGTGCCGGGCCGCGATGGGCCGCACGACGGCGAGGAGCGCGACGGAGACGACGACGAAGACGATGACTTGGGCCACCACTCCGAAGCCGAGTCCCGCGGTGAGGGCGCCCGCGACCGCCCCGACGGAGAACATGCCGAATTCGGGCATCGCGGTGATGACGAGCGGGATGCCCAGCCCCACCGCCGCGATCAGCCACCAGACCCATGCGTCGATGTCCACGTCGTCATGGTAGGTGCGCGGGCCCGCCGGGGACAGGGCGCCGAGGGCCCCCGCGGGTGCGCGGGGGCCCTCGGCGCTTCGGTGTTCCGGTGCGTGCCTTCGGTGTTCCGGTGCGTGCCTTCGGCGTTCCGGTGGTTCGGCGTTCCGGTGCCTTCGGAGGCGTGGGGCGGGGTCAGCCGAGCGGGAGGCCCTGGGCGGTGTAGCGGTCGCCGACGCGCTCGACGACGAGGGGCAGGCCGAAGCAGCGGCTGAGGTTGCGGGAGGTGAGCTCGGTCTCGACGGGGCCGGCGGCGAGCACCTTGCCCTGGCGGATCATCAGGACGTGGGTGAAGCCCGGCGGGATCTCCTCCACGTGGTGCGTGACCATGATCATGGAGGGGGCGTACGGGTCGCGGGCGAGGCGGCCGAGGCGGCGGACGAGGTCCTCCCGGCCGCCGAGGTCGAGGCCGGCGGCGGGCTCGTCGAGGAGGAGCAGCTCGGGGTCGGTCATCAGGGCGCGGGCGATGAGGGTCCGCTTGCGCTCGCCCTCGGAGAGGGTGCCGAACCTGCGGTCGAGGAAGTCGGACATGCCGAGGCGGTCGAGGAAGGCGCGGGCGCGGTCCTCGTCGACGGCGTCGTAGTCCTCCCGCCAGGTGGCGGTCATGCCGTACGCCGCGGTGAGGACGGTCTGGAGGACGGTCTGCCGCTTGGGCAGCTTCTCGGCCATGGCGATGCCGGCCATGCTGACGCGGGGGCGCAGGTCGAAGACGTCGACCTTGCCGAGCTGGTCGCCGAGGATGCGGACGGCGCCGCGGGTGGGGAAGAGGTAGGTGGAGGCGACGTTCAGGAGGGTGGTCTTGCCGGCGCCGTTGGGGCCGAGGACGGCCCAGCGCTCGCCTTCCTTGACCGACCAGGAGACCTCGTCCACCAGAGCGCGTCCGTCGCGGACCACGGATACGTCCACCAGCTCCAGTACATCGCTCATGAGCGCGTTGTCTCCCCTTGCGGTCGTTGCTTCGTCGTCGTCCCTCGCGCGGGCCGCCGCGGGAGCGGCGGGCGCAGGTTCCCAGGGAAAACCTACGCCACCGGTGGTGGGGCCCGTACCCGTGGGGCCAGTACCTAGGGTGGGGGCCATGCTTTCGGAACCACGTTCAGGACGGTTGGCCGCATGGGGAAACGCCCTGCTGGCCGGGTTGGTGTCGCCGGACGAGGCGGTGGGCGCGATCGTCGGTGACGACGCACCGCACCGCGTGGAGGGCCTGCCGGGTGAGCCGGGGCCCGTCGGGCTGACCCTGGCGCTGGGGCGGCTGCGGTCGCTGGGGATCACCGGGTGGCGGGTGGCGCTGCCCGCGCCGGGGCATCCGCTGGGGCTCAGCGGGCCGCCGGAGTTCAACGCGCGGGCGCTCGACGCGCAGGAGGCGGCCGTCGGGTACGGGGCCGGGTTCGGGCTCGTGCCGGAGGTGACCGAGGCGGGTCCTGCCGGGGACCTGCACGTGGAGGTCGTGTGGCACTGCCTGCCGGTGCGGGAGGCGCCGCCGGCGGACGTGCCGTCGCTGGGCGAGGCGGAGCGGGAGCTGGCGGAGGCGCTGCGGGAGGCGACGGCGGTGCTGACGCGGCTGAACGTGGCGGCGTCGGGCCCGGTGGCGGAGGCGGCGCTGGACGCGTACCGGGCGCGGGCGCACGCCGGGGGCGAGCTGCTGGCGCCGGGGTACCCCCCGCGGGCGGTTCGGGTGCTGGAGCTGGCGCGGCGGGTGGCGCTGCTGGTCTCGTTGGCGTACGAGAAGGGGCCCGGCGGCGCGGTGAGCGCGTCGGAGATGGCGGCGCGGGCGGAGGCGCTGCGGCCGGTGGAGCGCGTGGCGCGGCGGGCGCAGGTGGCCGCGTTCAACGCGTACGTGGAGGAGCGGGAGCGCGGCCGGCCCTGAGCGGGCGGCGGCCGGTCCCGAGCGGACGGGCGGTCCCGAGCCGGACGGGCGGTCCCGAGCCGGACGGGCGGTCCCGAGCGGACGGGCGGTCCCGAGCGGACGGGCGGTCCCGAGCGGACGGCGGCCGGCCTCCCGGCGGGTGCCGGGGTCCGGTCGGCCGCCGCCCGGCTGGGCGGTGTCCGGGCGGATGGCCGGCCGCCACCCGGGCGGATGGTGCCGGTCGGGCGGATGGTGCCGGTCGGGCGGTGCGGTCGGGCGGTGCGGTCGGGCGGTGCGGTCGGGCGGTGCGGTCGGGCGGTGCGGTCGGGCGGTGCCCGGTCAGGTGGTGAGGCCGTGGCGTACGGCCCACAGGGCGGCCTGGGTGCGGTCGGCGAGGTCCAGCTTCATGAGGATGTTGGAGACGTGCGTCTTGACGGTCTTCTCGGAGAGGACGAGGGCGCGGGCGATCTCCCGGTTGGAGCGCCCGTCGGCGATCAGGCCGAGGACCTCGCGCTCCCGCTCGGTGAGGGAGCCGCTTCGGCCGCCGGATCCGCCGTTCGCCTCGTCCTGGCTGAGCAGCGCCCCGGCCACCTCGGACTGAAGCAGGACGTGCCCCGCGTGGACGGAGCGGATGGCGCCGGCCAGGGCGTCGGGGTCGACGTCCTTGTAGACGTACCCGGCGGCGCCGGCGCGCAGGGCGGGGACGACCGTGCGCTGCTCGGTGAAGCTGGTGACGATCAGCACCTTCGCCGGGTTGCCGAGCTCGCGGAGCCTGCGGAGGGCCTCGATGCCGTCCGTACCGGGCATCTTCACGTCCATGAGGACGACGTCGGGGCGCAGCTCCTCCGTACGGGCGACGCCCTCGGCGCCGTCCGCGGCCTCGCCGACGACCTCGATGTCGTGCTGGACCTCCAGGAACGTGCGCAGCCCGCGGCGGACGACCTGGTGGTCGTCGACGAGGAGGACGCGGATGGCGCGCCCCTCTCCCGCCCTCGCGGAGCCGTCGCTCTCCTTGTCAGCCACCGGGGACCTCCATCTCGATCGTGGTGCCCTCGCCGGGCGCCGAGTGCACGGCGAGTCTGCCGCCGACGCCGCTCGCCCGGTCCCGCATGGAGACGAGGCCCAGGTGGCGGCCGGCGCGGCGGACCGCGCGCGGGTCGAAGCCCCTGCCGTCGTCGGTGACGGTGAGGCGGGCGCCCTGGCCGTGCCGGGCGAGCCGGACGGCGACCTCGCCGGCCCCGGAGTGGCGCAGGGCGTTGTGCAGGGCCTCCTGGGCGACGCGGAGCAGCGCCTCCTCCTGGGAGGCGGGGAGGGCCCGTATGCCGCCCCCGTCGAAGGTGACGTGGGCCGTGTGCGCCCGGTCGAGGACCTGGACGTGCGTACGCAGGGTGTGGACCAGGCCGTCCTCGTCGAGGGCGGCGGGGCGCAGCTCGACGACGGCGGCGCGCAGCTCGTCGGCGGCTTCGGCGGCCAGGGCGGCGACCTGCTGGAGCTCGCCCTTGGCGCGGGCGGGGTCCCGGTCGACGAGGGCGGCGGCGGCCTGGGCGGTCAGCCGCAGGGAGAACAGCTTCTGGCTGACGGCGTCGTGCAGCTCGTGGGCGAGGCGGGAGCGCTCCTCGGCGATGGACAGCTCGCGGCTGCGCTCGTAGAGGCGAGCGTTGGTGAGGGCGATGGCGGCGTGCTGGGCGAGGATGCCGAGCAGCTCCTCGTCCTCGGCGGTGAAACCGCACCCGCCGTCGGATGAGGAGCAGCGCTTGTTCGCGAGGAACAGGGCGGCGATCGTCTCGTCGCCGTCGCGGACGGGCAGGCCGAGGAAGTCCGACATGTCGGGGTGGGTGGTGGGCCAGCCCTCGAAGCGGGGGTCCTCGCGGACGTCGGCGAGGCGCTCGGGCCGCTCGCTGTGGAGCATCGCGGCGAGGACGCCGTGCTGCCGGGGCAGGGGGCCGATGGCCTTCCACTGCTCGTCGCTGACCCCGTCGACCACGAACTGGGCGAAGCCGCCGTGGTCGTCCGGGACGCCGAGCGCGGCGTACTCGGCGTCGAGCAGGTCGCGGGCGGAGGCCACGATCGTCTTGAGGACGTCGCGGACCTCCAGCTGCCTGCTCATCTCTAGCAGGGCCGTGCTCACCGCCGCGAGGCCGGAGCGTGGTCGATCGGTCATGCGTTCACCGTACCCACGGGGGGTGACGGTCCGTATCCGCCTGTGGACGGCGGTGTCTGGGTCCGAGGGCCTAGGTCCTTCCACCCTGTCCCGAAAGGCCCCGGAAAGCGCCTCACACAATGCATTGCTCTCGCAACAGGAAGTGAGACGACAGGGGGGTCGGTGTGAGGCCGCGCATAGGGCCCAGATCACGTACGAGTCTCCGTAGTGGAGCCGTACCGGCGCAGATCAGTGCTGGTCGGGCGCGCGCACGGGACGAGCGGAAGCCACGCTCCACACCTTCTGATCCACTACCCGGGGTCGTACGTCACACCTTTGCCACGGGTTTTTGCTGCCGCTAAGAATTGCAGCCGTCGCCCGCCAAGCCAGGCGCAACGCCGCCGTGGCGTGCGACTCCCGCGATTCGAAGAGGTACGACTGTATGTCCCCGTCCAGCACCCCTGGTCTCAGCCGTCTCAAGAAGAACCACCAGCTCTCCCTCGCCGGCGTGGCCGCCCTCGGTGTCGCCGCCCTCTCCCTCTCCCTGGTCCCGGGCCCCGCCTCGGCCGACGCGGAGGTCAAGGAGGTGGCCGCCGCTCCGGCCGCCGCCTGGAGCGGCTACCGGAGCGCGGAGCTGCAGGCCGGCATCGCCGGGCAGAAGTCGGCGTTCGAGGTGAAGGCCGCCGCCGAGACGAAGGCGAAGGCCGAGACCGCCGCCAAGGTGAAGGCCGCCGCCGCGAAGGCGAAGGCCGCGGCCAAGGCCGAAGCCGCGACCGCCGTGCAGGTGAAGGCCGCCGCCGCCGCGAAGGCGCGCGTCACCACCCAGGCCGCCGCCAGCCGTACCGCCGTGCGCGGGCCGGTCTACGCGAACAACCTCGACGGATGGATCCGCGAGGCGCTCGACATCATGAAGAAGCACAACATCCCGGGTACCTACGAGGGCATCCACCGCAACGTCATGCGGGAGTCCAGCGGCAACCCGAACGCGATCAACGACTGGGACATCAACGCCCGCAACGGCGTCCCGTCGATCGGCCTGCTCCAGGTCATCAAGCCGACGTTCGACGCCTACCACATCCCCGGCACGAAGAAGAGCCAGTGGGACCCGGTCGCCAACATCGTCGCCGCGTGCAACTACGCGGCCGACCGGTACGGCTCCATGGACAACGTCAACAGCGCGTACTGACCCGCACCGACGTGGAAAGGGCGGCACCCCGAGGGGATGCCGCCCTTCACGCGCGCGTGGCGCCGGTCACTTGCGCATGACTTCCGGCTCGTGGCGGCGCAGCAGGCGCGCCACGAGGAAGCCGAGGACGACGGCCATGGCGAGCAGCACCGACACGTTCACGCCCCATTGGCCGACGCTGTGCTCCCACAGCGGATCCAGGTCGGTGGGGTTCTTGTGGTCCCACGGCGGCATGAGGTGCGCCAGGTCGAGGGTCGCGCCCGCGCCGGCGATGGCCCAGCGGGACGGCATGAGCCAGGCGAACTGCTCCAGGCCCGGCGAGCCGTACACCTTGAACAGGATGCCGGTGAAGACGACCTGGACGATCGCGAACATGACCAGCAGCGGCATGGTCTTCTCGGCGGTCTTCACCAGGGCCGAGATGACCAGGCCGACCATCATCGAAGTGAGGCCGAGCGCGATGACGACGACGCACAGCTCGACGGCGGGCGGCATGAGCAGGCCCTCGGCGGGCAGCTCGCGCGGGGTGAAGCCGATGGCGCAGATGATGACGCCCTGGAAGGCCGTGATGAGGCCGAGGACGATCACCTTGGACATCAGGTACGCCGAGCGGGACAGGCCGGTGGCGCGTTCCCGTTCGTAGATCACCCGTTCCTTGATCAGCTCCCGTACGGAGTTGGCTGCGCCCGAGAAGCACATGCCGACCGCGAGGATGAGCATGATCGTTCCGGCGTCGCCGTTGAACCGGGACGGCGGCGTCGGCGGGGCCAGGCCGAAGTCGGCCGGGATGACGACGGAGACCGCGCCCAGGACCGCCGGGAGGATGACCATCAGGGCGAGGAAGCCCCGGTCGGAGGCGATCACCGAGACGTACCGGCGGATCAGGGTCCACAGCTGGGCGCCCCAGCTCTGCGGCTTGGGCGGCTTGGCGGCGGACTGCACCGGCATCTGGACCGGCTGGGCGGCGACGGCGTCGATGTCCGCCGCGTACAGCTGGTAGTGCTGCGAGCCCTTCCAGCGGCCGGCCCAGTCGTAGTCGCGGTAGTTCTCGAAGGCGGAGAAGACGTCCGCCCACGTCTCGTACCCGAAGAAGTTCAGCGCCTCCTCCGGCGGGCCGAAGTAGGCCACCGAACCGCCGGGCGCCATCACCAGCAACTTGTCGCAGAGCGCCAGCTCGGCGACGGAGTGGGTGACGACGAGGACCGTGCGGCCGTCGTCGGCGAGGCCGCGCAGCAGCTGCATGACGTCGCGGTCCATGCCCGGGTCGAGGCCGGAGGTCGGCTCGTCCAGGAAGATCAGGGACGGCTTGGTCAGCAGCTCCAGGGCGACGGAGACGCGCTTGCGCTGGCCACCGGAGAGGGAGGTGACCTTCTTCTCCTTGTGGATGTCGAGCTTCAGCTCGCGCAGCACCTCGTCGATCCGGGCCTCGCGCTCGGCCGGGGCCGTGTCACCGGGGAAGCGGAGCTTCGCCGCGTACCGGAGGGCCTTCTGGACGGTCAGCTCCTTGTGGAGGATGTCGTCCTGCGGGACCAGGCCGATGCGCTGGCGCAGTTCGGCGAACTGCTTGTAGAGGCTGCGGTTGTCGTAGAGGACGTCGCCCTGGTCGGCCGGGCGGTAGCCGGTGAGCGCCTTGAGGAGCGTCGACTTGCCGGAGCCGGACGGGCCGATGACGCCGATCAGCGACTTCTCGGGCACGCCGAAGGAGACGTCCTTCAGGATCTGCTTGCCGCCGTCGACGGTGACGGTGAGGTGGCGGGCCGAGAAGGAGACCTCGCCGGTGTCGACGAACTCCTCCAGGCGGTCGCCGACGATCCGGAACGTCGAGTGGCCGACGCCGACGATGTCGTTCGGGCCGATGAGGACGGTGCCCGACTTGGCGATCGGCTGGCCGTTGACGTACGTGCCGTTGTGCGAGCCGAGGTCGCGCAGTTCGAAGCGGCCGTCCGGGTGCGCGGTGAACTCGGCGTGGTGGCGCGAGACCTGGAGGTCGGAGACGACCAGTTCGTTCTCGAGCGCGCGGCCGATGCGCATGACGCGGCCCAGGGCCAACTGGTGGAAGGTGGTGGGGGCGCGTTCCCCTCCGTGCACGGGGGGCGCGGGCGCCTGGTGGGCCGCCGGGCCGCCGCCCTGCTGGTGCGGGATCTGCTGGTGTTGCTGCCAGCCGGGCTGCTCCTGGTGGTGCTGCGGCGGCTGGTACTGCTGGTGCTGCGGCTGCTGGTAGTGCTGGTGCTGCTGCGGGGCTTGTGCCGCGTGGGCCTGCTGGTCGGGCCAGGGCTGCTGTGCCTGCGGCACCGGGGCGTCGTACGCGCCGGCGGGTACGGGCGCGGCGGCACCGGCGAAGTCCAGCCGCGGGCCGTCGGTGGCGTTGCCCAGGTGCACGGCGGCACCCGGTCCGATTTCCATCTGGTGGATCCGCTGGCCCTGCACATAGGTTCCGTTGGTGGAGCCGTGGTCTTCGATGACCCAACTCCGGCCCCCCCAGCTCACCGTGGCGTGCCGCCACGAGACCCTGGCGTCGTCGATCACCACGTCACCCTGCGGGTCCCGCCCGAGGGTGTACGACCTGGACGGATCGAGGGTCCAGGTCCTTCCGTTCAGTTCCAGTACGAGTTCCGGCACTCCATGCCCCACGTAGTTTTCCCCCGAGGTACCCCCGTCGCTGGGAGTCTAGGGATGGCGAACATCGAGGTGGAACTATTTCAGGCCCGGTCCCCGATCCGAAAGTCGGGCGGCGCGAAGACCGTGGGCGTCCCGGGGGAACCGCGGCCGGCCGGCCCGGCGAATGGGGCGGGCGGTCCCCTACCCGGGCATCCCGCCTCCCCGTCCCGGCGGTGGCCGCGCCGGCGGTAATCCCCGGACCCGCCTCGCACCCCTGACGCCGCCGCGTGTCCCGCCGTCTTGTCCCGGCCAGGGACCCGGGCGGGCCCCGCCGCGTCCGTGCGGGGCGGGCCGGGGCCGGGCGGCGCCCCGGGGCCGTGCCGCGGCAGGGTGTCCGCTGGGCGGGATGGGGGCGGTGGGCGTGCGGCGGGCCGGATACGGTGGAGGGACCATGAGCGCATCACAGACCTCAGACGTCCCCACCCTTCTCGTGAAGATCTTCGGGAAGGACCGTCCCGGGATCACCGCCGGGCTGTTCGACACCCTTGCCGCGTTCTCCGTCGACGTCGTCGACATCGAGCAGGTCGTCACCCGCGGCCGTATCGTCCTGTGCGCGCTCGTCACCGAGCCGACCGTCAGCACGGAGGGCGAACTGCGGGCCACGGTCCACAGCTGGGCCGAGTCGCTGAAGCTCCAGGCGGAGATCATCTCCGGTACCGGCGACAACCGGCCCCGCGGTCACGGCCGTTCCCACGTGACCGTCCTCGGGAACCCGCTGACCGCGGAGACCTCGGCGGCCATAGCGGCCACGATCACCCGCACCGGCGGCAACATCGACCGCATCTTCCGGCTGGCCAAGTACCCGGTGACCGCCGTGGAGTTCGCCGTCTCCGGCGTGGAGACCGAACCGCTGCGCACCGCGCTCGCCACCGAGAGCCACGAGCGGGGCGTGGACGTGGCCGTCGTGTCGGCCGGGCTGCACCGGCGGGCGCAGCGGCTGGTGGTCATGGACGTCGACTCGACGCTGATCCAGGACGAGGTCATCGAGCTGTTCGCCGCCCACGCGGGGTGCGAGAACGAGGTCGCGGAGATCACCGCGGCGGCGATGCGCGGCGAGCTGGACTTCGAACAGTCGCTGCACGCGCGCGTGGCGCTGCTGGAGGGGCTGGACGAGTCGGTCGTGGACAAGGTGCGCGCCGAGGTGCGGCTGACGCCCGGCGCCCGCACGCTGATCCGCACACTGAAGCGACTCGGCTACCAGGTCGGTGTGGTGTCCGGTGGGTTCACGCAGGTCACGGACGACCTGAAGGTGCGGCTCGGCCTGGACTTCGCGTCCGCCAACACGCTGGAGATCGTCGACGGCAGGCTGACCGGCCGGGTGACCGGCGAGATCGTGGACCGGGCGGGGAAGGCGCGGCTGCTGCGCCGGTTCGCGGCGGAGGCGGGCGTACCGCTCGCGCAGACCGTGGCGATCGGCGACGGCGCGAACGACCTGGACATGCTGAACACGGCCGGTCTCGGCGTGGCCTTCAACGCCAAGCCGGTGGTCCGCAGGGCGGCCGACACCGCGGTCAGCGTGCCGTTCCTGGACACCGTGCTGTACCTGCTCGGCATCACCCGCGAAGAGGTCGAGGCGGCGGACGCCGAGCCGGCCTGACCCGGTACGCGAGGACGAGCCGGGACGACGGCGGCCCGGGCACCCGCGCGGTGCCCGGGCCGCCGTCGCCGGGCCGTGGGCACCGGGCCGTGCTGCGGGCGACCGGGCCGCGGGCGTCACATGTGGGGCGCCCAGAAGCTCACGAGCCTGCCGACACCGTGCTCCACGGACTTCCAGTCGCCGTCGAACGTGAGGACGGCGAGGGCGGAGGTCGGGAAGCCGCTGCGGTTCATCCTGGCCAGGATGTCGCCCTCGGCCTCGCCGGCGAGGGCGTCGGCGAGGGCGTGGATGCCGGGGTTGTGCCCGACGACGAGGAGGTCCCGCACCTCGTCGGGCGTCTCGTTGAGCACCGCGATCAGTTCGCCGAGGGACGCTTCGTAGAGGCGCTCGTCGTAGACGGTCCTGGGCCGCTGGGGCAGCTCGGGGACCACCAGCTTCCACGTCTCGCGGGTGCGCACGGCGGTCGAGCACAGGGTCAGGTCGGGGGTGATGCCGGCACCGGCGAGCCAACGCCCGGCGACGGGCGCGTCCTGGCGGCCGCGGTCGGCGAGCGGACGCTCGTGGTCGGAGTCCTGGGACCACTCGGCCTTCGCATGCCGGAGCAGCACGATCCTGCGAGGTGTATCGACGCTCATGTCCTCCAGCTTCGCACGAAACGCACCCCGTGGCGCAGGGTGTTGACGTCTTCGACCTGCGCGGGTGAGCGGGTGGGACGCTAGTCCGCGACGGTGTGCCGGACCTGTTCGAGGAACCGGCCCACGGCGGGCTCGCCGTCCGTCGCGCGGGCCTGCCCCGGCCCGGCGAGGAGGAGGAACAGCGCGGCGAAGGCGGCGACGGGGAGGACGACGGCCCACCAGGGCAGCCGGGCGTCCGCACCGCCGTCGCCGGGACCGGTGCCCGTACCGCCGCCGGTGCCGCCGGCAATGGCAGTGGCGGTGGCGGCGCGGGCTGGGGTGGGTGTGCGGGCCGACATGGTCGCCTCCGTCGTCGCGGGTCCGTGGTGCGTGGCGGCTTCCACGCTACGGAGCCCCCGCGGGGCGCCCATCCGGTGTTCCACCCAGGTGACCCCGACTCCGCCCCTAAGGGGCGGAGGGGGCGGTCAGGGCGAGACGATCGAGGCGAGGACTCCGATCACCACGCCGATCGCGAGCATGGCGCCGAAGACGGCGAGGAGCTTCTTCTGGCCGTTCTGGGGGTTCGGGTCGAGCACAGGCATGGTGCCAGTCTCGCACCTCACGCCTCGTCCTCGATCGTCCGGTCCCGCCCGGCCAGCACACCGGCCGCCACCTGGGGCACGATCAGGGCCGCCATCAGGGTGAGCGGGGCGGTCCAGCCGCCGCTGTGCTGGTACAGGGCGCCGACGAGGATCGGCCCGGGGACCGACAGGAGGTACCCGGCGCACTGGGCGAAGGCGGAGAGCCGTACGACGCCGGTGTCCGTCCGGGCCCGCATGCCGATCATGGTGAGGACGAGCGGGAAGGCGCAGTTCGAGATGCCGAGCAGGACCGCCCAGAGCCAGGCGCCGGCGGCCGGCGCGGCGAGCAGCCCGGCGTACCCGGCGAGCCCGGCCAGGCCGAGGGCGATCACGATCGGGCCCTGCTGCCGCATCCGGCCGGCGACGCGCGGGATGACGAAGGCGAGCGGGACGCCCATGACCATGGTGACGGCCAGCAGGACGCCGGCGGTCCCGGCGGGGACGCCCGCGTCGCGGAAGATCTGCGGGAGCCAGCCCATGGTGATGTACGCGCCGGTGGCCTGGAGGCCGAAGAAGCAGGCGAGCGCCCAGGCCGTACGGCTCCGGGCCACGCGCGGCCCGGCCGCCGGGGCGGCACCCGCGGAAGGAGCGGCACCCGCGGAGGAGGAGGCACCCGCGGAAGGAGCGGCGCCCGCGGAGGAGGAGGCACCGGCGGAGGGGGCGGCGTCCCCGGAGGGGGCGGGGCGGGTGGACGTGCGGTGGCCCCGTACGACCGGGATCCAGGGCAGGGCCGCGAGGACGGCCAGGATCGCCCACACGCCCAGGCCGGCGCGCCAGCCGCCGCCCAGGGCCGAGGTGAGCGGGACGGTGACGGCCGCGGCGAGGGAGGTGCCCAGGGCCAGGGCCATCGAGTACAGGCCGGTCATCGTCCCGACGCGGTCGGGGAAGTACCGCTTGACGATGACGGGCATCAGCACGTTGCTGAGGGCGATGCCCATCAGGGCGAGGGCACTCGCGGCGAGGAAGCCCGGCGTGCCGCCGGCGAAGGGGCGGACGGCCACGCCGACGGCGATCGCCACCATGCCCGCGCAGACGACCGCGGCCCCGCCGAAGCGGCGGGCGAGGCGCGGCGCGGCGATCCCGAAGACGGCGAAGCACAGCGGCGGCACGGAGGTGAGGAGGCCCGCGACCCCGCCGCTCATGTGGAGGCCGGTGCGGACCTCCTCCAGGAGCGCGCCGAGGCTGGTGATGGCCGGGCGGAGGTTGAGGGCGGCGAGGACGAGGCCGACGACGAGGAGGCGGGTGAGCCACGCGCTGGGGGGCGCCACCGCGGTGGCCGGCACGGACCGCGCGGCCGGGCCGGTCGGGGCGGGCGGGTCGGCGGGGCGGGTGAGCGTGCGGGCGGGGCTGTGCGTCGGGGTCTGCGGCTCGTCGGACATGCGCCCATCATAGAATCATGGGATGATTGGTTGTCCAATCATGAACGACCTTTGGCCGAACCCCTCCCGACGCCCAGACGACGCCCAGACGAGGAAGAACCATGGCGCTCAGCTCGCCCCGCCGGTCCGCGCTCTCCGACCAGGTGATCGCGCAGCTGCGGAACCAGATCACCTCCGGCGAGTGGCCGGTCGGCTCGCGCATCCCCACCGAACCGGAGCTGGTGGAGCAGTTGGGCGTCGCCCGCAACACCGTCCGCGAGGCGGTGCGGGCGCTCGCGCACAACGGCCTGCTGGACATCCGCCAGGGCTCCGGGACGTACGTCGTCGCGACGAGCGAGCTGGCCGGGGTGATGCACCGCCGCTTCGCCGACGCGGACCCCCGGCACGTCGCCGAGCTGCGCTCCACGCTGGAGTCGTCGGCGGCGCGGCTGGCCGCCCAGCGCCGCACCGAGCGGGACCTCCAGCAGATGGAGACGCTGCTCGCGCGGCGCGAGGAGGCGTGGGAGACGGGCGACGCCGACCTGTTCGTGGCGGCGGACGCGACCTTCCACCTCGCCGTGGTCGCGGCCTCGCACAACGACGTGCTGACCGAGCTGTACGCCGACCTCGGGCACCTGATGCGCGCGTGGCTCCGCGACGACGTGGGGCAGGAGCTGCGCCCGGAGCACCACATGGACCACGCGCGGCTGGTGGAGGCGATCCGCGCCGGCGACGCCGACGTGGCGGCGGAGGAGGCGGCGGGCTACCCGTTCATGTGCCTCAGGAGCCCGGGCCCGGAAGGGGATCGTGGCTGATCCAGGCGGCCCGGACCTCCTTCCAGCACCGCGCGGTCAGCTCGACGTAGGCGGTGGCCCGCACCTCGACCGGGGCGCTGTCGGCGTCGACGTCCCACCAGCGGGCGCACTCGACGTGCAGCCGTACGCGATCGGTGCGGGGATAGGGGTTGTGGCAGTACGCGGTGGCGCGGGAGCCCTCGACCTCGGTGCGGCACGACGCGCCCGCGCGCTCCCGCCGGTCGTCCGCCGCGGCGGGACCCGCCGTGGCGGCGGGGCCCGCGAGCAGGGCGGGGGCGAGAACCGACGCGGCGGTCAGAGCCGCCGCCCGGTGGTGTCGTATCGCCACGGCCACACCTCCTCCCCGGGCGCCGGGAGGCGACGCCGCCCGGCATGACCAGTGTGCCGTACACGCGCCGGGGCCGCGCGCCGATCGGGTGACGGTCACGCGGCCCCGGGGCGGGGTCGCCGGAGCGGGCGGGGTGGGTACGGAGGGTCAGGCACCCATGATGTGGACGCCGCCGTCCACGTGGACGATCTCGCCGGTGGTCTTCGGGAAGAAGTCCGACAGCAGGGCGACGACACCGCGGCCGGCCGGCTCCGGGTCCGACATGTCCCAGGCGAGCGGGGAGCGCTCGTCCCAGACCTTGGCCAGCTCGCCGAAGCCCGGGATGGACTTGGCGGCCATCGAGCCGATCGGGCCGGCGGAGATCAGGTTGCAGCGGACGTTCCGCTCGCCGAGGTCCCGCGCCAGGTAGCGGCTGGTGGCCTCCAGGGCGGCCTTGGCCGGGCCCATCCAGTCGTACTGCGGCCAGGCGAACTGCGCGTCGAAGGTCAGGCCGACCACCGAGCCGCCGTTCTCCATCAGGGGGAGGCAGGCCATGGTCAGCGACTTCAGCGAGAACGCCGAGACGTGCATCGCCGTGGCGACCGACTCGAACGGCGTGTGGAGGAAGTTGCCGCCCAGCGCGTCCTGCGGGGCGAAGCCGATGGAGTGGACGACGCCGTCCAGGCCGCCGAGCTCCCCGCGGACGACCTCCTCGACCCGGCCGAGGTGCTCGTCGTTGGTGACGTCCAGCTCGAAGACCCTGGCCGGCTTGGGCAGCTTCTTGGCGATGCGCTCGGTGAGGGTGGGGCGGGGGAACGCGGTCAGGATGACCTCGGCGCCCTGCTCCTGGGCCACCTTGGCGGTGTGGAACGCGATGGACGACTCCATCAGCACACCGGTGACGAGGATGCGCTTGCCCTCGAGAATTCCGCTCATGTGACTCAGTGACCCATGCCCAATCCGCCGTCAACCGGGATGACGGCTCCAGTGATGTACGAGGCGTCGTCCGACGCCAGGAAGCGCACCGCGGCCGCGATCTCCCCGGGCTGCGCGTAGCGGCCCAGCGGCACCTGCGCGACGATGCCCGCGCGCTGCTCGTCGGTGAGCACCTGGGTCATGTCGGTGTCGACGAAGCCGGGCGCCACGACGTTGAAGGTGATGTTGCGGGAGCCGAGCTCCCGGGCGAGCGAGCGGGCGAAGCCGACGAGGCCGGCCTTGGAGGCGGCGTAGTTGGCCTGGCCCGCCGAGCCGAGCAGCCCGACGACGGACGAGATGAGCACGACCCGGCCCTTCTTGGCGCGCAGCATGCCGCGGTTGGCCCGCTTCACGACGCGGAAGGCGCCCGTCAGGTTCGTGTCGAGGACGGAGGTGAAGTCGTCCTCGGACATCCGCATGAGGAGCTGGTCCTTGGTGACGCCGGCGTTGGCGACGAGGACCTCCACGGGGCCGTGCTTCTCCTCGATCTCCTTGTAGGCGGTCTCCACCTGCTCGGAGTCGGTGATGTCGCACCGCACGGCCAGGCAGCCCCGTTCCACGAGCTCGGCGGGCGGCTCGCCGGACCGGTACGTGAACGCGACCTTGTCTCCGGCGTCGGCGAAAGTGCGGGCGATGGCGAGGCCGATGCCCCGGTTGCCTCCGGTGACGAGAACCGAGCGGCTCATCGGATCACCCTTTCGATAGCGGTCTGGTACCCGTTGAAACTATCGCCACGACCGGCCATCGACCGAATCCGCCCCCGACAGCGCCTCGGTGCCCTGACTGTCGGATCTCTACAGTCGGCGTTCCCCTGCGCCATAGTGATCGCCATAGTGGTGACGACGGACGCGACCACGTGTGAAGGGAAGGCCGCCTGTGGCCCATGACATCGATGAGGCGTTCCTCGCCCTGCCCCTGCGGGCGCTCGCGGACGCGGCGCTCGCACGGGCCAGGGCGCTCGGCGCCGAGCACGCCGACTTCCGGTTCGAGCGGGTGCGCAGCGCCTCCTGGCGGCTGCGGGACGCGAGGCCGGCCGGATCGTCGGACACGACGGACCTGGGGTACGCGGTGCGGGTGGTGCACGGCGGGGCGTGGGGGTTCGCCTCGGGCGTCGACCTCTCCATGGACGCCGCCGCGAAGGTCGCCTCCCAGGCGGTGGCCATGGCGAAGCTGTCGGCGCGGGTGATCGCGGCCTCCGGGAGCGGGGAGAGGGTGGAGCTGGCGGACGAGCCGGTGCACGCGGACCGGACGTGGGTCTCCTCGTACGAGATCGACCCGTTCTCCGTGCCGGACGCCGACAAGGCCGGACTGCTGGCGGAGTGGAGCGCGCGGCTGCTGCGCGCGGAGGGCGTGGCGCACGTGGACGCGTCGCTGCTGACCGTCCACGAGAACAAGTTCTACGCGGACACGGCGGGGACGGTCACCACGCAGCAGCGGGTGCGGCTGCACCCGCAGCTGACGGCGGTCGCGGTGGACGGGACGAGCGGCGAGTTCGAGTCGATGCGGACGCTGGCGCCGCCGGCCGGGCGCGGCTGGGAGTACCTGACGGGCACCGGCTGGGACTGGGACGCGGAGCTGGAGGAGATCCCGGCGCTGCTGACCGAGAAGATGCGGGCGCCGAGCGTGGAGGCGGGGACGTACGACCTGGTCGTCGACCCGTCGAACCTGTGGCTGACGATCCACGAGTCGGTCGGGCACGCGACCGAGCTGGACCGGGCGCTGGGGTACGAGGCGGCGTACGCGGGCACGTCGTTCGCGACCTTCGACCGGCTGGGCGAGCTGCGGTACGGCTCGCCCGTGATGAACGTGACGGGCGACCGCACGGCGGAGCACGGGCTCGCGACGATCGGGTACGACGACGAGGGCGTCGAGGCGCAGTCCTGGGACCTGGTGCGGGACGGGGTGCTGGTCGGCTACCAGCTGGACCGGCGGATCGCGCGGCTGACGGGGCTGGGCCGGTCCAACGGGTGCGCGTTCGCGGATTCGCCCTCGCACGTGCCGGTGCAGCGGATGGCGAACGTGTCGCTGCTGCCGGAGCCGGGCGGGCTGTCGACGGAGGACCTGATCGGCGGCGTCGAGCGGGGCGTCTACGTGGTCGGCGACCGGTCGTGGTCGATCGACATGCAGCGGTACAACTTCCAGTTCACCGGGCAGCGGTTCTTCCGCATCGAGAACGGCCGGCTGGCGGGGCAGCTGCGGGACGTGGCGTACCAGGCGACGACGACGGACTTCTGGGGGTCGCTGGAGAAGGTCGGCGGTCCGCAGACGTACGTCCTGGGCGGCGCCTTCAACTGCGGCAAGGCCCAGCCGGGGCAGATCGCGGCGGTCTCGCACGGCTGCCCCTCCGCCCTGTTCCGGGGCGTGAACATCCTCAACACGGCGCGGGAGGCGGGTCGATGAGCGGGCGGAACGAGGTCTGCCGGGGGTCCGGGGGACGCCCCCCGGGCAAGCACAGTCTCCACACGGCGCGGGAGGCGGGTCGATGAGCGGGCGGAACGAGGTCTGCCGGGGGTCCGGGGGACGCCCCCCGGGCAAGCACAGTCTCCACACGGCGCAGGAGGCCGGTCGATGAGTCGCGTGAGTAAGCCGTACGAGATCGTGGAGCGGGCGCTGGAGCTGTCGCGCGCCGACGGGTGCGTCGTCCTCGCGGACGAGCACTCCTCCGCGAACCTGCGCTGGGCCGGGAACGCCCTGACCACCAACGGCGTCACCCGGGGGCGCACGCTCACGGTCGTCGCGACGGTCGACGGGGCCGAGGGCACGGCGTCGGGCGTGGTGTCCAGGTCGGCGGTGACCGCCGACGAGCTGGAGCCGCTGGTGCGGGCGGCGGAGGCGGCGGCGCGCGCGGCGGGCCCCGCCGAGGACGCGCAGCCGCTGGTCGCCGGGGTCCCGGAGTCGCCGGGCTTCCGGGACGCGCCGGCCGAGACGTCGTCGGAGGTGTTCGGGGAGTTCGCACCGGCGCTGGGCGAGGCCTTCGGCCGGGCCCGGGCCGGGGGGCGCGAGCTGTACGGGTTTGCCAGCCACGAGCTGACCTCCACGTACCTGGGCACGTCCACGGGGCTGCGGCTGCGGCACGACCAGCCGAACGGGACGCTGGAGCTGAACGCGAAGTCACCGGACCGCACGCGCTCGGCGTGGGCCGGGCGGGCCACGCGGGACTTCGCGGACGTGGACCCGCTGGCGATGGACGAGGACCTGGCGCGGCGGCTGGGCTGGGCGCGACGTCGGGTGGAGCTGCCGGCGGGCCGTTACGAGACGCTGCTGCCGCCGACCGCGGTGGCGGACCTGCTGGTCTACCAGCAGTGGTCGGCGACGGCCCGGGACGCGGCGGAGGGCCGGACGGTGTTCTCCCGGCCGGGCGGCGGCACCCGGGTCGGGGAGCGGCTGGCGTCGCTGCCGCTGACGCTGCGCAGCGACCCCGCGGAGCCGGGCCTGGAGTCGGCGCCGTTCGTGATCGCGCACACGTCGGGCGACGACGCGTCGGTGTTCGACAACGGGCTGCCGCTGGAGCCGGTCGACTGGATCCGGGAGGGTCGGCTGGAGCGGCTGGTCACGACCCGGCACAGCGCGGCGCTGACCCGGTCGCCGGTGGCTCCGGGCCCGGGCAACCTCGTCCTGGAGGGCGGGGGCGACCGGTCGCTGGAGGAGATGGTGGCCGCGACCGGGCGGGGACTGCTGCTGACCTGCCTCTGGTACATCCGCGAGGTCGACCCGGCGACGCTGCTGCTGACCGGTCTGACCAGGGACGGCGTGTACCTGGTCGAGGGCGGCGAGGTGGTCGCCGAGGTGAACAACTTCCGGTTCAACGAGTCGCCGGTGGACCTGCTCGGACGGGTGTCCGAGGCGGGGCGGACGGAGCGGACGCTGCCGCGGGAGTGGGGCGACTGGTTCACGCGGGCCGCGATGCCGCCGCTGCGGGTGCCGGATTTCCACATGAGTTCGGTCAGCCAGGGCGTCTGACGCCCATAGACTGGCGGGACCGACCGCTATCCATCGAGGAGGCAAGAGACCCGTGACGGACATCGTCGACGAGCTCAAGTGGCGCGGGCTGTTCGCCCAGTCCACCGACGAGGAGGCCCTGCGCAAGGCTCTCGCGGACGGTCCGGTCACGTTCTATTGCGGCTTCGACCCGACCGCCCCCAGCCTGCACGTGGGACATCTGGTGCAGGTGCTCACCATGCGCCGGCTCCAGCTGGCGGGCCACCGCCCGCTGGCGCTGGTGGGCGGGGCGACGGGGCAGATCGGCGACCCCAAGCCGACCGCCGAGCGCACGCTGAACTCCCCGGAGACGGTCGCGGCGTGGGTGGAGCGGGTGCGCTCGCAGATCGAGCCGTTCCTGTCCTTCGAGGGCGACAACGCGGCCACGATGGTCAACAACCTCGACTGGACGGGCGGGATGTCCGCCATCGAGTTCCTGCGGGACGTCGGCAAGCACTTCCGGGTCAACAAGATGCTCACCAAGGACTCGGTGGCCCGGCGCCTGGAGTCCGAGCAGGGCATCAGCTACACCGAGTTCTCGTACCAGCTGCTCCAGGGCATGGACTTCCTGGAGCTGTACCGGCGGTACGGCTGCGTCCTCCAGCAGGGCGGCAGCGACCAGTGGGGCAACCTCACGGCCGGGCTCGACCTGATCCACCGCCTGGAGCCGGAGGCGGAGGCGCACGCGCTGGCGACGCCGCTGATGACGAAGGCGGACGGCACCAAGTTCGGCAAGACCGAGGGCGGCGCCGTCTGGCTGGACCCGGAGATGACCACGCCGTACGCGTTCTACCAGTTCTGGCTGAACGTGGACGACCGGGACGTCTCGCGGTACATGCGGATCCTCAGCTTCAAGAGCCGCGAGGAGCTGGAGGAGCTGGAGAAGGTCACCGAGGAGCGCCCGCAGGCCCGTACGGCGCAGCGCGCGCTGGCCGAGGAGCTGACCGCGCTGGTGCACGGCGCGGAGCAGTGCGCCGCCGTGATCGCCGCGTCGAAGGCGCTGTTCGGCCAGGGCGAGCTGGCGGAGCTGGACGAGGCGACGCTGGCGGCGGCGCTGGCGGAGCTGCCGAGGGTCGCGGTCGCGGAGCCGGGCCCGGTGGTGGACCTGTTCGCCGAGGTCGGCCTCGCACCGAGCAAGTCGGCGGCGCGGCGCACGGTGAAGGAGGGCGGCGCCTACGTGAACAACGTGAAGGTGACCGCCGAGGACGCCGAGGTGTCCGCCGGTGACCTGCTGCACGGGCGCTGGCTCGTGCTGCGCCGGGGCAAGAAGAACCTGGCGGCGGTCGAGGTCACGGCCGGCTGAACCGGCCGGGCGGGCGGATGCCGCGTCGAGCGGGCGGGCGGCCCGGGAGCTTCGCGCTCCCGGGCCGCCCCCGTTCGTGTCGGTGCCCGCCGGGCCGGTCGGGCTCCTCGGGTGGGGTGCGCCGGCCGATCAGGCGCGCTGGCGATTGCCGCGCATGGCCATGTACAGCATGTCGCCGAGTCCGACGACGATCACGGCGGCGACGACCTGGAGGGCGTGCCGCCCCCAGTCGATGCCGGGGGTCGCCTCGATCCCGAACGCTCGCGCCAGGGCGTTGCCGACGATGGCGCCGATGATGCCGAAGACGGTGATCAGCCAGAGTGGGCTGTGCTGTTTGCCCGGAATGATGGCCTTGGCCAGCAGGCCCAGCACGAATCCCACGATAATCGCCCACAACCAGCCCATGGCTGCCTCCTCGGAACGGATCGACGTGAGCAGTCCCTGACAGTTTCGACCCATAGCGCGTACGGCGCATGTCGGAGGTGTTCGTACGTCATTCGCATGAGGGATACGGACGGGGCCGGGGGCGGCGCCGGCGGAGGGCGGGCGTACCGTGGAAGGAGGTCCGGTCCGGGGAGCGACCGGCGCGCACGGTCGGTGGTGGAACGCGATGCGGAAGCACGGCGGCGCCCAGGTCTTCACGATCACGGGTGCCCGGCAGGGACTGGCGGACGACGTCCGCGGCCGGCAGCGGCGGTACGTGATCTCGATGTCGGTCCGCACGCTGTCGGTGATCGCGGCGGCGTCACTGTGGAACGTCGAGCGGCATGTGGCGATCGTGGCGCTGGTGCTCGGCGCCGTCCTGCCGTACGTCGCGGTGGTGATCGCGAACGCCGGGCGGGAGACGGCGCCGAAGCTGCCGTCCACGTTCGTGTCGGTGCCCCCGGTGGCGCACCCGGTGCTGGAGGCGCCGAATCCCCAGGCGGAAGGTGCTGCGGAAGGCGCGGTGGAAGCCGCCGGGGAGCGGCCGGGGGACGCGGGGCCCGGGCGGGGATGAGCCCGGCGGGGGTCCCGGCGGCGGCGCGGAGCCGTGCCGGCGGCGCGCAAAGCTCAAGAAAAGCTCAGATCAATAGTGAAGTTCCGGTGCACCTCACCGGGTTGTGCGTGACATACTGCGTAGGCGCTCCGCATCCCCCGTCGGAGCGACGGACCGACGCCGGGCAGCTCCCCCCGTGGCTGCCCGGCGTCGCCTTTGTCCGTACAGGGCCGTTGGGACATGTGCTGTGAGCGACGAGAACCACCCGATCTGTTCCGCCAAGGGCTGCCGGGCCTCCGCCGTGTGGGTGCTGGCGTGGAACAACCCGAAGCTGCACGCTCCCGAGCGCCGCAAGACGTGGCTGGCGTGCGAGGAGCACCGGGAGCACCTGTCGCAGTTCCTCGGCGTGCGCGGGTTCCTGAAGGACGTCGTGGCGCTGGCCGAATGGGAGGCGCCGTCGGGGCCGGGGTCAGCCGCCGATCGCTGACATCGGGCGGTCGGGCTGGAGGAACTCCGGGTCGTCCAGGCCGGAACCGGCCTTCTTGCCCCACATGGCCTGCCGCCAGATGCGGGCGATCTCCTCGTCCGGCGCGCCGGAGCGCAGCGCGGCGCGCAGGTCGGTCTCCTCGCGGGCGAAGAGACAGGTGCGGACCTGGCCGTCGGCGGTGAGACGGGTGCGGTCGCAGGCGCGGCAGAACGGGCGGGTGACGGAGGCGATCACGCCGACGCGGTGCGGTCCGCCGTCGACGATCCACCGCTCGGCGGGCGCGGAGCCGCGCTCCTCGCCGGCTTCCGGAGTGAGCGTGAAGCGGGTCCGCAGGGAGGCGAGGATGTCCCCGGCGGTGATCATGCCGTCGCGCTTCCAGCCGTGCTGGGCGTCGAGGGGCATCTGCTCGATGAACCGCAGCTCGTAGTCGTGGGCGACGGCCCAGGCGAGCAGGTCGGGGGCCTCGTCGTCGTTGAGTCCCGGCATCAGCACCGTGTTGACCTTGACGGGGGTGAGGCCGGCGTCGCGGGCGGCGGCCAGGCCGTCCAGGACGTCGTGGTGGCGGTCGCGGCGGGTGAGGGCCTTGAAGACGTCGGGGCGCAGCGTGTCCAGGGAGACGTTGACGCGGTCGAGGCCGGCGGCCTTGAGGGCGGTGGCGGTGCGCTTGAGGCCGATGCCGTTGGTGGTCAACGACATCCTGGGGCGGGGCTCCAGGGCGGCGCACCGCTCGACGATGCCGACCAGGCCGGGGCGCAGCAGGGGCTCGCCTCCGGTGAAGCGGACCTCGGTGACGCCGAGGTCGGTGACGGCGATCCGGATGAGGCGGACGATCTCGTCGTCCGTGAGGAGGTCCGGCTTGGCCAGCCACTGCAGTCCCTCCTCGGGCATGCAGTACGTGCAACGCAGGTTGCACCGGTCCGTGAGCGAGACCCGAAGGTCGGTGGCCACACGGCCGTAGGTGTCGATGAGCACGGTGGACGCCCTCCCGTTCGACCGGCTGTTCCCCCCGGTCCTCCTTTGAGCCTACGCGACCTCGCGCGCCCCCTCACGGGCCGTTTGCCCCAGGAAGCGGCGGGGCCGTGTCGTAGGGTCCTACGACACGGCCGCCGGCGGTGGCTCGGGGTACGCGGTTCAGTGCGCTCCGACACCGGTGAGGGACTTGACCTCCAGCTCGGCGTACTTGCCCTTGTCGGGCCGCTCCTTCGACAGGAGGGAGCCGAGCCAGCCGAGCAGGAAGCCCAGCGGGATGGAGATGAGGCCGGGGTTCTCCAGCGGGAACCAAGCGAAGTCGACGTCCGGGAACATCGAGCTGGCCTTGCCGGAGACGACCGGGGAGAACAGGACGAGGAGGACGGAGGCGGCCAGGCCGCCGTAGATCGACCACAGGGCGCCCTGGGTGGTGAAGCGCTTCCAGAACAGGCTGTAGAGGATCGTCGGCAGGTTGGCGGAGGCGGCGACCGCGAACGCGAGGGCGACGAGTCCGGCGACGTTGAGGTCGCGGGCGAGCGCGCCGAGCGCGATGGAGACGACGCCGATGAAGACGGTCGCCCAGCGGGCGGCGCGGACCTCCTCCTGCTCGGTCGCCTGGCCCTTGCGGATGACGTTGGCGTAGATGTCGTGCGCGAACGACGAGGACGAGGCGAGGGTGAGCCCGGCGACGACGGCGAGGATCGTCGCGAAGGCCACCGCCGAGATCACGGCGAGCAGGATCGCGCCGCCCGCGGAGTCCGCCCCGCCGATGTGCAGGGCGAGCAGCGGGGCGGCGGTGTTGCCGGCCTTGTTCGACGCGGTGATCTCGGCCGGGCCGACGATGGCGGCGGCGCCGAAGCCGAGCGCGATCGTCATCAGGTAGAAGGCGCCGATGATGCCGATGGCCCAGTTGACGGACTTGCGGGCGGCCTTGGCGGTGGGCACGGTGTAGAAGCGGATGAGGATGTGCGGCAGTCCGGCGGTGCCGAGGACCAGGGCGATGCCGAGCGAGATGAAGTCCAGCTTCGAGGTGGCGGTGGCGCCGTACTTGAGGCCGGGCTCCAGGAAGGCGGCGCCCTTGCCGCTGTTCTCGGCGGCCTTGCCGAGCAGCTCGGAGATGTTGAAGCCGTACTTCAGCAGCACCAGGAAGGTGATGAGCAGGGTGCCCGCGATGAGCAGGACGGCCTTGACCATCTGCACCCACGTGGTGCCCTTCATCCCGCCGATGGTCACGTAGACGATCATCAGTACGCCGACCAGCGCCACGATGGCGATCTTGCCGGTGTCGCTGGTGATGCCCAGCAGCAGCGAGACGAGGACGCCGGCGCCGGCCATCTGCGCCAGCAGGTAGAAGATCGACACGACGATGGTGGACGTGCCGGCGGCGGTGCGGACGGGCCGCTGGCGCATCCGGTACGCGAGGACGTCGCCCATCGTGAAGCGGCCGGAGTTGCGCAGCGGCTCGGCGACGAGCAGCAGGGCGACCAGCCAGGCGACGAGGAAGCCGATGGAGTAGAGGAAGCCGTCGTAGCCGAAGAGGGCGATGGCGCCGGCGATGCCGAGGAACGACGCGGCGGACATGTAGTCGCCGGAGATGGCGAGGCCGTTCTGGAAGCCGGTGAACTGCCGGCCGCCGGCGTAGAAGTCGGCGGCGCTCTTGGTCTGCCGGCCGGCCCACACGGTGATGAAGAGGGTCGCGACGACGAAGCAGGCGAAGAGGGTGATGATCAGCGGGCGGTGCTCGCTCGCGGCTCCGGCGGCGGCGAGGGTGAGGGTGCTCATGCGTCGGCCTCCGGGCGCAGTTCGTTCTCCATGCGGGTCTTGATGGCCTCGGCCCTGGGGTCGAGCTTCACGGCCGCGTGCCGCGCGTAGAACCAGGCGATGAGGAACGTCGTCACGAACTGGGCGATGCCCAGCACGAGCGCCACGTTGATGTTCCCGACCACCTTGGTGCCCATGAGGCCGCCCGCGTAGTTGGAGAGCAGCACGTAGAGCAGGTACCAGGCGATGAAGGCGACGGTGAGCGGGAAGGCGAAGGAGCGGTACGTACGGCGCAGTTCGCCGAACTCCTCGCTCTCCTGGGTCCGGAGGAAGGCCTCCGTAGGGGGCTGGACGGGAGCGGTGTCCGCGCCCTCTCGGGGCGGTGGTGCTTCGGTGGCCACGGGAACTCCTCGCTGCGCGGGTGCGGTGGACAGGGGCGGGGTCACCTCACGGGTGCCGGGGAGCCGTTCGGGCTCCCTCCCCTGACAACGTCACGGAGTGCGACACGACGCGGTTCACCCCGCGTCTTCTTTCCGCCTGTTTTCTTCACCGAACTCATTGCTGGCCGGGGACGGTCGGCGGTAGCTTCGCTCGTCATGTACCCGCCCAGCCGGTGTGCGGGCGGATGTCACGGATGATGTGGAGAACCCATGGCTCATCTGGGAACCAGGCGCGGGCGCGCACTCGTTCTGCCCGTCGGCCTGGCGCTCACGGCCTCGCTCGGCTTCCTGCCGGCCGGTGCCGCCTCGGCCTCACCCGCCGAGGGTGTTCCGGCCGCCGTCACCTCGGACGGCCCGAACCTCTCGTACGTGGTGAACACGGAGGGCGGTCACCACACCGCCAAGGCGAAGAAGGCGATAGCCGCGGCCAGCGGCACGGTGGTGGCCTCGTACGACGCGATCGGCGTCATCGTGGCGCACTCCCGGAACCCGGCGTTCGCGGAGACCGTCCGCGCCGTCAGGGGCGTGCAGTCGGCGGGCGCGACGCGCACCGCGCCGCTGACGCCGGTCGCCACCACGGAGACCGGCGAGGCCTCCGAGCCGCTCTCCGCGGCCGCGGCGCGCGCGTCCGCCGCCGCGGCGGACGCCGGCCAGGACCCGCTGGAGCCGATGCAGTGGAGCCTGCCCGCCATCAAGGCGGACAAGGCGCACGCCATCAGCCTCGGCAGCGGGAAGGTCACCGTCGCGGTGATCGACACGGGGGTCGACGACACCCACCCGGACCTGGCGCCCAACTTCGACCGCGCCGCGTCCGCGAACTGCGTGACCGGCAGGCCCGACACGACCGAGGGCTCCTGGCGCCCCGCGCCGGGCGAGAGCGACCACGGCACCCACGTCGCCGGGACGATCGCCGCCGCGAAGAACGGCGTCGGCGTCACCGGCGTCGCGCCGGGCGTGAAGGTCTCCGGCATCAAGGTGTCGAACCCGGACGGGTTCTTCTACACCGAGGCCGTCGTCTGCGCCTTCATGTGGGCGGCCGAGCGCGGCGTCGAGGTGACCAACAACAGCTACTACGTCGACCCGTGGCTGTACAACTGCAAGAGCGACCCGGACCAGGGCGCCCTCGTCGAGGCGCTGCAGCGCGCCACGCGGTACTCGGAGCGCAAGGGCGCGGTCCACGTCGCCTCGGCCGGCAACTCGTCCCACGACCTGGCGTCCGACGCGATCACGGACTCCACGAGCCCGAACGACACGACGCCGGCCGATCGCGTCGTCGACCCGGGCGAGTGCCCCGACATCCCGGCGATGCTGCCCGGCGTCGTCACCGTCTCGTCGACCGGCGCCAAGGACCTGAAGGCGTCGTACTCGAACTACGGCCTGGGGGTCGTCGACATCGCCGCCCCGGGCGGCGACCGGACCGAGTACCAGAGGCCGCAGGCCCCCGCCGAGAACGGCCGGATCCTGTCGACCACGGTCAACGGCGGCTACAACTACAAGGCCGGCACGTCCATGGCCGCCCCGCACGCCGCGGGCGTCGCGGCGCTGATCAAGTCGAAGCACCCCCGCGCCACCCCCGCGGTGGTGAAGGCGCTGATGGCCGCGCAGGCCGACGACCGGGAGTGCGCGAACCCGTACGACATCAACGGCGACGGTACGGTCGACGCGGTGTGCGAGGGCGGGAAGCGTCACAACGGCTTCTACGGCGCCGGCCTGATCGACGCGCTGGACGCGGTGCGCTGGTGACGCGGGCCTGATCTGGCCTGGCCTGATCCGATCTGTTCTGCTCTGGTCTGAACCGGTTTGACCCGGTCTTATCCGGCCAGGGAGGGGCCCGGGCGTGCGAACCGCGCCCGGGCCCTTTCCCGTCTGGAACCCTCCAGGGCCGACCAGGACCGATCAGGACCTTCCCAGGAAATGGCACTCAGTGCCATGATCGAGGGATGAACAGGGCGATCGCTCAGGCTTGGGCGGCACTCGGTGCCGATCAAGGGACGCTGGAACGGGTGTCGTACACCCGCGTACCGGGCGTGCTGCCCGCACGCCTGCCGGTGCTGGAGGCGGCGCGCGCCGCCGTCGCGGTGTGCGCGCTGGCAGCCGCGGAGTTCGCCGCCGACCGCCGCGGGGGGCCGGTGCCGCGGGTGCGGGTGGACGACCGCGCGGTGGCGACGGCCTTCCGCAGCGAGCGGTTCGTACGGCTGGACGGGCGGGCGTGGGACGGGTTCGCGCCGCTGTCCCGGTTCTGGCGCACGGCCGACGGGTGGGTGCGCGTCCACGCCAACTACCCGCACCACCGAGGCCGGCTGCTGACCGCACTGGGGTTGCCGGCCGGCGCCCGTACCGAGGCGGTGGCGAAGGCCCTGGCGGGGCGGCGCGCGGCGGAGGTGGAGGACACCGTCCACGGGGCCGGCGGCCTGGCCGTCGCCGTGCGGGACGCCGCCGCGTGGGCCGCCCTGGAGCAGGGCGCCCTGGTGGCGGAGCGGCCACTGCTGGCGCTGGAGCGGCGGGACGGGGCGCCCGGGCCGGTGCGGCGGGCGGCCGGGGCCGGCGCGGCGTCGCCGTGCGCCGGGGTGCGGGTGCTGGACCTGACGCGGGTGCTGGCCGGGCCGGTCGCCACGCGGACGCTGGCACTGCTGGGCGCGGACGTGCTGCGGGTGGACGCGCCGGGGCTGCCGGAGAGCCCGCAGGCCCACGACGACACGGGCCTCGGCAAGCGGTCGACCCTCCTGGACCTGGGGCGGAGCGCGGACCGGCGGGTCTTCGAGGAGTTGCTGGCGACGGCCGACGTGGTGGTGACCGGCTACCGGCCGGGCGCGCTGGACCGGTTCGGGCTCGCCCCCGGGGCGCTGGCCGAGCGCCGCCCCGGCCTGGTGGTCGCGCGGTTGTCGGCGTGGGGCGCGTACGGGCCCTGGGGCGGACGGCGCGGCTTCGACAGCCTGGTCCAGGCGGCGACGGGGATCGCCCTGCGGGAGGGCGACGGGGGGTCGCCGGGGGTGCTCCCGGCGCAGGCCCTCGACCACGGCACGGGCTACCTGGTGGCCGCCGCGGTGCTGCGCGCCCTGACGGAGCGGTGGCGGGACGGCGGGACCTGGCTGGTGGAGGCGTCGCTGGCGCAGACCGCGCACTGGCTGGCGCACGGCACGGATCCCGAGCCGTCCCCGCCCGGGGAGCCGCCGGCCGGGCGGGGGCCCGCCGGGGAACCGTACGAGCCCGGGCCCTGGCTGCGGGAGCGGGACGCCCCCGCGGGCCGGCTGCGCCACGCCCTCTCCCCCGTCAGCTACGAGGGCGGCCCCGCCGACTGGGCACGGCCGCCGGGCCGGTGGGGAGCGGACGCGCCGCGTTGGACGGCGTGAGGACCCCCGTGACCAGGAGGTACTGGGCCGCCCCGTAGGTGAGCATGATCCAGAAGTCGGGTACGGGCGGCTGCGGCCACGCGGCGACGCCGGCCGCGATGAGCGTGTCGGACAGCAGGAACAGCGCGCCGCCCGCCCTCGCGGCCGGGCCGAGGCCGCTCGCGCGGTACGCCGTCGCGGTCAGCAACAGCGCGTACCCGGCGACCGGGACCCGCAGGCCGGCGGGGAGACCGGGCCACAGCAGGGCGACGACGGCGACGAGGACCGCGGCGTAGCAGGCGCCGAGCGCCGGGGACGTACGGGCCCGGCCGAACAGCAGCAGGTAGCAGACGTGCCCGGCGGCGAAGAAGCCCATCCCGGCGAGGAACGCCCCCTCGCCGTCGGACAGCAGGAACACGTCGCCGCCCCAGCCGAGGAGGAGTGCGGCGAGCAGGGTCCGCGGCGCGCCGCGCACGGCCGCGTACGCCGCGAGGAGCGGCATCAGCAGCGGCTTGGCGACCAGGTGCCCCGTGCCGGAGCCGGCGAGCAGGGCGAGGAGGTCGGCGGCGAGGGCCGCGGCGAACGCCGCCCCCAGGAGCCCGGCCGGGCGCCCGCGGCTCACGCGGCGCGCTCCCGCGGGCCGGCGGGGCCGGCCCCGGACGGCGGGGGTGCGGGCTCCCAGCCGGGCCCCCGGAAGACCCGGCCCGCGCGCTCCCGCCAGGACCGGGCGGCACGCAGGTCGCGGGCGATGGCGGCGTACTCGTGGGTGGCGACGCGCAGCGGGTTGTACGTGTCGATGTTCTTGGTGAGGCCGTAGACGGGCCGTTCGGCCTCGGCCGCGAAGGACCCGAACGCCCGGTCCCAGAGGATGAGGATGCCGCCGAAGTTCCGGTCGAGGTAGCCGCCCTGGGAGGCGTGGTGCACCCGGTGGTGGGAGGGGGTGTTGAAGACGTACTCGACGGGCCGGGGCAGCCTGCCGATCCGCTCGGTGTGCACCCAGAACTGGTACACGAGGTTGACGGAGTAGCAGAAGAAGACCGCGGCGGGGGGCACTCCGCAGGCGACCATCGGCAGGAAGAACGGCCAGACGGTGAGCGAGGTCCACGGCTGGCGCAGCGCGGTCGTGAGGTTGAACCTACGGCTGGAGTGGTGGACGACGTGGCAGGCCCACAGGACGCGGACGACGTGGTGGCCGCGGTGGGACCAGTAGTAGAGGAAGTCCTGCGCGAGCAGCATCAGCGGGAGCGTCCACCAGACCACGGGGACCCGGGCCGGGGTGATCTCGTGGACGGCGGTGAACAGCGCCAGGGCCGGCACCTTCCACAGCAGGTCGAAGACGACGCTGCCGAGGCCCATGCCGACGCTGGTGGCGGAGTCCTTGGCCTCGTACCCGGCGGCGCCCTCGTCGGGGCGCAGCCGGTAACTCGCCGCCTCCAGGGCGGTGAGCAGGACGAAGGCGGGTATCGACCACAGCACGGCGTCGGGCAGGTTCGGCGACATGCGAGCACGGTAGGACCGGGCGCCGGGCCGGGGCCAGAGGTCGTTACCGACAAGTATGCGAGACGATCCGTCAACAGGCCCCGGCGGGCCCTCGGTGGCGTACGCGGCCGTGCGCCCCCGCGGCGGCACCGCTAGACCCCGGCCGCCCCCAGCAGCGAGCCCGCCGCGTACGTCACGGCCATGGCCACCGCTCCCCCGCCCACCACCCGCACCACCGCCGGGCGGACGGGCGCCGCGCCGAGGCGGGCGCTCGACCAGCCGGTCAGCGTGAGCGCGGCGAGGACCGACACGACGGTGACCCACAGCCGGGCGGGGGCGGGCGGGCAGACGATGGCGAGCAGCGGCAGCAGCGCGCCGACCGTGAAGGCGAGGAAGCTCGCGGCGGCGGCGTGCCACGGGTTCGTCAGGTCGTCCGGGTCGATGCCCAGCTCCACGCGCGCGTGGGCGCGCAGCGCGTCACGCTCCGTCAGTTGTTCGGCGGCCTCGCGCGCGACGTCCCGGGACAGCCCGCGCTCGGCGAGCAGGTCGGTCAGCTCGTCGAGTTCGGCCTCCGGCTGTTCCCGCAGCTCCCGCCGCTCCACCGCCAGGGCCGCCTTCTCCGAGTCGCGCTGCGTGGACACGGACACGTACTCGCCGACCGCCATCGACATGGACCCGGCGAGCAGCCCGGCCAGCCCGGCGGTCAGGAGGGCGGAGCGCTCGCCGGTGGCGCCCGCGACGCCCACGACGAGCCCGGCGGTGGACACGATCCCGTCGTTCGCCCCGAGGACGGCGGCGCGCAGCCAGTTGAGCCGCGCCCCCAGGCCGTCCGCGTGCGCCTCCCGCGCCGTCGGTTCCGTCACGACGCCGAGCGTCTCATCCGCGCGCGGGCCCGTCGGGAAACGGCACGCTGGCCGACGCGTGGCACGGCCGTACGCGGACCGGGCGCCCGCCCCGCCTCTGCTGCCCGCTCCGCCGCTCGGGCGCCCGCCCCGCCGCTCGGGCGCCCGCCCCGCCGCTCGGGTGTCCGGACCGACCGCGCGCCCCGTGCGCCCCGTGCACCCCGTGCGTCCCGCGCATCCCGCGTGCCCCTCGCATCCCCTGCGACCCACGCGCTCCGCGCGTCCCGTGCGGGAGGGCGGGCTCCGCGCGCCCGGGGCCGGGGGTGTCGGTGGCGGGCTCTATCCTCAGTAACCATGCTCGACGACCGTACGACAGCAGCAGCGTGGCCACCCGCCTACCCGCAGGGGTACGCGGTCGTCGACGTGGAGACCACCGGGCTCTCCGCGCACGACCGGATAGTGTCCGCCGCCGTCTACCGGCTCGACGCGCGCGGCGAGGTGGAGGACCACTGGTACACGCTGGTCAACCCGGAGCGCGACCCGGGGCCGGTGTGGATCCACGGGCTGACGAGCGACGTGCTGGAGGGCGCGCCGCTCTTCGCCGACGTGGCCGCCGCGTTCTCGGAGCGGCTCGACGGCCGGGTCCTGGTCGCGCACAACGCGTACTTCGACTGGACGATGATCGCCCGCGAGTACGCCCGCGCGGAGCGCACCGCGCCGGTGCGGCAGCGGCTGTGCACCATGGCGCTGGCGAAGGAGCTGGCGCTGCCGCTGCCCAACATGAAGCTGGAGTCGCTCGCCGCCCACTTCGGCGTCCGCCAGCGGCAGGCCCACCACGCGCTGGACGACGCGCGGGTGCTGGCGGAGGCGTTCCGGCCGAGCCTGCGCGCGGCGGCCGAGCGCGGCGTGCGGCTGCCGCTGCTGGAGTGCCGCCCGCTCGTCGAGTGGTCGGCGCCGCCCACCGCGGGGACGCCCCGGATCGGTCGTCAGGCCGCGTACGGGTCCGGCGGCTGGCGCCCGGCGCGGAAGCGTCCGGCGTGCCCGTACCCCAACCCCGGACGGTACGAGTCGGACAAACCGCTCAAGCAGGGCATGCGGGTGGCGTTCTCGGGTGACACGTCCGTCGAGCGCGAGCTGCTGGAGGACCGGGCCGTGGAGGCGGGGCTGCACGTGGCGACCAGCGTCTCGCGGCTGACCAGCCTGCTGGTCACCAACGACCCGGACGCGGGCACGTCGAAGGTCCTCAAGGCGAAGTCGTTCGGCACGCCCGTCGTCGACGAGGCCGCCTTCACCCATCTCCTCCGGGACGTCGCCCCGGCCGACGGCTGAGCCGCGGGGGTCGTCCGGTCGAACGGGTGACGGCCGGGCGCGCCGCCCTCCGTTCCGACCGCCGCCCGCGCACCCTGTGGCGCATGGCACGTTGTGAGGTCTGCGGGAACGAGTACGGCATGTCCTTCGAGGTGCACGCGCAGGGCGCCGTGCACGTCTTCGACTGTTTCGCCTGCGCCATCCACCGCATGGCGCCCATCTGCGAGCACTGCCGCGTCCAGATCATCGGGCAGGGCGTCGAGGCGGACGGCCGCTGGTACTGCGGCGCGCACTGCGCCCGCGCGGAGGGCAAGGTGGGAATCGTCGACAGGGTGTGACCCGGGGGCGGGACCCGGGGACGGGACCCGGCGGCGGCGGAGGTACGGTCGTGGGGTGTACCGCTTCCTGTTGTCCCGGCAGTGGGTGATCCTCACCCTCGTCGCCCTCGTCCTGATCCCGGTGATGGTCGAGCTGGGTTTCTGGCAGTTCCACCGGCACGAGCGCCGGGTCGCCCAGAACGCCCTGATCGCGGACAACCTGAAGGCGGAACCGGTCCCCGTGACCGAGCTCACCTCGCCCGGGCACACGGTCCCGCGCGCCGACTACTGGCGCCGCGCGACCGCGACCGGCACGTTCGACACGGCCCACGAGGTCGTCGTCCGCCGCCGCACCAACGCCGACGACCGGGTCGGCATGCACGTCCTGACCCCGCTCGTCCTCGACGACGGGCGGGCCGTCCTCGTCAACCGCGGCTGGGTCCCCGCCGCCTCGGACCAGAGGGCGTACCCGGACGTGCCGCCCGCCCCGAGGGGCAGGGTCACGGTGGTCGGCCGGCTCATGGCCGACCAGACGACCGGCAGCAGCGGCATCAAGGACCTGCGGGGCCTGCCGCCGCGCCAGGTCATGCTCATCAACAGCCGGCAGCAGGCCGAGCGGCTGGACCGGCAGGTGCTCGGCGGCTACCTGGAGCTGACGGAGCCCGCCCCGACCGGGGGCTCCCCCGAGCCGATCCCGGACCCGGATCACGACTCCATCGGCGCCCACATGGCGTACGCCGTGCAGTGGTGGCTGTTCGCCGCGGGTGTCCCCGTGGGGTGGGTCGTCCTGGTCCGCCGGGAGCGCCGCGACCGGGCGGCGGCCGAGGGGGGCGGTTCCGCGGAGGCGGAGGGCGCGCCGGCCGCGCGGGAGCCCGCGGGCGCCTGACCCCGCGCCCCTGTGACACGGCCCACACGGCGCGGTACGCCGCCGCAGGTCACGCGCCCCGCGGGGCGGGCTGACTGATTGGCGCTTCTCCGCCGTGGGAACACGCCAGGACGTGACCCAACACATCGAGGACTATGCCCTCATCGGCGATCTGCAGACCGCCGCTCTGGTGGGCAGGGACGGTTCGATCGACTGGCTCTGCCTGCCCCGCTTCGACTCCGGTGCCTGCTTCGCCGCGCTCCTGGGCGACGAGAACAACGGCCACTGGCGGATCGCGCCCGCCGGTGCCCGGACCTGCACCCGGCGGAGCTACGTGGGCGATTCCCTGGTCCTGGAGTCCGTGTGGGAGACCCGCACCGGCACCGTGCGCGTCGTCGACTTCATGCCGCACCGCGACCGCGCGCCCGACGTGATGCGGATCGTGGAGGGCGTGGCCGGCCGGGTCGAGGTGTCGTCCGTGCTGCGCCTGCGCTTCGACTACGGGTCGGTCGTGCCGTGGATGCGGCGCTCCGACGGCCACCGGGTCGCCGTCGCCGGCCCGGACTCCGTGTGGCTGCGCAGCGAACCGGAGGTGAAGACCTGGGGCCAGCAGTACAGCACCTGCTCGTCGTTCACGGTCGGCCCCGGCGAGAAGGTCGCGTTCTGCCTCACCTGGCACCCCTCGCACGAACCGCGCCCGCCGCTCGTCGACCCGTACGAGGCGCTGGAGCACACCCTGGAGGACTGGAAGTCCTGGTCGGCGCGGTGCACGTACGAGGGGCCGTACCGGGAGGCGGTGATGCGCTCGCTGATCACGCTGAAGGCGCTCACGTACGCGCCGACCGGCGGGATCGTCGCCGCCGCGACCACGTCCCTGCCGGAGGAGCTGGGCGGCGTACGGAACTGGGACTACCGCTACTGCTGGCTGCGCGACTCGACGCTGACCCTGCGGGCGCTGCTGTCGGCCGGGTACGTGGAGGAGGCCGCCGCCTGGCGGGACTGGCTGCTGCGGGCCGTCGCGGGCAACCCGGCGGACCTCCAGATCATGTACGGCCTGGGGGGCGAGCGGCGGCTCCCCGAGACCGAGGTGCCGTGGCTGCGCGGCTACGGCGGGGCGCGCCCGGTCCGGATCGGCAACGCCGCCGTGAAGCAGCTCCAGCTCGACGTGTACGGCGAGGTGATGGACTCGCTGGAGCTGGCGCGCGAGGTGGGGATGGTGCCGCAGCGGCAGGCGTGGGCGCTGCAGCTGAGCCTGCTGGGGTTCCTGGAGTCGACGTGGCGCCAGCCGGACGAGGGGCTGTGGGAGGTGCGCGGGCCGCGCCGGCACTTCGTGCACTCGAAGGTCATGGCGTGGGTGGCGGCCGACCGGGCGGTGCGCACGCTGGAGCAGGACCCGTCCCTGCCGGGGGACGTGGCGCGGTGGCGGGCGATGCGCGACGAGGTGCACCGGGAGGTGTGCGAGCGGGGCTACGACCCGGTGCGCAACACGTTCACCCAGGCGTACGGGTCGGCGGAGCTGGACGCGGCGACGCTGATGATCCCGCGGGTCGGCTTCCTCCCGCCGGACGACCCACGGGTGGTCGGCACGGTGGAGGCGGTGCGGGCGGAGCTGGGGCACCACGGCTTCATCCGCCGGTACGGCACCGACGGGATCGCGGTGGACGGGCTGCCCGGCGGGGAGGGGACGTTCCTCGCCTGCTCGTTCTGGATGGCGGACGCGCTGCGCATGATGGGCCGCGTGCAGGAGGCGCGGGAGCTGTTCGAACGGCTGCTGGAGCTGCGCAACGACGTGGGGCTGCTGGCGGAGGAGTACGACCCGGTGGCACGGCGGCAGCTGGGCAACTTCCCGCAGGCGTTCAGCCACGTCGGGCTGGTGGCGACGGCCCTCGCGCTGGCGCCGGACGACCCGGCAGGATAGGCGCATGGATCTCGGACTGAAAGACCGTGTGTACGTCGTGACGGGCGCGTCCCGCGGCCTCGGCCACGCGGCGGCGAAGGCCCTGGTGGCGGAGGGCGCGAAGGTCGTCCTGTCGTCGCGCGAAGCGAAGGCCGTCGAGGACGCCGCCACCGCGCTCGGCCCCGGCGCGGTGGGAGTCGCCGCGGACAACGCCGACCCGGCCGCGGCGGACCGGCTGATCGCCACCGCGCGGTCGCACTTCGGCGGGCTGGACGGCGTGCTGGTCAGCGTCGGCGGGCCGGCGCCCGGCTGGGCCGCCGACAACACCGACGAGCAGTGGCGGGCCGCGTTCGACTCGGTGTTCATGGGCGCCGTGCGGCTGGCCCGCGCCGCGGCGGCCGTGCTGAAGGAGGGCGGGGTCATCGGCTTCGTGCTGTCCGCCTCGGTGCACGAGCCGATCCCCGGGCTGACCATCTCCAACGGCCTGCGCCCCGGCCTGGCGGGGTTCGCCAAGTCCCTCGCGGACGAGCTGGGGCCGCGCGGCATCCGCGTCGTGGGCCTGCTGCCGTCGCGCATCGACACGGACCGGGTGCGGGAGCTGGACGCCCTGTCGGGTGACGCCGCGGCCGCGCGGGCGGCCAACGAGGCGCGGATCCCGCTGCGCCGCTACGGCACGCCGGAGGAGTTCGGCACGACGGCGGCGTTCCTGCTCTCCCCCGCCGCCTCGTACCTGACGGGTGTGATGCTCCCAGTCGACGGGGGCGCCCGCCGCGGCTTCTGAGCCCGGCCCCATCCCTGCCCCGGGCCACGGGCGCCCGAGGGCGGGGACGGGACGGGGCGTGGGCGGGGCGTGGCGGGGACGGCGTGGGCGGACGGCTCAGTCGGAGAGGCCCGCGAGGTCGCGGAGGCGGCGGGCCTGGGCGGCGCGCTCGGCGGCGCGCTGCTCCTCGTACGTACGCCCGGTCGCGCCGCGCAGCAGCGCCTTGGTCTCGACGACGGCGTCGCGCGGCGCGGCGAGCAGGGCGGCGGCCAGGTCCCGCACGGCCGCGTCCAGCTCGCCGGCGGGCACCACGAGGTTGGCCAGACCGATGCGCTCGGCCTCGTCGGCGTGGACGAACCGGCCCGTGGCGCAGATCTCCAGCGCGCGGGCGTAGCCGACCGCGGCGACGAGCGGCTGCGTCCCGCCCAGATCGGGCACCAGGCCCAGGCTGGTCTCGCGCATCGCGAACTGCACGTCCTGCGCGACGACCCGCAGGTCGCAGGCGAGGGCGAGCTGGAAGCCGGCACCGATCGCGTGGCCCTGGACGGCCGCGACCGACACGATGTCGTTGCGGCGCCACCAGGTGAACGCCTCCTGGTACTCGGCGATGGTCGCGTCCAGGTCCTCGTCGGAACCGCGCGCCATGTCGAGGAACGACGGCTCCCCGTCGAACCCCTCCGGGGTGAACGCCTGCCGGTCGAGACCGGCGGAGAACGACACGCCCTCCGCGCGCAGCACCACGACCCGCACGCTGCCGGGCAGCGCTCGCCCGGCCTCGGTGAGGGCCCGCCACAGGGCGGGCGACTGGGCGTTGCGCTTCGCCGGGTTGGCGAGGGTCACCGTGGCGACGCCGTCCTCGACGGCGAGACGCACGCCGTCCTTGTCGAGCACGACGAGGGCAGGGTCGATCGAGGTCATGGGACGCCTCCGGATCCGGTGCAGCGATCGGTCGGCGCAGCCGGAACAGCTGCGCCGACCGACAAATTACTGCACGGTAACCATCCGGTCGACCGCCTGACCGTGGCGAACCACGGCCGACGACGGCCGGACGGCACTGCCGGAACCGCCGGGACGCCTCACGACCCGCGCACGGCGATCAGGCCGACGTGGCCTTCTTGCCCCGCGTCGCTCCACCGCGTCCGCGCAACACGACTCCGGACTCGGTGAGCATCCGGTGGACGAATCCGTAGGACCGGCCGGTCTCCTCGGCCAGGGCCCGGATGCTCACGCCGGCGTCGTACTTCTTCTTCAGGTCTGCCGCGAGCTTCTCGCGCGCGGCGCCGGTCACCCGGCTGCCCTTCTTCAGAGTCTCGGCCACCCGTGCCTCCTCATGGGAAGTGCGCTCTGGACTTCTCATGATCACCCCTCCGGGGCCACATGGCCAGCCATTCGACGAGGTCTGTGGCCGCGGGTTTCGCCGTCCGGCGACCGCGCCGCGCGCGGAAATCCCGGACGCGGCGCGCGCCCGACGACGAAGTACCAGGTCAGCGGCGCACCGTAAAGAAATGCGCGGGGCGGCGCCGGTGCCGGAAAATCTGCCGGATGCCACGCCGCGGTATGAGATCCCCTCACTCAGATGAAGGAGCGCGACTAGGCTGAATGATCCATACGGGAATGATCAGGCGAGGGACACGAGGTCTGCGTAGTCCGCTCCCCACAGGTCCTCGACCCCGTCCGGGAGGAGGATGATCCGCTCCGGCTGGAGGGCTTCGACGGCGCCCTCGTCGTGGGTGACCAGGACGACCGCGCCCTTGTAGGTGCGCAGCGCGCCGAGGATCTCCTCGCGGCTGGCCGGGTCGAGGTTGTTCGTCGGCTCGTCGAGGAGCAGCACGTTCGCCGAGGAGACGACGAGGGTGGCCAGGGCGAGGCGGGTCTTCTCGCCGCCGGAGAGGACGCCGGCCGGCTTGTCGACGTCGTCGCCGGAGAAGAGGAACGAGCCGAGGACCTTGCGGACCTCGACCAGGTCCAGGTCGGGCGCGGCCGAGCGCATGTTCTCCAGGACCGTGCGCTCCGGGTCGAGCGTCTCGTGCTCCTGCGCGTAGTAGCCGAGCTTCAGGCCGTGGCCCGGCGTGACCTGGCCCGTGTCGGGCTTCTCGACGCCGGCGAGCAGCCGCAGCAGGGTCGTCTTGCCGGCGCCGTTGAGGCCGAGGATGACGACGCGGGAGCCCTTGTCGATGGCCAGGCTGACGTCGGTGAAGATCTCCAGCGAGCCGTACGACTTGGACAGCCCCTCCGCCGTGAGCGGGGTCTTGCCGCAGGGCGCGGGCTCGGGGAAGCGCAGCTTGGCGACCTTGTCGGACTGGCGCGTCTCCTCCAGGCCGGACAGCAGCTTCTCGGCGCGGCGGGCCATGTTCTGCGCGGCGACCGTCTTGGTGGCCTTGGCGCGCATCTTGTCGGCCTGGGCGTTGAGCGCGGCGGCCTTCTTCTCGGCGTTCTGCCGCTCGCGGCGGCGGCGCTTCTCGTCGTCCTCGCGCTGGCGCTGGTAGAGCTTCCAGCCCATGTTGTAGATGTCGATCACGGACCGGTTGGCGTCCAGGTAGAAGACCTTGTTGACGACGGTCTCGACGAGGTCGACGTCGTGGGAGATGACGACGAAGCCGCCGCGGTACGTCTTGAGGTAGTCGCGCAGCCAGGTGATCGAGTCGGCGTCGAGGTGGTTGGTCGGCTCGTCCAGGAGCAGCGTGTCGGCGTCCGAGAAGAGGATCCGCGCCAGCTCGATGCGGCGGCGCTGGCCGCCGGAGAGCGTGTGCAGCGGCTGGCCGAGCACCCGGTCGGGCAGGCCCAGGGCGGCGGCGATGGTGGACGCCTCGGCCTCGGCGGCGTACCCGCCCTTGGTCAGGAACTCGGTCTCCTGGCGCTCGTACTGCCTGAGGGCCTTCTCGCGGGTGGAGCCCTTGCCGGTGGCGATGCGCTCCTCGTTCAGCCGCATCTTGCGGATCAGCTCGTCCAGGCCTCGGGCGGAGAGGATCCGGTCGCGGGCCAGCACGTCGAGGTCGCCGGTGCGCGGGTCCTGCGGGAGGTAGCCGACCTGGCCGGAGCGGGTGATGGTGCCGGCGGTGGGGACGCCCTCGCCGGCGAGGCACTTGGTGAGGGTGGTCTTGCCGGCGCCGTTGCGGCCGACGAGGCCGATGCGGTCGCCCTTGGCGATGCGGAACGAGGCGGACTCGATGAGGACGCGTGCGCCGGCGCGCAGCTCAAGGCCGGTGGCGGTGATCACGGACAGACTCCAGGGCGGGGGGACGGTGGGTGGACGGCGGCTGCGGTGACGTCGACACCGTCTAATGCACAGGGAGAATGGCCATACGGGCCAGTCTAACGGGCGCATGCAACTGCTTTTCCGGGGCGCGGGGGCCCGGCGGCGGGGCCCCGCGCCCTCGGGGCGCGCGGAAGGCCCGGCCGCCTGCCGGGCGGCCGGGCGGCGCGGGGCGCCGGGGCGGCCTCCGGGACCTCGGGGCGCACGCCCCCGGCGCACCGGGCCGGGGGCGTCAGGCGCTGCCCGTGTGGACCTGGAACGCGGCGCGGCGGACCGCCTTGGCGAGGGCCGGGTCGGGGTGCGCCGCGGCCAGGGCGACCAGCACCTGCACCGTGCGGGGGTGGCCGGCCTCGCGGACCTCGTCGAGCAGCGCGGGGACGGTGCCCTGCACGGCGGACTCCAGGTGCCGTACGAGGAGGTCGCTCTCGCCGTGGTCGACGAGGGCCGCGGCGGTGTCCACCCAGAGCCAGGTCGCCTCCTCGCGGGTGAGGACGTCCGGCGCCTCGTCGGGGTCGGCGCCCTCGTGCTCGGCGAGCCAGAGCAGGGCGTACGGGCGCAGTGACGGTTCACCGGCGGCGGCGCGCACCTCGGCCTCGGCGGCGGCGCCCACCACGCGGAGGGCCTCGAAGGCCAGCCCGCGCAGGAGGGCGTCGTCGCCGCGGGCGACGGTGAGCAGTTCGGCGACGGCCCTGCCGACGGGCCGGGCGGCGAGCCAGGCGCGGTACTCGGCGCGGGCCGGGCCGGGGGTGAGCCGGACGCAGCCGCGCAGCATGTCCTCCGCGGACTGCTCGATGTGTCCGGCGGGGCTCTGGGCGGCGACGCAGATCTGCTCCAGCTTGACCCACACCGCCCAGTTGCCGAGCGGGGTGAGCGTCGCCTGGCCGCCGCCGAGGGTCAGGGCGCCGACGGAGGCGAGACCCTCCAGCGCCCAGTCGAGCAGGCCGGGCAGGGCGTCCGGGTCGGGGGCCGCGTCCGTGCCCTCCCGCCGCCCGTCGCGCGCCGGGGCGCCGGCCGGGCCCCCCGGCTCCGGCCGCGTTCCCGCCTCGGCGGCGTACGGCACCTCGCAGCGCTGCTCGCGCAGCTCGGCGACGCGCTGCCGGACCAGGTCGAGCAGGGCCGGTACGGGCACGGGGCCGGCGGAGAGCTGGAGGAGGGAGAGGACCTGCGGGACGGCCTCCACGACCTCGGCGACCGCGGCGGGTTCGGCGTCCTGCGGGGCGGGGTGGGCGAGCGACCAGGCGTCGAGGAGCGCGACCCAGCCGCGCAGCGCGGCGGAGTCGTCGCGGTCCCAGGCGCGCAGCCGCCAGCCGGGGCGGACCGTGTCGCCGTGGATCTCGACGAGCCCGGCGAGCCGGGCGCGGTCCCAGGCCGTGCCGATCTGCTCCCGCGTCAGGCCGAGCGCGGCGGCGGCCCGTTCGCGGGCCGATCCGGGGGTGGTGACGGGGCCGCGGTCGACGGCGGCCCAGCGGGCGACGCGCACGGCGTCGGCCAGGACCCGCCGGGCCTGGCGGGCCAGCTCCGCCCGCGGTGGCGTGCCCTCCGGCGGGCGCGGGGCCGGTCGCGTCCGCCGGTCGGCCACCGCCCGCCGGGCGGTCGTCGCCAGCGACCGGGGCCGGACGAGTCGGAGTCTGGAGTTGCGCGCCAGTTGCTCATCGGGCTTTCGAGACGTCACGGGGGGCAGTCTTCCCGCTGACGGCCCGAAAGCCCAAACGGAAGGGGGGCGTCGGCTCAGAGGAGCGGGGTGAGGAAGCGGCGCAGGGCCTCCTCGTACCGCTCGGGACCGGCGTTCCACATGGCGGCGTGCGGCGCGTGGCGGATCGCGCGGAGGGTGACGAGGCCGGGGTGGCGGGCGGCGAAGGCGCGGGTCGCCGCCCAGGGGGCGACGGTGTCGTCGGGGCCGTGGAAGACGAGCGCGGGCACCTTCGGCATGTCGGGGCCGGCGGCCCGGCCGAGGTCCTCGCCGTCCAGTCCGGCCCTGCCCTGTGCCGCCCGGACGGCGAGGGGGAGCAGGGCGGAGGGGACGTGGTGGGCGGCGGCCAGGGCGCGGAGGGTGGCCTGCCAGTCGAGGACCGGCGAGTCGAGGACGAGGCCGGCGATCCGGTCGCGCAGGCGGCCGTGCGCGGCGGTGCGCAGGGCCATGGCGGCGCCGGTCGACCAGCCGTACAGGATGACGGCTTCGGCTCCGTGGTGGACGGCGTGGCGGACGGCCGCGTCGAGGTCGCGCCACTCGGACTCCCCGAGGTGGCCGAGGCCGTCGGCGGGGCGGGGGGCGCCCGGGTCGCCGCGGTAGGCGAGGTTCAGGACGGGGAAGCGCAGCCCGCCGTTGAGGAAGCCCAGCACGTTCAGCGGGTGCTCGCGGGTGGCGCCCAGGCCGTGCGCGGTGATCACCCATGTGGTGCGGACGCCCGGGACGTACCAGGCGGGCAGGGGGCCCAGCTCGCCGGCCACCTCGACGTCCTCGTACGGGAGGCCGAGCGCGGAGGCGGGGGTGCCGGAGTGGAGCTTCGGGGTGAGGCGGACGCGGGTGCCGGGTTCGAGGGTGCCGTGGTCGACGCGTTCGAGGCGGCGCACGACGGCGTCGGGGGCGTGCGGCACGTCGCCGAGGACGGGACCGACGACCGCGTGGACGCCGGGGCCCTCCAGTCCGTACGTGCCGGGGCGGAGGGAGGGCAGGGCGCGGGTGAGGGTGACCCGGCCGGGGCCGGTGGCGTGCACGGTGAGCCGGGGCTCGCCGGGCAGGAGCCGCCCCGGGCGCGGCCTGAGCGCCACGCCACTGGCGTACCGGCCGGCCGCCACGGCGGCCGTCCCGGCACCGATCACTGTGGCTGCGGCCACCGCCGCGCCTGTCGGGGAACGCACCCGTCCAGTGTCCGCACACCGGCCGGGCCGTGCCAGTGGGCGACGGCCACCGGGTGACGGGCCGGGCGGGGCGACGCGGACGGCGGGGGCGGGGCTCTGGGTGGCGGGTGGCTGGGACGGGGCGGGGCCGGGTGGCTGAGGCCGGGGGCCGGGGGCCGGAGGTCAGTCGGGGCGGCCGAGCCGGGGCGGGGCGGCGGCCACCGGGCGACGGGCCGGCCAGGAGAGCCGGGGCAGGGTCGGGCGGATCGGCCGGATCGGGGCCGAGCGGGCCGCAACGCGGTGGGCGGGGCCGAGCGGGGCAGCCGGGGCAGGACGCGAGGCAGCGGGCAGCCGAGGCCACGGAGGGCCGGACGGCCGGGGCGGGGCGGGGCGGGGCGCAACGCGGCGGGCACGGCGGGGCGGCTCGGGGGCCGGGCGGCCGGGACGGGGCGGGGCCGGGTGGCTGAGGCCGGGGGCCGGGGGTCGGGTGGGTCAGTCGGGGCGGCCGTAGCCGCGGAGCTTCTCGGTGGCCTCGGCCAACTGGGCCGGGGTGAGGAGCGCCGGGGTGCGGGTGGGGTGGCTGTCGGCGGCGAGCCAGACCCGGCACATCCACTCCAGCTGGGCGGTGCGGTCGTACGCCTGGTCGAGCGTCGCGCCGTAGGCGACCGTGCCGTGGTTGCGCAGGAGGCAGGCGGTGCGCCCGGCCAGGGCGGCGAGCATGTGGTCGGCCAGCTCCCGCGTGCCGTACAGGGCGTACGGGGCGACGCGGACGGGCCCGCCGAGGGCGCCGGCCACGTAGTGGATCGGCGGCAGCTCGTCGACGAGGGTCGACACGGCGGTGGCGTGCACGGCGTGGGTGTGGACGACCGCCCCGGCGTCGGTGGACCGGTACACGGCCAGGTGCAGCGGCAGCTCGCTGGTCGGCGGCAGCGTGCCGCGGACCCGCCGCCCGTCCAGGTCGACGGCGACGACGTCGTCCCCGGTCAGTCGGGAGTACGGCACGCCGCTCGGGGTGACGAGCAGCAGGTCCCCGACCCGTACGGAGACGTTCCCCGAGGTGCCGACGACCAGCCCGTCGGCCGCGGTCCTGCGCGCCGTGGCGACCAGGGCGTCCCACGCCTCCTCGACCGCCGCCCCGGCCGCCCCGCCGAGAGCCTCCCCGGCCGCCCCGCCGGGGGCCTTCCCGTCCGCCCCGCCGTCCTTCGCCATGCGGTGGATCATGCCAGCGGGCGGACCGGCCCGGAAGTGACGAGCATCTCGGTCCGACCCGGTTCCGGTGCCCCGAAGGGCGTGATTCCGGGGCCGGGGCGCAACCGGAATCCCGGCTCACAGGTCGGGACACCACGCGGCCCGGCCCAGTTCACCTTCCGTTCACTCAGGTTGCCTACGTTCAGCGGGCCACTGACGTCGAACGATTGCCTGGGTAAATGGAACACATCACGCTGCTGCTCGCCATTGTGGTCGTGACAGCTCTCGTGTTCGATTTCACAAACGGTTTCCACGACACCGCCAACGCGATGGCCACGACCATCTCGACCGGCGCGATGAAGCCCAAGGCGGCGGTGGCCATGTCGGCCGTGCTGAACCTGGTGGGCGCGTTCCTCTCCGTGGAGGTCGCCAAGACGATCTCCAAAGGTCTGGTCGACGAGACGGGCATCCAACCGGAGGTCATCCTCGCCGCCCTCGTCGGCGCGATCCTCTGGAACCTCCTGACCTGGCTGGTCGGCCTGCCGTCCAGCTCCTCCCACGCCCTCATGGGCGGCCTGATCGGCGCGACCGTCGCGTCCATCGGCGTCAGCGGCGTCAACGGCGGCGTCGTCCTCACCAAGGTCCTGATCCCGGCCGTCGCCGCCCCGGTGGTCGCCGGCGTCGCCTCGATGGTCGCCGCCCGCCTCACGTACAAGGTCGGCGCGAACATCGACGAGAAGACCGGCCGCAAGGGCTACAAGGCCGGCCAGATCGCCTCCGCCGGCCTGGTCTCCCTCGCCCACGGCACCAACGACGCGCAGAAGACCATGGGCATCATCACCCTCGCCCTGGTCGCCGGCGGTGCCCTCGCCCCCGGCTCCAACCCGCCCGTGTGGGTCATCGTCTCCGCCGGCCTGGCCATCGCGCTCGGCACCTACCTGGGCGGCTGGCGCATCATCCGCACCATGGGCAAGGGCCTCACGGACCTCCAGCCGCAGCAGGGCTTCGCCGCCCAGACCGGCGCCGCGACCGTGATCCTGGCCTCCTCCCACCTGGGCTTCTCGCTCTCCACCACCCACGTCTGCTCCGGCGCCGTGATGGGCGCGGGCCTCGGCCGCAAGGGCGGTGTGGTCCGCTGGTCCACCGCCACCCGGATGTTCGTCGCCTGGGGCCTGACCCTGCCGGCCGCCGGCCTGGTCGCCGCGCTCGCCGAGCTCGTCGCCCGCCAGGGCGACTGGGGCGTCGCGGTCGTCGCGGCCTTCCTCGTCGGCTCCTCCGCCGCCATCTGGCTCATCTCGCGCCGCCAGGTCGTCGACCACACCAACGTCAACGAGGACGAGGACGAGAACGGCACCGGGGTCTCCGGTGGGACCGAACCCGCCGGGGTCGTCACCACCGCCATCGCGGCCGTCATCCCGCCGCCCGCCGGCACCGTCGCCGCCGATCCGGCGGACGACGCCCTCAAGACCACCATCCCGGCCCCGGCCGCCGCGACCGGCGCGGCGCCCACGGCCGCGGTGTAAGGAAAGAACGGCATCGCTATGGACATCGACTGGGCAGCCCTCGGCTCCGTCTTCGGCGTGGGCCTCGTCTCCACCGTCGCAATCGTCGGCCTGTTCGCCCTCGGCCTGGTGGGCCTCTCCCGGCAGGAGCGGGCCTCCGTCCAGGGGGGTTCCGCCGCCCTGGCCCGCACCGGCGCGTACGCCTGCTTCGCGCTGTGCGCCGCGGCCGTCGCGTACGGGATCTACCTGATCGTGGCCTGAGCAGGGCCGAAGCATCCGGCTGGGCCGGTCGTACCCCCGCGGTACGGCCGGCCCAGCCGTCGTCGTACGGCCCACCGCCGGCCGTCCCCAGGCCGTCCCCGGACTGTCCTCAGGCCGTCCCCGGGCCGTCCCGCGGCCGGCCTGTGGGGCTCGGCACACCGCTCCGCCGCAGGTCAAGGGTGAGTTGACGGGCCTTCGCGGGCCGTGGTGGACTGCCCAGGCCATATCCGGCGGCAGGAGAGGAAGCCCGGTGCGAATCCGGCGCGGTCCCGCCACTGTCACCGGGCTCCGCGCGACACGCCGTCGCGGGGCGCCCGGGAGCCAGGAACTCTCACCGCCGGTCACGTCGAGCCAGGGCGCGGACCCTGAGTGAGGACATTGCGCATGCCCGGCTGCGTTCCTTCCCGTACGTCGAGAACCCCGAGCCCCGGCTCGCGGGCCCGTGGCCGATCCGGCGCACCGGGCTGCTGAGCCGATGCGGGACGATCGAGTCTTCGCGTACGGCGCCACCGCCGGGCTCCTCGGCGACCTGCTCTTCGCGGACCCCCGCCGCGGCCACCCCGTCGCCGCCTTCGGGCGGGCCGCGGGTGCCGTCGAACGCGCGCTGTGGCACGACCACCGCGGCTGGGGAGCGCTCCACACCGCCGTGTGCGCCGGAGGCGCCACCGCGGCCGCCGCGCTCGCCGCACGGGCCGTGCGGGGGCGGGGCGCCGCGTCCGTCGCGCTGACCGCCGCCACCGTGTGGGCCGTCGTCGGCGGGACGTCGCTGGGTCGGGAGGCACGGGCGATCGGCGGCGCGTTGGCCGCCGGCGACGTGGAGGCGGCCCGCGAGCGGCTGCCGCACCTGTGCGGGCGCGACCCGCAGGCCCTGGACGGGCCGGGCATCGCGCGGGCCGTGGTGGAGTCCGTCGCCGAGAACACCTCCGACGCGGTGGTCGGCGCCCTCGTGTGGGGGGCGCTCGGCGGCGTGCCGGGCCTGGTGGCCTTCCGGGCGGTCAACACGCTGGACGCGATGGTCGGCCACCGGTCGCCGCGCCACCGCCGGTTCGGCTGGGCGTCGGCGCGGCTCGACGACGTCGCCGGCGCGCCCGGGGCCCGGCTGACGGCCGCGCTCGCCGTCGTCGCGGGCGGTGACCCGCGCGGGGCCGTACGGGCCTGGCGGGCGGACGCGCGCCGGCACCCGTCGCCCAACGCGGGCCCCGTCGAGGCGTCGTTCGCGGGGGCCCTGGGCGTACGGCTCGGCGGCACCCTCTCGTACGGGGGGCGGGTCGAGCACCGGCCGGTCCTCAACGGCGGGGGGCGGGCCGTCGAGGTGGCGGACATCGAACGGGCGGTGCGGCTGTCGCGCCGCGTCGGCGGGCTGGCGCTGGCCGTCTGCGCGGGCGGGCGGCTGCTGTACGGGGTGTGGAAGCGGAGGGGCGTGTGAGCGGGGGACTGCTGGTCGCGGGGACGACGTCCGACGCGGGCAAGAGCGTGGTGACGGCCGGGATCTGCCGCTGGCTGGTCCGGCAGGGCGTGAAGGTCGCGCCGTTCAAGGGGCAGAACATGTCCCTCAACTCGTTCGTGACGCGCGAGGGCGCCGAGATCGGGCGGGCGCAGGCGATGCAGGCGCAGGCCGCCCGCGTCGAGCCCACCGCGCTGATGAACCCGGTGCTGCTGAAGCCGGGCGGCGACCGGTCCAGCCAGGTCGTGCTGATGGGCAGGCCGGTCGGGGAACTGAGCGCGCGCGGCTACCACGGCGGGCGGCAGCAGGCGCTGTTCGGCACGGTCGTGGAGTGCCTGGAGGAGCTGCGCGCCACGCACGACGCGGTGATCTGCGAGGGCGCGGGCAGCCCCGCCGAGATCAACCTGCGCCGCAACGACATCGTCAACATGGGCATCGCGCGGGCCGCGGGCCTCCCCGTCGTCGTGGTCGGCGACATCGACCGGGGCGGGGTGTTCGCCCAGTTCTTCGGGACGACGGCGCTGCTCGCGCCCGAGGACCAGGCGCTCGTCGCCGGGTACCTGGTGAACAAGTTCCGCGGCGACGTGACGCTGCTGGAGCCGGGCCTCGACATGCTCTACGACCTGACGGGCCGCCGGACGTTCGGCGTGCTGCCGTACGCCCACGGGCTCGGCATCGACGAGGAGGACGGCCTGCGGGTGTCGCTGCGGGGCGCCGTCCGCGAGTCGGTGGTGGCGCCGCCGGTCGGCGAGGACGTGCTGCGGGTCGCGGTGTGCGCCGTACCGCTGATGTCGAACTTCACGGACGTGGACGCGCTGGCCGCCGAGCCGGGGGTCGTCGTCCGGTTCGTGGACCGGCCCGAGGAACTGGCCGACGCGGACCTGGTGGTCGTGCCGGGCACGCGCGGCACGGTGCGGGCGCTGGCGTGGCTGCGGGAGCGTGGCCTGGCCGGCGCGCTGGCCCGGCGGGCCGCCGAGGGGCGGCCGGTGCTGGGCGTCTGCGGCGGCTTCCAGGTGCTGGGCGAGCACATCGAGGACGACGTGGAGTCCCGGGCGGGCTCCGTCGGGGCGCTGGGGCTGCTGCCGGTGCGGGTGCGGTTCGCGCCCGAGAAGACCCTCGCCCGGCCGGTGGGCGAGGCGCTGGGCGAGCGGGTGGAGGGGTACGAGATCCACCACGGCGTCGCGGACGTGCGGGGCGGCGAGCCCTTCCTGGACGGCTGCCGCGTGGGGGCCGTGTGGGGGACGCACTGGCACGGGTCGCTGGAGAGCGACGGCTTCCGGCGGGCGTTCCTGCGGGAGGTCGCCGCGGCGGCCGGGCGGCGCTTCGTCCCGGCGCCCGACACGTCGTTCGGCGCGCTGCGGGAGGAGCAGTTGGACCGGCTCGGGGACCTGATCGAGGAGCACGCGGACACGGACGCCCTGTGGAAGCTCATCGAGAACGGCCCGCCGGGCGGGCTGCCGTTCGTCCCGCCGGGGGCGCCGTGAGCTCCCCGGCGCGGCCGTCCCCCCTCGTGCGGGGAGCGCGCCGGGACTCCGCCCGGTACCGGGCCGGCGGCGGGCCCGCCCCCGCGTGCACGGGGACCACGGCCCCGCGCCGCGCATCGCCGCCGCGACCCGCCGACCACCCCCGCGTGCGCGGGGACGACCCCGCCGCGGTGGCCCGACACGGCGGCGCAGACCCTTCCGACCGCAGCAGTTCCCTCGAAAGGGGCATCGACTAATGGCCTCGGTTCCCTACCCGTTCACCGCCGTCGTCGGCATGGACGACATGCGGCTGAGCCTGCTGCTCAACGCCGTCGCGCCGACCATCGGCGGGGTGCTCGTCCGGGGTGAGAAGGGCACCGCCAAGTCCACGCTGGTGCGTTCCCTCGCCGCGCTGCTGCCCTCCATGGACGTCGTCGCGGGCTGCCGCTTCTCGTGCGAGCCCGGGGCGCCCGACCCGGAGTGCCCCGACGGGCCGCACGGGACCGCGCCGGGCGTCTCGCGCCCGACACGCCTGGTGGAGCTGCCCGTCGGCGCGTCCGAGGACCGGCTCGTCGGGGCCCTGGACATCGAACGGGCCCTGTCCGAGGGCGTGAAGGCGTTCGAGCCGGGGCTGCTGGCGCAGGCGCACCGGGGGATCCTGTACGTCGACGAGGTCAACCTGCTGCACGACCACCTCGTCGACCTCCTGCTGGACGCCGCCGCCATGGGCGCCTCCCACGTGGAGCGCGAAGGCGTCTCCGTGCGGCACGCCGCCCGGTTCCTGCTCGTCGGGACGATGAACCCCGAGGAGGGCGAGCTGCGTCCGCAGCTGCTGGACCGGTTCGGGCTGACCGTGGAGGTCGCCGCGTCGCGGGACCCGGAGCAGCGGGTCGAGGTGGTGCGGCGGCGCCTCGCGTACGACGACGACCCGGCCGGCTTCGCGGCGCGCTGGGCCGGCGAGGAGGCCGCGCTGCGGGAGCGGATCGAGGCCGCGCGGGCGCTGCTGCCGAAGGTGCGGCTCGGGGACGACGCGCTGCGGCAGATCGCGGCGACGTGCGCGGCGTTCGAGGTGGACGGCATGCGCGCGGACATCGTGATGGCGCGGACCGCGACGGCGCTCGCCGCGTGGGCCGGGCGCACGGACGTGACGGTCGAGGACGTGCGGCAGGCCGCGCTGCTGGCGCTGCCGCACCGGCGGCGGCGGTCGCCCTTCGACGCGCCGGGCCTCGACGAGGACAAACTGGACGAGACGCTGGAGGAGTTCGGCGGGGACGACGAGCCCGACCCGGACCCGCGGGGCCCCGAGGGCGGCCCGGACGGGGACGGCGACGGCGGTGACGGCGGCGGTCCCGGTGGCGGCGGGGGCGTTCCGCCGCAGGCGCAGGGGCCCGGTCCGCAGACCGGCGCGCCGGAGCCGTCCGGGGAGCGGCCGGAGGCGGCCCCCTCCCCCGGCGCAGGCCCGGCCCCCGCTGCGGCGCGCGAGCAGGCGCCGGTCGCGGCGGCCGAGCCGTTCCGCACGAAGGCGCTGACGGTCCCCGGGGTCGGCGACGGCGCCGCCGGGCGCCGCTCCCGGGCGCGCACCGAGCACGGCCGCACCACCGGGGCGCGCCGTCCCCGGGGCGCCCTGACGAAGCTGCACCTGGCGGCCACCGTGCAGGCGGCGGCCCCGCACCAGCGGGCCCGCGGCCGGTCGGGTCCCGGGTTCGTCGTCCACCGCGACGACCTGCGCCAGGCGGTGCGGGAGGGACGCGAGGGGAACCTGGTGTTGTTCGTGGTGGACGCCTCGGGGTCGATGGCGGCCCGGCAGCGCATGGGCGCGGTGAAGGGCGCCGTGCTGTCGCTGCTCCTCGACGCGTACCAGCGGCGCGACAAGGTGGGCCTGGTGACGTTCCGGGGGCGGGAGGCGGAGCTGGTGCTGCCGCCCACGTCGTCGGTGGACGCGGCGGCCTCCCGGCTGGAGCGGCTGCCGACCGGGGGCCGGACGCCGCTGGCGGCGGGGCTGCTGAAGGCGCACGACGTGCTGCGGGTGGAGCGGCTGCGCGACCCGGCGCGGCGCCCGCTGCTCGTCGTGGTGACGGACGGGCGGGCGACCGGGGGTCCGGAGCCGCTGCGGCTGGCCGCGCGGGCGGCGGGGCTGCACGCGGCGGAGGGGACGGCGTCGGTCGTCGTGGACTGCGAGGCCGGGCCCGTACGGCTCGGTCTGGCCGCGGGGCTCGCGCGGGACCTGGGCGGTAGTGCCGTGACGCTGGACGAACTGCGCGCGGACGCGATCGCCGGGCTGGTCAAGGATGTTCGTACTACGAGGAGGGCAGCATAGTGCCGCAGGGACAGCCGACCGTCGTCCCGGACGACGGTCTCACCACCCGCCAGCGCCGCAACCGCCCGCTGGTGATGGTCCACACGGGGGTGGGCAAGGGCAAGTCGACCGCCGCGTTCGGGATGGCGCTGCGCGCCTGGAACCAGGGCTGGCCGATCGGGGTGTTCCAGTTCGTCAAGTCGGCGAAGTGGAAGGTCGGCGAGGAGAACGCGCTCAAGGCGCTCGGCGCGACCGGCGAGGGCGGCGCGGTCGCCTGGCACAAGATGGGCGAGGGCTGGTCGTGGATCCAGCGCGACCCGAAGGACGGCGAGCAGTCCAACGAGGAGAAGGCGCGGGAGGGCTGGGAGCAGGTCAAGCGCGACCTGGCCGCGGAGACGTACCGGTTCTACGTGCTCGACGAGTTCGCCTACCCGCTGCACTGGGGCTGGATCGACACCGCCGAGGTGATCGAGGTGCTGCGCGACCGGCCCGGGCAGCAGCACGTCGTGATCACCGGCCGCAACGCGCCGCAGGAGCTGGTGGACTTCGCCGACCTGGTCACCGACATGTCCAAGGTGAAGCACCCGATGGACGCCGGTCAGAAGGGCCAGCGGGGCATCGAGTGGTAGCACGTCTCGTCATCGCCGCGCCGTCCTCCGGCGCGGGCAAGACCACGGTCGCGACGGGGCTGATGGCCGCGTTCGCCGGCCGTGGTCTGGCGGTGTCGCCGCACAAGGTGGGCCCCGACTACATCGATCCGGGCTACCACGCGCTGGCGACGGGCCGCCCCGGACGGAACCTCGACGCGTTCATGTGCGGTACGGAGCTGGTGGCGCCGCTGTTCGCGCACGGCGCGCGCGGCTGCGACCTGGCCGTCGTCGAGGGCGTGATGGGGCTGTACGACGGCGCCGCCGACCAGGGCGAGTTGGCGTCGACGGCGCAGGTGGCGAAGTTGCTGCGGGCGCCGGTGGTGCTGGTCGTGGACGCCTCGTCGCAGTCGCGGTCGGTGGCGGCGCTGGTGCACGGGTTCGCGTCGTGGGACCCGGGGGTGCGGATCGGCGGGGTGATCCTCAACAAGGTCGCCACGGACCGGCACGAGCACCTGCTGCGGGAGGCGTTGGGCGAGTCGGGCGTGCCCGTGTTGGGCGTGCTGCGGCGGGCGCCGGCCGTGTCGACGCCGTCGCGGCACCTGGGCCTGGTGCCGGTGGCGGAGCGGCGGGCGCAGGCCGTGGACGCCGTGCGGGCGCAGGCGGAGCAGGTGCGGGAGGGGTGCGACCTGGACGCGCTGCTGGCGCTGGCCCGTTCGGCGCCGCCGCTGCACGCGGAGCCCTGGTCGCCCACGGCGGCGCTGGCGCGGTCGGACGCCGGGGAGCCGGCGGCCGGTGCGCGGCCGGTGGTGGCGGTCGCCGGCGGGGCGGCGTTCACGTTCTCGTACGCGGAGCACGCCGAGTTGCTGGCGGCGGCGGGCGCCGAGGTGGTGCCGTTCGACCCGCTGCGGGACGAGAAGCTGCCGGAGGGGACGCGCGGCCTGGTGGTCGGCGGCGGCTTCCCGGAGGTGTACGGGCCGGAGCTGTCCGCGAACGAGTCCCTGCGGGACGCGGTGGCCGCGCTGGCGCGGTCGGGCGCCCCGGTCGCGGCGGAGTGCGCGGGCCTGCTGTACCTGGCGCGTTCGCTGGACGGGCGGCCGATGTGCGGGGTGCTGGACGCGGACGCGCGGATGTCGGAGCGGCTGACGCTGGGGTACCGGGACGCGGTCGCGGTGAGCGACAGCCCGGTGGCGGCGGCCGGGACGCGGCTGCGGGGCCACGAGTTCCACCGCACGGTGATCGAGCCGGGCGCCGGGGAGGTCCCCGCGTGGGGGCTGCGGCAGCCGGAGCGGCGCGTGGAGGGCTTCGTCCGGGGCGGGGTGCACGCGAGTTACGTGCACACGCACTGGGCGGCGGTGCCGGAGACGGCACGGCGGTTCGTCGGGCACTGCCGGCCGTGAGCCTGGTGGTGGGCGTGGGCGCCCGGCGGGGGGTGACCGCGCGGGAGGTGTGCGACCTGGTCGCGGCGGTCCTGCGGGAGGCGGGCCGGGGCCCGCAGGAGGTGGTGGCGCTGGCGACGGTGGGGGCGAAGGCCGGCGAGCCGGGCCTCGTGGAGGCCGCCTCCCTCCTGGGGGTCCCGCTGCGCGCCCACCCGGCGGACGTGCTGGCCCGGGTCGGGGTGCCCCATCCGTCGGGCGCGGCGCTGGCGGCGGCGGGCACGCCGTCGGTGGCGGAGGCCGCGGCCCTGGTGGAGGCGGCGCGGTGCGGGGTGTTCGGTGCGGCGGGGAGCGAACTCCTCGTGCCGAAGCGGAAGTCCGCCTCCGGCGCGGCGCGTGTGACCTGCGCGTTGGCGGTGGCGCGGGGGAACGGGCGGTTGCCCGCCGGGGGGCTGGGGTACACCCGTGGGGACGCGGTGTTCGAGTTACGGACGCGGCGTTGAACCGCTGATCCCCCGCGCCGGATCCCCGTCCGGCCACCGAGAGTCACCCGGCGGGCCGCCGACGCCGTCGGCCCGCCGCTACCCCCCACTGTCCCCCCACCCCGGCTGGCGGCCATGTATACCCACACAGACAGCGACAGACCGTTCCCCGGCCCCCGCGACGCGGACGCGTACGACCTGCGGCACCACGGTGACGCGGAGGTCCGGGACGAGAAGCTGACCGACCTCGCCGTCAACGTCCGTACGGACACCCCGCCCGCGTGGCTGCGGGAGCGGCTCGCGCAGTCCCTCTGGGGGCTGGCCGCCTACCCCGACGGGCGGGCGGCGCGCGCGGCGGTCGCCGAGCGGCACGGGCTGCCCGCGCGGCGGGTGCTGCTGACGGCGGGCGCGGCGGAGGCGTTCGTCCTGCTGGCGCGGGCGCTGCCGGTGCGGCGACCGGTCGTGGTGCACCCGCAGTTCACGGAGCCGGAGGCGGCGCTGCGGGACGCGGGGCACCAGGTGCGCCGGGTGCTGCTGCGCGAGGAGGACGGCTTCCGGCTGGACCCGGCGCGGGTGCCCGAGGACGCGGACCTGGTGGTGGTCGGCAACCCGACGAACCCGACGTCGGTCCTGCACCCGGCGGAGGCGGTCGCGGCGCTGGCGCGGCCGGGGCGGACCCTGGTCGTGGACGAGGCGTTCATGGACGCCGTTCCGGGTGAGCGGGAGGCGCTGGCCGGGCGGACGGACGTGCCGGGGCTGGTGGTGCTGCGGAGCCTCACGAAGACGTGGGGGCTCGCGGGCCTGCGGGTCGGGTACGTGCTGGCGGCGCCGGACACCGTGGCGGCGCTGGAGCGCGCGCAGCCGCTGTGGCCGGTGTCGACGCCCGCGTTGGTGGCGGCCGAGGCGTGCATGTCGCGGGAGGCGCTGGCGGAGGCGGAGGAGGCGGCGCGGCGGGTGGCCGTGGAGCGGGCGCACCTGCTGGCGGGGCTCGCGGAGTTCGACGAGGTGCGGGCCGTGGAGGCCGCGGAGGGACCGTTCGTCCTGATCCGGGTGGAGGGGGCGGACGTGGTGCGGGAGCGGCTGCGGGCGCTGGGGTTCGCGGCGCGGCGCGGTGACACGTTCCCGGGGCTGGGGCCGCAGTGGCTGCGGCTGGCGGTGCGGGACCGGGTGACGACGAATCGATTCCTCCAGGCCCTGGACCAGGCCCTGGTCATGGCGGGCTGCGGCCGGCCGGACCGGGCGTGACCACCGGTCCCGGCCGGGCCCTTCGCGGGCCGGCCGGGACCGGTGTGCGTCAGGCGCGGGCGCGGCGGGCGAACTTCAGGGCCGCGGCCCCCGCCACGAGGAGGACCGCCGCCCCTCCGGCGAGGTAGGGCGTGCGGGAGTCGCCGCCCGTCTCGGCCAGGTTCCCGTCGGTCGCCCGGGGCCCGGCCGCCCCGGCCGGGGAGGGGGCGGGGGCGGCCGTCGACGGGGCGGGCGCCGGGGACGTCGAGGACGGCCCGGGTGTGGCGCAGCCGGCTTCGGCGAGGGTGACCGTGCCCTCGACCTTGGCGACGTTCAGGTCCAGCGGGTTCACGGCGACCCGGAGGTCGAGGGCCGTCGCCGCGGCCGTGGTCGACGTGGTGGTGCGGTGCGACAGGTCCAGGACGACCTCGCCGACGCCCGGGACGCGGACCGTGCTGCGTCCGCCCGGGGTGAGCGTGACGCGCTTGCCGAGGACGGTCACGGTGCCGAGCAGGTTCGCCTCGGCGGTGGGCGGGGCGCCGGTCTCGCAGACGGCGCGGGCGGTCACCTGGTCGACCCGGACGACGGAGAGCAGGGGCAGGCCGGGCAGGTGCACCCGGGCGCGGACGAGCTTCACGGAGCCCTCCGCGCGCGCCGCGTCCGCGGTGGCCCTCGCCGATGCCGCGTCGGCCCGCAGGAGGGAAACGGGCCTGCCCCGGTCGACGCCGTCCAGCCGGACGGTGAGCGCGGTCCGGTCGGCCGCCGCCGGGGCCCGCACCTCGTTGAGGGCGGCGTCCACGGGGACGCGTACGCCGCCGTCGAGGAGCGAGACGTCCAGGTCGGTCCGCAGGACCGCGGCGTGGGCGGTCGGCGCTCCGGGGGCGGCGGGCGCGGCGGTCGCCGCCGGTGCCGCCGCGGCGGTCAGCGCCGCCAGGGCGGACGCCGCGACGGTGGTCGCCGCGGCGGCGGTGGCGCGGGTGCGGAAGGTGGTGCTGTTCACGGTGGTGGGACCCCCACGGGAGGACAGGGGCCGCCGAACGGCCGCACACAGGGACATGTGTGCGGTGGCGACCCGGGACACCGGAATCCTGGCGTACGGAGGGTGAACGCACCGGCACCCCCGGTGAGTTCACCCCAACGAGGGGTTTCCGGTCGCGCATTCGATTCGAACCGTGCCGGATTGCTTCTCCGCCAGCCGTGGCTTAAGTTAGGCCAGCCTTACCTAAAGAGATCAGGACAAGAGTGAGCATCGAGGTCTACCGGGACCCCTGGGGCATCCCGCATCTGCGCGCCGACGACCCGCGCGAACTCGCCCGCGCCCAGGGCCGCGTCACGGCCCGCGACCGGGCGTGGCAGTTGGAGGTCGAGCGGCACCGCGCCCAGGGCACGACGGCCGCGTTCCTCGGTCCGGACGCCGTCGAGTGGGACGTCTTCGCCCGCCGCGTCCGGCTCGCCGACACCGCCCGGCGCTGCTTCGACCGGCTGGACGCCCCGACCCGCGCCTGGGTCACGGCGTACACGGACGGGGTCAACGCGGGCCTCGGCGAAGGCGCCCGCCGCAGCCGCGAGTTCGCGGACACCGGACTCGAACCGGGCGTCTGGGAGCCCTGGGTGCCGCTGGGCGTCTGGCTGTCGACGCACGTCCTCTTCGCCGGGTTCCCCACCAAGCTGTGGCGCGAGCACGTCGCCCGCACCCTGGGCGACGACGCGGTCGAGCTGTTCGCGACGGACGGCCCCGGGACCTCCGGCAGCAACGGCTGGCTGGTCGACGCCGGCCGGACCGCCACCGGTGCCGCCCTGATCGCGGGCGACCCGCACCGGTTCATCGAGGCGCCCGGCGTCTACCAGCAGATCCGGCTCGCCTGCCCCGAGTACGACGTGGTCGGCCTGGCCGTGCCCGGCGTCCCCGGCCTCGCGCACTTCGGCCACACCGGCACGGTCGCCTGGGCCATCACCAACGCCATGGCCGACTACCAGGACCTCTACCGGGAACGGCTGCGGCGCCGCGCCGACGGCACCCCGGAGGCGCTCGGGCCGGACGGGTGGCGGCCCGCCCGCGCCCACACCGAGACCGTCGAGGTGAAGGGCGCCGAGCCGGTCACCGTCGAGGTCGTCGAGACCGAGCGCGGCCCGGTCGTCGTCCCGGACGACGGCGAGGGCGGCGCGATCAGCCTGCGCCACCCGCCGCGCGTCACCGGCGAGCTGGGGTTCGCGGCGCTGCCCGCGCTGCTCGCCGCGCGGACGGCCGGCGACGTCGGCCGGGCCTTCGACCGGTGGGTCGAGCCCGTGAACGTCGTGCAGGCCGCCGACACCGGGGGCGGCACGCTCCACCGGGTCGCCGGCCACGTCCCCGTACGGCCGCGGGAGAACATGCTGCGGGTCGTACCGGCGTGGGAGCCGGCGCACGAGTGGCGCGGACGCCACGAACCGCTGCCGCGCGCCCCCGTCGACGGCGTCGCGGTCATGGCGAACGCGCGCGGGCTCGCGGCGCCGCTGGGCGTCGAGTTCGCGCCGCCGCACCGGGCCGACCGCATCACCGGCCTCCTGGAGGCGTCACGGGAGTGGACGGCGCCCCGCATGGCGTCCGTGCACACCGACACCCACCTCGCCTCGGCGCGCCCGCTGCTGGCCCTCGCCGCCCGCCTGGACGGACTCTCCGCGGACGCGGCGGCCCTGCGCGACCGGCTGCTGCGCTGGAACCGGCGCATGGACGCCGACAGCGTGGACGCCGCGCTGTACGCCGCCGTGCGCGGCGGTGTCGTCCGCCGGCTCGCCGCGCACCCGGTGTTCGCGCCGCTGGCCGAACCCCCCGCGTACCCGGCGGTGTTCCGGCCGTGGCTGGCGCTCGTGCCGCGCGTCGCGTACGCGCTGGAGACGCTGCTGACGTCCGGCCCCGTGCCCCCCGCCGACCGGGAGGCCGCCGTGCGGGCCGCCCTGGAGGAGGTCGCCGCCGCGCCGCCGGACGAGCCGTGGGGCGCCACGCACCGGCTCGCCCCGTGGGCGGCGCTGCCGGACGGGGACGACGCGCGGTGGCCCGGACTGGACGGCGACCACGACTGCGTGCTGTCCACGTCGAGCGTGCCCGGCGTCACCGACCGCAGCGCGCGCGGCCCGGCCGCCCGCTACGTGTGGGACCTGGCCCGCCGCGAGGACAGCCTGTGGGTCGTGCCGTTCGGGGCGTCGGGCGTCCCCGGCGACCCGCACGAGGCGGACCAACTGCCGCTGTGGCTGCGCGGCGAACTCGCCCCCGTGATCACCGACTGGAACCGGCTCAGCAAGGAGCACCCCTCATGACCACCGGCACCGACCCGCGCCCCGCCGTGTACGAGCACGTCGTCGAGGGCTTCGGCACGATCCGCATCGTCCCCGTGGACCCGGACCGGGACGCGGCGCTGCTGCACTCCTGGGTGAGCGAGGACCGCGCCCGCTTCTGGGGCATGCGGGACGCGAGCCTCCAGGAGGTGCGGGAGATCTACGCGCACCTGGACTCGCTCACCACCCACCACGCGTACCTGGTGCACCGCGACGACGTGCCGGTCGCGCTGTTCCAGACGTACGACCCGCAGGCCGACCGGGTCTCCGAGTGCTACGAGGTGCGGCCCGGCGACATCGGCGCCCACCTGCTGCTCGCCCCCACCGCCGCACCCGAGCGCGGCTTCTCCGCGCACCTGCTGGAGGCGCTCGTCGCGTACTGCCTGAGCACCCACGAGCGGATCGTGGTGGAGCCGGACGCGGCGAACGACAAGGCCGTCGCGCTGATGGTGCGCAACGGCTTCGAGCTCGGCCCCGAGGTGGTCCTCCCGGAGGTCGTGCTCCCGGAGGTCCACCTCGTGGAGAAGCGGGCGCGGCTGGCGTTCCTCAGCCGCTGAACCTCCGCGGACGCGCCGGGCCCGGCCGACCGGTGACCCGGCGGGTCCGGCGAACCCGGCGGGCCCGACCGGCAGATGACCCGACGGCCCGGCAGCCCGACGGCCCGGCGGCCCGGCGGGTACGGCAGGCCCGGCGGGCCCGGCTGCCTCAGACGACGACGCGGCCGTTGAGGACCACCCGCCGGGGCGCCGCCAGGACGCGGACGTCGGCGCGGGGGTCCTCGTCGTAGACGACCAGGTCCGCCGGGGCGCCCTCCTCCAGGGCCGGGCGCCCCAGCCAGGCGCGGGCGCCCCAGGTCGTCGCGGACAGCGCGTCCCGCGCGGGGATGCCGGCCCTCACCAGCTCGGCCACCTCGGACGCCACCAGCCCGTGCGCGAGGGAGCCGCCCGCGTCGGTGCCGACGAAGACCGGGATGCCGGCGTCGTACGCGGCGCGGACCGTGTCGTAACGGCGCTCGTGCAGCCGGCGCATGTGGTCCGCCCAGCGCGGGAACTTCGCCTCTCCCCCGGCGGCGAGGCGCGGGAACGTGGCGATGTTGACCAGCGTCGGCACGATGGCGACCCCGCGCTCCGCGAACAGCGGGATCGTGTCCTCGGTGAGGCCCGTGGCGTGCTCCACGCAGTCGATGCCCGCCTCGACCAGGTCGCGCAGGGACTCCTCGGCGAAGCAGTGGGCGGTGACGCGGGCACCGAGCCGGTGGGCCTCCGCGATGGCCGCCTCGACCTCGGCGCGCGGCCAGCAGGCGGTGAGGTCGCCCGCGTCGCGGTCGATCCAGTCGCCGACGAGCTTCACCCAGCCGTCGCCGCGCCGGGCCTCGCGCGCCACGTACGCGACGAGGTCGGCGGGCTCGATCTCGTGCGCGTAGTTGCGGAGGTAGCGGCGGGTGCGGGCGATGTGCCGGCCCGCGCGGATGATCTTCGGCAGGTCGTCTCGGTCGTCGATCCACCGGGTGTCGGCGGCGGACCCGGCGTCGCGCAGGAGGAGCGCGCCCGCGTCGCGGTCGGTCAGGGCCTGCTCCTCGCTGACCTCGGCGGGCACGGCGCCGTGCGCGTCGAGGCCGACGTGGCAGTGCGCGTCGACCAGGCCGGGCAGCGCCCAGCCGGTCACCGTGCGGACGTCGGCCGCGGGGCGGCCGGTGGGCCGGGCGTAGGTGACCCGGCCGTCCACGACCCACAGCTCGTCCCGGACGTCCTCCGGGCCGGCGAGCACCCGCCCCTTCACATGCAGTACCACCGCGCGATCGCTCATGTCCCGCACTGTACGAGGGGCTGGGTAGGCTCGGCGGGGCGCCCCGTACCCCTGACCGAACAGACGAGCGCACGAGACGTGAAGAGAGCAGCCGACGTGACCCACTCCCACCCCTTCCTGGACCTGCCCCCGCTGACCGCGGACCGCTTCGCCGCCATCGAGCGGCGCGTGGCCGCCCTCCTCGCCACCGAGCACGACGTGGTGATCACGCAGGGCGAGGCGCTGCTGCCGCTGGAGGGGTGCATCCGCGGCGGCGCGCGGCCCGGCTCGACCGCCCTGAACGTCGTGACCGGCCCGTACGGGCAGACGTTCGGCGGCTGGCTGCGCGACTGCGGGGCGACGGTGGTCGACCTGGAGGTGCCCTTCCACACGGCGGTGACCGCCGAGGACGTGGAGCGGGCGCTGGCCGCGCACCCGGAGATCGACTTCGTGTCGCTGGTGCACGCGGAGGCGGCGACCGGCAACACCAACCCGGTCGCGGAGATCGGCGAGGTGGTCCGGGCGCACGGCGCGCTGTTCATGCTGGACGCGGTGGCGTCGGTGGGCGCGGAGCCGCTGCTGCCCGACGCGTGGGGCGTGGACCTGTGCGTGATCGGCGCGCAGAAGGCGCTGGGCGGCCCGGCCGGCGTCTCGGCGGTGTCGGTGAGCGACCGGGCGTGGGAGCGGTTCGCCGCCAACCCGCGGGCGCCGCGCCGCTCGTACCTGTCGCTCCTCGACTGGAAGGAGCGCTGGATCGACGGCGGGCGGAAGGCGCTGCTGCACGCCCCCGCGCAACTGGAGATGCTGGCGCTGGAGGCGTGCCTGGAGCGGATCGACGCGGAGGGCGGCCTGCCGGTGCTGACGGCCCGTCACGCGTCGGCCGCGGCGGCTACCCGGGCCGGGGCGGTGGCGCTGGGCGGGGGCCTGGAGCCGTACGTGTACGAGGCGGCGCAGGCCGCGCCGGTGGCGACGACGCTGCGCACCCCGGCCGGGGTGGACGCCGCCGAGCTGGTGGCGGGGGCGCTGGCCGTGGACCCGTCGGCGCCGCTGGCGGCGGGCGGCGGGGCGCTGGCCCGCGAGATGGTCCGCGTGAACCACTACGGCCCCGCCGCCACCCCGGAGGCGGTGCGGGCGAGCCTGACCGCCCTGGGCGCCGCCCTGGCGGGCCTGGGCCGCCCGGCGGACCCGGAGGCGGCGTGGGCGGCCGTCGCGGAGACCTGGCGCTAGGCGAGCGGTCGCCGGGGCCCGCGCACCGGTCCCGGCCACCCACCCGGAGGCGGGCGGTCGCCGGAACCCGCTGCCCGGAGGCGGGCGGTCACCGGGGCGCGCGCCGGGTCCCGGACCCGGAGGCGGCCCCCGCCGTGCGCGGGGCCGGTACGGGCGGTGCGGCCCCGGGGCGGGCCGCCGGACCCGGGGGGTCGGCGGTGGCGGCGAGCGCCTCCAGCAGCGCCTGGACGGCCGGGGTGAGGCGGCCCGGCCGGACCGCCAGGGAGACGGGCACGCGGGGCGCCCTGAGCGGGCGGAAGGCCAGGCGGCGGTCGCGCGGGAGGGCGCCCGCCGGGTGCAGCACCGTCCAGGACGGTTCGGCGGCGGCGGCCAGGGCGTCGAGGGTCGCCTGGAGGGTGGTGAACGGCGGGCCCGGCGTCCAGTCGGGGAGGGCCGACGCGACCAGGTCGTGCAGCGCCGGGTTCGCCTCGCGCGGGGCCAGCCGCAGCGGCAGCCGCGCCAACTGGCCCGGGTGCGGCTCCTCCAGCGCGGCGAGCGGGTGCCCGGCCGGCAGGGCGGCCAGCAGCGGCTCGGTCCACACCGGGTGCAGGTCCACGCCCTCGGCGCGGCGCACCGTCCGTACGAGCGCCGCGTCGAACGTGCCGGAGCGGACGGCGGCGAGCCGCCCCTCCTGGGGCGCGCGTTCCAGCCGCACCCGCAGCCGGGGCCGCCGCTCGGCGAGGGCGCCCAGCGCGCGGTACACGCGGTCGGCGAAGGCCCGGCTGCTGCCGAGGCGGAGCAGCCCCTCGGTGCCGCCGACGATGCCCGCGGCGGTCTCCCGCACGCGCCCGGCGGCGGCGAGCGCGGCCCGCGCCTCGGGCAGCAGGCGCTCACCGGCAGCGGTGAGGCGCACGTGCCGGGGCGGTGCCTCACGGTCGAACAGCCGCAGGCCCCACTCCCTTTCCAGGTCGTCGATCCGGCGGCCCACCTCCGCCTCAGCGGTCCCCAGCCGTTCGGCGGCGCGCCCGAGGCCGAGTTCCTCTGCCACGGCGACGAAGTACTCCAGCTGACGCAGTTCCACAGCCGCGCCCACCCGCCCCTCACTGTTCGCTGCCCCATCCGCCCGAACCGGTCGACGACCGGCCGGGAACGGCCTCTTCCCCCATGTGTACGGGTGATCGGCGGCGAAGCGCGAACACGACGCGCGCCGGGCCCGGGGAACCGGTCGCGCGGGGGCGCGAGGGGCTCCTCGACGGACACGAGCGCCACACCCCGCGCCCTGAGGCCGACTTCCGCCGCGGGTGCGTCTTCGACCCGCCCGTGACGGGCCGGGAGGACCACGACGAGAACGGTGCCCGTCCGGCGCCGGCCGGGGCCGAGGAGGGCCGACCGGTGGAGGACCCGTGTCCCCCGCGGGGCGCGACCGAGGCGGTCGCGCCCCGCCGCGACCCGGTCGTGCGGGGCCGCTCGACGCGGAGCCGGAGGCGTTCGACCGGGACGGCTTCCTCCCCGTCGGGGAGCTGCCGACGGACGAGGAGGTCGCGGTCTGCCGGGCGGAGCTGGAGCGGCTGGTCGCCGACCCGGCCGTACGGACCGACGAGCGGTCGGTCGTCGGGCCGGGGGCGCACCGGACGTTCCCGGGGCACGGGACCTCACCCCGTGCGGTGCCCCGCCCCCACCGGGGCCCGGGCCCGCCGCCGCGGTGTGCGGCGGCGGGCCCTCGCCGTCGTCACACCGCGCAGGCACCGTCCGCGTCGCAGGCGGGCGCCGGGCCGGCGGTGGCCGCCGGCTGGAGGGCGCGGCCCTGCCACGCCTGCTCCAGCGCCTGCGTGAAGACCTCGGCGGGCTGGCCGCCGGAGACGCCGTACCGGCGGTCGAGGACGAAGAACGGCACACCGGTCGCGCCGAGTTCGGCGGCCTCGCGCTCGTCGGCGCGCACGTCGTCCGCGTACGCCGCCCCGTCGGCGAGCACGGCCCGCGCCTCGGCCTCGTCGAGCCCCGCCTCGACGGCGAGCCGGACGAGCACCTCGGGGTCGTACACGGACCGCTCCTCGGCGAAGTTGGCCCGGTAGGCCAGGTCGAGCAGGGCCTCCTGGCGACCGCGGGCCTTGGCGAGGTGGAGGAGCCGGTGGACGTCGAAGGTGCTGCCGTGCAGGCGCCCCTCCACCCGGTACGCCAGCCCCTGCCCGTGCGCGACGGAGGCGACGTGCTCCTCCATGGCCCGTGCCTCCTCGGGGGTGCGGCCGTACTTGGCGGCCAGCATGTCGACGACGGGCGCGACGTCGCCCCTGGCGCGGCCCGGGTCGAGCTCGAAGGACCGGTACACCACCTCGACCCGGTCGCGGTGCGCGAACGCCGCGAGCCCCTCCTCGAAGCGGGCCTTCCCTATGTAGCACCAGGGGCAGGCGATGTCGCTCCAGATCTCGACGCGCATGGTGGGTCTCTCCAGGTCGTGGCGGCACGGTCGGCGGATCGATACGGAGAGCGCCTCCGCACCACCGCGTCCCAACACCGCCGCGCCCCGGCGCATTCCCGGACCCCGGCGGGCGCCAGGGGCGGTCGGGGCGGGGCGGGTTCCCGGAGCGGGCGGTCGCCCCGCCGTGGCCGCGGGCGACCGCGGTGCCCCCGGCGGGGCGCGGGCCGGCCGGGGCCGCCGCGGGCCGGGAACGCGTCCCGGCCCGCGGCCGGCGGGTCAGACCTCCAGGCGGCCGTCGACCCGCCGCGGCAGGTTCAGCGGGTTGTCGTCGCGCAGCTCCGGCGGGAGGAGGGAGTGGGGGGTGGACTGGTAGGCGACCGGGCGCATCCAGCGTTCGACGGCGGTGCCGCCGACCGACGTGGACGTGGACGTGGTCGCCGGGTACGGGCCGCCGTGCTGCTGGGCGTAGGCGACGGCGACACCGGTGGGCCAGCCGTTGACGACGACGCGGCCCGCGAGCGGGGTGACCTCGGCGAGGAGCGCGGCGCCGGAGCCCTCGCCGGCCGCCTCCTCCGAGGAGACGTGCAGCGTCGCCGTGAGGTTGCCGGGCAGGCGGGACAGGACGCGGGTGACCTCCTCGTCCGTCTCGTACCGGGCGACGACGGTGACCGGGCCGAAGCACTCCTCCAGGAGCAGGTCGTGCGGCCCCTCCTCGGCCAGGCGGGCGGCCGGCACGGTCAGGAAGCCCGCCGCCACCTCGTGCTCGCCGGCCGCGCCGGGGGTGACCGGCGCCTCGACGTCCGGCAGGGCCGCCCGCTCGCTGACGCCCGCGACGAAGTTGTCGCGCATCCGCCCGTCGAGGAGGACGCCCTCGGGGACGCGCGCCACCGCGTCGGCCAGGGACTTGACCATCTGGTCGCCGGCCGGGCCCGCCGGGGCGAGCACCAGCCCGGGCTTCACGCAGAACTGGCCGGTGCCCAGCGTCATGGAGCCGGCCAGGCCCGTGCCGATCTCGTCGGCCCGCTCCGCCGCGGCGTCCGCGGTCACCACGACCGGGTTGAGGGAGCCCAGTTCGCCGTGGAACGGGATCGGCACCGGCCGGGCGGCCGCCGCGTCGAACAGCGCCCGCCCGCCCCGTACCGAACCGGTGAAGCCGGCCGCGGTGATCAGCGGGTGGCGGACCAGTTCGACGCCCGCGTCGAAGCCGTGGACCAGGCCGACGACCTCCTCGGGGATGCCGTGCTCGGCGGCGGCCTCGCGCAGCGCGGCGGCGGCCAGCTCGGAGGTGGCCGGGTGGTCGGGGTGGGCCTTGACCACGACGGGGCAGCCCGCGGCCAGGGCGCTGGCCGTGTCGCCGCCGGGCACCGAGAAGGCGAAGGGGAAGTTGGAGGCGGCGTACACGGCGACGACGCCCAGCGGCACCTTGTAGCGGCGCAGGTCCGGGATCGGCGGCGTCGCCGAGTCGTCCGGGTGATTGATGATCACGTCCAGGAACGCGCCCTCGTCCACGATGTCGGCGAAGGCCCGCAGCTGGTAGCAGCTGCGGGCGAGTTCGCCGGTGAGGCGGGGCACGCCGAGGGCGGTCTCGGCGTCGGCGGCCTCGACGAGCCGGTCCTTCGCCGCTTCGAGCCGGTCGGCCGCCGTCCGCAGGAACGCGGAGCGCACGGCGCGGTCGGCCAGTGCGGCACGGACGCCGTGCGCGGCGCGTACCGCGCGGTCCACGTCCTGCGCCGTCGCCTCCGACGCGACCTGCTCCCGCTGCTTCCCGGTTCGGGGGTCGACACTCCAGACTTGTGCTGCTGACACCGCGAACGTCCTCTCCGACTGTGCGCTTCCCATCCGTTCGGTATTCTGAACGGCGTTCCTGATGATGAATATGCTGGGACTCTATTAACGGGCGTCTGAAGGGGTCAAGGGCGATGTCTGCTACCGAATCCGGCGGAGCGCAGGTCAAGTCCGCGGTACGGACCGTGGAACTGCTCGAGTACTTCGCCAAAAGCCCCGGCATGCACTCGCTGGCGGCCGTCCAGGAGGCGGTCGGCTACCCCAAGTCGAGCCTGTACATGCTGCTGCGGACCCTCGTCGAGCTGGGCTGGGTGGAGACGGACGCGACCGGCACCCGGTACGGCATCGGCGTCCGCGCGCTGCTCGTCGGCACGTCGTACATCGACGGCGACGAGGTCGTCGCCGCCGCCCGCCCCACCCTCGACCGGCTCTCCGACGACACGAGCGAGACCATCCACCTGGCCCGCCTCGACGGCACCAACGTGGTCTACCTGGCGACCCGGCAATCCCCGCACTACCTGCGCCCCTTCGCCCGCGTCGGACGGCGGCTGCCCGCCCACTCCACCTCCCTCGGCAAGGCGCTGCTCGCCACGTACGACGACGAGCAGGTGCGCAAGCTGCTGCCGGAGACCCTGCCGGCGCTCACCGAGCACACGATCACCGACCGCGAGAGACTCATCGAGGAGCTGCACGTCATCCGCGACCAGGGGTACGCCGTGGACCGCGAGGAGAACACCCTCGGCCTGCGCTGCTTCGGCATCGCCATCCCGTACCGCACCCCCGCGCGCGACGCGATCAGCTGCTCGGTGCCGGTCGCCCGGCTCACCCCCGCCCACGAGCAGATGATCAAGGACGCGCTGTTCGACGCCCGCGACCGGCTCACCCTCGCCACCCGCCGGCTCTGACACCGGGAGCGCCGGGCCCTTTGGGCACGCCGCCGGGTACGGGGCGGCCGGGCGCCGGGCGCGGGGTGGCGTACGGGACCGGCGCGTGGGGCGTGCAGGGCGCGCGGAACGCACGGGGTGCGTGGGGCTGGAGTGAGGGCCCGGCGGCGGGCGGCGGGCGGGGGCCTGCGAGCATCGACCCGCTGACCGCTCCCGGCACTTGGAGGATCCGTGCGCCGCCTGTCGTCCCGCCCCCGTTCCCTGTCCGGCTGGACCATGGCCGTCTTCGGGCTGCTGGCCGCGGCGCTCGGCGCGGTCGGCCTGGCCGCTCCGGACGCGCTGCTGGCGGTAATGGGCTTCGAGCCCGTACCGGACGGGGCGCGGGCGGCGGGCGACCACACCCTGGTGTTCCTGACGGCGTCGTCGATGGCGGCGGTGAACATGGGCGTGTACTACGTGCTGGCGGCGCTCTCCGACTGGCGGGCGTTCTTCGGCTGGACGGTGCCCTTCCGGCTGCTGACCTGTGCGGTGTTCACCGCCGCCGTCGTCGCGGGGCGGGCCCCGGCCGGCTTCCTGGGCGTGGGCCTGTGGGAGGGCGCGGGCGCGGCGGCGACCTGGGCGGCGCTGCGGTACGAGCGCCGGACGGCCGCGCCCGCGTCGGCGGGGTGAGTCAACCGGGCGGCGGGGGCGGCCCGTACCCCGGAGGAGGGCCGTAACCCGGAGGAGGGCCGTACCCGGCCGGTGGACCGTACCCCGGAGGAGGCCCGTATCCGGTCGGCGGACCGTACCCGGCGGGCGGTCCGTACCCGGTCGGCGGACCGGGTCGGTCGCGCGGTATCGCCGCCGTCACCAGGGTGCCCAGCGCGGCGCCTTCGAGGCCGATGCCCACCTGGGAGCTCCACAGCCGCGGGTCCGCGGCGAGCACCGACACGGGCACCGCCACGACCAGCCCCGCCGCCAGGACGGCCGCCGCCGCCCACACCAGCCGGTGCGTCCGGGCCAGCCCGCCGACCGTCGTCCCCACGGCCACGAGGACCGTCATGGGGACGAGGAACAGCGGGTGCGCCAGGGATTCCAGCCCCCGCTGGTGCGCCCACCAGGTGTAGACGGGCGGGAAGAGGGCGGTCACCAGGGCGGCGACGCCCAGCACGGGGACGGCGCCGCGCCGGGGCGGCCGGGGCGGCGCCGGGACCGTGCGGCGGGCCGGGCGCCGGTCGCGCACCACCCCGGCGAGGGGCGCGCCCAGCAGGACGACCAGCGCGGCGGCGAGCCACACGGGGTCGATGAACCGGGTCGCGAGGACGTACTGCGTCCACACCGCCGCGTGCAGGGGCCCGGGGAGGGCGGCGAGCCGGGCGTCCATGAACTGGCCGAATTCGACCTGCCACGGGAGCTCGAAGACCGTGTCGGCGTTGCCCACCGCGGCGGCGGCCACCAGCAGCCCGAGCGCCGTGACGCCCAGGAGCGGCCGCCGCGCGTGGTCCAGGGAACGGGCCCAGCAGTCCGCGAGGAACTGGCACCACACGGTGAACAGCAGTACCAGCAGCGCCACGGCGGCCCAGCCGGAGACCTGCGAGGAGATCCGCAGCCCGGGCAGCATCAGGTGGTCGACGACGGCGCTGGGCGCGAGCGCGAAACCCGCGAGGACGCCGAGGGCGAGCCCGGCCCGGAACGGCGTCCGCGGGGGCGCGTCCGCGGGGTTCTGCAGGCGGTGGAGGGAGGCGCGGGCGACGGTCAGGAAGAGGATGAGGACGACCAGCAGGGTGATCAGCTCGGTCGGCCACCAGCCGCGGATGCCGCCGCCCTCGCGGACTTGGGCGGTGACGGAGGAGACGGGGTCCCAGGCGGCCGGCAGGCAGAAGCCGATCACGAAGGCGAGCCCGAACCCCTGGTGCATCAACTGCTTCCGGTCCGCCAGGCAGGCCCGGCGCTCCGCGAACGACGGGTGCGTGCGGGTCAGCCGGGCCCACCAGCCGCTGAGCGCCCGCCGGGGCGGGCCGCCGGGCCGCGCCGCGGCGAGGTCGAAGGCGCGCAGGAGCGGCGCGGGGTCGCCCAGCCACTCGGCCGTGCGGGCGTCCGCCAGGAACTCCCTGGTCCGCAGGACGATGGAGCGGGCGGCGAGGACGACGGCGCCGAGGACGGCGGCGTCGAGGAGGGTGGCCGCGTGGAAGGGGGCGCCCTTGGGCAGGAAGAGCAGGCCCAGCAGGTCGCCGAGCATCCTCGGGACCAGGATCAGCGCGACGTAGCAGCGGAGCATCCCGAGCGTGATCATGGTGATGTCGACGTCGCGGTTGCGCAGGTGGGCCAGTTCGTGGAGGACGACGGCCCGGAACGCGGCGCGGTCGGCGTCGGTCCCGTCGTGCAGTTGGACCAGGCCGCGGCTGAGGATGACGTGGCGGCGGCCGACGCGGCCGAAGGTGACGCCGTTCACCCCGGAGTCGAGGTAGTCGACGAGGACGGTGACGCCGCGGGCCCGGTCGACACCGGCGACGAGCCGGGCGACCTCGGCGTGCAGGGCGGGGAGGCGGGCCGGGTCGAGCGGGCGGACCCCGCGCCGGCGGGCGCGGCGGGTGGAGCGGAACCAGTAGTGCGCGGCGGTGGCGGCGGCGAGGATCGCGTACGAGACGAGGATGCCCTGCGACGTGCGGTCGTCGCTGGAGTCGCACCTCCCGTGCCGCGGGCCGTTCAGGAAGGCGCCCGTCCCCCCGGCGTCCCGCATCGCGTCGCGGAGGCAGTCGTTGAGCTCCCCGGCGCGGCCCCGGGAACCGGCGAGGAGGTCGGCGTACCCGGGGTGCAGGATGGTCATCGACGCCAGCACCGCGCAGATCAACAGGACGAACGCGACGAGCGTCCCGGAGGGCAGGGGGCGGCGCGGCGGGGGCGCGGCCCCGACCGGGGGCCCGCCGGCCGGGGCGGCGGTCATGCCCCGGGCCCGCCGGCCGCCCTCAGGTGGTCGCGGACCGCGGCGGCGAGCAGGTCGGACCGGTCGGGCGGCAGCCCGAGCAGGATCGCCGTGCGGCGGGCGGCGGCGCCGAGTTCGGCGATCCGCTCCTCGGTCAGGGCGGGGCCCTGCTCCTCGGGCGGGGTCGGCCGCCGCTCCCCCGGGCCTTCCGCCTCCGCCTCCTCCCGGCGGGCGCGGCGCCTGCCGACGAGGCGGCGGAAGCGACCGGCGAGGCTGCCGCCGAGCGTCTCGCCCATCATCTTGACGACTTCGAAGGCGACCCCGCAGGCGATGCTGGTGACGACGAGTTCGGCGGCGCCGCCGAAGGCCAGCGGGTCGTCCTTGGGGCGCCGCCTCGCCTGCCGGAGCGGGCGCCCCGCCAGGCTCGCGGCGGTCTCGTCGAAGTACGGCAGCTCCTCGGGGGCGACGCGCGCCACGATGGCTCGCCCCAGCGCGATGTCCGGAGCCTCGGGCTGTCCCACGTCGGCTCGAACCCCCTCCCGGTGCGGGCCCGCCGGGCGGGTCCTCCCCCGCGGCGGGACGTCCAGAGGACCAGCACGGTAGCGCAGGGCCGGGGCGCGGGGGGCCACTTCGCGCCGAGAAGCGGCTGGGCCGGGCCGGCGGCGGGCCGCACGGCGAACGGCGCGGCCGTCGCCCGCGGCGGGTGCGCCCCGCGGGCCCGCCGGGGACGGTCGGGTCCGGTACGGGGACGCGCGCCGCCGCAAAGCACGCGGCCCTCCGCCGCGTACCGCGCGGCGGAGGGCCGGTGCGTGCCCGCAGACGCGCGAGCAGTGGTCGGGACGCCGCGGGGGGCCGCCGGCCCGGTGGGGGGCATGTGCGGTCATGCGCGGCGGACGGCCGCCCCGCGGCGGGTCTACGGGAGGCGGTGTTCCGCGGCGCCCCGCGCGGCCCACGGCCGCCAGTCGCCCAGGTACGCCGCGCGGGTGGCCGCCGCCGCCTCGGCCCGGGTCAGCTGGGGCCGCTCGGCGGGGTCCAGGATCCGCGCGCCGGGCCCGGAGTTGCGGTACTCGGCGAACCGCTGCGCCTGCCAGGGGTACTGGTCGCGCATGTTCGTGTACGGCGCGGCCGCGTCGATGCCCGGGCCCAGCCAGCTGTCGCGGACCACCAGCGAGGGCCGGGCGGTCGGGTCGGAGCTCGGCACCCACGGCCGGGCCAGCTTGTACGCGCCGTCCTCCGCGCCGCTGGTGATCCGGCACCGCACGGCGAGGTAGCCGTACGGGTTGGCGACGGCCGTGGACGGCGCGAAGACCATGCCCTTGGGCGTGAAGTCGACGTCCCGGGCGAGGGTGTGGAACCGGCAGTGCTCGAACACGGCGGTGGCGCGCCCGAAGACGAAGTCGACGTCGCCCTCGGCGTAGCAGTGCGCGAAGTACTGCCGCGCGAAGGCGGACAGGGCGGACGAGTCGGCGTACAGGGTGTCCTGGTGGCCGAGGAACCGGCAGTGGAGGAACGCCGACCGGTCGCCCGTGGCCTTGAGGGCGACGGCCTGCGTGGCGGTGATCCCCGGGTGGTCGGCGCGCAGGAAGTCGTTGGCGAAGGTGACCCGGTACGCGGTGAAGCCGTCCGCGAGGACGCTGGTGGTGGCGGAGCCGGAGGTGCCGTACGTGCCCGAGCCGTCGGGCTTGGGGGTGCCGGCGGCGTTGCCGTACACGATGACCGTGTCGCGGGGGTCGCCGCTCGCGCCGAGGAGGGTCAGGCCGGTGTGGGTGGCGGGGACGACGACGGTCTCGCGGTACGTGGCGGGGGCGAGGACCAGGGTGTGGCCGGGCCCGGCGGCGGTGACGGCCGCCTGGACGGTCGTGTGGTCGCCGCGGCCCGCGGGGTCGACGTACAGCGTGCGCGGGGTGAGGCGGCGGCGGGGACCGCCGTAGGGGCCGAAGGGCGAGGGGTTCCCGGTGGCCAGGGCGGTCCCGGGGGCGGCGGCCCCGAGGAGGACCCCGAGACCCAGGGCTCCGGCCCGCAGGAGGCTCCTGCGGCTGGGCGTTGACGGCATGTGGCTGCTCCTTGCGGTGAGGACCGGGTGGTGAGGGCCGGTCGACCGGGGGCCGCCGCGCCGCGCGTCCGGCCGGGGCGGACCGGGACGCGCGGCGGGGCGGGGCGGTGCGGGGCCGGGCCCGGGCGCCGGGGGCCCGGGGCGGCGCGCGGGGTGGGGCGGGAGCGTCGACGCCCCGGTCCGGGACGCTGTGCGGGCGCTCCCGCCCTGTTCGGGGGCCGGTTCGGCCTCGATGGCTGGTCGACCCCGGGGCCGGTTCAGCCCCGAGGGCCGGTTCAGCCTCTGGGGCCGGCTCAGCCTCGGTGGCCGGTCGACCCCGGGGCCGGTTCAGCCTCGGGTCGGCTCAGCCTCGATGGCCGGTCGGCCTCGGAGACCGGCTCAGCCTCGGGGACCGGTCAGCGGAGGCGTCCCGCGCCGGCGCGGTGGGCGAGGATCCACGGCAGCACGCGCGGGTGGTCGACGCGGGTCCGCAGCGTGGGCGTCCAGCCCGCGCCGGACTGGAGGACCTCGCCGGGGACCTCCGCGTTGTGGACCGCCAGGAGGTCCACCGGGCGCCCGTTGACGTAGTTGTCCCCGACCGTGACCGGGGCCTCCTTCCACTTCTTGAGGATCTTCCCGGCCGGTACGCCCTCGGGCAGCCGGAAGGAGTTCTTCTCCGCCACCAGCTGCGACTCGGCGCCGATGCCGAAGCTGTACGCGTACCCGTCCTTCGGCACCACGTAGTGGTTGTTGTAGGCGTCGACCTTGCCGAAGCGGACGCGCGGCGCGCGCTCGACGACGTTCTTGAAGACGTTGTGGTGGAGGGTGACGCGCAGCTTGCCGCGGTCGGTGGCGCCCGCGCTGTCGCTGTTGCCGATCATCAGGGTCTTGTCGTGGTCGGCGAACACGTTCCAGGACGCCGTCACCAGGTCCGCGCCGCGCACGACGTCCAGCTCGCCGTCGTGCTGCTGGTACAGCTCGCCGAAGTAGCGGGGCAGGGAGCTGTCCGGGTAGCGGCCGTCGGTGAACGTGTTGTGGTCGATCCACACGTGGGTGGAGCCGTACACGACCATCGAGTCGTACTCGGAGTTCCAGGCGCCCGTCGCCCCGTCCGTGGGGTCCCACTGCGGGAAGCAGTCGAGGGGGCTCTCCAGGGTGAGGTTGCGGACGATGACGTTGTCGGCGTCCTTGATCTGGAGGCTGCCGCCGGTGATCCCGGCGCCGCGGCCGACGCCGACGATGGTCGTGTTGGACGGGACGAACGCCTTGATGGCCCGGTCCTGGTTCTTGGCGGAGGCGGCGCGGAGGTCCTCCTGGGGGCCGCTGACCTCCTTCTCGTAGCCCCAGACGGCCGGGTCGTAGTCGGCGAGGTACTGGTCGAAGTCGTAGCCGGGCGCCTCGAAGGTCTCGCAGCCGCCCTCGGTGGCGTTGAGCGTGCCGACCACGCGGATGATCTTCGGTGCGTCGCCGCCGGCGGCGAGCGCGGACCGGAACTCGGCCCAGGTGGTGACGGTGTACACGTGGGCCGCGTCGGCGGCGGCGCCGCCGGTGGTGCCGCCGTCGGCGGAGGCCCAGCCGTCACCGGCGGGCAGCGCGTGGCGGCCGAGGTCCCGGCCGCCGGTCCCGGCGGCGGCCGGGGGGGCCGTGAGGGACAGCACCAGCGCGGTGCAACCGGCCAGCGACGCGGCCGTTCCCATGACCCGAGCATGACATCTGAGGGTGCGCATTGCGGCTCCTGAGGGGGAAGGGAGGGGGGTGGTCAGGCGGGGGGCCAGGTGATCCGGTCGGCCGGCACCTCGTCCTCGACGCGGCGCACGTCCCGGGGCCGGAGCACCCGCTCGGCGAGCAGGCCCCGGGCCACCATGCGGGCGACCTCGATCGCCCCGAGGGGCCGGAAGTGGGTGTTGTCCTGCCGCCCGTCCGGGTAGTTGGGCGACTCGTCGGGCGCCAGCCAGTTGAAGTACGCCTTGGAGCCCTCGGGACCCAGCCGCTGCCACTCGGCGAGCGACGCGGCCTGGACGTCGACGAGGGGCACGTCGTGCTCGGCGGCGAGGGCGCGCACGGCGGCCGGGTACTCCCCGTGGGAGGTGACGGCCCGGCCCGCCGCGTCGAACCTGCGCCGCTCCACGGAGGTGAGCAGCACCGGCCGGGCGCCGCGGCGGCGCGCCCCGGTGACGTAGCGGAGGAGGTGCTCCCGGTAGGTGGTCCAGGGCTCGGTGTAGCGGGCCGGGTCCTCGGACTTCTGGTCGTTGTGCCCGAACTGGACGAGGAGGAGGTCGCCCGGGCGGATGGCCGCCAGGATCGGGTCGAGTCGGCCCTCGTCGACGAAGCTCTTGGAACTGCGGCCGTTGACCGCGTGGTTGGAGACGCTCAGGTGCGGGGTGAGGAAGAACGGCAGGGCCATGCCCCAGCCGGTCTCCGGCGCGGCGGGGGCGTACTTCTGCGCCGCCGTCGAGTCGCCCGCGATGAAGAGGGTCCGGGGGGCGGGGGCCGCGGCCTGCTCGGCGGCGGCGGCCGGGCGGGCGGCGACCGCGCCCGCCACGGGGAAGGCGGCGAGTGCCGCCACGGTCTGCCTACGGCTCAGGGACACGTCGTCGTGCCTCGCTCTCGTACCGGATGAGGAGGAGTACGGCCGGCGGCGGGGCGCGACCCGGACCGCCGCCGGCCGGTTCTGGGAGGGACGGGCTAGCTCTTCTTGAGCTGCTCGTTCCACTCGGCCTGGGCCTCGTTGAGCTGCTTGGCGAGGGTGTCCAGGAAGTCCTTGGCGGTCATCGCGCCGAGCAGGACCTTCTGGAAGTTCGGCTCGTTCTCCGACTTGCTGATCTTGTTCCAGTCGGGCAGGTAGTACGGCAGCTGGACGATCTTGGTGGAGCCGTCGGAGAGGGCCTGCGCGCCGAGCTTGGTGGCCTGGGCCTTGTCCAGCCACGCGTCGCCCGCGGCCTCCGTGTTGGACGGGATGGCGCCGGCCGACTCGTTCCACTTGCTGTTCGACTCGTGGGAGACGGCGAACTCGATGAACTTCCAGGCCGCGGCCTTGTTCTTGCTGGTGCGGAAGAGGCCGAGGCCGTCGACCGGGTTGGACACCTGGACGCGGACGCCGCCCGGGCCGGTCGGGTTCGGGATGCCGGCGAACTTGTCCGTGCCGAGGGCCTTCACGTGGTCCGTGTACGAGCCCAGGTTGTGGTTCATCATGGCGATGGAGCCCGAGTCGAACTGGGCGTTCATCTTCTTGAAGTCGTTGTTGACGTCGGCCTCGGGCGTCGTCTTCTTGTACAGGCCGACGTACTTCTCCAGCGCCGCGACGTTCTTCGGGTCGTTGACGGTGGTCTTGTCGCCCTTCCAGAACTCGGTGATGCCGGACTGGCCGTACATCGAGTCCAGGGCCTGGGCGATGGAGCCGGAGCCGCCGCGGATCGTGTAGCCGAACTTGTTCTTCTTGGCGTCGGTCAGCTTCTGGGCCGCCGTGTAGAACGCGTCCCAGGTGGTGGGCGCCTGGAGGCCGGCCGCCTTGAACAGGTCGGTCCGGTAGTACAGGACGCCGTTGCTCGCGGAGGTCGGGACCGAGTACATCTCGTCGCCGCGCCCGCCGGCCGACTTCACGGACTCGACCATGTTGGGGACGAGCTTGCCGTTGAGGGACGACTCCTTGATGCGGTCGCCGACCGGGTCGAGGGCGTTCTGGGCGACCATGTTGGCCAGGTAGGCCGCGCCCACGCCGCCGACGTCGGGCAGGCCGCCGCCCGCGATGGCCGTGTCGTACTTGGACTGGACGTCCTCGCTCGGGATCGGGACGTACTTGACCTTGATGTCGGGGTTCTTGGACTCGAAGTCCTTGATGATCTCCTGCCAGACGGCGGTCCGCACACCGCCGTTGTTGTCCCAGAAGGTGATGGTGCCCTTGCCCGAGCCCTCGGTCCCGCTGCTGCCGGTGCCGTCGTCACCGCAGGCGGTGGTGGTGAGCGCGAGCGTGACGGTCAGGGCGACGGCCGAGGCCGTGCGTCCTCTGAGGCTTCTCGAGATGGTCATGTCGGCTTCTCTCTTTCGAGTGCGGGTCGTGCGGGGAGGGTCGGGTGCCCTTCGGTGGTGCGGTGGTGCGAGTAGTGCGGGTGGTGCGAGGTCTTTCCGGTCGTGCGGGGTCCCTCCGGTCGTGTGGGGGGTCACGACAGGTGGGGCGCCCAGCCGTCCCGGCCCGCGAGGTAGTCGGCGACCTCGTGGGCCGCGGCCTCCGCGTCGCTCATCCGCGGGCGGTCCGGGGAGACGGCCGCCCCCGGTCCGTACGTGCGGTACTCCGCGAAGCGGGCGTCCCGCCAGGAGAAGCCGCTCATGTCCGTCCACGGCGCCGCCTTGATCGCGGCCGGCAGCTCCGTCTCCCTGATCAGGACCTGGCCGACGGCGTCCGGGTTGCCGCCGGGGTGCCAGGGGCGTCCGAGGTGGAAGGTGCCCGCGGGGGCGTCGCTGACGATCCGGGACCGGGTGATCAGGAAGCCGTACGGGTTGCCCTTCCAGGTGCTCGCCGCGGTGATGTAGCCGTTGTTGGTGGCGGAGCCGCGGCTGAGCGCCCTGATGAGCGAGTTCTCCACGACGGTGGTGGCCCGTCCGTAGAGGAAGTCCACATCCCCCTCGAGGTACGAGTCGCGGATGTAGACCCGGCTGACGACGTCCAGCTTGGGGCTGTCGGTCATCAGGGTGTCCTGGTTGCCCTTGAAGGCCGTGTCTTCGAAGACGATCCGGTCGCCGGTCGTCTTCATCGCCAGGGCCTGCTCCCCGTTCAGCTCCACCGCCGCCTCGTCGAAGTCGTTGACGAAGGTCAGGTTGCGGGCCGAGACGTCGGAGGCGGCGATCAGGACGGTGGCGCTGCCCGTGGATCCTCCGTGTGCGGCCGGGGTGTCGTACACGATCACGGTGTCCGACCGGTTCTGTCCAGTCCCCTGAAGAGAGATTTTCGGCTTGTCGGCTGAAATACGTACTTTCTCACGGTACGTCCCGGGCGCGATGCGGAGCGTGACGCGCCCGTCGTTGCCGGAGGGCACGGCGTCCACGGCGGACTGCACGGTCGGGTAGGCGGCGGGCACGTCGAGGACGGTGTCCGTGCCGAGGGTGCGCTGCGGCCCGGAGAAGCGGCTCACGAGGGCGGGCACGGCCGCCGCCGGGTCGAGCCGGTAGGCGTAGTGGTCCCGCGGGTCGAAGGCGGTGCCCCAGCTGTCGGTGCGGCCCGTGGTGCCGCGCAGGACCGAGCCGCGCTGCACCAGCTCGGCGGTGGCGTCGGCCTGGTAGGGGTGCTGGACGCCGTCGTAGTAGCTGTTCTCGATGACCATGCGGGTGCGTCCGCGCGCCCAGTTGCCGTAGGTCCACACGGGGTCGCCGTCGTCGACCTGCGCCGAGAGGTAGTTGTTGTACAAGTGGGCGTAGGCGCAGTTGTCGGCGGACGGGTTGCGCTGTTTGGTGCCCTTGAACCAGTTGTGGTCGATGGTCACCTGCGTGGCGACGTTGCTCGTCCAGCCGATCCCGAGCGCCTTGTTGTGGTCCTCGAAGCGGTTGTACGAGACGGTGACGTACGTGCTGTCCTTGCGGATGTCGAGCATGCCGTCGCCGAGGCGGCTGAAGCGGTTGTGGTCGATCCAGACGTGGGAGACGGAGTCCATCTGGATGCCGTCGAAGTCGTTGGTCTTGCCGTCCCAGTCGCCCTCCACGAACGAGTCGCGGATGGTGAGGTTGCGGATGATGACGTTGCGGGTGCCGGGGTTCAGCCGCAGCTCGCCGTGGACGATCTCGCCGCTGGTGCCGACCCCGATGATCGTCTTGTCGGAGGCCACGTCGATGGCGGTGCCGAACGGGGCGACGTCGATCGCGCCCGCGACGCGGATGACGTAGGGCTCGGCGGCCCCGGCGTACCGGGCGAGGTCGGCCTGGGTGCGGACGGTGACCACCTTGCCGCCGCGGCCGCCGGTGGTGCCGCCCGCGAGCGACGCGAAGCCGTGCGGCTCCTCGGCGTGCGGCGACCGCGTGGCGGGGCCCGCGGCGGGCCGGTCGCCGGCCCCGGCGGGCGGGGCCGGCGCGGGGGCCGCCGCGGCCGGGGTGAGCGTCCCCAGGCCGAGGGCGGCGGCCAGCGCGCCGGCGGCCAGGGCCCTGGCGGGGCCGGTCCCCGACTGCGGCAAGCGCTTGCTACGGAAGTGCGTCATTGCGGCTCCCAACAGGCTGGTGGTGAAGGGTTCCTGCGCGGGCGGCGCCGCGCAGCGTCAGACGACCCGGAAGTCGGTGAACGCGGCGGTCCCGGCGTCGCCCTGTCCCGGGGGCGCGGCCGCGAACAGGCCGAGCAGCGCGCCGACCCAGCGCCACGGCGTGGCGGCGAAGACCGGCCCGGACGGCCGCCAGCCGTCCCCGGTGTCCGCCTGGAACCGGCAGCGCGCCCCGGCCGACACCTCGACCCGCAGCCGTACGCGCCCCTCCGGCGCCGGCCGCGGCGGCGCGGCGTCCCGTTCGGCCTCCGCCACGGGCTCGGCGAACCGGTGCACGAGGCGGACGGCCCCGTCGCCGCCGCGCTCCAGGCCGATCCAGGAGAACGCGTCGCCCAGGACGGCGAGCCCGGCCCGGGCGCCCGGCTCGGTGCCCTCCAGGGCGAGGGCGACCTCGGCGGTGAACGTCTCGGCGGGCAGCCGCTGGGTGAGGACGTGCGGCAGCAGCCGCAGGTCGTGCGCGTCGCCGGTGCGGACGCAGCTCATGCGCAGCCCGTCCCCGCCGTGCTCGACGGTCCAGCCGGGGCGGGGGTTGGCGGTCCACTGCCACTGCCGCCCGAACCGGCCGCCGGGGAAGGAGTCGTCGGTGGCGGGCGCCTCGACGGGCTGCTCGGGGGCGGCCGGCTTGCGGTGCCGCAGGACCGGCTCGCCCCGGTCGCCCATGACCGGCCAGCCCTCGTCGTCCCACGCCATGGGCTGGAGGTGGACGACCCTGCCGTACGCGCCGCGCGCCTGGAAGTGCAGGAACCAGTCCTCGCCGGCCGGGGTGCGCACCCAGCCGCCCTGGTGGGGGCCGTTGACCTCGGTGCGGCCCTGGGCGAGGACGATCCGCTCCTCGTACGGGCCGAAGAAGTCCCGCGCCCGGAAGGCGCCCTGCCAGCCGGTCTCCACTCCCCCGGCGGGCGCGAAGATCCAGAACCAGCCGCCGTGCCGGTACAGCTTGGGGCCTTCGAGGGTGAACCAGCCGGGGATGCGGTCACCGTCGACGATGACCTCGCCCTCGTCGAGGAGGGTGCGGCCGTCGCGGCTCATCCGGTGGCCGGTGAGCCGGTTCTTCACCCCGGACCGGGACTTGGCCCAGGCGTGCACGAGGTACGCCTCGCCGGTCTCGTCGTCCCACAGCGGGCAGGCGTCGATCAGTCCCTTGCCGGCCTTCAGCAGGTGCGGTGCGGTCCACGGGCCCCGGACGTGCTCGGCGTTGATCTGGTAGATCCCGTGGTCGGGGTCGCCCCAGAAGATCCAGAACCGGCCGTCGGCGTGGCGCAGGCTCGGTGCCCACACGCCCTTGTCGTGGCGGGGCGCGGCGAAGTCCCCGGCGGGTTCGAGGCGTTCGAGGGCGTGGCCGACGAGGGACCAGTTGACCAGGTCGCGGGAGTGCAGCAGCGGCAGGCCGGGGGCGCGGCCGAAGCTGGACGCGGTGAGGTAGAAGTCCTCGCCGACCGCGACGACGTCGGGGTCGGACCAGTCGGCGGCGAGGACCGGGTTGCGGTAGGTGCCGTCGCCGAGGTCGGCGCGGTGGACGAGCGTCATGACAGGGCCTTCCGTACGAGCCCGGCCGCCGCCGGCCGGTCGAGGCGCCCGTCGGCGACGACGGTGACGAGGCGGCGGACGACGGTGCCGCCCGCCGGGACGGGCAGGCGCGCGTCCCAGGCGAGGGACGAGCCGACGCCGGGGTACTCCCCGGTGCGGACGAACCAGGGGTCCCGCCGGGTGTCCCCGGTGGCTCCGGCGAAGACGAGCGTCCAGTCCGCCCCGCGCAGCGCCAGCCAGTCGGCGGTGCGGCCGTGGACGGCCTCCTCGCCCTCGGCGTCGGCGGTGAACACGTCGGGGGCCGCGGCGCCGGCGGGCTCCTTGGGGGCGCGCCAGAAGAAGCCGCCGTAGCCGGCGCCGGGGCGGCCGTTGGTGGCCGGGGAGCCGATGGACAGGTCCTCGTCGCCGGGGTTGGTGAGCGAGAAGGTGAAGTCCAGCGCCCAGGCGTCGGGCGTGAGCGCGGTGGCGGCGACGGTGCGGCGCTCCCGCAGGAGGTCCGTACCGCCGGAGAACCAGACGAGGTCCTCCACGAAGCCGTCCGGATCGCGCAGCTTCCAGCCGTCGTGGCGCTGCTCGCCGTGGTTGTCCAGCTCGGTGGGGCCCTGGTCGCGGACGAAGGTGCGACCGCCCCAGAAGTTGCGCCCCGCCACGTCGGGGACGGCGACCGACACCCCGAGGTGGTGGAGGTGGTCGGCCGGCCGCTCCTCGGTGACCGGCGTGCCGTGGAGGGTGGTGACGGGGTGGAGGTAGGGCCGGGGCGAGAGCCGGGCGGGCAGGTCGTCCGGGTGGACGTAGTGGCCGACGGCCCGTCCCGCGCAGCGCAGGACCAGCGAGTGCGTCATGGGGCTTTCGCCTCCAGCTCGGAGAAGAGGGAGAGGGTGTCCGCGCTCGCGTGGACGAGGCCGTCGACGCCCTTCACGACCCGCCGCCGGACCCCGTCGACCGTCTCGTCCACGTACCAGTCCGCGGCGGGCAGGGCGCGGGGCTCGGGGGCGGTGCGGACGGCTTCGACGACGCGCATGAACGCGCCGGTCCGGTCGGGCGGTACGAGGAGCTCGTCGCCGTCGACGACGTGGCGGACCAGGTTCTCCAGGAGGTCGGTCCGGCCGTGCACCGTCTCGACGGGGCCGTGTCCGGCGCGCTGCACCAGGACGCGGTCCTGCTTGTACCAGAAGGTGATGCGGCCGTGCCGGCCGTGGACGAGGACGTACGGCTCGCCGGGCTCCTCGGCGCAGAGGGTGACGGCGGTGGTGACGCGGGTGCCGCGCGCGGTGGTGACGCGCAGGCAGGAGGTGTCGTCGGCCTCGATGTCGTTGGCGCGGGCCAGCTCCAGTTCGATGTCGGCGACGTCCTCGGCGTACGGGCTGCCGTCGAGCGCCAGGGCGGTGGCGACGGCGTGGGCGAGCGGATTGGTGAGCACCCCGTCGACCACGTCGGTGCCGCCCAGGCGGCGCTTCCCGGCCCACGGGGAGCGCCGGAAGTACGCCTCGTCGCGGGCCCACGCCCCCGCGGCGCCGATGCCGGTGACCTCGCCGATGGCGCCCTGCGCGACGAGTTCGGCGATGGCGGGCAGGGCGTGCGAGCCGAGCGACTGGAAGCCGATCTGGCAGGCGGTGCCCGCCAGGCGCACCCCGTCGGCCATGCGCCGGAACTCCGCGAAGGACGGGGCGGGCGGCTTCTCCAGGAGGAGGTGGACGCCGCGCCGCGCCGCGGTGAGCGCGAGGTCGGTGTGGGTGTCGATGGGCGTGCAGACGACGGCGATCCGGGCGCCGGTCGTGTCGAGGAGGGCGCCGAAGTCGTCGGACTGCGCGGGGGTGCCGAACCCGTCGAGCTCCTCGGCGTCGAGCGGGCGCAGTTCGCACACCCCGGCGAGCCGCACGAGCCCGGCCCCGGCGAGGCGCCGGATGTTGTGCAGGTGCCAGCGGCCGTGGCCGCGGGCGCCGGCGAGGACGACGGGGAGGGGCAGCGGTCCGTGGTTCATCCGGCGTCAGCCCTTCACCGCGCCGGCGCTGAAACCGGTGATGAGCCACTTCTGGATGAACGCGAAGACGATCACGACGGGCACGGCGGCGATGACGCCGCCCGCGGCGAGGGCGCCCAGGTCGACGCTGTCGGCGCCGATCAGGGTGTTGAGGCCGACGGGGATCGTCTGCTTGTCCTGCTCGCTGAGGAACATCAGGGCGAACAGGAAGTGGTTCCAGCTGTGCACGAAGGCGAAGGAGCCGACGGCGATGAGGCCGGGGCGCAGCAGCGGCAGGACGACCGCGCGGAAGGCGCGGAAGCGGGAGCAGCCGTCGACCCAGGCGGCCTCCTCCAGGGAGACGGGGACGTTCTTGATGAAGCCGCTGATGAGGATGATCGACAGGGGGAGCTGGAAGACCGTCTCGGCGATGACGACGCTGCCCAGCGAGTTGATCATCTGCAGGTTGCGGAAGATCTCGAACAGCGGGACCAGCATGAGCGCGCCCGGGATGAACTGGGAGCACAGCAGCGCCAGCATGAAGCCGTTCTTGATGCGGAAGTCGAACCGGGCGAGCGCGTAGCCGCCGGCGAGCGCGACGAGGGTGGTGGCGATCAGCGTGGCGACGCCGACGAGCATGCTGTTCTGGAAGAAGACCCCGAAGCTGCGCTCGTTCCAGACCTTCTCGAAGTGCTCGAAGGTGATGGGCCAGGGCACGAGCGAGGTGGAGCCGGCGGGCCGTACGGCGAACAGCAGCATCCAGTAGAACGGGACGAGCGTGAACAGCAGGTACAGCGCGAGCGGCACGTATATCTGCCAGCGCGGCACGTCGTCGAAGGCTCGTTCGCGCTTCCGGCGGCGCGGGGCGGCGGGAGGCGCCGGGTTGTCGTGGGCGGGCACGCGCGCGTGGGTGCCCTTCTCCGCGAGTGCTGCGGTCATCAGCGGTCGCCTCCGAACTTGCTCAGGCGCAGATAGAGGATCGAGCAGAAGAGGAGGATCACGAACGCGACGGTGGTCAGCGCCGAGGCGTAGCCGAAGTCGTGGCCTTCGATGCCGGTGTTCGCGATCATGAGGGGCAGGGTGGTGGTGACGCCGGCCGGGCCACCGCCGGTGAGGGTGTAGAGCAGGTCGACGTTGTTGAACTCCCACACGGCGCGCAGCAGCGTGGAGAGGATGATGGCGTCCTTGAGGTGCGGCAGCGTGATGTGGAAGAACTGCCGCATCCGGCTCGCGCCGTCGACCGACGCCGCCTCGTAGAGGTCCTTCGGGATGGACTGGAGGTCGGCGAGGATGAGGATGGCGAAGAAGGGGACGCCGCGCCAGAGTTCGGCGAGGACGGCCGCCCAGAAGACGGTGCCGGTGTCGGAGAGGACGGACGTGCCGTACGTGCCGATGCCGATGTCCGCGAGGTAGCGGCTCATGCCCGTGGACGGGTTGTAGAGCAGCATCCAGATGGTCGTGGTGAGCACGCCGGAGACGGCCCAGGGCGAGAAGACCAGGGCGCGGGCGATGCCGCGGCCGACGAAGGTCTGGTTGACCAGCAGGGCGAGGACGAGTCCGAGGGCGAGCTGGAGGGTGACCTCGACGACGACCCACTTGGCGCTGAAGCCGAGCGTGGACCAGAAGAGGGGGTCCTCGGTGAAGATGCGGGTGAAGTTCTCGAAGCCCGCGTAGCCGTTCTTCCACGGCTTGGTGACGTTGTAGTGCTGGAGGCTGTAGTAGAAGACGCTGAGCACGGGGTAGGCGATGAAGCCGAGCATCAGCAGACCGGCGGGCGCGATCAGCAGATACGGCAGGCGACGTGGCTCGGCTCCCGTGCGGCGCCGACCGGCCCTGGGTTGTTTCGCCACGGCTGCGGCTTGGGCCATGACATGTCTCCGTTCATCGTGCGGTGCATTGCGGTGCGGTGCGGTCGTGCGGGTCGCGCGTGAAGCGCTTTCCGGATCACGTTCGAGATTCCGGACATGAGGGCCGGTGGTGCCCCCGGCCGGGGCTCAGCCCGCGTACGGCTCCGGTACGTTCCCCGGCCTGGCCAGGAACTCGAAGTCGCAGCCGGTGTCGGCCTGGGTGATCTGCTCCTGGTACAGCGCGCCGTAGCCGCGCTCGTACGGGTTGGGCGGCGGTGTCCACGCCGCCCGGCGCTCCGCCAGCTCCTCGTCGCTCACGTGGAGGTGGAGCGAGCGGGCCTCGACGTCGAGCGTGATGAGGTCGCCGGTCCGCACGAGGGCGAGCGGCCCGCCGACGTACGACTCGGGCGCGACGTGCAGCACGCACATGCCGTAGCTGGTGCCGCTCATCCGGGCGTCGGAGATCCGCACCATGTCCCTCACGCCCTGCTTGAGCAGGTAGTCGGGGATGGGCAGCATCCCGTACTCCGGCATGCCCGGGCCGCCCTTGGGGCCCGCGTTGCGCAGGACCAGGACGTGGTCGGGGGTGATGCCGAGGGCCGGGTCGTTGATGGTCCGCTGCATCGTGCGGTAGTCGTCGAAGACGACCGCGGGGCCGGTGTGCCGGAGCAGGTGCTGCTCGGCGGCGATGTGCTTGATGACGGCGCCGTCCGGGCAGAGGTTGCCGCGCAGGACGGCGAGTCCGCCCTCGTCGGCCAGCGGCTTCTCGCGGGTGCGGATGACCTCGGTGTTGTGGACCAGGGCGCCGGCGAGCTGCTCGCGCAGGGTGGCGTGGGCGACGGTCGGCCGGTCCAGGTGCAGCAGGTCCGTCAACTGGGCGAGGAACCCGGGCAGTCCGCCGGCGAAGTGGAAGTCCTCCATGAGGTACTGCCCTCCGGGGCGGAGGTTCGCCAGGACCGGCACCGTGCGGGCGATCCGGTCGAAGTCGTCCAGGGTGAGCCGGACCCCGGAGCGGCCCGCCATGGCGATCAGGTGGATGACCGCGTTGGTGGAGCCGCCCAGGCCGAGGACGGTCGTGACGGCGTCCTCGTACGCCTCGCGGGTGAGGATGCGCGACAGCCGCAGGTCCTGCCGTACGAGCTCGACGATCCGCAGGCCGGCGGCGGCGGCCATCCGGTCGTGCCCCGAGTCGACGGCCGGGATGGAGGACGCGCCGGGCAGGGTGACGCCGAGCGCCTCGGCGGCGGCCGTCAGAGTGGAGGCGGTGCCCATGGTCATGCAGTGGCCCGGCGACCGGGCGAGCCCGCTCTCCAGTTCGGCCATCTCGCAGTCGCCGATGAGCCCGGCCCGCTTGTCGTCCCAGTACTTCCACATGTCCGTGCCGGAGCCGAGGACCTCGTTGCGCCAGTGGCCCGGCAGCATCGGCCCGGCCGGGACGAACACGGTCGGCAGGTCCACCGTGGCGGCGCCCATGAGCAGCGCGGGCGTGGACTTGTCGCAGCCGCCCAGCAGCACGGCGCCGTCCACGGGGTAGGACCGCAGCAGCTCCTCCGTCTCCATCGCGAGCATGTTGCGGTAGAGCATCGGGGTGGGCTTCTGGAAGGTCTCCGACAGCGTGGAGACCGGGAACTCCAGCGGGAATCCGCCTGCCTGCCACACCCCGCGCTTCACGGCCTGCGCGCGGTCGCGGAGGTGGACGTGGCAGGGGTTGATGTCGGACCAGGTGTTGAGGATCGCGATGACCGGCTTGCCCAGGTGCTCCTCGGGGAGGTAGCCGAGCTGCCGGGTGCGGGCGCGGTGGCTGAACGAGCGCAGTCCGTCCGTGCCGTACCACTGGTGGCTGCGGAGGGTCCGGCCCTGCCCTGCGGCGGGGCCGCCGTTCCCGGGCGGGGTTCCGTCGGTGCTCATACGTCCCATTCCTTGACCATCTCGGCGATTTCGGCGCGGCGCGGCTCGGGCAGCAGCCGGCTGGGCGGGCGCACGTCGCGGCGGCACAGGCCGAGGGCGGCCAGGGCCTCCTTGACGACGGTGACGTTGTTCGCCGCCTGGTCGGCCGCGCGCAGGTCCTCGAAGCGGCGGATCTGCTCCCACACCTCCAGGGCGGCCGGGTAGTCGCCGCCGCGCAGCGCCCTGAGCATCGTGAGGGAGACGGCCGGGGAGACGTTGACCAGCCCGGAGGTGAAGCCGGTGGCGCCCATGGCCCAGTACGAGGGGGCGTACAGCTCCGCGAGGCCGGCGATCCACACGAACCGGTCGAGGCCCGCGTCGCGGGCGACGGCGGCGAAGCGGGCCGCGTCGGGGACGGCGTACTTGACGCCGATGACGTTGGGGCACAGCTCGCCGAGGCGGGCGATGGTCGCGCCGTCGAGGAGCGGGTTGCGGACGTAGGGGACGACGCCGAGTTCGGGCACGGCGTCGGCGATCTCGCGGTGGTAGTCGACCCAGCCGTCGCGGGAGACGTACGGGTGGACCGGCTGGTGGACCATGACCATGCCGGCGCCGGCGTCGCGGGCGTGGCGGGCGGCGTCCGTGGCGGTCGGCACGTCGTGACCGACGCCGACGAGGACGGCGGCGCGGTCACCGGCCTCCGCCACGGTGAGCTCCGTGACCAGGCGGCGTTCGTCGGGCGTGAGCGTGTAGAACTCACCGGTGTTGCCGTTGGGGGTCACGGCCCGTACGCCGCTGTCGAGCAGCCTGCGCAGCAGGGCGCGATACGTGTCCCGGTCGACACCGCCGTCGGCGTCGAACGGGGTCACGGGGATCGCGACGACGTCTGCGAGCGCCGCCCTCAGCGATGAGTGGTCCATGCGTACCGGCCTTTCTCTGACTGTCACGGGTGCACGGGGGAGCCGGGTTCACCGCGGTTCTCGGTGCGGGTCCTTCGCCTGGCGGCGCCCGGGCCGTGCCTTGGGGTGGTCCTACGGGTGGTGCGGCACCTCGACGCCCGGCACCTCCATGCCCGGCACCTCGATGCCCGGGTCGCCGGGGAAGGCCCGCCGGAGGAACCGGGCGATGTGCTCGCGCAGGGCGCCGGCGGCCCCCTCGGCGTCGCCGGCCAGGGCGAGGCGGAGGATCTCGCGGTGCTCGTCGGCCTCGCGCTGCCACGACGGGTCGGCGCTCCAGGCGACGGTGGACACGAGGGCGGCCTGGTCGCGGACCTCGTCGAGCATCCGCGCCAGCAGCGGGTTGCCGCAGGGCAGGTACAGCGCGCGGTGGAACTCGCGGTTGGCGAGGGAGCGTTCGGCCTGGTCGGTCGCGCCGTCCGCCCGGACGAGCGCCTGCCCGGCGACCTCCAGCGACGCGCGGCGGGCGATGGTGCGGCGCAGCGCCTCGGGCTCCAGCAGCAGCCGTACGTCGTAGACCTCGCGCGCCATGGCGGCGTCGACGGTGCGGACCGTGGCGCCCTTGTACTGGCTCATGACGACGAGGCCGGTGCCGGCGAGGGTCTTGAGCGCTTCCCGCACGGGCGTCTTCGACACCCCGAAGCGCGCCGCCAGTTCGGCCTCCACCAGGGCGCGGCCGGGCGGCAGCTGGCCGGTGAGGATGGCGTGCTTGACCTCCTCCAGCACGTACTGGGTGCGGGAGGGGACAGGGCTGGGGGCGAAGGCCATACGGGTCTCATATCTCGCGTATCGCGTCTCATATATGACGTACGAAGTACGACGGCGACGAACGTAAAGCGGGGTTTTCCATTCGTCAACGCTTCTGACAAAACTCGTCGCCACGGGTTTCGGGCGCGGGTCCGCGGGGACACGCGGGCGGGGTCCCGGCCCAACGGGCCCGGAGCCGTGGGGAAACGGGCCCGCCGGCGCCGTCCGGGCATGCCTGACCGCCCCGGGTCGCTGGGGATCCGGGGCGGGGGGCGGGCGGGCCGCAGGGCCCGTCAGGACAGGGCGCGCAGCGCGGCGGCGACCTCCTCCAGGTCGGGGCCAGAGGCCAGGCCCGCGTGGTACAGGCGCAGTTCGGTGGCGCCGAGCGCGGCGGCGTGCGCGGCGTCCTCGGCGAGCCGTCCGGGGGCGCCGCCCATGCCCGTGACGACGGTGAAGTTGGCCGCCAAGGTGGTGTCCGCGCGCGCGTGCGGGGCGAACGGCGGCAGCACGGCCCCGGCTCCGCCGCCCGTGCAGGGCAGGACGACCCCGTCGGCGACGCCCAGGATGTGTGCGGGGTCCACGCCCGGGTTGGCGCCCGTGCGGTACGGGGCGGGGTCGGCGTGCAGCAGGACCCGGAAGCCCGGCGGCGCGACCGCCCGGACCGCCGCCACGGCGTCCTCCTGGAGGGTGCGGGCGGCGCGGGTGCGCCAGGCGAGGGTGGCCGCGGCGAGGGGGGTGCCCAGCAGCTTCTCGACGCCGGACCAGCCCGCCTCCCGCCCGTCGGCCCGGCCGTCCCAGACGGGCTCCAGGGCCTGGCGCACGGCCGCGGCGACCACCTCGGGGTCGGCGCCCGCCTCGGCGTACCCGTCGCGGCAGGTGCCGCAGAAGCAGAGCGACATCAGGTACTGCGCGGCGTCCCCGAGGGCGACGCCGCCGATCTTGTCGTGGGCGTGCAGGTGGGCCATGCCGTACCAGCCGCACGACTCCAGTTCGGTGCCGCGGGCGCCGGGGCGCACGGCGGCCTCGGCGGCCAGGTCGGTGAGGAGGGCGCGCACCTCGGGGCGGGCGATGCAGGGGGCCCAGGGGTAGCGGTCGCCGTAGGCGTTGACGACGGACGTGCCGGGGTGCTCGGCGCCGAGGCGGGAGTTGTGGGCGAGGACGACCCAGCTGTGCACCTCCAGCCCGGCGGCCTCCAGCGCCCCGGCCGCCGCACCGTACGCGTCGCCCGGGGCCCAGTCGCCGGCCTCGTACGGGCGCAGGGCGCGCCCGGCCCAGCGGTCGGGGGCGGGCGGGTAGAGCACCGCGGCGTGCTCGGCGGTGACGAACCGGTGGCGCGGGTGGCGGGGCGTCAGGGCGCGGGTGGAGTGGTACGCGGAGGCGAGGGTGACCTGCTGGACGCCGAGCGCGGCGACGCGGTCGGCGGCGCCGGGGTCGCCGTTGACGTCCCAGGGGTAGAGGAAGGCGGAGGCTCTCACCGGCCGGTCTCCGCGCCGACGAGGGCGAGGCCCCGGTCGATGAGCTCGGCCAGCTCCTCGACGTGGGCGGGGGCGGGCTCGGTGAGCGGCGGACGGACCTCTCCGACGTCCAGGCCCCGGAGCCGCACACCGGCCTTGACCAGGGAGACCGCGTATCCGCGGCCCTTGGCGCGCAGGTCGGCGAAGGGACGGTAGAAGCCGTCGACGAGCCGGTCGACGGTCGCCTGGTCGCCGGCGCCGATGGCGCGGTGGAAGGCGAGGGCGACCTCGGGCACGAAGCAGAAGACGGCCGACGAGTAGAGCGTGACGCCGATGCCGCGGTAGGCGGAGCCGGTGAGTTCGGCGGTGGGCAGGCCGTTGAAGTACAGCAGGTCCAGGCCCTCGGCGCGGACGGCGCTGACGATGCGCTGCATCAGGTCCAGGTCGCCCAGGCCGTCCTTGAAGCCGATGACCCGGTCGAGCCGGGCGAGGTCGGCGGCCGTCTCGGGGGTGAAGACGGCGTTGTCGCGCTGGTAGACGACGAGGTCGAGGGAGGTGGCGGCGGCCAGCGCCGCGTAGTGGCGCAGGAGTCCGGCCTGGTCGGCGACGACGAGGTAGGGCGGCAGGGCGAGCAGCCCGTCGGCGCCGGCCTCCTCGGCCAGCCGGGCGTACCGGACGGCGAGCGCGGTGCCGTACCCGGTGCCGGCGACGACGGGCACGCGCCCGGCGACCTCCTCCACGGCGGCGGCGACGCACGCGCGGTACTCGTCGGGGGTGAGGGCGTGGAACTCGCCCGTGCCGCAGCACGCGAAGACGGCGGCGGCCCCGTGCTCCACGCCGGCGCGCACGTGCGCGCGGAAGGCATCGAGGTCGAGTGCGCCGTCCGGCCCGTAGGCGGTGACGGGGAAGAACAGCAGGCCGTCGAGGCGGTCGGCGAGCGGAGGTGGGGTCACGGGAGCTCCCTGGGCGAAGCCGTCGAATGATTCAGTGGTACACACTTCTGATCGTCGTCCATATCTATGAACTCCGACCACGCTAGGGCAGCCCAAAGGGGCCGGTCAAGGAGGAAAACCGCAGACGGCGGCAGTACTTGACGGTACAGAGCACCCTCAATAGCGTGTCCACGCATGTGAATGACGTCTACGTATCCGCAAGGAGCACCGCTGATGCCCGCTGCCCGCACCATCCTGCTGACCGGCGCCGCCGGCGGCCTCGGCACCCTGATGCGCGGTCTGCTGCCCGACTACGGATACGAGCTGCGCCTGCTCGACGTGGCCCCCGTCGAGGGCGCCCCCGACGCGATCACCGCCGACCTCGCCGACAAGGACGCCCTGCGGGAGGCCGTCCGGGGCGTCGACGCGATCATCCACCTGGCGGGCATCTCCCTGGAAGCCCCCTTCGACAAGATCCTGCGCGCCAACATCGAGGGCACGTACAACCTGTACGAGGCCGCGCGCGAGGAGGGCGTCCGCCGGATCGTCTTCGCCTCCAGCAACCACGCCGTCGGCTTCACCCCCCGGCCCCGCACCGGCGACCCGCTCATCCCGGTCCACACCCCGCGCCGCCCCGACACGTTCTACGGCCTGTCGAAGTGCTTCGGCGAGGACCTGGCCCAGCTGTACTGGGACCTGCACGGCCTGGAGACCGTCTCCGTGCGGATCGGCTCCTGCTTCCCCGAGCCCACCTCCGTGCGGATGCTGTCGGTGTGGCTCAGCCCCGACGACGCCGCCCGCCTCTTCCACGCGGCGCTCACCGCCGAGGGGGTCGGCCACACGGTGGTCTACGGCTCCTCCGCCAACACCCGGCTGTGGTGGGACCTGTCGTCGGCCCGCGCGCTGGGCTACGAGCCGCAGGACGACTCGGAGCCGTACGCGCAGAAGCTCGTCGCGGAGCAGGGCGAACTGGACGACGCGAACCCGGACCACGCCCACCTGGGCGGGCACTTCTGCACCCACCCGCCGCAGTGGCCGCACTGACGGGGCCGCGCCGGGAGGGCGGCGTCCGCGCACGCGGCACCGGGCCGAAGGCGCCGGCGCGGGGCGCGCGGGCCCGGCCCGGTCTCACGGGGGGCGACCCGGGACGGGCCCGCGCGGGGACGCGCGCACCCACGGGGGACGGGTGCGTCGGCGTCACCAAGCGACCCTAAGGGCCACCGAAACGGTCGGCGATCCGCCGAACGCGGCGACCTGTCCGCCGAACGCGGCGCACCGCGGCACGCGGACGCACGGGTCACACCCGCCTCGGCGGCGGCGCGTGCAGGGTCTGCGACGGCGCCTCGCCGAACCGCTCCCGGTAGCGCGCCGCGAACCGCCCCAGGTGGGTGAAGCCCCAGCGCCAGGCCACCTCGCCGACCGTCAGCCCGGCGCCCGGCTCGGCGTCCCGCAGCTCGTCGCGGACCCGCGCCAGCCGCACGTCGCGGACGTACCCCATCGGCGTCGTCCCCACGTGGGCGCGGAACGACTCCTGGAGCCGCCGGGTGCTCACGCGCGCGAGGGCGGCCAGCTCCGTCACGGTGAACGGGTGCTCGGGCCGCTCCCGCACCGCGTCCATGACCCGCTTGACCGGTGCCGGGCGCAGGGCGCGGGCCGGCTCGGCCACCTCCGCGCGGTAGGGGTGCGAGGCGGCCAGCAGCAACCCCGTGAGCAGCGCGTCCTTCAGCGGCTCGGCGACCAGCGGGTGCTGGGCGAGCCCGGTGGGGTCGGCCGCCTCGCGCGCGAGGCGCCGCACCAGCGCCGCCCAGTCCCGGCCCGCCCCGCGCACCAGGTCCAGCGTCGGCGCCAGGACGAGCGCGCGCGGCGGGGTGCGGCCCAGCAGCTCCTCCAGCCTGCGCCGCAGCGCGGCCGTCTCCACCTTGACGGCGACCACCCGGCAGTCCCCCGCCCACCGGTCGACCACGACCCGCCCGGCCGGGTTCAGCACCGTGCCGCGCTCGGGCGTCCCGGTGAGGGCGTCCCCCGCCCCCTGCCGCAGCTCCAGCCGCCCGCTCAGCGGCACGTTCACGTGGTAGGCGCCCAGTTCCCCGAAGCGCAACCGCACGTCGGCGCCGCACCGCATGTCCCCCACGACGAGCGGCCCCAGGCGGACCGTCTCGAAGCGGGCGGCGAAACGGCGCCCGCGCTCCTCGATGAGGTCCATGGAGGTGGCGTAGAAGCGCTCACCGATCTCCCGGCGCGCCTCCTCCACCTTCCCCGTGCGAAAAACGGTCCCTGCTGTCACGGAGCGAGAGGATATGCGCCCGCACGGCCGTGCCGCCCGCCGCCGCCCCGTGACCGGAACGGCGGCGGGCGGGGGAACGGCGAAGCGGACTCGGTCGTTACGGCAGTCATGACAGCTATGACCCCCGGCTCGAACATCCCCCTGTCCGCCGCGCGCGTGGCGGTGGACGTCGCCGCCCCGGTGCGGCTCGACGTATCGGGCCTGCTGCTGACCGCCCACGGCAAGGTCCGCTCCGACGACGACTTCGTCTTCTACAACCAGCCGTCGGGTCCCGGCGTCACCTACCGGTCCGGCGGCGGCACGGCGCCCGACGCGATCACGATCGACACGGCCGCGGTGCCCGCGGACGTCGAGCGGATCGTCGTCACGGCGAGTCCGGACGCCGCGGGCCGGACGTTCCAGGGCGTCGAGCCGACCGCGACGATCCGCGACGCCGCGTCCGGCGCCGTCCTCGCGACGTTCACCCCGCCCCGGCTCGGCGCGGAGACGGCGCTGGTCGTCGTCGAGGTGTACCGGCGGGGCGGCGCGTGGAAGGCCCGCGCGGTGGGCCAGGGGTACGCGAACGGGCTGGCGGGCATCGCGACCGACTTCGGCGTGACCGTCGAGGAGGCCCCCGCCGCGCCCGCCCCGGCGGCTCCGGCCGCCGCACCCGCCCCGGCCGCTCCCGCCCCGGCCGCGCGGTCCCGGGCCGGCTCCGCGCCCGCCCCGGCCGCCGCTCCCCCGGTGCCGACGACCGCTCCCCCGGCGACCGGGAAGATCAACCTGGACAAGGGCCGGGTGAACCTCCAGAAGAACCAGACGGTGTCCCTGGTCAAGGGCGGCCGTCCGCTGCTGTCCCAGGTCAAGATGGGCCTCGGCTGGGAGCCCGCCTACCGCGGCAAGGACATCGACCTGGACGCCTCCGTCATCGCGTACGGCCCGCGGCGCGACCACCTGGACAGCTGCTACTTCGGCAAGCTGACCATCCTGGGCGGCGCGGTCCGCCACTCCGGCGACAACCTGACGGGCGAGGGCGCGGGCGACGACGAGGTCATCACGGTCGACCTGGGCCGGCTGCCCGCCGAGGCGACGGGCCTGGTCTTCACGGTGAACTCGTTCTCCGGCCAGAAGTTCACCGAGGTCGCGAAGGCGTACTGCAGACTGCTCGACGCGGCGACCGGCGAGGAGCTGGTCCGCTTCGACCTGACGACCGCCGAGCCGCAGACGGGCGTCCTGATGTGCAAGCTGATCCGGCAGTTCTCCGGCGAGTGGGAGATGACCGCGCTGGGCACGTTCGTGAAGGCCCGCACGGTGCGCAACATGGTGCGCCCCGCGGCCGAGGCCCTCTGACCGGCCGGGGCCCCGCCCGGAGTGCCGGGCGGGGCCCCGCGCGTCAGCGCCTCGGGGCGCGGTGCCAGGGCCCGGTGACGGCGAGCAGCAGGCCGGGGTTCTGGATGCTGGCGTACAGCGTCCGCCCGTCCGGCGAGAAGACGACGCCGGCGAACTCGGAGTCGTTCAGGTCGTTGCGGGCGATCGGGTACGTGCGCCCGGAGTCCGTCGCGCCGAAGAGGTGCTGGACGCCCTCGCCGTCCTCCGCGACGACGAGCCCGCCGTACGGCGAGACGGTGATGTTGTCCGGCCCGTCGAGGGCGCCGTCCTCGTCCGGGGCGGTGTTGACGCCGAGGAGCACCTTCAGGGTGAGGGTGCGGCGCTTCGGGTCGTAGAACCAGACCTGCCCGTCGTGCGGGGCGCCGGGGCTCTCCCCGCGGGCGTACGAGGAGACGATGTACGCGCCGCCGTCCGCCCACCACATGCCCTCCAGCTTCCGGCCGCGGGTGACGCCGCCGGCCCCGAACTGCTCGCGCACGGCGACCGTGCGGGCGTCCCGGTCGGGCACGTCCACCCAGTCGACGCCGTACACGGTGCCGGTGCGGGTGGCTCGGGACAGGTCGTCGACGAACCGGCCGCCCGCGTCGAAGCAGCGCGGCGCCTGGAGGACGCCGGCGTCGTCGGCGAGGGTGCGCAGCCGGCCGCGGCCGTGCCGGAAGCCCTCCGGCGGGACCCAGCGGTAGAACAGCCCGTTGGGCGAGGAGTCGTCCTCGGTCAGGTAGGCGTGCCCGCGCCGCGGGTCGATGACCACCGCCTCGTGGTCGAACCGGCCGAACGCCTTGACGGGCTTCGGGTCGCGGTTGGCGCGGCGGTCGTGGGGGTCGACCTCGAAGACGTAGCCGTGGTCCTTGGTCATGCCGTTCTCGCCCGCGCGGTCGGAGTTCTCCTCGCAGGTGAGCCAGGTGTCCCAGGGGGTGGCGCCGCCGGCGCAGTTGGTGGAGGTGCCCGCGATGCCGACCCACTCGGCGGTGGAGCCGTCGCGGCGCACCTCGACGACCGTGCAGCCGCCGGCCGCGGCGGGGTCGTAGACCAGGCCCTCGGCGAGCGGGACCGGGTGGTCCCAGCCGTCGCGCGGGCCCTTCAGCTCGTGGTTGTTGACCAGCAGGGTGACCCCGCGCGGCCCGGGGAAGGCGGCCGTGCCGTCGTGCCGCTCGGGCGTGAACTCGCCGCTCTCCAGACGGGTGACGCCGCTGCGGGTGAGGATCCGGTACGCGAACCCGGCGGGCAGGGCGAGCACTCCGGCCGGGTCGTCGAGCAGCGGACCGTACCCGTGCCCGCCGCCCCGCTGCGGGGGTGCGGCGACGGCGCCGGGGGCGGTGGCGAGGGCACCGACGGTGCCGGTGAGGGCGAGGGCGGTGCCGGTGGCGGCGGCGAACTCTCTGCGGCTGAGCGGCATCTGGGCTCCTGATCGGCCGGACGGTGGCGTCCCACGCTGGCCCCCGCAGCTGAACGCGGGCTGAACCCCGCGCGTCCCGGCCGGGACGTCCGTGTGGCCGGGAACCACCGGAAGGCGTTCCCCGCAGCGGCCGTACGGGGGCGGGGCCGCCGGCGGTCCGTCAGGAGCCGGCGCGGGACCGGGCCTTGAACGCCGCCTTCCGGGCCTCCTTGGCGATCCGCTTGTCGCGGTGCAGGCGCCCCATCGCCTCCAGTACCTCCGGGGTCGAGGGGTGTTCGACCCGCCACGCCTCGTCGAAGAACCCGCTGTGGCGGCCCGTCAGCCCCTCCACGAGGTCCTGGAGCTCGTCCAGGTCGCCTTCGGCGTCGAGCTGGGCGGCGATCGTGTCGACGGCCAGCCAGAAGATCATCGTCTCGGGCGGCGGCGGCACGTCCGCCGCGCCCCGCTCGGCGAGCCACACCCGGGCGAGCCCGCCCAGCTCCGGGTCGTCGAGGACCTCCCGCACGGCGGGCTCCGCCCCGGCGCCCACCAGGGCCAGCGCCTGCTGGCAGTGGAGCCGGCGCAGCGGCGCCCCGGCGTCGGCGCCCTTCGCCGCGGCGAGCAGCTCGCGGGCCGCCGCGACCGGTTCGCGCCCGGCGAGCCACTGCTCCGTCTCGGCCCGCGCCGCCGCCTGCGGGAAGCCGCCGACCGCGCCGAGCAGTTCGTCCGCGCCCCGCTCCGCGAGGTCCCCGACCGCCGGGGCGGCCACACCGGCCTCCAGCAGCCGGCTGCGGACGCCGTACAGGCCGAGCGGCGTGAGCCGCACCATGCCGTACCGGGCGACGTCGTCCTCGTCGAGGTCGGCGGGCGACGGCTCGTCGGGGGCCTCCTCCGTCATCAGGGCCTCGTCGACGGGCCGGTACTCGACGAGCCCCATCGGCTCCAGGACCCGGAACTGGTCGTCGAGCCGCATCATCGCCTGGGAGACCTGCTCCAGCACGTCGTCCGTCGGCTCGCCCATGTCGTCGGGGACGATGACGGAGGCGGCGAGCGCGGGCAGCGGCACCGGCCCGTCGCCGGGCCCGCCCTCGGCCACGGTCAGCAGGTAGAGGTTGGCGAGCACCTCGTCCAGGAACTCCGCCTCCGCCTCCGGGTCCCAGCCCAGCGCGTCGAAGTCGACGCCGCCCTCCGCCCCGGCCAGGGCCTCCAGCACCTCGGCGTCGTCCACGACGGGCGCGGTGGCGTCGGCGAACACGGTCTCCAGGCCGTCCAACCAGAGGGCGAGCACGTCCTGCGGGCCGCCGCCGGTCACCAGCGGCAGGGCGTCCCCGGCCGTGACGGTGCCCGTACCGTCGGCGCCGTCCCCGGGGTCGCGGACCTCGACGAGGCCCGTGTCGACCGCGACCCGCCACGCCTCGCTCGCGTACGCCTCGCCGTCCTCGTCGCCCGCGAGGCCCAGCGCCTCGGCCGCCGCGCCCAGTTGCGCGTCGACGAGTTCGCCGCCCGCGCCGACCCGGGTCTCCGGTCCCGCCCAGCGGGCGAGCCGGACGGCACGCGCCAGCACGGGCGCGGCCAGCGCGGCCCGCGCCAGCTCGGCGTCCGGGCGGAGCCGTACCGGCGGCAGGGTCGGGCGGTCTGAGGGCATCGGCGGTATCTCCTCGGGACGAGCGGCGGTGCGGGTCCGAACCGTCCCCCAGCGTAGACGCATGCGGGGACGCGTTCCGCGTTCATGCACCTGACAGGTGGCGTCCACCCGGGACCCCTTGACAAGTGCCCTGCTCACCCAAGAGATTGACGCGCGTAGAGCGGCCACCCCTCCTTTTCAGCCACTCCGCACACGCCCACCTCCCACCACCCCTTGGAGTCCATCCATGGCTTCCTCCCTGCCGAGGACCGCTGCCGTCTCGGCCGTCGTCGCCGCCGCCCTGGCCGCCGGACTGCTCGCCGGCGCCCCCACCTCGGCCGCGGACACGGCCGGCGCCGTCCGCATCCACGACGTCCAGGGCTCCACGCGCATATCCCCGCTCGTCGGCCAGCGCGTCACGGACGTGCCCGGCGTCGTCACCGGCGTGCGGACGTACGGCTCCCGCGGCTTCTGGTTCCAGGACCCGGAGGCGGACGGGGACGCGGCGACCAGCGAGGGCGTCTTCGTCTTCACGAGTTCGAAGCCGACCGTCTCCGTCGGTGACGCCGTCACGGTGTCGGGCACGGTCACCGAGTACGTCCCCGGCGGCCTCGCCTCCGGCAACCAGTCGCTCACCCAGATCTCGAAGCCGACCGTCACCGTCGTCTCCTCCGGCAACCCGGTGCCCGCCCCGGTGACCGTCACCGCCGGGTCCGTCCCCGACGCGTACGCGCCCGAGGGCGACCCGGCGCAGGGCGGCTCCGTCAACGGCCTCCCCCTCAGGCCCGGCTCCTACGCGCTGGACTACTACGAGTCGCTGGAGGGCGCCAACGTCCGCATCGGCTCCTCGCGCGTCGTGGGCCCCAGCACCGAGCACGCCGAACTGTGGGTGACCGTCAAGCCCGGCGAGAACCCCAGCCGGCGGGGCGGCACGGTCTACGGCTCGTACGCGTCCCAGAACTCCGGCCGCCTCAAGGTCCAGTCGCTGGTCCCGCTCGCCCAGCAGCCCTTCCCGACGGCGAACGTCGGCGACGTGCTGACCGGCACCACCGAGGGCCCGCTCGACTTCGACCAGTACGGCGGCTACACCCTCACCGCGCGCACCCTCGGCACCGTGGAGGACCGCGGCCTCGAGCGCGAGAGGACCCGCCCGCAGCACCGGAGCGAACTCGCCGTCGCCACCTACAACGTGGAGAACCTCGACCCGACCGACCCGCAGGAGAAGTTCGACGCGCTGGCGAAGGCGGTCGTGGAGAACCTGGCCTCGCCCGACGTCGTCGCGCTGGAGGAGATCCAGGACAACAACGGCGCCGCGAACGACGGCACGGTCGCCGCCGACGAGACGCTGAGGAGGTTCACGGACGCGATCGCCGCCGCGGGCGGCCCGGCCTACGCGTGGCGTTCCGTCGACCCGGAGAACAACAAGGACGGCGGCGAGCCCGGCGGCAACATCCGCCAGGTCTTCCTCTTCAACCCCGCGCGCGTGTCGTTCACCGACCGCGCGGGCGGCGACGCCACGACCGCGACCGGGGTCGTCAAGGAGCGCGGCAAGGCGGCGCTGACCGTCTCCCCCGGCCGGATCGCGCCGGCGGACGCCGCCTGGGAGAACAGCCGCAAGCCGCTGGCCGGCGAGTTCGTCTTCCGCGGCCGTACGGTCATCGTCGTCGCGAACCACTTCGGCTCGAAGGGCGGCGACGAGTCGATCACCTCGCACCGCCAGCCGCCGAACCGTTCCTCCGAAGTGAAGCGCGTCCAGCAGGCGAAGGTCGTCAACGCCTTCGTCAAGGACGTCCTCGCCGTCCAGCGCAACGCCGACGTCGTGGTCCTCGGCGACATCAACGACTTCGAGTTCTCCGCCACGACCCGGGCCCTCACCGACGGCGGCGCCCTGCGCGCGGCCGTCACGAGCCTGCCGCGCAGCGAGCGCTACTCGTACGTCTTCCAGGGCAACAGCCAGGTGCTGGACCAGATCCTGATCAGCCCGGGCATCCGCCGCTTCGCGTACGACAGCGTCCACATCAACGCGGAGTTCGCCGACCAGAACAGCGACCACGACCCGCAGGTCCTGCGCTTCCGCCCGTAGCGGCGCGCCGCCGTCACACGCCCGGGGCGAGGCTCAGCGCGGGCGTGTGGCGGCGCACCGTGCCGCGCACCAGCCCCGGGTACGCCTGCACCCTGCGCCACTGCGGCGTCGGCGCCCCGACGCCGTCGCCGGTCGCGGCCAGGGCCTCCTCGTGGGCGGCGGCGCTCTCCCACTCGGCGTAGTTGAGGACGCGGGTGCCGTCCAGGCCGAGGTGGAAGTGGGCGGACATCCCGCCCGGATGCGGCGCCGGAGCGCCGCCGAGCGCCTCGAACACCGCGTCCACCCAGCCCCGCTGCCGCGCCGGGTCCGGCCCGTCGAACTCCGCCTCCACGGTGACCACGCACCCCGGCACCCGGGCGTCCCCCTCCGCGGGCGTGCCGCTGCGGTACAGCTCGTACGAGTGGAGGGCGACCCGCTCGATGCCGGGCACCGCGGCGTCGATCTCCGCGTTCCGCTCGGCGCGCTCGGTGCGCACGAGCTCCTGGTAGTCCTCCTCGGCGCGCCACTGCGAGTAGTGGAACAGCGTGTCCCCGTCCGCGCCGATGTGGACGGTGTACGAGAGCAGCCCCTCGTTGGGCCACTCCCGCTTCTCCCAGGTGCGGGCGATGGCGTCGACGGCCGCCCGCTGCCGCTCCGGGGTGCCGACGCGCCAGGTGCTGGCCTTGACGAGGCCGACCCCCGGGCGGGTGAGGTCGGGCCGGGCGTGGGGCTGGACGTACACGGTCATGTGCTGCCTCCTCGGACGGGCGCCCGGCCGCACCCCGTGGTCCGGACCGGGCACCTCCCATCCTGGAAGCTCAAGCGAACTTGAGGTCAAGAGCCTCCCGGCCAGGTCCCGGTGATCCGCCTCACCCCGGCGGCGCCGCCCCGGTCCACGGCCGCCCGGACCGCCGCGAAGATGGCGCCCTGGAGGGCGGCGGCGATCAGGACCTCCCGCCACGAGCGGTCCTCGTCCAGCGCGTCGGGCGCGTCGTCGCCCCGGCCGACGACCTTCCACGCCTGGGTGAACAGCGCGCTCGCGGCGGCACCGCTCGCGATGCCGAGGAGCAGTCCGACGGGCCGGTAGAGGATCTTCTGCTTCCGCTTGGACTTCGACCGGGGCTTCGGGGGCCTGCGCGCGCTCACCGCGACCCCCCTCCGCGCCGGGTCCGGCTCGTCAGCACCACGGCCAGCACGGCCAACGCCGCGGCGGCCGCGGCCGCCGCCACCAGCGGGCGGCGGTCCATGCGGGCGGCGCGCGCCCGCAGGTCCGTCTTCGCCACGAGCTGGTCGATCGTCTCGACCAGCTCCTGCCGTTTGTGCGCCGCTTCGAGGCGCAGTTCGTCCGGTCCGCTCATCGATGGACCCTCTCCTTGATCTCGTCGAAGTCCGAGCGCACGCCGTCGATGGCCCGCTCGGGCAGCGGCGGCACGGCACGGCGCATCTGCGCGCGTCCGGCGAGGGCCAGGACGGCGGCGATGAGGAACAGCACGCCGGTCACGATCAGGGCGGCGGCCCACACCTCCAGGACCAGGGCGAGGAGCGCCACGCAGGTCCCGGCCAGGGCCATGAGCCCGACGTAGGCGACGGCGGTGGCGCCTCCGATGAGCCCGCCGCCGACTCCGGCGCGCTTGCCCTTCTGCGCCAGTTCCGCCTGGGCGGTGCGCAGCTCGGCCTTCACCAGGTCGGTGAGCTGCTCCGAGGCCCGCTTGACCAGCTCGCCGACCGACGGTTCCGCGGTTCTGATGGCCACGGCGGTCGCTCCCTTCTGTGCGCGTACGGGAACGCTCCGGGTACCCGTGAGCACCGCCGCCATGCCACGCTTAAGCGCGTCTTCACAATGGTCCGGAGAAGAACTAAGTGGACCTACGACATTCTGCCCCGGAGACTGCGGGCATGACGTACGACGGCACCACGCCCCCTCCCTTCGGCCGCGCCCTGTGCGCCATGGTCACGCCCTTCACCCCGTCCGGCGCCGCCCTGGATGCGGACCGGGCCGCGAAGCTGGCGGCGGACCTGGTCTCCGGCGGCTGCGACGGGCTCGTCCTGAACGGCACGTCCGGCGAGTCCCCGACCACCTCCGACGCCGAGAAGAGGGAGCTGATCAGCGTCGTCAGGGAAGCGGTCGGCCCCTCGGTGCCGCTCGTCGCGGGCGTCGGCACGGCGGACACGGCGCACACGGTCGAGCTGGCCCGCCAGGCGGAGGCCGCGGGCGCCGACGGCCTGCTGGTCGTCCCGCCGTACTACAGCCGCCCGCCGCAGGCCGCCGTCGAGGCGCACTTCCGCCGGGTCGCCGACGCGACGGGCCTGCCCGTGGCGCTGTACGACATCCCGGGCCGGACCGGCACCCGGATCGAGCCGGACACGATGGTGCGGCTCGCGGAGCACCCGCGGATCGTGGCCGTGAAGGACTGCGCCTACGACCTGCTGGGCACGACGAAGGTGCTCTCCCGTACGGCGCTGGCCGTCTACTCGGGCTGCGAGGAGCTGAACCTGCCGCTGTACGCGGTGGGCGGCGCGGGCTTCGTCAGCACGGTGGCGAACGTGGCGCCCGGCGCGGTACGGGCCGTGCTGGACGCCTTCGACGCGGGCGACACGGCGGAGGCGGCCCGGCTGAACCGGCGCCTGCTGCCGCTGGCCGAGCTGATGATGGCGTCCGGGCTGCCGGGGACGGTGACCGTGAAGGCGCTGCTGGACGCGGGGCCGGTGCGCGAGCCGTTGCAGCCCGCCGGCCGCGAGGCGGTCGACGGGCTGCGAAGGGCGTACGCGGAGCTGGTCAGCCGCTGATCGTGTTCCGGCCCAGGAGGGCGACGTGTTCCAGCACGTCCTCCATGGGGTCGTCGATCTGGCCGACGTCGACCAGGGCGAAGCGGGGACCGTTGTGCGCGTGGGTGTGCGTCTCGTCCGCGTGGGCGGCCCCTGCGGCGGGCAACACGCCCGCCACGACGAGGAGCCCCGCGACCACGACCCTCCTGGTGGTCCTCATGTGCGTTCCTCACCTTGCCGTCTCGTGTGGTTTGCCGTCCCGTGCGTCCCTTGCGCCGCCCTGTCCATCGGCCCGACGGGGGCGGGAGTCACGCGAATTCACACCTTCGTGCGGTATGTCTGTGTCACACCCGTCCGCCCCCGCCCCGCCTCGGTCGAGGCGCACGACCTCCCTCCTGTCTGCTGTCCGACGGAGGAGCGGCGCGCTGGCCACTGGTAGCAGCGGAACACGGCCGCCGGGGGCGGTTGTTCTCCCTCTGCTTCCGCACCCGCATCGTCGGCTGCCGACTGCGGACGAGCAGTGAGAGCGAGGACGTGACCTTCGCCGACCCGAGCAAGCGGAACGGGCCGAACGTCCATCCGCCGATGCGCCTGCGGATCGGGCTCGGCCCGGCCAGCCGAGCGGAGCCCTACATCGACTGAGGGCCTCGAACCCGATCGCCTGACAGGTGCCGGCGCAGCAACCGGATCGCCGGGGCGTGGTCATAGTGCTCGGCTACCTGAAGGGGCGTCCTGCCGGACGCATCCGGCAGTTCCGGGTCTGCGCCATATGCGAGGAGCACCGCGGTCGTTGCCGCAGTGAGCGGACCGCCGCTCTGCAACGCCCCGTCACCTTCGGTGTCGATCGCGTGCGTCAGTGGTGTCGCACCACTGCCTTCGTCGGGGTCCGCGCCGGCATCGAGCAACCGGGCCAGCAGTTCCACGTCCTGGTGCTCCACGGTGAAGAGCGTCGGTGGCCACCAGCCGCTTCCGTCGATGATCGCCCGTTGGCTGGGCGGCAGCGAGGTGAACGCCGCGATGCGCCGCCGAGTGCGTTCCACGGCAGCACCCAGGTACGGCCGCGCCTTGCTGATCGCGGTGTGCACTTCACTGCCCGGCTCGTAGCGGACGAGGATCTCGTCGATGCGGGTGTCGAAGTCGAAGGACTGCCCGGCGGGGCCGGTCGTCATGTCGGCGAAGGTCAGGGCGTCCAGGGCCGGGGAGTCCTCCCGCTCGTAGACGGCCAGCTCCGCCGACAGCCCACGCTGTTCCGCCTCGTACACGGCCCCGGAGTGGTGGGCGACCAGCCGCACCAGGCGCGCCGGGGCACCCAGCGATTCGAGGTGACGAGCACCGTCAAGGGGATGGAACCCGGTGTCGCGCAGCTCGGACGCGTAGCCGATGTCGTGCAGCCAGGCGGCGGCGACGAGGAGATCCCGGTCCGCCTCGGGGACAGCCGCGGCAGCCTCCCGCGCCCGAGCGGCCACGGCCTGAGTACGCAGCCAGAGGTCCCCGAGCGGAGGAAGCAGGGACTCAGCGAGTTCGGCCGCGCCCTGGGGCGTGTCCAGCGCAGAAGGCATGGACGGGACGGTAGCCGAGTCGAACAGCGAGCCGACAGGCCAGGAGCAAGCGGCCACACGCTCATGGGCGCGGTAAGACTTCCCCTACTCCATCAAGGCCCGCGCACGACGCGGACACGCGCCGCCTCAGCAGCGCGGCCTGCCTCCTGTCTGCGCCCCGGCTACCCGCATCCGGCGGCTACGGGCACGAGGTGGGAGAAACCCTCTGTGGCTGGACAGTCGACTCCACGGCTTCAGGCAGCCACTTTGGGACGAGCCTCGAAGATCATGGCCCAAGATCGGGCACTAATACTCCAGCCGTGGATCGTTATGCGCCCTGGTCTTGGGGTTGTCTGCCGCTGGCGGGAACTCAGATGATCTGAGCCCACCATCCGGTTAGGGTCGGGCGGTGCCCAAGCTGAAGCGGCTGCATGCTGGCCATGCCCCGGCGGTCCTGGCCTTCGAGCTGGAGAACCGCGCCTACTTCGCTGCCTCGGTCCCCGACCGCGGCGACGACTTCTTCGACAAGTTCACCGACCGGTACGGCGCCCTGCTGGCCGAGCAGGAGGCCGGCATCTGCGCCTTCTACCTGCTCGTTGCCGAGGACGGCTCGGTTCTGGGCCGGTTCAACCTGTACGACCTCGAGAACGGCACTGCTGAGCTCGGTTACCGGGTCGCGCAGCACGTCGCCGGACGCGGCGTGGCGACCGAGGCCGTCCGGGAGCTGTGTCGGCTGGCGGTGGCGCGGCACGGGCTGCGCACCCTGCGGGCGGGCACCTCCCGCGAGAACGTCGCGTCCCAGAGGGTGCTGATCAAGGCTGGGTTTGTCCTGGTTGACCCGGCCGGCCCGGCCGACCCCGGTGGTAAGTCAGGCCCCTGGTATCAGCGCGACTTGGTACTGCAGCGGTAGACCGTGGTCTTGCTGGTGGACCGGCTGCGGGAAGGCTGCGGCCACCCGTTGATCATCGGTGTGTGAAGACGAACGATCGTGCGGTGGCCGCGGGTCACAGCGTAGGCCCTGCCCGCTGGCAGGAGGTGTTCGAGGTCCTGATGGGCCGGATAGCGGGCCGGTTCGCGCGGGCGGAGCCCCGGCGCCGGGTGAGAGACTTGGTGCTGGGGCTGCTGTCGGACCTGCCGCGCAAGAACTGCTGGTCGATCGCCGAGTTGGCCGGGGAGGCGAGTCCGGACGGCATGCGGCACCTGCTCGCCCGGGCCGGGTGGGATGCCGACCGCGTGCGTGATGACGTGCGTGAGTATGTGCCGGAGCATCTGGGCGACGAGGATGCGGTGCTGATGGTCGACGAGACCGGGGACGTGAAGAAGGGCACGCACACCGTCGGTGTCCAGCGCCAGTACACCGGCACCGCCGGGAGGATCGAAATACGCGCAGGTCGCCGTCTACCTCGTCTAGGCGGGCCGCCGCGGGCACGCGGCGGTGGACCGGGAGCTGTACATTCCGCGCTCGTGGACGTGCGACCCGGACCGCTGCCGGGCCGCGGGCCTGGCCGAGGACACCGCCTTCGCTACCAAATCGGAGCTGGCCGCCCGCATGATCGGCCGGTTCCTTGACACCGGGCACCGCGTGAGCCGGGTCGCGGGTGACGAGGTCTACGGCGGCAACCCCAAGCTGCGGTCCGCGCTGGAAGAGCGCCAGGTGGGCTACGTGCTCGCTGCCGCCTGCTCGGCCGAAGTGACCACCAGCGCCGGGAGCTCCGTGCGGACGCATCCGAGGCCAGGTCAAACCCCGGCTCATGCACGAGTGCCCTCCCGGGCCGTCCTCGGGCCGTGGAAGGGCGCTCAATGGTGACCAACGTCGACAGCTACCGACAGCTCAGCAGCAGGTCACGGCGTTGATTGATAAGGCGGCCGCAGGTCGCGGCCGCCCGTGGTCAGTTGTGGCTGTGCAGGATGTCGTTCAGGCCGCCCCAGACCGCGTTGTTCGGGCGGGCCTCGACGGTGCCGGTGACCGAGTTGCGGCGGAACAGGATGTTCGAGGCGCCGGACAGCTCGCGGGCCTTGACGACCTGCCCGTCGGGCATGGTGACGCGCGTGCCGGCGGTGACGTACAGGCCGGCCTCGACGACGCACTCGTCGCCCAGCGCGATGCCGACGCCCGCCTCGGCGCCGATCAGGCAGCGCTCGCCGATGGAGATCACGACGTTACCGCCGCCGGACAGGGTGCCCATGGTGGAGGCGCCGCCGCCGATGTCGGAGCCGTCGCCGATGACGACGCCGGCGGAGATCCGACCCTCGACCATGGACGTGCCGAGCGTGCCCGCGTTGAAGTTGACGAAGCCCTCGTGCATGACGGTCGTGCCGGCCGCGAGGTGCGCGCCGAGCCGGACGCGGTCGGCGTCCGCGATGCGCACGCCCTTCGGGGCGACGTAGTCCGTCATCCGCGGGAACTTGTCGACGCCGGTCACCTGGAGGTGCAGGCCCTCGGCGCGGGCGTTGAGGCGGACCTTCTCGATGTCGTCGACGGCGACGGGCCCGAGGCTCGTCCAGGCCACGTTGGCGAGGAGGCCGAAGATGCCGTCGAGGTTCTGGCCGTGCGGCTTGACGAGCCGGTGGCTGAGCAGGTGCAGCCGCAGGTAGGCGTCGTGCGCGTCGAGCGGCTTCTCGTCCAGGGAGGCGATCACGGTGCGTACGGCGACGACCTCGACGCCGCGGCGGGCGTCGACGCCGACGGCCTTGGCGGCGCCCTCCCCGAGGAGGTTCACGGCCTGGTCGGGGGTGAGCCGCTCGGTCCCGGCGGGCCCGGCCTCCTCGGTGAGCTCGGGCGCGGGGAACCAGGTGTCGAGAACGGTGCCGTCACCGGCGATGGTGGCGAGGCCGGCGGCCACGGCTCCGGTGGTACGAGGTGCAGAAGTCATGCCCTGAACCTAACCGCCCGGCCCGCCCGGGTGCTAACCGGTCTCACCTCCCGGCCCGCCTGCCCCCCGGACGGCCGCGCGGAGTCCCGCACGGGGACGGACGACGGCGGTGGACAGGGGATGTGGACTGGGGACGGCGACGGACGGCGGACGACGCCGAACGGCGGACAGCGGACAGCGGCAACAGCGACGGCGTACGGCGTACGGCGTACGGCGGCGGAGAACGACGAACGGCCGGGCCCGCCGGGTCGGTCCGGCGGGTCCGGCCGTCCGCCGCGGTCCGAGGGGCCTCGGACCGCGGGCGGGTGCCTCGGGCGTCGAATCAGGCGTCGAACAGACGGCGGATCAGACGTTGAAGCCGAGCGCGCGCAGCTGCTCGCGCCCGTCGTCCGTGATCTTGTCGGGGCCCCACGGCGGCATCCAGACCCAGTTGATCTTCAGCTCGTTGACGATGCCGTCCGTCGCCGCCTTCGCCTGGTCCTCGATCACGTCCGTCAGCGGGCAGGCCGCCGACGTCAGCGTCATGTCCAGCGTCGCGACGTTGGAGTCGTCGACGTGGATGCCGTAGATCAGGCCGAGGTTGACGACGTCGATGCCCAGCTCGGGGTCGACGACGTCGTACAGGGCCTCGCGGATCTCGTCCTCGGAGGCGGGCTTCACCGTTGCCGTCTCGTTCTCGCTCATGCCGTCTTCCTATCCGCCTTCGCGGGCTCGTCGCCCAGGGCCTGGGCGGTCGCGTCCTTCCACGCCATCCAGCTCAGCAGCGCGCACTTCACCCGGGCCGGGTACTTGGAGACGCCGGCGAACGCGACCGCGTCCTCCAGCAGCTCCTCCATCGCGTCGTCGGGCTCGATCCGGCCCTTGGACTGCATCAGCTCCAGGAACGTGTCCTGGATCCGCCGCGCCTCCTCCAGCTCCCTGCCGACGAGGAGCTCGTTCAGCACGGAGGCGGAGGCCTGGCTGATGGAGCAGCCCTGCCCCTCGTACGACACGTCCGCGACGCGCGAGCCGTCGTACTTCACACGGAGCGTGATCTCGTCACCGCACGTCGGGTTGACGTGGTGCACCTCGGCGTCGCCCGGCCGCAAGCCCCGCCCGTGCGGGTGCTTGTAGTGGTCCAGGATGACGTCCTGGTACATCGAATCCAGCTTCACGAGTCAGCCCCTCATCCGAAGAAGTTACGGACGTGCTCCAAGCCGTCCACCAGGGCGTCGACCTCGGCGGGCGTGGAGTACAGATAGAACGACGCTCGTGTGGTCGCGGGAATTCCGTACCGGAGGCAGACGGGCCGTGCGCAGTGGTGGCCGACCCGGACCGCGATGCCCTGCTCGTCGAGGACCTGGCCCACGTCGTGGGGGTGGATGTCGCCGAGCGTGAAGGAGATGGCCGCGCCTCGGTCCTCGGCCGTGGTGGGGCCGATGATCCGCAGGTCGGGGACCTCGCGGAGGCGCCGGACCGCGTACTCGGTGAGCGCGTGCTCATGAGCGGCGATCTTGTCCATGCCGATCGAGGTGAGGTAGTCCACGGCCGCGCCGAGGCCGACGGCCTGGGCGATCGGCGGCGTGCCCGCCTCGAACTTGTGGGGCGCGGGGGCGTACGTCGACGAGCTCATCGAGACGGTCTCGATCATCTCGCCGCCGCCGAGGAACGGCGGGAGGTCCTCCAGCAGCTCCTGGCGGCCCCACAGCACGCCGATGCCGGTCGGGCCGCACATCTTGTGGCCGGTGAAGGCCACGAAGTCGGCCTGGAGGGCCTGCACGTCCAGCGGCATGTGCGGGGCGGCCTGCGACGCGTCGACGAGGACGAGCGCGCCGACCTCCTGGGCGCGGCGGATGATCGCCTCGACCGGGTTGAACGTGCCGAGGATGTTGGAGACCAGCACGAAGGAGACGATCTTCGTCTTCGGCGTGATGACCTCGTCGATCCGGGAGAGGTCGAGCCGGCCGTCGTCGGTCAGCCCGAACCACTTCAGCTTCGCGCCGGTGCGCTGCGCGAGCAGCTGCCACGGGACGATGTTGGAGTGGTGCTCCATCTCCGTGATGACGATCTCGGTGTCGGCGTCCACGCGGTAGGGCTCGTCGGCCCAGCCCAGCATGTTGGCGACGAGGTTCAGCGACTCCGAGGCGTTCTTGGTGAAGATCACCTCGTTGCGGCTGGGCGCGTTGATGAAGGCCGCCACCTTGTCGCGGGCGCCCTCGTACAGCTCCGTGGCCTCCTCGGCGAGGACGTGCACACCACGGTGGACGTTGGCGTTGTGCTGCTCGTAGTACTCGTTGAGCACGTCGAGCACCTGGCGCGGCGTCTGGGACGTCGCCGCGTTGTCCAGGTAGACGAGCTTCTTGCCGTCGTGGAGGACGCGGTCCAGGATCGGGAAGTCCTTGCGGATCGCCTCGGTGTCGAGGAGGCCCGGAAGCTGTGTCACGCGGATGCGCCACCCTTCGTGTAGGACTCGTACCCCTCGGCCTCCAGCTTGTCGGCCAGCTCGGGGCCGCCCGACTCGACGATCCGGCCGCCGGCGAAGACGTGGACGTGGTCCGGCTTGATGTAGCGGAGGATGCGCGTGTAGTGCGTGATCAGCATGGTGCCGACCTCGCCGCTCTCGCGGACCCGGTTGACGCCCTCGGAGACGATGCGCAGCGCGTCGACGTCGAGGCCGGAGTCGGTCTCGTCGAGGATCGCGATCTTCGGCTTGAGCAGTTCGAGCTGGAGGATCTCGTGGCGCTTCTTCTCACCGCCGGAGAAGCCCTCGTTGACGTTCCGCTCGGCGAAGGACGGGTCCATGTTGAGGCGCTCCATGGCCTCCTTGACCTCCTTCACCCAGGTGCGCAGCTTGGGGGCCTCGCCGCGGATGGCGGTGGCGGAGGTGCGCAGGAAGTTGGAGACGGAGACACCGGGGACCTCGACCGGGTACTGCATGGCGAGGAAGACGCCGGCGCGGGCGCGCTCGTCGACGGACATCTCCAGGACGTCCTCACCGTCGAGGGTGACGGTGCCGCCGGTGATCGTGTACTTCGGGTGGCCGGCGAGGGAGTAGGCGAGGGTGGACTTGCCGGAGCCGTTGGGGCCCATGATGGCGTGGGTCTCGCCCTGCTTCACGGTCAGGTCGACGCCCTTGAGGATCTCCTTCGTGGCGTTGTCGGCCTCGACGGAGACGTGCAGGTCGCGGATTTCAAGCGTTGCCATGGGTGTCTCAGGACTCCTGGGTGACGGAGACGAGCACATCGTCCCCTTCGATCTTTACGGGGTATACGGGGACGGGGCGCGTCGCGGGAAGGCCGGACGGCTTGCCGGTGCGGAGGTCGAAGCTGGAGCCGTGCAGCCAGCACTCGATGGCGCAGTCCTCGACCTCGCCCTCCGAGAGGGACACGTTCGCGTGCGAGCAGATGTCGTTGATCGCGAACACCTCCCCCTCGGTGAGGACCACGGAGACCGGCGTGCCGTCGATCTCCACCCGCGTCGGGGTGTCCTCCGTCAGCTCGCTCAGGCCACAGGCGCGGACGAAGGCCATCAGACGGACGCCTCCAGCTCCGCCTCGATCTTCTCGATGAGCCGCTGCTCGACGTCGGGCAGGCCGATCTGCTGGACCAGCTCGGCGAAGAAGCCGCGGACGACGAGGCGGCGGGCCTCGACCTCCGGGATGCCGCGGGCCATCAGGTAGAAGAGCTGCTCGTCGTCGAAGCGGCCGGTCGCCGAGGCGTGGCCGGCACCGGCGATCTCACCGGTCTCGATCTCCAGGTTCGGCACCGAGTCGACCCGGGCACCGTCCGTGAGGACGAGGTTGCGGTTCATCTCGTACGTGTCGGTGCCCTCGGCCGACGCCTGGATGAGGACGTCGCCGATCCACACGGCGTGCGCCTCCTCGCCCTGGAGGGCGCCCTTGTAGACGACGTTCGACGTGCAGTGCGGGGCGTTGTGGGTGACGAGGAGGCGGTGCTCCTGGTGCTGGCCGGCGTTGGTGAAGTACAGGCCGAACAGCTCGGCTCCGCCGCCCGTCCCGGCGTACTCGACGCGCGGGTGGATGCGGACGAGGTCCCCGCCGAAGGTGACGACGACGGACTTGAAGGAGGCGTCGCGGCCGACGAGCGCGTTGTGCTGCGCCACGTGGACGGCCTTGTCGTCCCAGTCCTGGACGGAGACGACGGTCAGCTTGGCGCCGTCGCCGAGGACGTAGTCGACGTTGGCGGCGAGGACGGCCTCGCCCGTGTGGTCGATGACCACGACGGCCTCGGCGAAGGCCCCGACCTCGACGGTGAGGTGGCCGAAGGAGGTGCCGCCGTCGCCGTGCACGGCGATGCGGACGGGCTCGGAGAGCACGGTCTCCTTGGGCACGGTCACGACCGTGGCCTTCTCGAACGAGGAGTACGCCTGGGCGGCGACCCGGTCCACCGGCGTGCCCGCCCTGCCGAGGCGCGCGTCGTCGCGGCCGACGGTCTCGACGGTGACGGCGTCGGGCGCGGTCACCTCGACGCGCACCCCCTCACCGGTGGCGGCGGCGGTGCCGTCGTGCAGACCGCGCAGACGCTCCAGCGGCGTGAACCGCCACTCCTCCTCGCGGCCGTGCGGGACGGGGAAGTCCGCGACGTCGAAGGACGGGGGGGCGCTCATGCGCGTGGCGACGGTCGACTCCGCCGCCACCGCGATGGAGCCGGCGGTGGTCGAGCCCACCGGGATGTTCTCAGCCATGGCTGTCGTGGTTTCTCTTCCTACGTGCGTACGTCGTCAAGTCGTTCGGGCGGGGCGGGCGGGTCAGCCGACCGCGCCCTCCATCTGCAGCTCGATCAGCCGGTTGAGCTCCAGCGCGTACTCCATCGGCAGCTCCTTGGCGATCGGCTCGACGAAGCCGCGCACGATCATCGCCATGGCCTCGTCCTCGGAGAGGCCGCGGCTCATCAGGTAGAAGAGCTGGTCCTCGGAGACCTTCGAGACCGTGGCCTCGTGGCCCATGGACACGTCGTCCTCGCGCACGTCGACGTACGGGTACGTGTCGGAGCGGGAGATCGTGTCGACGAGGAGGGCGTCGCAGAGCACGTTGGACTTGGAGCCCGGGGCGCCCTCGCCGATCTCGATGAGGCCGCGGTAGGAGGTGCGGCCACCGCCCCGCGCCACCGACTTGGAGACGATGTTGGAGGAGGTGTTCGGCGCCATGTGGACCATCTTGGCGCCGGCGTCCTGGTGCTGGCCCTCGCCGGCGAAGGCGATGGACAGGGTCTCGCCCTTGGCGTGCTCGCCCATCAGGTAGACGGCCGGGTACTTCATGGTGACCTTGGAGCCGATGTTGCCGTCGACCCACTCCATGGTCGCGCCCTCGTACGCCACGGCACGCTTGGTGACCAGGTTGTAGACGTTGTTCGACCAGTTCTGGATCGTCGTGTAGCGGCAGCGCGCGCCCTTCTTCACGATGATCTCGACGACGGCGCTGTGCAGCGAGTCGGAGGAGTAGATCGGGGCGGTGCAGCCCTCGACGTAGTGGACGTAGGCGTCCTCGTCGACGATGATCAGCGTCCGCTCGAACTGGCCCATGTTCTCCGTGTTGATCCGGAAGTAGGCCTGGAGCGGGATGTCGACGTGCACGCCCTTCGGCACGTAGATGAAGGAGCCGCCGGACCACACGGCCGTGTTCAGCGAGGCGAACTTGTTGTCGCCGACCGGGATGACCGTGCCGAAGTACTCCTGGAACAGCTCCGGGTGCTCCTTGAGCGCCGTGTCCGTGTCCAGGAAGATGACGCCCTGCTTCTCCAGGTCCTCGCGGATCTGGTGGTACACGACCTCGGACTCGTACTGGGCCGCGACGCCGGCGACGAGGCGCTGCTTCTCCGCCTCGGGGATGCCGAGCTTGTCGTACGTGTTCTTGATGTCCTCCGGCAGGTCCTCCCAGGACTCGGCCTGCTTCTCGGTGGACCGGACGAAGTACTTGATGTTGTCGAAGTCGATGCCGGAGAGGTCGGAGCCCCAGGTCGGCATGGGCTTCTTCTCGAACAGGCGCAGACCCTTCAGCCGCAGCTTCAGCATCCACTCCGGCTCGTTCTTCTTCGCGGAGATGTCGCGGACGACGTCCTCGTTGAGGCCCCGCTTGGCGGCGGAACCGGCCGCGTCGGAGTCGGCCCAGCCATATTCGTACCGACCCAGGCCCTCGAGCTCGGGGTGGCTGATCTCGGTGGTCATGCGGGGTTCCTCCCGGCCGTGCTTGCGGATGGTGATGAAGGGGTCTTGGGGTGTTTCGGGTCGCCGTGCGGGATGAACGTCGTGCAGACCCCGTCGCCGTGCGCGATGGTGGCCAGGCGTTGCACGTGCGTCCCCAGCAGACGGGAGAAGATCTCCGTCTCCGCCTCGCAGAGCTGCGGATAGCGCTCCGCGACATGGGCGACCGGGCAGTGGTGCTGGCACAGTTGCTGTCCGGCCTGCCCGACCGGCGCCTCGCGTGCCGTCGCAGCGTACCCGTCGGCGCTGAGCGCCTTGGCCAGCGCCTCGGCCCGCTCCCGTGGCGGCGCCGACTCGACGGCCTCGCGGTACGCCTCCGCCTGCGCCTCGATCCGGTCCCGGGCGAAGGCCGCGACGGCGGCCTCTCCCCCGGCGTTCTGCTCGATCCAGCGCAGCGCGTCGACCGCGAGGCTGTCGTACGACTGGTCGAAGGCGTCCCGGCCGCAGTCCGTCAGCGCGAAGACCTTGGCGGGGCGGCCCCGGGTGCGGGCGCCGTAGACGCGCTGCTCGCGGGGGGCGACCACGTCGTCCGCGACGAGGGCGTCGAGGTGCCGGCGCACGGCCGCCTGGGTGAGGCCGAGCCGCTGGGCGAGTTCCGCGACGGTGGACGGACCGTGGTCCAGGATGGACCGCGCGACCCGGTTGCGGGTGGACCGCTCCCCGGTCGCGAGTTCCTCCCCGGAGGTCGTGGAAGCCGCACCGACGTTTTTCACAACGCCATTGTTGCGTAATTCCGAAGAGAGTGACAAGCCGCGCCGACACGGCCCGGCGGTGCCGTGCGTCACTTAGGGAAACCTAACCTGACCTGCGGAAACGATCATCGATGCTCGTCCGCGCCGCCCGCCGGGACCCGCCGGGGCCCCGCGGCCCGCAGGCGCCCGGCGGCTGCCTAGACTTGGCTGCCATGCGAAACGAGTCCGCCGTCCGGGTACGGGGCCTGGTGAAGCGGTACGGGACCAAGACCGCGGTGGACGGGCTCGACCTCGACGTCCGCACGGGTACCGTCACCGCCGTCCTCGGCCCCAACGGCGCCGGCAAGACCACCACCGTCGAGACCTGCGAGGGCTACCGCCGACCCGACGCGGGCACCGTCCGCGTCCTCGGTCTCGACCCGGTCGCCGACGCGGCCCGGCTGCGGCCCCGCGTCGGCGTGATGCTCCAGTCGGGCGGCGTCTACTCGGGCGCCCGCGCCGACGAGATGCTCCGCCACATGGCGAGGCTGCACGCCCACCCCCTCGACGTGGACGCCCTGATCGACCGCCTGGGCCTCGGCTCCTGCGGCCGTACGACGTACCGGCGCCTGTCCGGCGGGCAGCAGCAGCGGCTCGCCCTCGCCATGGCCGTCGTCGGCCGGCCCGAGCTGGTCTTCCTGGACGAGCCGACCGCCGGCCTCGACCCGCAGGCCCGCCGCTCCACCTGGGACCTGGTGCGCGAGCTGCGCGCGGACGGCGTGACCGTGGTGCTCACCACCCACTTCATGGACGAGGCCGAGCAGCTCGCCGACGACGTGGCGATCGTCGACGCCGGGCGGCTCGTCACGCAGGACAGCCCCGAGCGGCTGTGCCGCGGCGGCGCCGAGAACTCCCTGCGCTTCACCGGCCGCCCCGGCCTCGACCTGGGCTCCCTGCTGAAGGCCCTGCCCGACGGCACGGCCGCCGCCGAGGCCGCCCCGGGCGCGTACCGGATCACCGGCGCGGTCGACCCGCAACTCCTCGCCACGGTCACCAGCTGGTGCGCCCAGAACGGGGTGATGCCGGACGGCATCGCGGTCGAGCGCCGCACCCTCGAAGACGTCTTCCTGGAGCTGACCGGCAAGGAGCTGCGCGGATGAACAGCGGTACGTACACCCCGAGGCCGGGGGCCGCGCCGGTCGGGCGGATGATCGCCGCGCAGGCGGCGCTGGAGACGCGGATGCTGCTGCGCAACGGCGAGCAGCTCCTGCTCACCGTCGTCATCCCGTCCTTGCTGCTGGTGCTGTTCTCCACCGTCGACGTCGTCGACACCGGAGCCGGCGAGGCCGTGGACTTCCTCGCCCCCGGCGTCCTCGCCCTCGCCGTGATGTCCACCGCCTTCACCGGGCAGGCCATCGCCACCGGCTTCGAGCGGCGGTACGGGGTGCTCAAGCGGCTCGGCGCGTCCCCGCTCCCCCGCTGGGCGCTGATGGTCGCCAAGACGCTGTCCGTGCTGGTCACCGAGGTGCTCCAGATCCTGCTCCTGACCGCCATCGCCCTGGCGCTCGGCTGGTCGCCGCAGGGCGGCCCCCTCGCGGTGCTCCTGCTGCTGGCCGCCGGGACGGCGGCGTTCTCCGGGCTCGGCCTGCTGATGGCCGGCACGCTGCGGGCCGAGGCGACCCTGGCGGCGGCGAACCTGGTCTTCCTGCTGCTCCTGGTGGGCGGCGGGGTGATCGTCCCGCTCGACAGGTTCCCGGACGCGGCGCGCGCGGCACTGGAGTGGCTGCCCATCTCGGCGCTCTCCGACGGGCTGCGGGACGTGCTCCAGCACGGCGCCGGCGTGCCGTGGGGGCACCTGGGCGTCCTCGCCGCGTGGGCGGTGGCGGGGCTGGGCGCGGCGGCGCGCCTCTTCCGCTGGGAGTAGGCGCGCGGCCCGCCGCGGCACCCCCTCGTGAAAGCGTGCACAAGCGCCGACTTACGATAGGTCCGTGTTGACCCCCCTCGCCTCCATCGCCCAGCGCTGGACCCCGTCCCCCCGGACGCTCCGGCGGGCCGCCCTCTCCGCGGTCGTCATGACCGTCGTCATCATCGTCACGGGCGGCGCGGTCCGGCTGACCGGCTCCGGCCTCGGCTGCGACACCTGGCCCAAGTGCACCGACGACAGCCTGTTCGCCACGCCCGAGCAGGGCATCCACGGCGCGATCGAGTTCGGCAACCGCATGCTGACGTACGTCCTGTCGGCGGCCGTCGGCTGGGCGATCGTCGCGGCGCGGTCCACGAAGCCGTGGCGCCGCGGGCTGTCCCGGCTGGGCTGGGCGCAGTTCTGGATCGTCGCGAGCAACGCCGTGATCGGCGGCATCACCGTCTGGACGGGCCTGAACCCGTGGAGCGTGGCGGGTCACTTCATCGCCGCGAACGCGCTGCTGACCGTCGCGGTCGTCACCTGGGTGCGCACCGGAGAGGGCGACACCGCGCCCCGTCCGCGCGTCCCCGGCCCGGTGCGCAAGCTCGGCTGGGCGCTGGTCCTCGTGTCGGCCGTGCTGATCGTGGCGGGCACGGGCGTGACGGGCAGCGGCAAGCACGCGGGCGACAGCAGCGACGTGCCGCGCATGCCGTTCGACTACACGACGGCCGCGCAGGTGCACGCGGCGTTCGCGTGGATCGTCTGCGTGGGCGCGGTCGCCATGTTCTTCGTGCTGCGGGTCGTCGACGCCCCGGACGACGTCCGGGCGCGCGCCCGCGACCTGCTGCTGGTGCTGCTGCTCCAGGGCGGCATCGGCTACGTGCAGTACTTCACCGGCGTCCCGGAGGTCCTGGTGGGCGCCCACATGCTGGGCTCGGCGCTGCTGTGGATCGCCGTGCTGCGCCTGGTCCTGAGCCTGCGCGAGCGGCCGCTGGACGCGGCGCCGGCGCCCGCCCCGTCCAGCGGCGCGGCGCTCACGGCGGCGTGACGCCGGCAGCGGTCGGCAGCGGTACGGAAAGACGCCCGGGGCGTCGCCGGAACGGAATCGTTCCGGCGACGCCCCGGGCGTTGCGGTACGTCGTGGTCGCGGCGGGCGCGCCGCGTCACTCGGCGGTCTGCCCGGGAGCCTTCTCGCCACCGATCTGGATGCCGGCCATGCGGCTCCACTCGTACGGGCCCGTGCGGACCTTCGCGGCGAGCTCGCCGTCGAAGGACTCGTGCAGGGTGAGGCCGGCCCTCTCGGCGGCGCCCTGCGCGGTCTCCCGGTCCGGCGCGACCAGGTCGCCCCAGCCGCCGTCCTCGCCGACCAGCACGATGCGCGTGCCCGCCTGCCCGATGTAGGCGAGCTGGCCCTGGGCGCCGCCGTGCTCCTTGGCGAACGCCTGGATCTGCCGGGCGAGCTTCGCCGCCGTGCGCTCTGCCTGCTTGGTGGTGTCTGCCATGGACAGGATGCTACTGCCGGGTAGATCAACGTGCGACGGGCGGGCCACGTGGCCTTGGCCACGCGACCCGCCCGTCGGGCGGTCCGGTTGCGCGCTCAGCGCAGGAACGGGTCCACGGCGACCGCCACGAACAGCAGCGACACGTACGTGATGGACCAGTGGAAGAGCCGCATCTCCTTCAGCTTCGCCCCGGTCTCGCCGGCCCGGGCGCGGTGCTGGAGGGCGTGCGCCTCCCACAGCCACCAGCCGCCGGTGACCAGCGCCACGGCCGTGTAGAACCAGCCGGTGTAGCCGAGGGGCTGGAGCAGCAGCGAGACGAGGACCATCACCCAGCTGTAGAGGACGACCTGTCGGGCCACGACCTTGTTGGAGACGAGGACCGGGAGCATCGGCACGCCCGCGCGCGCGTAGTCCTCCTTCACCTTCATGGACAGCGGCCAGTAGTGCGGCGGGGTCCAGAAGAAGATGACGAGGAAGAGGATGACCGCGGCCCACGACATGGAGTTCGTGACCGACGACCAGCCGATGAGGACCGGCATGCAGCCGGCGACGCCGCCCCACACGATGTTCTGCGCCGTGCGGCGCTTGAGGATCATCGTGTAGACGACGACGTAGAAGAGGAGCGCGCCGAGGGCGAGCCACGCCGACAGCCAGTTGACGAACAGGCCGAACCAGAGCGTGGACACGACACCGAGCCCGAGACCGAACACCAGGCCCTCGCGGGGCGAGACCATGCCGGTGACGAGGGGACGCCGCGCCGTGCGCTCCATGAGCGCGTCGATGTCCCGGTCGATGTACATGTTCAGCGCGTTGGCGCCGCCCGCCGAGAGGTAGCCGGCGAAACACGTGTGGAGGACCAGCAGCAGATCCGGTACGCCCTGTTCCGCGAGGAACATGACCGGAACCGTGGTGATCAACAGCAGCTCGATGATCCGCGGCTTGGTCAGCGCCACGAACGCCTTGGCGCGGGCCCCGAATGGCCGATGGGCTGGGCTCGTCCCGAGAGCACTCGCTGGACGGGATTCGACGGCCGTCACGCACACCCCTGACAGAGACATCCCTGCGAGCCCGCCCCTTGACGTGATGGGCCGGTGAAGACTCGCGCGTACCACGCCACTGTAGACGTTGCCCCTACTCCGCCCTTCGCGGGGGTGGGGTCGTGTTCCCCCTCCCCGCCCCCTCGCCGCCCCCTCCTCGTCACCTTCCCGTCCGCCCTCCCCGGCCGGACCGGGAGGGGGAACGGGAGGGCGTGGGCTCGGACGGGCGGGTCCCCCTCTCGTCCGAGCGCTCCGATGAGCGCCCTCGCGGCGGGTGGGCCACGGATGAGCGATCGGATGAGCGGGCCCGCATACACGTGGTGCACCAGGGTGGTTGCGGGTGGCGGGACCCCGTGGAGAGCCGGAAAATCGGGCCTGGTGACGGGATAGGCTCGGCAGCGGCCGGTGCACCGACGTCATCGGCATGCGACATGTGGAGAGGAGCCCTGACCGAGGGTGAGCACCAAGCCGACCACCACAGACCTCGAGTGGACCGCATTGGACCAGCGTGCCGTCGACACCGCCCGTGTCCTGGCCGCGGACGCCGTACAGAAGGTCGGCAACGGCCATCCTGGTACGGCCATGAGCCTGGCCCCCGCGGCGTACACGCTCTTCCAGAAGGTGATGCGCCACGACCCCGCGGACCCGGACTGGACCGGGCGCGACCGCTTCGTGCTGTCCGCGGGCCACTCCTCGCTGACCCTGTACACCCAGCTCTACCTGGCCGGGTTCGGCCTGGAGCTGGACGACCTGAAGGCGTTCCGCACCTGGGGGTCGAAGACCCCGGGCCACCCGGAGTACGGCCACACCAGGGGCGTGGAGACGACGACCGGCCCGCTGGGCCAGGGCGTCGCCAACGCCGTGGGCATGGCGATGGCCGCCCGCTACGAGCGCGGCCTGTTCGACCCGGAGGCGGCGCCCGGCACCTCGCCGTTCGACCACTTCGTGTACGTCATCGCCGGTGACGGCTGCCTCCAGGAGGGCATCTCCGCGGAGGCGTCCTCGATGGCCGGGCACCAGAGGCTCGGCAACCTGATCATGCTGTGGGACGACAACCACATCTCGATCGAGGGCGACACCGAGACCGCCGTGTCCGAGGACACCCTGAAGCGGTACGAGGCGTACGGCTGGCACGTGCAGCGCGTCGAGCAGCAGGAGAACGGCGACCTCGACCCGGCGGCCCTGTACGCGGCGATCCAGGCGGCGAAGGCGGAGACCGGGCGCCCCTCGTTCATCGCGATGCGCTCGATCATCGCCTGGCCCGCGCCGAACGCGCAGAACACCGAGGCGGCGCACGGCTCCGCGCTGGGCGACGAGGAGGTCGCGGCCACCAAGCGCGTGCTGGGCTTCGACCCGGAGAAGTCGTTCGAGGTCTCCGACGAGGTCATCGCGCACACCCGCAAGGCCCTGGACCGGGGCCGCGAGGCCCGCGCCGCCTGGGAGAAGGACTTCCAGGCGTGGCGTGCCGCCAACCCGGAGCGCGCGGCCGAGTTCGACCGGATCTCCGCGGGCGAGCTGCCCACGGGCTGGGAGGAGAAGCTCCCGGTCTTTGAAGCGGGCAAGGCGGTCGCCACGCGCGCCGCGTCCGGCAAGGTCCTCCAGGCGCTCGGCGCGGTCGTCCCCGAGCTGTGGGGCGGCTCCGCCGACCTGGCGGGCTCGAACAACACGACGATCGACAAGACGTCGTCGTTCCTGCCGGAGGGCAACCCGCTGCCGGAGGCCGACCCGTACGGCCGCACGATCCACTTCGGCATCCGCGAGCACGCGATGGCCGCCGAGATGAACGGCATCGCGCTGCACGGCAACACGCGGATCTTCGGCGGCACCTTCCTCGTGTTCTCCGACTACATGCGCAACGCGGTCCGGCTCTCGGCGCTGATGCACCTGCCGGTGACGTACGTGTGGACGCACGACTCGATCGGCCTCGGCGAGGACGGCCCGACCCACCAGCCGGTGGAGCACCTGGCGTCGCTGCGCGCCATCCCGGGCCTGAACGTGGTCCGCCCGGCCGACGCGAACGAGACGGCGATCGCCTGGCGCGAGATCCTGCGGCGCTGGACGAAGGAGTTCGGCAAGGGCGCCCCGCACGGCCTCGCGCTGACCCGTCAGGGCGTGCCGACGTACGAGCCGAACGAGGGAACGGCCAGGGGCGGCTACGTGCTGGCGGACGCCGAGGGCGGCGAGCCGCAGGTCGTCCTGATCGCCACGGGTTCCGAGGTGCACCTGGCCGTGGAGGCGCGCGAGCAGCTCCAGGCGGCGGGCGTGCCGACGCGTGTCGTGTCGATGCCGTGCGTCGAGTGGTTCGAGGAGCAGGACCGGGGGTACCGGGATTCCGTGCTGCCGCCGTCGGTGAAGGCGCGGGTGGCGGTGGAGGCCGGCATCGGTCTGACCTGGCACCGGTACGTGGGCGACGCGGGCCGGATCGTGTCGCTGGAGCACTTCGGTGCGTCGGCCGACGGCAAGCTGCTGTTCCGGGAGTACGGCTTCACCCCGGAGGCCATCGCCGCCGCCGCACGGGAATCGCTCGCGGCCGCGACGCGCTGACGCCAACACAAGCACGAGTAGGAGATGCAATCCTCATGACAGACGCACTCAAGCGCCTCTCCGACGAAGGCGTCGCGATCTGGCTCGACGACCTGTCCCGCAAGCGGATCACCTCCGGCAACCTGGCGGAGCTGATCGACGAGCAGCACGTGGTGGGTGTCACCACCAACCCGTCGATCTTCCAGAAGGCGATCTCCGAGGGCCACGGCTACGACGGCCAGCTGGCCGACCTCGCGGCCCGCCGGGTGACCGTCGAAGAGGCCATCCGCATGATCACGACGGCGGACGTCCGGGACGCCGCCGACATCCTCCGCCCCGTCTTCGACGCGACGCAGGGCCAGGACGGCCGGGTGTCGATCGAGGTGGACCCGCGACTCGCGCACGACACGCGGGCGACGGTCGCCGAGGCGAAGCAGCTGGCGTGGCTGGTCGACCGGCCGAACACGCTCATCAAGATCCCCGCCACCGAGGCGGGCCTCCCGGCGATCACGGAGACCATCGGCCTGGGCATCAGCGTCAACGTCACGCTGATCTTCTCGCTGGAGCGCTACCGCGCCGTCATGGACGCGTACCTCTCCGGCCTGGAGAAGGCCAAGGAGCGCGGCCTGGACCTGTCGAAGATCCACTCGGTGGCGTCGTTCTTCGTGTCCCGGGTGGACACCGAGATCGACAAGCGGCTGGACGGCCTCGGCACGCCCGAGGCGAAGGCGCTGCGCGGCAAGGCCGCCCTGGCCAACGCGCGCCTCGCCTACCAGGCGTACGAGGAGGTGTTCGGCTCCGAGCGCTGGGCGGCGCTGGACCGGGCGCAGGCCAACAAGCAGCGTCCGCTGTGGGCGTCGACGGGGGTGAAGGACCCGGCCTACAAGGACACGCTGTACGTGGACGAGCTGGTCGCCCCGGGCACGGTGAACACGATGCCCGAGGCGACGCTGGAGGCCACCGCCGCGCGCGGCGAGATCCGCGGCAACACCATCGCCGGTACGTACGAGCAGGCCCGTGCGGACCTGGACGCGCTCGCGAAGCTGGGCATCGGCTACGACGAGGTGGTCCAGCTTCTGGAGGACGAGGGCGTCCAGAAGTTCGAGGCGTCCTGGAGCGACCTACTGGCGTCGACCGAGGCGGAGCTCAAGCGCCTCGCCCCTTCGGAGGCATAGGACCTTGCACAGCAGCAATCCGCTGCGTGACGCCGCGGACCGACGGCTCCCGCGCATCGCGGGGCCGTCGGGCCTGGTCATCTTCGGCGTCACGGGCGATTTGTCACGTAAAAAGCTGATGCCCGCCGTCTACGATCTGGCGAACCGGGGGCTGCTGCCGCCGGGCTTCGCGCTGATCGGCTTCGCCCGCCGCGAGTGGCAGGACGAGGACTTCGCGCAGGTCGTCCACGACGCCGTGAAGCAGCACGCGCGCACCCCCTTCCGCGAGGAGGTGTGGCAGCAGCTCATCCAGGGCATGCGGTTCGTCCAGGGCGACTTCGACGACGACACGGCGTTCGAGCAGCTCAAGGCCACCATGGACGAGCTGGACAAGGCGCAGGGCACCGGCGGCAACTTCGCCTTCTACCTCTCCGTGCCGCCCAAGTTCTTCCCGGTGGTGGTCCAGCAGCTGAAGCACCACGGGCTGGCCTCGCAGCGGGAGGGGTGCTGGCGGCGCGCGGTCATCGAGAAGCCGTTCGGGCACGACCTGGCCTCGGCCCAGGAGCTGAACGCGATCGTCCACGAGGTGTTCACCCCGGACCAGGTGTTCCGGATCGACCACTACCTGGGCAAGGAGACCGTCCAGAACATCCTGGCGCTGCGGTTCGCCAACACCCTCTTCGAGCCGATCTGGAACCGGTCGTACGTCGACCACGTGCAGATCACCATGGCCGAGGACATCGGCATCGGCGGCCGGGCCGGCTACTACGACGGCATCGGCGCCGCCCGCGACGTGATCCAGAACCACCTGCTCCAGCTGCTCGCGCTGACCGCGATGGAGGAGCCCGCCTCCTTCGGCGCGGACGCGCTCGCCGCCGAGAAGACCAAGGTGCTGGGGGCCGTGCGGCTCCCCAAGGACCTGGGCGCCTCGACGGTGCGCGGCCAGTACGCGGCCGGGTGGCAGGGCGGCGAGAAGGCCGTCGGCTACCTGGAGGAGGAGGGCATCGACCCCGCTTCCAAGACCGACACGTACGCCGCGATCAAGCTGGAGATCGACAACCGCCGCTGGGCGGGCGTCCCCTTCTACCTGCGGACCGGCAAGCGCCTGGGCCGCCGGGTGACGGAGATCGCGGTCGTCTTCCAGCGGGCCCCGCACTCCCCGTTCGACCACACGGCGACGGAGGAGCTGGGCCACAACGCGCTGGTGATCCGCGTCCAGCCGGACGAGGGCGTGACCATGCGGTTCGGCTCGAAGGTGCCGGGCACCTCGATGGAGGTGCGGGACGTCTCGATGGACTTCGCGTACGGCGAGTCGTTCACCGAGTCCAGCCCGGAGGCGTACGAGCGGCTGATCCTCGACGTCCTCCTCGGCGACGCCAACCTCTTCCCGCGCGTGGAGGAGGTCGAGCTGTCGTGGCGGATCCTCGACCCGATCGAGGACTACTGGGACAAGCACGGCAGGCCCGCGCAGTACCGGGCGGGCACGTGGGGTCCGGTCGAGGCGGACGAAATGCTCGCACGAGACGGACGGAGCTGGCGCCGGCCATGAAGATCGACCTTACGGACACCACCTCCAGCAAGATCAACAAGGCGCTGGTCCAGGGGCGGCGCGCCATCGGCACCCCCGCCGTCGGCATGGTGCTGACCCTGGTCATCGTCACCGACGAGGAGAACGCGTACGACGCGCTCCGCGCGGCCAACGAGGCCTCCCGCGAGCACCCGTCGCGCAAGCTCGTCGTCATCAAGCGGGTCTCCCGCTCCCCGCGCGACCGGGCGAAGGCACGGCTGGACGCGGAGGTCCGGGTCGGCGCCGACGCGGGTACCGGTGAAACGGTCATCCTGCGGCTGCACGGCGAGGTCATCGACCACGCCCAGTCGGTCGTGCTGCCGCTGCTGCTGCCCGACGCGCCCGTCGTGGTGTGGTGGCCGGTCAACGCACCGACCAACCCCGCCAAGGACCCGCTGGGCGCCCTCGCCCAGCGGCGGGTGACCGACACGTACAACGCCGAGGACCCGGTCCGCGAGCTGGTGGAGCGCGCCGAGGCGTACACGCCGGGCGACACGGACCTGTCCTGGACGCGCATCACGCCGTGGCGTTCGATGCTGGCCGCCGCGCTGGACCAGGTCGCCTGCCAGGTGGTCTCCGCCGAGGTGGAGGGCGAGGAGTTCAACCCGAGCGTCGAGCTGCTGGCCATGTGGCTGGCGGACCGGCTCGGGATCGCGGTGCGCCGTACGACCTCCGCGGGACCCGGTCTCACCGCCGTGCGGCTGGAGACCGACTGCGGACCGATCGTGCTGGACCGGCCGGACGGGTCGCTCGCCACGCTGTGCGTGCAGGGGCAGCCGGACCGGGCGGTCGCGCTCAAGCGGCGCGACACGGCCGAGCTGATCGCGGAGGAGTTGCGGCGGCTGGATCCGGACGACACGTACGCGTCGGCGCTGCGGTACGGGGTCGAGCGGCTGGGTGAGACGGCGAACGGCTCGGCCGGGGCTCCGGCTCCCTCCTCGGCCCAGGATTCCCCGGCTCAGGCGCCGTCGGACGCGGCTTCGTCGGACGCGGGTGACGCCGCCGGCGGTGCCGGTACGGCCGCTCCCGCGCCGGCGGGCAAGGCCGGTACGAAGAAGGCCCCGGCGAAGAAGGCGGCCGCCAAGTGAGCACCCCCCAGCTGGTCGTCCACCGCGACAAGGAGCTGATGGCGCAGGCCGCCGCCGCCCGGCTCATCACCCGGATCGTCGACGCGCAGGCCGCCCGCGGCTCCGCGTCGGTGGTCCTCACCGGTGGCCGCAACGGCAACGGCCTGCTCGCCGCGCTGCGCTCGGCTCCCGCGCGGGACGCGATCGACTGGTCGCGGCTCGACCTGTGGTGGGGCGACGAGCGGTTCCTGCCGGAGGGCGACCCCGATCGGAACGACACGCAGGCGCGGGCCGCGCTCCTCGACGACGTGCCGCTGGACCCGGCGCGGGTGCATCCGATGCCCGCGGCGGGCGGCGCGTACGGCGCGGACGCGGACGCCGCCGCCGCCGCGTACGCGGAGGAGCTCGCCGCCGCGGCCCGCCCGGAGGACCTCGGCCCGGTCCCCCGGTTCGACGTGCTCATGCTGGGCGTCGGCCCGGACACCCACGTCGCGTCGCTGTTCCCGGAGCACCCGGCGGTGCGGGAGACCGAGCGGACGGTGGTGGGCGTGCACGGCGCGCCGAAGCCGCCGCCCACCCGGATCTCCCTCACCCTCCCGGCGATCCGCTCGGCGCGCGAGGTGTGGCTGCTGGCGGCGGGTGAGGACAAGGCGCAGGCCGCGGCCGTCGCCCTGTCCGGCGCCGGTGAGGTGCAGGCCCCGGCGGCGGGCGCGTACGGGCGGAAGCGGACGCTGTGGCTGCTCGACGCGGCCGCGGCGGCGCGGCTGCCGGGCACGCTCTCCCCGGCGGCACCGGCCTGACCGGCCGTCGTCCGGCACGGGCACAGGCCCGGCTCGCGGAAGGTGCGCGGGCCGGGCCTGTGTCGTTCCCGCAGGTCAGAGGATGACCTGGTCGGGGTCCTGGTGCAGCCGGGCGATGGCGGTGCGGCAGGCGCGGACGAAGTCCCAGTACACGGCCGTGGTGCTGCCGGCGCGTCCGGCGCGGGTGTTCACGGAGAACATCGCGGCGCGCAGCTCGGTGGTGAGCTCCAGTTGGCCGCCCTTGCCGAGCATGGTGCGGTTGCAGGGGTTGTCGGGGTTGATTCCGGCGAGGTCGCGGACCTCGGGGTCGTTGCCGTCCTTCCAGGCGATGCCCACCTCGTCGAACTCGGCCTTCAGGAGGGTCTTGAACCGCTCGTTGAGCCCGCCGACGACCACGGCTCGCGGGTCGGCGGTGTGCGCCTGGGCGGCCGTGCAGCCGTGCAGGCTCAGCACGTTGAGGCTGGAGCGGACCATCGAGAGGCAGACGTGGTCGTCGTTGTTCTTGGCGGTGACGTGGAGATCGCGGTTGCCGGAGCTGCGCAGCCCCTCGAACATCCAGTAGTCGTGGACGTCGAGGCCGTCGTCGACGGGCTGGAGGGTGGCCGGGTGGTAGCCGGCTATGCCGAAGCACAGCTCGGACGTGCCCGTCTCGATGCCGCCGCCGTGCATGGCGAGGACGGTGGTGCGGTTGTAGGGGTGTCTCTCCGCGTAGTCGTGGTCGAGGAACCCGTGCCGCTTGTAGCGGCGTGCGAACTCGGCTCCCTCCTGGCCGGCCAGCTTCGTGTAGAGGTCGGTGTTGGAGGTGTAGAGGTCGAACTCGTCGGTGGCGTGGGCCGGGGTCGCGGTCACGGCGCCCAGCAGCGGCCCGGTGACGGCGGCGGTGGCGAGCGCGGTGAGGACGGTGCGTCGGCTGGTGTGGGTCATCCGTTCATGATCACCGCTGACGGCCGGAGACGGCCGCTCCGTCCTTGTGCCGTGCGTCACTCCGCCGGTTCGAGGAACGGCTCCAGGAGTCCGGGGACGGCGGCGGCGGCGAAGCGCAGGCCCTCGCTCTCGTCGGCGTCGTACACGTCGTAGGCGCCGACGCCGGCCGCCGTGGTCGCGGTGAGCGTGAGCAGCCCGGCGCGCCGCTGGGCGTACGACTGCTTGAGCGTCCATCCGATGACGCCGCCGCGCTGGAGGGCGACGGTCGACCGGCGCACCGTCCCGGAACGCGCCACCAGGTAGCCGCCGGCCGTGCCGTGCCCCAGGGCCCGGTACGCGTCGAGGGCGAGGGCCGTGGCGCACACCACCAGCACCAGGGCGGTCGCCCCGGCGGCGTACAGCAGGGCGCGGACGTCCAGTGCGGCGCCGAGCACGGCGAGCGGCAGGGCGGGTGCCAGCGCGGCGCCCACCGCCCAGCGCAACCGCCGCGCGCGGGCCGCCCGGGGATGCGGGGTGAGCGGCGCGGCCGTGGGCGGTACGGGCTCGCGCAGGACACGGGCGGCGACCCCGTCGGCGACGGCGCGGGGCACGGCGGGCAGCAGCGACTTGTGGGTGTCGTGCTTGTCGTCGGCGCCCTGCGACAGGCCCGTGGCGACGGCGTCTATCCGCGCGGCCCCGAACAGCCGGACGCCGAGCGGCTCGACGAGCTCGACGCCGCGCAGCCGCCGCTCCTCGATGGTCAGGGAGCGGGCGGTGAGCAGACCGCGCCGCACCCGCAGCGTGCCGCCGGGCTCGCGCTCCAGCCGGAAGTTCCACCACATCTCGACCCACAGGGCGAGCGCGCCGACGACTCCCGCGCACAGCGCGACCGCGGTGAGCGTGACGACGATCCACACGACCGGCGTCTCCCGGAAGAGGCCGCCTATCCGGTCGATGACCTCGCCCTGCGCCCCGAACCACTCGCTGACCTGCATCACACCGCCGACCGCCGCGCCGCCGAGGAGCGGCGCGACGAAGGACACCGGCGCGTACCGGATCCAGGACGGGTCCAGGGCGGCCAGCTCTCCGTCGTGACGGGCCGTCGCCTCCGGGCCGGGGGCGCGGCGCAGCAGTTCCCGCCGCAGCCGTTCGCCCTCGGCGCGGCTCACGGCGTGCAGCTCCAGCGTGGACTCGCCGCCACCGGTGCTCTCCCCCGTCCCGATGCGCACCTTCACCAGGCCGAGGAGGCGCAGCGGCAGGGGGGCCGTCAGGTCGACGGTGCGGATGCGCTCGCGGGGCAGGGAGCGGCGCCGCTCCAGGACGAACAGCCGCGCGTGCAGCTCGACCCGCTCGTCCCCGACGCGGTAGCGGGTCCGGCGGCACCGGACGGTCTCGATCGCCGCGCCGCCGACGACCAGCAGCAGGAACCCGGCGGCCACCAGGAGCAGCGCGCCTCCCGCGCCCATCGGGCCGGACAGGGCGAGGAACGCCGGCACGGCGCCGCCGGCCGCGACCCCGGCCCCGGCGGCACCGGTGACCAGCGCCGTGCGCCGGTCGGGGCGCCGCCAGTCCCCACCGCCGCCGGGGGCCGCGCTCATGTCGCGTCCCCCGGCGTGTCGCGGGTGATCAGCGTCAGCCGCTCGGCGAGGTCGGCGGCCAGCCGGTGGTCGAGCCCCGCGAGGGTGACCGCGCCCTTGGCGGACGCCGTGGTGACCGTGACCGTGGCCAGCCGGAACGCCTGTTCCAGGGGTCCGCGGACGGTGTCCACGGTCTGGATGCGGGACATGGGGGCGATCCGCCACTCCTGCCAGAAGAAGCCGGTGCGGACGTAGACCGCCTCGTCCGTCACCTCCCACCGGTGGACCCGGAACCACCAGCGGGGGAAGAACGCGGTGCACACGAGCCCGGCTGCGGCCACCGCCCCCGCGGCGGCGAGCAGCCAGGTCCGGGCGGGTTCCAGGAGCCCGCCCAGCACGGCCAGGACGACCGTCGGCACGGCCGTCGCCAGCAGCCACTGCGTGCGCCACCAGGCGACCGCACGCTCGTCCAGCGTGTTCCGCGGCGGCCGCAGCCGCACCGCGCCCTCCCCCCGCACCGCGTCACCCCGCCCGCAACGCCCGGTAGGCGGCGGCCAGGGCCGCCGTGGAGCCGTCGAGGCCCTCGCCGCCGACGCCCTGGGTCAGCACCGGCTCGATCCGCTTGGCGAGGACCTTGCCCAGCTCGACGCCCCACTGGTCGAAGGAGTCGATGTTCCAGACCGCGCCCTGGACGAAGACCTTGTGCTCGTACAGGGCGATGAGCTGGCCCAGCACGGACGGGGTCAGCTCGTCGGCGAGGATCGTGGTCGTCGGGTGGTTGCCGCGGAACGTCTTGTGCGGCACGAGCTCCTCGGGGACCCCCTCCGCCCGCACCTCGTCGGAGGTCTTGCCGAAGGCCAGCGCCTGCGTCTGGGCGAAGAAGTTGGCCATCAGCAGGTCGTGCTGGGCGGCGAGGCGGGGCGGCAGGTCGTCGACGGGCTTGGCGAAGCCGATGAAGTCGGCCGGGATCGTCTTCGTGCCCTGGTGGATCAGCTGGAAGTAGGCGTGCTGGCCGTTCGTGCCGGGCGTGCCCCAGACGACCGGGCCGGTCTGCCAGTCGACCTCTCGGCCGTCGCGGTCCACGGACTTGCCGTTCGACTCCATGTCGAGCTGCTGGAGGTACGCCGTGAACTTGGACAGGTAGTGCGAGTACGGCAGCACCGCGTGGGACTGGGCGTCGAAGAACGCGCCGTACCAGACACCGAGGAGGCCCAGCAGCAGCGGGGCGTTCTCCTCCGGCGGCGCCGTGCGGAAGTGGTCGTCCATCAGCCGGAAGCCGTCGAGCATCTCGCGGAACCGGTCCGGACCGATGGCGATCATCAGGGAGAGGCCGATGGCGGAGTCGTACGAGTAGCGGCCGCCGACCCAGTCCCAGAACTCGAACATGTTCGCCGTGTCGATGCCGAAGTCCTGGACCTTCTCGGCATTGGTCGACAGGGCCACGAAGTGCCGGGCGACGGCCTCCTGGCCCGCCTTCAGCTCGTCGAGCAGCCACGCGCGGGCGGAGGTCGCGTTGGTGATGGTCTCGATGGTGGTGAACGTCTTGGACGCGATGATGAAGAGGGTCTCCTCCGCGTCCAGGTCGCGGATCGCCTCGTGCAGGTCGGCGCCGTCGACGTTGGAGACGAAACGGAACGTCAGGTCCCGGCGCGTGTAGGACCGCAGCGCCTCGTAGGCCATCGCCGGGCCCAGGTCGGAACCGCCGATGCCGATGTTGACGATGTTCCTGATGGGCTTTCCGGTGTGGCCGGTCCACGCACCGGAGCGGACGCGCTCGGAGAAGTCGGCCATCCGGTCCAGGACGGCGTGCACGCCCGGCACCACGTTCTCCCCGTCGACCTCGATCACGGCGTCGCGCGGGGCGCGCAGCGCGGTGTGGAGGACGGCGCGGTTCTCCGTGGTGTTGATCTTCTCGCCGCGGAACATGGCGTCCCTCAGCTCCGCGACCCCGGTGGCCTCGGCCAGCCGGCGCAGCAGCGTCAGGGTCTCCTCCGTGACGAGCTGCTTGGAGTAGTCGAGATACAGGTCACCGACCCGCAGGGTGTAGTCGGTGCCGCGCGTCGGCTCGGCGGCGAACAGCTCGCGCAGATGCGTCGTGCCGAACCGCTCGCGGTGCTCCGCCAGGGCGGCCCACTCCGGCATCCGGGTCAGCCTCGGGCGGCTGCTTTCTGCGTTCATGTTGGACATCGGCCCACTTCTTCTCGTACCTGCCTGCTTGCCCCGCTGCCCCTCCAACCTAATTGATCTGACCCCCTCCCACCGACTTGTCCACAGGTCGGAGTCGTCCACGGGTACGAAAAGGGCCCTGCTCGCGGAAACCGGTGGGGTTTCGCGGGCAGGGCCCGTGTCGCGGGGTGCCAGGATTCAGATCTCGCCGCGCAGTTTGGCCAGCGCCTCGGCCAGGATCGCCTCGCCGTCCGCGTCGCTGCGCCGCTCCCTGACGTACGCCAGGTGCGTCTTGTAGGGCTCGGTGCGCGGCGGGTCCGGCGGGTTGTCCCGGTCCTGACCTGCCGGGAAGCCGCACCGGGGGCAGTCCCAAGTGTCCGGGACCTGTGCGTCGCTGGCGAAGCTCGGCTGTGTCTCGTGCCCGTTGGAGCACCAGAAGGAAATGCGGAGCCGGGGTGCGGACTCGCCGCGCTCGGCCTCCCCCATCGGCCCCGCCCCGACCCGGCTTCCCCGGATCGCGTTGCCACTTGCCACGGTCGTCACTCCCTGCGTGATGGTGCTCGAGGATGCCCCAGTCTACGTAAGGCCCAACGCGCGTCCAGTGACGGGAGTTACCCCGTTCTCAGGGCGCGGGACGTGGGACGCGGGACGGCGCGGTCAGCCCTCCAGCTTGATGAGCAGGCCCACGACGACGATGCAGGCGACCCAGAGCAGGCCGACGACGACGGTGATGCGGTCGAGGTTGCGCTCGGCGACCGAGGAACCACCCACGGAGGACTGCATACCGCCACCGAACATGTCGGAGAGACCGCCGCCCTTCCCCTTGTGCATCAGCACCAGCAGCATCAGCAGCAGGCTGAACACGATCAGGGCGATCGAGAACCCCATAATCACGGCTGGACCCTACTTCCTGGCAATTCTCTCGGACTGGATGGACGACGGGGGCCCAGGCTCACTGAAAGCCCCGGGCCCCCGCAAGGGTACGACGATTCGGCCCTACCGCATACTCACTGGTCGCGGAAGCGGACGATCTTGACGAACTCCTCGGGGTCCAGCGAGGCACCGCCGACCAGGGCGCCGTCGACATCGGGCTGCGCCATGATCGCGGCGATGTTGCCGGCCTTCACGGAGCCGCCGTACTGGATGCGGACCTTGTCGGCCAGGTCCTGCGAGTACAGCTCGGCGAGGCGGCCGCGGATGGCGCCGCACACCTCCTGCGCGTCCTCGGGGGTGGCGACCTCGCCGGTGCCGATGGCCCACACCGGCTCGTAGGCGATGACGATGGTCTCGGCCTGCTCGGCGGGGATGCTCTTGAGCCCGCCGTCGAGCTGGGCGAGGGTGTAGTCGACCTGGTCGCCGGCCTTGCGGACGTCGAGCCCCTCGCCGACGCAGAGGATCGGGGTCAGGCCGTGCTTGAACGCGGCCTTCACCTTCTCGTTGCAGAGGGTGTCGGTCTCGCCGTGGTACTGGCGGCGCTCGGAGTGGCCCACGGCGACGTAGGCGCACTTCAGCTTGGCGAGCATGGCACCGGAGATCTCACCGGTGTACGCCCCGGAGTCGTGCGCCGACAGGTCCTGGGCGCCGTACTTGATCTTCAGCTTGTCGCCGTCGACCAGGGTCTGCACGGAGCGCAGGTCGGTGAAGGGCGTCAGGACGGCGACCTCGACGGCCTCGTAGTCCTTGTCGGTGAGGGCGAAGGCGAGCTTCTGGACGTGGGCGATGGCCTCGAGGTGGTTGAGGTTCATCTTCCAGTTGCCCGCCATCAGCGGGGTGCGGGTGGTCACGGTGTTCAGTCCTCCAGTGCGGCGAGGCCGGGAAGCGTCTTGCCCTCGAGGTATTCGAGGCTGGCGCCGCCGCCGGTCGAGATGTGGCCGAATGCGTTCTCGTCGAAGCCCAGGGTTCGGACGGCGGCGGCGGAGTCACCGCCGCCGACGACGGTGAACGCCGGGGAGTCGACGAGCGCCTGGGCGACGGCCTTGGTGCCCTGGGCGTAGTCGGGGTGCTCGAAGACGCCCATCGGGCCGTTCCAGAAGACGGTGGCGGCGTCGGCGAGCTTCGAGGCGTACAGCTCGCGGGTCTTCGGGCCGATGTCGAGGCCCTCCTGGTCGGCGGGGATGGCGTCCGCGGCGACCGTGGTGGGGTTGGCGGGAGCCTTCGTCTTCAGGTCCGGGAACTCGGTGGAGACCAGGACGTCGACGGGGAGGACGAACTCCACGCCGCGCTTCTCGGCGCGGTCCAGGTAGTCCAGGACGGCCGGGATCTGGTCCTCCTGGAGCAGCGAGATGCCGACCTCGTGGCCCTTGGCCTTGAGGAAGGTGTACGCCATGCCGCCGCCGATCAGGATGCGGTCGGCCTTCTCCAGCAGGTGGTCGATGACGCCCAGCTTGTCGGAGACCTTCGCGCCGCCGAGGACGACCACGTACGGCCGCCGGACGTCGTCGGTGAGCTTCTTCAGGACGCCGACTTCGGTCGCGATGAGGTGGCCGGCGTAGGAGGGCAGCAGCTTCGGCAGGTCGAACACCGAGGCGTGCCTGCGGTGCACGGCGCCGAAGCCGTCGCCCACGTACACGTCGGCGAGGGCGGCGAGGCGGGCGGCGAACTCGGCGCGGGCGGCGTCGTCCTTGGAGGTCTCGCCCGGGTTGAAGCGGAGGTTCTCGATGACCGCGACCTGGCCGGCCTGGAGGCCGCCCACCGCGTCGTGGGCCTCGCTGCCGATCGTGTCACCGGCGAACGCGACGGGCGCGCCGAGCAGCTCGGCGAGGCGGGCGGCGGCGGGGCGGAGCGAGAAGGCCGGGTCCGGAGCGCCCTTGGGGCGGCCGAGGTGGGAGGCCACGACGACCTTGGCACCGGCCTCGGTGAGGGCCTTGATCGTGGGCAGGACCGCGCGGATCCGGCCGTCGTCGGTGATGGCGGTGCCGTCGAGCGGCACGTTGAGGTCGGCGCGGACGAAGACCCGCTTGCCGTCGACCCCCTGCTCGAGAAGTGTGTCGATCGTCTTCATCGGTTGGTGCTCCTTGGAGAACTCGTGGCCGGGGCAAGCCACAGGGCCCGTACAGCGCGGCGTTGCGCTGCCCGGACCCTGTGCTCACATCGAGGTGCCCGCCCTGCTGTTTATCAGAGCTGGCCGCCGACGAAGACGGTCAGGTCGACGAGGCGGTTCGAGTAGCCCCACTCGTTGTCGTACCAACCGACGACCTTGACCTGCTTGCCCTGCACCATCGTCAGCAACGAGTCGAAGGTGCAGGAGGCCGGCCAGTTGACGATGTCGGAGGAGACGATCGGGTCCTCGGTGTACTCGAGGATGCCCTTCAGCTGGCCCTCGGCGGCCTTCTGGAAGGCGGTGTTGATCTCGTCCTTGGTGACCTCGCGGTCGAGCTCCAGGACGAGGTCGGTGACCGAGCCGGTCGGGACCGGGACGCGCATGGCGATGCCGTCCAGCTTGCCCTTGAGCTGCGGGAGGACGAGCGCGGTGGCCTTGGCGGCGCCGGTGGACGTCGGGATGATGTTCTCCGCGGCGGCCCGGGCGCGGCGCAGGTCCTTGTGCGGGAAGTCCAGGATGCGCTGGTCGTTGGTGTACGCGTGGACCGTGGTCATCATGCCCTTGACGATGCCGAAGTTCTCGTCGAGGACCTTGGCCATCGGGGCCACGCAGTTGGTGGTGCAGGAGGCGTTGGAGATGACGTGGTGGTTGGCCGCGTCGTACTTGTCCTGGTTGACGCCCATGACGATGGTGATGTCCTCGTCGCTGGCCGGAGCCGAGATGAGGACCTTCTTGGCGCCGCCGGCGATGTGCTTCTCGGCGTCGGCCTTCTTGGTGAAGATGCCGGTCGACTCGATGACGATGTCGACGCCCAGCTCGCCCCAGGGGATGTCGGCCGGGTTGCGCTCGGAGAGGACCTTGATGGTGTGGCCGTCGACGGTGATCGTGTCGGCGGTGTGGGACACCTCGGCCTTGAGGCGGCCCAGGATCGTGTCGTACTTCAGCAGGTGAGCGGTGGTCGCGGTGTCACCCAGGTCGTTGACAGCCACGATCTCGATGTCTGCACCCTGCTCCAGCAGCGCGCGGAAGTAGTTACGACCGATGCGGCCGAAGCCGTTGATGCCTACGCGGATCGTCACGAACCGATCTCCTCGTTAGGTACGCCGGGGTTCGACGCCCGGCGAGCTTTGTTTGGGATGTCCCCGACCGCCTCCGACCCTACCTCTCCCGGGCCTCCGGAGTGACATCGAGCGCACCGGGACGACCGGATCGTGGGAACCTACCGCCGGGTAGTCAAACGTGCGGTACATCCGCCCATATGTGCATACGACAACCCCCGCCGTACGCGTACGGCGGGGGTTGCGGGAGGGCGGGGTCAGCCGACGAGGCCGTCGGCCATCTCCTCCGTCAGGTTCGACTCCGTGCCCGGGATGCCCAGGTCCTGGGCGCGCTTGTCGGCCATGGCGAGGAGGCGGCGGATGCGGCCCGCGACGGCGTCCTTGGTGAGCGGCGGGTCGGCGAGGGCGCCCAACTCCTCCAGCGACGCCTGCTTGTGCTCCATGCGCAGCCGCCCGGCCGCCGCGAGGTGCTCCGGCACGTCCTCGCCGAGGATCTCCAGGGCGCGCTGGACCCGGGCGCCGGCGGCCACGGCGGCGCGGGCCGAGCGGCGCAGGTTGGCGTCGTCGAAGTTGGCGAGCCGGTTGGCCGTGGCGCGGACCTCGCGGCGCATCCGCCGCTCCTCCCAGGCCAGTACGGACTCGTGGGCGCCGAGCCGGGTCAGCAGGGCGCCGATCGCGTCGCCGTCGCGGACGACGACCCGGTCCACGCCCCGCACCTCGCGGGCCTTGGCGGCGATGGAGAGCCGGCGGGCGGCGCCGACCAGGGCGAGCGCGGCCTCCGGGCCGGGGCAGGTGACCTCCAGGGAGGAGGACCGGCCGGGCTCGGTGAGCGAGCCGTGCGCCAGGAAGGCACCGCGCCAGGCGGCCTCGGCGTCACAGGTCGCGCCGGAGACGACCTGCGGGGGCAGGCCCCGGATCGGTCTGCCCCGGCCGTCGACGAGGCCCGTCTGGCGGGCCAGCTGGTCGCCGCCCGCCACCACGCGCACCACGAAGCGGGAGCCGCGCCGCAGCCCGCCCGGGGCCATGACGATCAGCTCCGAACCGTGCCCGAAGATCTCCGCGATGTCCCGCTTCAGGCGGCGCGCCGCCATCGCCGTGTCCAGCTCCGCCTCGATCACGATCCGGCCGCTCACCAGGTGCAGGCCGCCGGCGAACCGCAGGATCGACGAGACCTCGGCCTTTCTGCAGCAGGTGCGGGTGACGGGGAGCCGGGAGATCTCGTCCTTCACCGCTGCCGTCATCGCCATGGGCCGATCCTTCCATGCATCCGAAAAATACGGTCGTACGCGGCGGCCAGCAGCTCCGGGTCGTGCTTGGGCAGGCCGTCCTTCCTGGCCACCGGGGCCAGCTCGACCGCTGCGCCGAGCCGCTTCGCGGCGTCCGCCAGCGACTCGCGGTCGGGCACGGCGGCCTCGTCGGCCAGCACCACGTCCAGGGCGAGTTTAGGGGCGTGTCGGGCCAAAACCTCCAAATGACGCTGCGGAGAGAACCCGGCGGTTTCACCGGGTTGCGGCGCGAGGTTCAACGACAGGACCCTGCGGGCCTTCGTCTCCACGAGCGCGTCCAGCAGCTCCGGCACCAGGAGGTGCGGGATCACCGAGGAGAACCACGAGCCCGGTCCGAGGACCACCCAGTCGGCGTCCAGGACCGCGGCGACGGCCTCCGGGACGGCCGGCGGGTCGTGGGGCACCAGGTGCACCGACTGGACCTCGCCGGGCGTGAGCGCCACGGTCGCCTGGCCGCGCACGGTGTCCACGTCGTCCGGCCGGGCCGGGTCGTGGCCCTTGACGAGGGCCTGGAGCTCCAGCGGCACGGCGGACATGGGCAGCACCCTGCCCTGCGCGCCGAGCAGCCTGCCGACCAGGTCCAGCGCCTGCACGTGGTCGCCGAGCTGTTCCCACAGGGCGACGATCAGCAGGTTGCCGACGGCGTGCTCGTGCAGGTCGCCCTTGGACTGGAAGCGGTGCTGGATGACCCGCGCCCAGGTCTGGCCCCACTCGTCGTCGCCGCACAGGGCGGCGAGGGCCTTGCGCAGGTCCCCGGGGGGCAGGACGCCCAGCTCCTCGCGGAGCCGGCCGCTGGACCCGCCGTCGTCGGCGACGGTGACCACCGCGGTCAGGTCGCCGGTGATCCGGCGCAGGGCGGCGAGGGACGCGGACAGGCCCATGCCCCCGCCGAGCGCGACGACCTTCGGCTGAGCGCCGCGTCTGCGCAGCGTGCGAGCGGACAGGGTGCTCGCGCGCCGCCGGTACGGGCGCATCACTCGCGCCCCATGTCCCGGTGCACGACGACGGTCTCGACCCCTTCCGAGGCGAGCCGGGCGGCGAGCTTCTCGGACATGGCGACGGAGCGGTGCTTGCCACCCGTACAGCCGACGGCGACGGTGACGTACCGCTTGCCCTCGCGGCGGTACCCGGCGGCGATCAGCTGGAGCAGCTCCGTGTACCGGTCGAGGAACTCCTTGGCGCCCGGCTGGTTGAAGACGTAACCGGACACCTCCTCGTTGAGCCCGGTGAAGGGGCGCAGCTCGGGCACCCAGTGCGGGTTGGGCAGGAAGCGGCAGTCGACGACGAGGTCGGCGTCGACGGGCAGGCCGTACTTGTAGCCGAACGACATGACCGTGGCCCGCAGCTCGGGCTCCTCGTCGCCGGCGAACTGGGCGTCCATCTTGGCGCGCAGCTCGTGCACGTTGAGGCTGGAGGTGTCGATCACCAGGTCGGCGTCGCCGCGCAGCTCGCGCAGCAGGTCGCGCTCGGCGGCGATGCCGTCGACGATGCGGCCGTCACCCTGGAGCGGGTGGGGGCGGCGCACGGACTCGAAGCGGCGCACGAGCGCGTCGTCGGACGACTCCAGGAAGACGATGCGGCGCGTCACCTGCTTGGCGTCGAGGTCGGCGAGGGACTCGCGGAGGTTGTCGAAGAACTGGCGGCCGCGGACGTCGACGACGACGGCGATGCGGGCGACGTTGCCCTGCGAGCGGGCACCGAGCTCGACCATGGTCGGGATCAGGGCGGGCGGCAGGTTGTCCACGACGAACCAGCCGAGGTCCTCCAGGCACTTCGCGGCCGTGCTGCGCCCGGCGCCGGACATGCCGGAGATGATCACCAGCTCGGGGATGGCCGCCTCGGCGGCCTCGCCGGCCTCGATCGTCGTGCCCGTACTCACGTCTGCTGCTCCGTCTTCTCGGTCGTCCTGCGCGGTGTGGTCATTCATGCCCGGATGCCCGTCCATGTGCGATTCCCCCGTCGTCGTCTTCAATGATCTCTCCTGTCGCCGTGTTCACGGCGGGAGCGGCCGGGGCCGCCTGGGCGAGGGCGACGGCGACGGCTTCGGCGGTCTTGCGCCCGAAGCCGGGCACCTCGCAGATCTGCTCGATTGTCGCCTGCCGGAGCCGTTTCACCGAACCGAAATGCTTGACCAACGCCCGTTTGCGCGCGTCACCGAGGCCCGGGACGTCGTCCAGGGGGCTGGTGCGCAGCCGTTTGCCGCGCTTGCCGCGCTGGTAGCGGATGGCGAAGTCGTGGGCCGTGTCGCGGATCCGCTGGAGGAGGTACAGGCCCTCGCTGGTGCGGGGCAGGACCACCGGGTCGTCCTCGTCGGGCAGCCAGACCTCTTCGAGCCGCTTGGCCAGCCCGCACACGGCGACGTCGTCGACGCCCAGCTCGTCGAGGGCCCGGCGGGCGGCGGCGACCTGCGGCTTCCCGCCGTCGACGACGACGAGCTGGGGCGGGTAGGCGAACTTCCTCGGCCGGCCGTTCTCCTCGGCGGAGGCGGGGTCCGCGGCGTCGGCGGGGACCTCGCCGCCCTCGGCGAGCCACTCCCCCGTCCGCTCCTTCTCCGCGAGGTAGCGGCGGAAGCGGCGGCTGACCACCTCGTGCATGGAGCGGACGTCGTCCTGCCCCTGGCCGTGCCAGACCTGCGTGTCCCCGACGCGGCCCTTGATCTCGAAGCGGCGGTACTCGCTCTTGCGGGGCAGCCCGTCCTCGAAGACGACCATGGAGGCGACGACGTCCTCGCCGTGGAGGTGGGAGATGTCGAAGCACTCGATGCGCAGCGGGGCCGCGTCCAGGCCGAGGGCGTCGGCGATCTCCTCCAGGGCGCGGGAGCGGGTGGTGAGGTCGCTGGCGCGCTTGGTCCTGTGGAGGACGAGGGCCTGCCGGGCGTTGCGCCCGACGGTCTCCATCAGGTCCTTCTTGTCGCCGCGCCGCGGGACGCGCAGGGACACCTGGGAACCGCGGCGGTCGCTCAGCCACTGCGTGACCGCCTCGGGGTCCTCGGGCAGGGCGGGGACCAGGACCTCCTTCGGCACCGCGTCGCCGCTCTCCTCGCCGTACAGCTGCTGGAGGGCGTGCTCCACGAGGCCGGCCGTGTCGACGGCCTCGACCTTGTCGGTGACCCAGCCGCGCTGGCCGCGGACCCGGCCCCCGCGGACGTGGAAGATCTGGACGGCGGCCTCCAGCTCGTCCTCCGCGACCGCGATCAGGTCGGCGTCGGTGGCGTCGGCGAGGACGACGGCGTTCTTCTCCATGGCCCGGCGCAGGGCCTCGATGTCGTCGCGGAGGCGGGCGGCCCGCTCGTACTCCATCTCCTCGGCGGCCGCCGTCATCTCCTTCTCCAGGCGGCGGATGTACGTGCCCGTCCGGCCGGCCATGAAGTCGCAGAATTCCTGGGCCAGTTCGCGGTGCTCCTCGGGGTCGATCCGGCCGACGCAGGGCGCCGAGCACTTGCCGATGTAGCCGAGGAGGCAGGGGCGGCCCGTGCGGTTCGCGTTCCGGAACACTCCGGACGTGCAGGTGCGGACGGGGAAGACGCGCAGGAGCAGGTCGACGGTCTCGCGGATGGCCCACGCGTGCGCGTACGGCCCGAAGTAGCGCACGCCCTTCTGCTTGTGGCCGCGCATGACCTGGACGCGGGGGAACTCGTCGCCGAGGGTGACGGCGAGGTAGGGGTAGCTCTTGTCGTCGCGGTACTTGACGTTGAAGCGGGGGTCGAACTCCTTGATCCAGGAGTACTCCAGCTGGAGCGCCTCCACCTCCGTGGAGACCACCGTCCACTCCACGGACGCGGCCGTGGTGACCATGGTCCGCGTGCGCGGGTGCAGGCCCGCCAGGTCCTGGAAGTAGTTGGCGAGGCGCTGGCGCAGGGACTTGGCCTTGCCGACGTAGATCACGCGGCCGTGCTCGTCACGGAACTTGTAGACCCCCGGCGAGTCGGGGATCTGTCCCGGTTCGGGGCGGTAGGTGGAGGGGTCTGCCATGCCTCACACCCTACTGGCGCACACCGACAGACCAGCCGGGTCGTCCGGGGCCGGGCCGGGGGGCGGACCGGTGCGGTCGGCCGGTCCGGCGGCCGGCGGGAGCGGGGCGGGAGCAGCCCGGGTGGACGGCCGGGCGCGGACGCGGGAGCAGCCCCGGCAGGCGGTCGGCCGGCCCGGCGGCCGGCAGGGGCGGGGCGGGCGGTCGGGAGCGGGCCGGGCGGGCGCGGGAGCGGCCTCGGCGGGCGGTCGGGGCCGCCGGGGCCCGGCGGCGGGGCGGTCAGTCCTGCGGGCCGGCGATGAGCTTGCCGTCCCTGACCGTGACGGGCACCTCGGGCAGCGGGACGGTCGCGGGGCCCCTGAGGACCTTGCCGGTGGTGACGTCGAAGCGGCTGCCGTGGCAGGGGCAGTTGCCCTCGTTCTCCTCGATCTTGTCGAGGACACAGCCCGCGTGGGTGCACTGGGCGCTGAACGCCTTGTACTCGCCCCGGGCGGGGCAGTGCACGAGGAGGCGCTGTTCGCGGTAGAGCCGGGCGCCGCCGACGGGCACCTCGGCGGCCGTGCCGAGGTCGACGGGCGCGGTCGGGGTCGGCGTCCGGGCGTGGCCCAGCTTGGATTCGGTGGAGCAGGCGGCGGCCCCCAGTCCCGCGGCACCGGCGAGGGCGGCGCCTTTCAGCACGGTTCGGCGGGTGGCGGGCTGGCCGGACATGGGCGCTCCAGGGCGTGCGGGAACAGGGGACGCGTCGGTACGACGGGTACGGACCCGACGATACCGACGCAGATCACCGCCCCCGGGTCCGGGTCCCGCCCCGGGGCCGGGGCGGGCGGACCGGAACGGCGGCCGTGCGGACGCCCGCGCGACCCGGTCCCCGCCGCTCGGAGCGGCGGGGACCGGGCCAGGGGTGGCGGAGGGCCGGCCACGGGGTGGCGGGGGCCGGCCGGCCGGCGGGGGGCCGGGGTCGGCTCAGCGGGCGGTCGAGGCGGCCTTGCGCGCCGGGCGCTTGGCCTTCGCCTTCCCCTGCGTCTTCGCCTTCACCGGCGTGGCGTCGCTGATCCGGCTCGGGTCCAGGATGTCGCGGAGGAACTTGCCGGTGTGGCTCGCGGGCACGCCCGCGACCGTCTCCGGCGTGCCCTCGGCGACGACCAGGCCGCCGCCGCTGCCGCCCTCGGGACCCATGTCGACCAGCCAGTCCGCCGTCTTGATCACGTCGAGGTTGTGCTCGATGACGATCACCGTGTTGCCCTTGTCGACCAGGTCCGACAGCACCTTGATCAACTTGGCGATGTCCTCGAAGTGCAGGCCGGTCGTCGGCTCGTCGAGGACGTAGACCGTGCGGCCCGTGGAGCGCTTCTGGAGCTCGCTGGCGAGCTTGACGCGCTGCGCCTCGCCGCCCGACAGGGTCGGCGCGGACTGGCCGAGCCGCACGTACCCCAGGCCGACCTCGTTGAGGGTCTTGAGGTGGCGGGAGATCGTGGGGACGGCCTCGAAGAAGTCCAGGGCCTCCTCGATGGGCATGTCCAGCACCTCGGCGATGGACTTGCCCTTGTAGTGGACCTCCAGGGTCTCCCGGTTGTAGCGCGCGCCGTGACAGACCTCGCACGGCACGTACACGTCCGGGAGGAAGTTCATCTCGATCTTGATGGTGCCGTCGCCGGAGCAGTTCTCGCAGCGACCGCCCTTGACGTTGAAGGAGAACCGGCCCGGCAGGTAGCCGCGGACCTTCGCCTCCGTCGTCTCGGCGAACAGCTTGCGGATGTGGTCGAAGACACCGGTGTACGTGGCCGGGTTGGACCGCGGGGTGCGGCCGATCGGCGACTGGTCGACGTGGACGACCTTGTCGACGAGGTCGTCGCCGTCCACGCGCGTGTGCCGTCCGGGCACGGACCTGGCGCCGTTCAGCTCGCGCGCCAGATGGGTGTAGAGGATGTCGTTGACCAGCGTCGACTTGCCGGAGCCGGAGACTCCGGTGACCGCCGTGAGCACGCCGAGGGGGAACGACACGTCGATGTCGCGGAGGTTGTTCTCGCGGGCGCCGTGCACGGTCAGCTGCCGGGCGGGGTCGACGGGGCGGCGGGCGTCGGGGACGGGGATGGACCTCCTGCCGGACAGGTACTGCCCGGTCACCGACTTCTCGTTGCCGAGGAGCTGCTCCAGCGGCCCGGAGTGGACGACCTTCCCGCCGTGCTCACCGGCGCCGGGGCCGATGTCGACGACCCAGTCGGCGACCTTGATGGTGTCCTCGTCGTGCTCGACGACGATGAGGGTGTTGCCCATGTCGCGGAGCCGGACGAGGGTCTCGATCAGGCGGTGGTTGTCGCGCTGGTGGAGGCCGATGGACGGTTCGTCGAGCACGTACAGCACGCCCACCAGGCCGGAGCCGATCTGGGTGGCGAGCCGGATGCGCTGGGCCTCGCCGCCGGAGAGCGTGCCGGCCGCGCGGTTGAGCGAGAGGTAGTCGAGGCCGACGTCGACCAGGAACCTCAGGCGCTCGTTGACCTCCTTCAGGACCCGCTCGGCGATCTTCTTGTCGCGGGCGTTGAGCGTGAGCCGGCCGAGGAAGTCGGCGCACTCGCTGATGGACATGGCGGAGACGTCCGCGATGGACTTGTCCATGATCGTTACGGCGAGGACGATCGGCTTCAGGCGCGTGCCCTCACAGGTGGGGCAGGGCACCTCGCGCATGTAGCCCTCGAAGCGCTCGCGGCTGGAGTCGCTCTCGGCCTCGCTGTGGCGGCGCTTGACGAAGGGGAGGACGCCCTCGAAGGCCGTCGTGTAGGCCCGCTCCCTGCCGTACCGGTTGCGGTACCGCACCTCGACCTGGGTCTTGTGGCCGTGCAGCAGGGCCTTCTTGGCCCGCTGGGGCAGCCCGGCCCACGGGATGTCGGTGCGGAAGCCGAGCGCCTGGGCGAGCGCGTCGACCAGGCGGCCGAAGTACTCCTTGGTGTGGCCGTGCGACCAGGGGTGGATGGCCCCCTCGTCGAGGGAGCGGTCCTCGTCGGGGACGACGAGCTCCGGGTCGACCTCCATGCGCGTGCCGATGCCGGTGCAGTCGGGGCAGGCGCCGAAGGGCGAGTTGAAGGAGAAGGAGCGGGGCTCCAGCTCCTCGAAGGACAGGTCGTCGTACGGGCAGTACAGGTGCTCCGAGTACATCCGCTCGCGTTCGGGGTCGTCCTCGGGGAGGTCGACGAAGTCGAGCACGACCATGCCGCCGGAGAGGCCGAGCGCGGTCTCCACGGAGTCGGTGAGCCGCCGCTTGGCGCTCTCCTTGACCGTGAGGCGGTCGACGACCACCTCGATCGTGTGCTTCTCCTGCTTCTTCAGCTTCGGCGGGTCGGTCAGCGGGACGGTCTGCCCGTCCACCCGGGCGCGGCTGAAGCCCTTGGTCTGGAGGTCGGCGAAGAGGTCGGCGAACTCGCCCTTGCGCTCGCGCACCAGCGGCGACAGGACCTGGAAGCGGCTGCCCTCGGGCAGCTCCAGCACCCTGTCGACGATCGCCTGCGGCGACTGGCGGGAGATCGGCCGGCGGCACTCGGGGCAGTGCGGCTTGCCGATGCGCGCGAAGAGGAGCCGGAGGTAGTCGTAGACCTCCGTGATCGTTCCGACCGTGGAGCGCGGGTTGCGCGAGGTCGACTTCTGGTCGATGGAGACCGCCGGGGAGAGCCCCTCGATGAAGTCGACGTCCGGCTTGTCCATCTGGCCGAGGAACTGCCGGGCGTACGACGAGAGCGACTCGACGTAGCGGCGCTGCCCCTCGGCGAAGATCGTGTCGAACGCGAGGGACGACTTGCCCGACCCCGAGAGCCCGGTGAAGACGATGAGGGAGTCGCGTGGCAGGTCGAGCGAGACGTTCTTCAGGTTGTGCTCGCGCGCGCCACGGACGATGAGACGGTCGGCCACGCCGGGTCCGCACCTTTCTTGAGAGAAGCGGGGGGTAGTACAGCCCCTGCCCCCGACCGCCCCAGCCTATGGGGGCCGCCAGATGGATGACTGCCTGACTTTCAAGGATGCCTCCATCGAGCGTATAGCACGTGCATTCGATTTCAGGTCGCGTTCCGCCGCCTTCACCCGAACGAGTGGCGACGCTACTGTCAGCACCATGATCGATCACGCCCATGACCTGGCCTCCGTACGCGAGGCGACCGATCGGCTGCTCTCGGCGGCCTCCGCGCTCGACGACACCGCCGCCGCGGAGCCGTCCCGCCTCCCCGGCTGGACCCGCGGCCACGTCCTGGCCCACCTCGCCCGCAACGCGGACGCCCTGGTGAACGTCCTGCGCGGCCTGCCCATGTACACGAGCGCCGAGGCCCGCGACGCCGACATCGAGCGCGACGCCCGGCGCCCGCTCGCCGCCCACCTCGACGACCTGCGGTCCAGCGCCGCCCGCTTCCTGGCGGAGGGCGACGCGCCGGCGGACTGGGGCCGCACCGTGGAGCTCCGCAACGGGGTGACCGACCGGGCCGCCCGCGTCCCCTTCCGCCGTCTCGTCGAGGTCGAGCTCCACCACGTCGACCTGGGCGTCGGCTACGAGCTGGAGGACCTGCCGGAGGAGTTCACCGAGCGGGAGATCGTCTTCCTGACGGAGCGGTTCGCCGGCCACCGGGACGTCCCCGCCACCACGGTCACCGCTGACGACGGCCGGACGTGGACGACGGGCGGCGGCGCGGCCGGCGGCCCGGTCGTCGTCCGGGGCCCCGCGGCCGACCTGCTCGGCTGGCTCGCGGGCCGCCGCGACGGCTCCGCGCTGAACGTCTCGAACGGCTCCCTCCCGGCGCTGCCCCCGCTATAGGCTGGCCCCATGACGTACAGCGGAGCGGTGAAGGTCGGCGGACCCGCGGACGTGCACGAACTGGCGGACCTGATCATCTCGAAGGTCGCCGTCGGACCGATGGACAACAACGCGTACCTGCTGCGCTGCCGGGCCACCGGCGAGCAGTTGCTGATCGACGCGGCCAACGAGCCGCGGACCCTGCTCCGGCTGATCGGTGACGACGGCATCGCGGCCGTCGTCACCACCCACCGCCACCACGACCACTGGTACGCGCTGCGCGAGGTGGTGGCGGCCACCGGGGCCCGCACGTACGCGGGGCGGTACGACGCCGAGGGGATCGACGTGCCGACGGACGTCCTCGTCGAGGACGGCGACACGGTCCGGGTGGGCCGGGTGGAGCTGACGGCGCGCCGCATGACCGGGCACACGCCCGGCTCGATCACGCTGATCTACGACGACCCGCACGGCCACCCGCACGCCTTCACCGGCGACTGCCTGTTCCCCGGGGGCGTCGGGAACACCCACAAGGACCCGGAGGCGTTCGCGAGCCTGCTCCACGACGTGGAGACCAAGCTGTTCGACGCCCTGCCGGACGAGACGTGGGTCTACCCGGGCCACGGCCGGGACACGACGCTGGGCGACGAGCGCCCGCAGCTCCCGGAGTGGCGCGCGCGGGGCTGGTGACGCGCCCGGATACCGCCCCCGCGCGCCCGGTACCGTCCCCCGCGCGCCCGTGCGCCCCGTGACCGGGGCGCGGCCCGGACGGTTGGCGCGGCATGCGCCACAGTCACACGCCCGCGTCCGCGGAGCCGCCCCGGCGGCCGTCGGGGCAACCGCCGGGGCGGTCCCCGGCCGGGCCGCCCATGGGGCGGCTGGCGGCGGCCTCCCTCGCCGGGACCGCCGTCGAGTTCTATGACTTCTACGTCTACGGGACCGCCGCCGCGCTGGTCCTGGGGCCCTTGTTCTTCCCCACGTTCTCGCCGCTGGCGGGGACGCTCGCCGCCTTCGGGACCTTCGCGGTGGGCTTCGTCTCGCGCCCCCTGGGAGCGGTGGTCTTCGGCCACGTCGGCGACCGGCGCGGGCGGCGGCCGGTGCTCTTCGCGTCCCTGGCGCTGACCGGCGCGGCGACGGTCGCGGTGGGCTGCGTCCCGTCGTACGCGGTGATCGGGCCGGCGGCCCCGGTGCTGCTCCTGGTGCTGCGCTTCCTCCAGGGGCTGGGGCTGGGCGGCGAGTGGGGCGGGGCGGTGCTGCTGGCCGGGGAGCACGCCCCGCGGCGGCGACGGGCGCTGTGGGCGAGCTTTCCGCAGGTCGGCCCGTCCGTGGGGTTCCTGCTGGCGAACGGGGTGATGCTGGCGCTCTCGGCGGGGTTGAGCGACGCGGCGTTCCGGTCGTGGGGGTGGCGGGTGCCGTTCTGGGCGGCGGGCCTGCTCGCGCTGGGCGGGCTGCTGCTGCGGTCGTCCCTGGCGGAGACGCCCCAGTTCCGGGAGCTGGCGGAGACGGGGCGGCGGGCGGGCGCCCCGTTCCTGGAGGTGGTGCGCGGGCACTGGCGGCTGCTGCTGCTCACGGCGGGGGCGCTGGCCGTGGGGTACGCCGTGTTCTACGCGGTGTCCACCTGGGCGCTGGCGTACGGCACGGAGCGGCTCGGCGTGAGCCGCACGGTCATGCTGGGGTGCGTGATGGCGGCGGTGGCCGTGCAGGGCGCGGTGACGCCGTTCGCGGCGATGCTGGGCGACCGGTACGGCCGGCGGCCGATGTGCCTGGCGGGGTGCACGGTGTGCGCGCTGTGGATGTTCCCGATGGTGGGGCTGCTGCACACGGGGCGGCCGGTGCTGATGTTCCTGGCGATCCTGGTGGCGCTGCTGGCGTTCATCACGATGTTCGCGGTCATCGGCGCGTACCTGCCGGAGCTGTACGAGCCGCGGGTGCGGTGCACGGGGGCGGCGGTGGGCTACAACCTGGCGGGGGTGCTCGGCGGGGCGCTGACGCCGGTGGTGGCGACGGCCGCCGCGGGCGGTTCCGGGCCGCCGTGGGGCGTGGCGGCGTATCTGGTGGGGGTCGCGGTGGTGAGCCTGGGCTGCTTCGCGCTGCTCCCGGAGACCGTGCCGGCGGCGGGCGCGGGGAGGCGCGGCCGGGCGGGGGAGCCGGCGACCGCGTGAGGGTCGGGGCGGGACGGCCCGCCCGGGGCTCCCGCCGGTGAACGCACGGCACCGGCCGGGTCGTCGAACGACCCGGCCGGTGCTGTGCGTTTCCGGTTGTGTCAGACCTTCGTGGAGTCGGTCTCCTTCTCGCCCTCGGCGGACTGCCGGCGGGAGGCGATGAGGCTGGTGATCGTGGTGATGATCAGGACACCGCAGATGACCGCCAGCGAGAACGGGATGGAGATCTCCGGGACGTGCACCCCCGACTCGTGCAGGGCGTGCAGCACCAGCTTCACGCCGATGAAGCCGAGGATGACGGAGAGGCCGTAGCTGAGGTGGACCAGCTTCTTGAGCAGGCCGCCGATGAGGAAGTACAGCTGCCGCAGACCCATCAGGGCGAAGGCGTTCGCGGTGAAGACGATGTACGGGTCCTGGGTCAGGCCGAAGATCGCGGGGATCGAGTCCAACGCGAACAGCACGTCCGTGGTGCCGATGGCGAGCATGACCACCATCAGCGGGGTCAGCACCCGCTTGCCGTTGACCTGGAGGAACAGCTTCGTGCCGTGGTAGCGGTCGGCGACGCCGAAGCGCTGCTCGATCGACTTGAGGAGACGATTCTCCTCGTACTCCTCGTCGGGCTCGTCGGAGGATGCCTCCTTGATCAGCTTCCAGGCGGTGTAGATCAGGAACGCGCCGAAGATGTAGAAGACCCACGAGAAGCTGGCGATGATCGCGGCGCCGGCGGCGATGAACACGGCCCGCAGGACGAGCGCGATGAGCACGCCGATCAGCAGCACCCGCTGCTGGAGGTGGGACGGCACGGAGAACTTCGCCATGATCAGGACGAAGACGAAGAGGTTGTCGACGCTCAGCGACTTCTCGGTGATGAAGCCGGCGAAGAACTCGCCGGACGCCTTGCTCTCGCCGAAGAAGAGCAGGCCGAGGCCGAACAGCACGGCGAGGACGATCCATACGGCCGTCCAGATCCCGGCTTCTTTGATCGACACGTCATGGGGCTTGCGCCCGATGAGGAAGTCGACCGCGATCAGGGCGATGAGACCGAGAACGGTCACCGCCCACAAGGTCATAGAAACGTCCATTGCGCCTCCGGCGTCGTACGGCTACTGATCAGCGTCGTCGCTGCCGGAGGTCTCTTCCACCCGGGCACCGCCCGTGGTGCGGGCGGCGCGGGGGCCGGCGCCCCGGGACAGGTCTCCGTCCGACCGGTCCGTACTGACGGGCACGCCGCTGTGTGGGAGTACTCCCCTCCGCGTAAAGGAACCGTACACGAAATACCAAGGAGAGGTAAAGTGCCTGGCAAAGGAGAGACCAAAAGCCCAGTTCAGCGAGGTTGTACGGGGACGGGAGGGGGGCGCGGGGCGGTCAGTGGCGCCGGGTGCGGCGGGCCTCTGCGACACTCGCGAGGACCTGGTGCAGCACCCGGCCGCCCTGCGGTGTCCGCGGCGGCTCGTACGTCCAGGCGTGCCCCACCCACGGGTCCGCCAGGTGGTCGTCCGGCACCGGGGGGACGCGCAGCAGCGAACGCCACAGCGGGTCCAGCACCGGCCCGTACGCACGGGCGTCCTCGCGGTCGGCGACCATCATCAGGTGCACGCCCACGGCCGGGCCCTCGTCGGCGAGGTACCGCAACTGGGTGACGGCCCGGTCGTCGAAGCCGTGCGGGAAGTCGTGGACGACGAGCAGTTGCTCGGCCGTGTCCAGGTCCGGCGGGAGCGCGTCCGCGCCGGCGCCGCCGCGCACCGCCATCTGCACCAGGTCCACGCGCCGGGTGAGCCGCGCCAGGACCGTCGCCACTCCCCCGGGCCCCGCCGCCGGGGGCTCGGCCAGCACGCCCGAGCCGGTGAGCGGGGCGAACGCGGCGGCGCCCGAGCCGGCCGGGTCGATCACGTGGACGGTGAAGTCGCCCGGCGGGTGGACGGCGAGGAGGCGCGCGACGTGTGCGACGGCCGTGTCGAGGGCGAGGCGGCGCAGCCGGTCCTCGTCCGTGAGCAGGGCCCGCTCCGAGCCGCGGCGACCGCTGTCCACCCACAGGCCGCGCTCCAGGGGAAGCCTGACCAGCAGGGGAATGCGCAGCTCGGGCCGTTCCGGGAGGTGGAGGTCGCCGAGGCGCAGCGCCATCGGGGCCTGTGTGGGGACACGGTAGGCGTGCCACACCGGATGGTCCCAGCGGGCGAAGGCGGGCGGGAGCGCGGGCTCGACGACGTCGGACTCGGCGGTGAGCTGGGCGAGGTCGCGGTCGAGGGCCTCGCGCGCCCGGCCGGTGAGCTCCCGGCACCTGGCGTCGGCCTCGGCGCGGGCGGCGTCGCCCGCGCCGAGGCGGCTGCGCGGGTCGGACAGGGCGCTGTCCAGCTCCCGCTCCATCCGGGACTCCGCGAAGTCGACGGCGCCCCGGTAGGCGGCGGTCGTACGGGCCAGGTCCTCGAACATGCCCCAGACCTGGTTGTAGAGGCGCTCCTCCATGGACCAGCCGGCGGCGTCGCCGGCGACCGGGGCGGCGGGGGCGCCGGGCGGCACGGGTGGCGCGGACGCGGCCGGCGGGGGTGGGGCGGTCCGGCGGCGGGGGTGCGTGTAGTCGACGGGGCCGACGGGCGGGGCGGGCCGGACCGGAACGGACGGGGTGGGCGCGGGCGGGGCAGGCGTGGACGGGGCAGGCGTGGACGGGGCCGGAACGGGCGAGGCGGGCGCGGGCGGGGCAGGCGTGGACGGAGCCGGAACGGGCGAGGCGGGCGCGGGCGGGGCAGGCGTGGACGGAGCCGGAACGGGCGGGGCGGGGTGGCGGGTCCGGTCGCCCTCCCCGGTACGGGGCGGGGGCGCGGCGGCGGCGCGGTCCAGGCCGCGCGCCACGGCGTCCTGGACGGCCGCGGCGAGTTCGGCCGCGCCGGGCACCCCCTGGTCCCGGAACAGCGCGGCGAGGCCGTCCGCGTACCCCTGGCCGACGGCGCGGACCTTCCAGGCGCCCTGTCGGCGGTACAGCTCCAGGGCGACGACGGCGGACTCGGCTTCCAAGCCGGTGAGGGTGTACGTGGCGACCTCGGCGCCGCCGGGCGCGGCGACCGCGACGAAGGGCGCGGCGACGGCGCCGAAGCGGCCGGGCCCGCCCGTGTCCGCGGGCAGGGCCAGCAGGACGGCGACGCGGTGCACACGCGCGGCCAGGGCCTCCAGGTCCACGGTGAGCCGGTGCTCGGTGGCCGCCCGGCGGGACACCTCGACGCCGGGCAGGGCCGGCGCGCCGGGGTGGGCGACCCCCTCCGCTCCGGCGACGGTCCCGGCGGCGTCGGAGAGCACGGCCCCCACCGCCACCGGCACACCGGACGACACCCGGATCTCGAGTCGGGTGTCGGGCAGCGGGTGGTTCTGCCCCCGGACCAGCTCGGCCGTCATCGCCTGTCGTCCCCTCGGTGGTTGCGGCTGGGTGGCGTGCGTCGCGGAACGCGTCGGTGGCGCACGCGTGGCAGCTCCCGGCGGCCGGGCCTCCGGGAGCTGCGGTGCGTAACGCCGGGGTGCGGCTACAGGTGCGGCAGGATCGCCGGCATCAGGTCCTGGAACGTCCGGCCGTTGGACGGGGCGCCGATGGCCGTCATGGTCCAGCCGCCGCCGGTGCGGTGCACCTTCGCCATGATCTGCGCGGTGTACTGGCCACCGCCGTTCAGGGTGTAGCGGGCGAGCTCCTGGCCGTTCGTCTCGTCGACGAGGCGACAGAACGCGTTCTGCACCTCCTGGAACGTCTGGCCGGTGAACGAGTTGACGGTGAAGACGATCTGGTCGATGTGGACCGGGACCCGCTGGAGGTCCACGAGGACCGCCTCGTCGTCGCCGCCCTGGCCCGCGCCGCCCACCAGGTTGTCGCCGGTGTGGCGGACGGAGCCGTCGTCGCTCACCAGGTGGCGGAAGAAGACGACGTCGACGGGGTCCCCGCCGGCGAACAGCACCGCCGACGCGTCGAGGTCGACCTCCCGGGTGCGCGAGCCGAACAGACCGCGGCGCGGCGCCGCCTGCCAACCGAGCCCCATCCGCACCGCGGACAGGGACCCCCCGTCGCTCTTCTGCAGGCTGATGGCCTGGCCCTTGGTCAAGTTGACCGACACGCGCTGTCCCCTCTCTTCAGCGTTCCCCGCGGCCGCCCTGTGGTGGGGGCGCGGTTGCGAGCACCCTATGCGGGGGCGCGGCACCGGCATCACGGCAAGACCCCCTTTGTGTCGGTGTTGCAACACAGCGGACGCGGCGTCCCCGGCCGCGTCCGCGGCGGCGCGCCCCGGCGGGCCGGGAGGCCCGTCAGGCGATGCCCGCCTCCTTCATCTGGCGCAGCTCCTTCTTCAGCTCGCCCACCTCGTCGCGCAGCCGGGCGGCGACCTCGAACTGGAGGTCCGCGGCGGCGGCCCGCATCCGCTCGGTCATCTCCTCGATGATCCCGGCCAGCTCGGCGGCGGGGCGGTCGCTGGTCACGGCGCCCGCGCGGGCCGTCCCGCCCCTGCCGGCCCTGCCGCCGTCCTTGGCCGCCTTCGCCGCCGACCCCAGGGAGGGGACGGGGGCCTTGGCGCCCTTGCCGTCCTTCGACTGGCGGTAGCCCGTGCCCAGCAGTTGCTCCGTGTCGACCTCCTCGCGCGCGAGGGTGACGACGATGTCGTTGATCTTCTTGCGGAGCGGCTGCGGATCGATGCCGTGGGCCTTGTTGTACGCGACCTGCTTCTCTCGGCGGCGGTTGGTCTCGTCGATGGCCTGCGCCATCGCCGGTGTGATCGTGTCCGCGTACATGTGGACCTGGCCCGAGACGTTGCGCGCGGCGCGGCCGATGGTCTGGATGAGGGACGTGCCGGAGCGCAGGAAGCCCTGCTTGTCGGCGTCGAGGATGGCGACCAGGGACACCTCGGGCAGGTCGAGGCCCTCCCTCAGGAGGTTGATGCCGACCAGGACGTCGTACTCGCCGGCGCGCAGCTCGCGCAGCAGCTCGATCCGGCGCAGCGTGTCGACGTCGCTGTGCAGGTAGCGGACCTGGATGCCCAGCTCCAGGAAGTAGTCCGTGAGGTCCTCGGCCATCTTCTTGGTGAGCGTGGTGACCAGGACGCGCTCGTCACGCTCGGTGCGGAGGCGGATCTCGTGGACCAGGTCGTCGATCTGGCCCTCGGTGGGCTTGACGACGACCTCCGGGTCGACCAGGCCCGTGGGGCGGATGATCTGCTCGACGAACCCGTCGGAGCGGGACAGCTCGTACGGCCCGGGCGTGGCCGACAGGTAGACGGCCTGGCCGATGCGCTCCTGGAACTCCTCCCACTTCAGGGGCCGGTTGTCCAGCGCGGACGGCAGCCGGAAGCCGTGGTCGACGAGGGTCCGCTTGCGGGAGGCGTCGCCCTCGTACATGGCGCCGATCTGCGGCACGGTGACATGGGACTCGTCGATGACCAGCAGGAAGTCCTCGGGGAAGTAGTCGAGGAGGGTGTTGGGCGGGGAGCCGGGCTCGCGCTGGTCGAAGTGCAGCGAGTAGTTCTCGATGCCGGAGCAGGAACCGATCTGGCGCATCATCTCGATGTCGTACGTGGTGCGCATGCGCAGCCGCTGGGCCTCCAGCAGCTTGCCCTGCCGCTCCAGCTCGGCGAGGCGCCCCTCCAGCTCGCGCTCGATGCCGTTGACGGCGCGCTCCATGCGCTCGGGGCCCGCCACGTAGTGGCTGGCGGGGAAGACGTACAGGTGCCGGTCGTCGCTGATGACCTCGCCGGTGAGCGGGTGCAGCGTGGAGAGGGCCTCGATCTCGTCGCCGAACATCTCGATGCGGACGGCGAGCTCCTCGTAGACGGGGAAGATCTCGATCGTGTCGCCGCGCACCCGGAACGTGCCGCGCGTGAAGGCGAGGTCGTTGCGCGTGTACTGGATGTCGACGAAGCGGCGCAGCAGCTCGTCCCGGTCGATCTCGTCGCCGACCTTGAGGGAGACCATCCGGTCGACGTACTCCTGGGGCGTGCCCAGGCCGTAGATGCAGGAGACGGAGGCGACGACGACCACGTCCCGCCGGGTGAGAAGGGAGTTCGTGGCGGAGTGGCGCAGGCGCTCCACCTCCTCGTTGATCGAGGAGTCCTTCTCGATGTACGTGTCCGACTGCGGGACGTACGCCTCGGGCTGGTAGTAGTCGTAGTACGACACGAAGTACTCGACGGCGTTGTTCGGCAGCAGCTCGCGGAACTCGTTCGCCAGCTGCGCGGCCAGGGTCTTGTTCGGCGCCATGACGAGCGTGGGCCGCTGGAGCCGCTCGATCATCCAGGCCGTGGTCGCCGACTTGCCGGTGCCGGTCGCACCGAGCAGGACGACATCCTTCTCACCTGCGCGGATGCGCCGTTCGAGGTCGGCGATGGCCGTGGGCTGGTCACCGCTGGGCTGGTACGGGCTGACGACCTCGAAGGGCGCCACCGAGCGTTCGATCTGGGTTACGGGCCGCATGACTCCACCGTACGACCCCGCACTGACAGCCGGGGGTCGTCCGCCGGGCCCGCGGCGCACGGCCCCCGGTCAGCGGCCGGCGTCGTGGTCGCGGTGGCGCGGGGCGGGGACGCCGGGGCGGTGCGCGCGCGGGTCGGCGGGGTGCCGCCCGGGCCCGTCGCCGCCGACCAGGGTCGGGTCGAACAGCACGACGACACCCGCGAGGACCAGGAACGCGGCCGGTCCGGCGAGGAGCGGGACGAGGGGCGCCGTACCGCCGTCGGCCGCCACGGTCACGTCGGGCGCGCCGCCCGCGGCGCCGGCGGCTCCCGCGCCCGCCGCGTCCGCGGTCCCGGCGGCTCCGGCCGCGCCCGCCGCTTTGGCCGCGCCCGCCGCTCCGGCCGGGTCCGCCGGGCCGGAGCGACCGGACGCCGCGGTGGCGCCGCCGTGGAGGTGGACGGTGGCGGCGGCCATGCCGGTGTAGTGCATGCCGGTCACCGCGAGGCCCAGGACGAGGCTCGCGCCGACGCTCGCCGCGAACCCCCGGACGCTGACGGTGGCCCACAGTGCCGCGGTGGCCGCCGCCACGGCGATCACCACGGAGAGGGCGACGGTGGGGGTGTGGTACTCGACGCGGCCGGGGAGGCGCATGCCGGCCATGCCGAGGTAGTGCATGGTGGCGATGCCCAGGCCGGTGATGGTGCCGCCGGTGACCAGGGCCATCGCGGTCCGGCCGCGCAGCCCCACGACGAGGATCCCGACGCCGGCCATGAGGATCGCGACGGCGAGGCTGGCGAAGGTGATCGGGCGGTCGTAGCCGATGGGCACCCCCTCGATGCGGAAGCCCGTCATCGCGACGAAGTGCATGGTCCACACTCCGGCGCCGATGGACACGGCGCCGAGGGCGAGCCAGCCGGGGTGGGGGGCTCCGGAGGCGCGCAGGGACCTGGTCGTGCAGCGCAGGCCGAGGGCCCCGCCCAGGCAGGCCATGAGGTAGGCCACCACGGGCGTGATCAGCCCGTGGCTGAATCCGTCGACTGTGCCCCGCATACCCGTGCGCCCCTCACCCCTCGGCCTTCCGCCGCGAACCTGAGCGTGGAGGGTAGTCCACCCGGGCGGCGCCCGCGCGGCCGGGCGGCGGGGGGTGGGCGGTCTCGCCGACCGCGTTGTCGGTGGCGGCGCGTACCGTGGCGGCATGGACAGCGGCACGCGGGGTGAGGGGCGGACCGTGGAGTGGGCGGTCGTCGGCAGTGGCATCGGGCCGCTGCTGCTGGCGGCCACCGCCGACGGGTTGGTCGGCGTGGTCTTCCACGCGGGCGAGGGGGTCCGGCGCGAGACGCCGACCCGGCTCGCGGCGCGGCTGGGGGCGGAGCCGGTGGAGACTGCTGCGGGACGCCTCGCCGAGCCGATACGGATGCTGGACGCCTACTTCGCGGGCCGCCTCCGGGAGTTCCGGCTGCCCCTGGACTGGTCGCTGACCAGCGGGTTCAACCGACAGGTGCTGCGTGAGCTGGCGTCCGGGGTGCCGTACGGGACGCTCGTCGGGTACGGGGAGCTGGCCGCCCGGGTCGGGCAGCCCGGTGCCGCGCAGGCCGTGGGCGCGGCGATGGGCGCCAACCCCCTGCCGGTCGTCGTGCCGTGCCACCGCGTGGTGGAGGCGGGCGGCGGGCTCGGCGGGTTCGGCGGCGGGCTGGAGACCAAGCGGCGGCTGCTGGTGCTGGAGGGGGTTCTTCCGGAGCCGCTGTTCTGACGGCTGTTCCGGCGGGCGGAGCGGCCGGGCGCGGGCGGTCGGCGCGGGCGGTCGGCGCGGGTGGCCGGGCGCGGGCGGCGGCGACGGGGCCGGCGTCCCCACCGGTGACCCGGTGGCCCGTACCGGTGGCCCGTACCGGTGGCCCGGTGTCTGCGGGCGGCGAGGTCGAGGGCCTGGGTGGCCGGTGTCGCGGGCGCGGTCCGGCACGTCGTACGTGCCGGGGACCGGCGCGCGCGTGACCCGGTCGTCCGGGGCCGTGCCCTGCCGGGCGACGCTCGCGTCCCGGTCCGCGTGGAGCAGGTCGCGGTCGGCTGCCGGGGCGCCGTGGGAGTACCGGGGGCGTGAGGGGGCGCGGGAAAGGGGCGTACGGGCGGGGAGCGGCGGGGCCGCCGATGTTTGGGGGTGTGGCCGGCGCGCCAGGGATGGGGGCATGTCCCAGACCGCAGTGGTGTTGTCGGAAGAGGTGCGGGAGGCGCTGGAGGCGCGCCGCCCCGTGGTCGCCCTGGAGTCGACGATCATCGCGCACGGGCTGCCGCGCCCGCGCAACCTGGCCGTCGCCGAGGAGCTGGAGGCGCTCGTACGGTCCGAGGACGCCGTCCCGGCCACGATCGCCGTGCTGGACGGGGTGCCCCGGATCGGCCTGGACGGGGACCAACTGGAACGGGTCGCAGCGGACGCTTCGTTGCGGAAGCTGGGCCACCGGGACCTGGCGCTCGCGGTGGCGGCGGGTGCGAGCGGGGCGACGACGGTGTCGGCGACGGCGTTCCTGGCGGCGCGGGCGGGCCTGCGGGTGTTCGCGACGGGCGGGCTCGGCGGGGTGCACCGGGAGTGGGCGCGCACGCAGGACGAGTCGGCGGACCTGCGGCTGCTGGCCCGGACGCGGATGACGGTGGTCTGCGCCGGTGTGAAGTCGATCCTCGACCTGCCGGCGACGCTCCAGCGGCTGGAGACGCTCGGCGTGGGCGTGGCCGGGTACGGGACGGACCGCTTCCCCGGCTTCTACCTCGCGTCGTCGGGCGAGCCGGTCGACTGGACGGTGGGGTCGCCGGAGGAGGTGGCGGCGGTCATGCGGGCACAGGACCTGCTCGGCGGGCCCGGGGCGGCGCTGGTCGTCGCCAACCCGGTGCCGGAGGACGAGCAACTGGACCCCCGACTGCACGACCGGGTGCTGGCGGAGGGCCTGGCGGAGTGCCGGGAACGGGGCATCACCGGCCAGGCGGTGACGCCGTTCCTCCTGGAGTACCTGGTGCGGCACACGGACGGGGCGTCACTGGAGGCGAACCTGGCGGCGGTACGGGGCAACGTACGGCTGGCGGCGCGGATCGCGTCGGCGTGGACGGCCGGGGCAGGAGAAGGGCCCGGGACAGAAGAGACGCCCGGGACGAGCGGGGGCACCGGGGCGGCGGAGGCGCGGTGAGCGGTCTGCTGCTCGTGGGGGACGTGGTCACCGATGTGGTGGCCCGGCACGCCGAGCCCCTCGCCCCGGGCACCGACACCGCCGCCCGGATCCGGATCCTGCCGGGCGGGGCGGCGGCGAACGCGGCGTGCTGGGCGGCCCGTTCCGGCTGCTCCGACGTACGGCTGCTGGGGCGGGTCGGCGTGGACGAGGCGGCCTGGCACGAGGCCGCGCTGCGCCGCGCCGGGGTGCGCCCGCTGCTCGTCCGGGACGCGGTGGCGCCGACCGGGACGGTGGTGGCGCTGGTCGACGGGCAGGCCGGCGGGGAGCGGACCTTCCTCACGGACAGCGGCGCGGTGCTGCGGCTCGCCCCCGCCGACTTCTCGCCGCGGCTGCTGGACGGGGTGGCCCACCTGCACCTGTCGGGCTATCTGTTCTTCGCCGCGACCAGCCGGGACACGGCGGTGCTCGCGACGGCCGCGGCGCGGGAGCGGGGCGTTCCGGTGAGCGTGGACCCGGCGTCCACCGGGTTCGTCGGCGCGTTGGGCGTCGACCGGTTCCTGGGGGCCGTGGCCGGTGCGGACGTGCTGTTCCCGAACGCCGACGAGGCGGCGCTGCTGACGGGCCTGCCCGCTCCGGAGGCGGCGGCCGCCGCGCTGAGCCGCCGCCACCGGCTGGTCGCGGTCACCCTCGGCCCGGAGGGCGCGCTGGTCGCGGAGGCCGGCGCGGTGGTCGCGCGGGTGCCGGCGCCGCGGGTGCGGCCGGTCGACACCACGGGCGCGGGCGACGCCTTCGCGGGCGGTTTCCTGGCGGCCCGGCTGGCCGGCGCGACGGTGGCGGAGGCCGCGGCGGCGGGGTGCCGGGCGGGCGCGGAGGCGGTGACGGTGGTGGGCGGGCGCCCGGCGCGGTGACGGCAAGACGCCGGGCGGGCCGGTCGCGGCGCGGTGGCCGCGCGGCCGGTCACGGCAGGCCGGTCCAGGCCGGGTGGCGCGGGTCGTCGGCGCGTACGACCACGTCGGCGGCGTCCGCCGGGGCGACCTCCTCCTCGTACCGCTCGAAGGCCGGTAGCGTCCAGCGTTCGGGCGTGCGGCGGGCCAGCGCGGCGCGCGAGAGCCGCAGGTGCACGGTGAGGTCGAACGGGAACCAGTGCCCGAGCAGGAACGGCCCGTGCAGCAGCAGGACGCCGCCGGGCGCGAGCTCCCGGTACGGGCTGCGGGTGGCGCGGTCGGTGACCGGGTCCCACAGGTCGGGCAGGACGCGTCCGCTGCCGCCCGGCTCCAGCGGTCCGAACACCTCCCGCCACAGCGCGCCGGTGTCGAACCACCCGTCGTAGTACGCGTCGGGGTCCTCCTTGCCGTACTCGAACCGCAGCGACGCCGGGCGCAGGAACCCGGACGTGCCGACCCGGATCACCTCCCGCCCGCGCAGCCGCAGTTCCTGCGCCACGCCGTCCGCCAGGTCGCCGGGCCGGGCGGCGGGGGCGCCGTCCACGGCGACCTTCAGCCAGGGGCCCCCGTCGGCGGGGCTCAGGCCGTCCAGGCGTTCGGCGAGCGCGTCGGTGAGCCGTTCCCAGGTGATCGGTTCCAGTCGCACGCCCCCATCCTGCCAAGGAGGGCCGGCACCGCGGACGGCGGACGACAGCGGACGGCGGACGGCCGACGGCGGAAAGCGAACGACAGCGGGCGGCGGCCGGTCAGCCCCGGCCGGTCTCGCCCCGGAGCGCGGCGGCCAGCGGGCTCTCCCCCGCCACCTCGACGCGCCCGGCCTTCACCCCCGCCGCCAGCGTCAGTTCGCCGCCGCCCACCGCCACGCAGGTCGCTGCGTCCATGCGCAGCCGCGCGTCCGGCGCCTCGGCGGGCCCGTCCCCGTAGGCGGGCCCGCCGTCGTCGCCGAGGCGGACGTGGAACACGCCCTCGTCCAGGCGGACCTCCACCGTCCCGGACTCGCCGACCGCCTCCAGCGCGTCGAGCAGCGGCACCGCGCACCAGTGCGCCCGCACGGCGTCCGTGGGGCGGGGCCCGTCCAGCGCGGGGGCGCCCCAGCGCGCGAGGGCGCGCAGCACGGGCAGCAGTTCGCGGCCGCGGCCGGTGAGCTCGTACACGTACGCGGACGAGGGGGGCGGCAGGCGGCGGCGGGTGGCGAGGCCGTCGCGCTCCATGTCCCTCAGGCGCGTGGCGAGCATGTCGGTGCTGACACCGGGCAGGTCGGCGTGGAGGTCGGTGTAGCGGCGGGGGCCGGCGAGGAGTTCGCGGACGATCAGCAGGGTCCAGCGGTCGCCGACGGCGTCGAGGGCGCGGGCAGCGGCGCAGTACTGGTCGTAGCTGCGGCGGCGGTCGGCGGAACGCGTGCTCGGACGTGGCATGCGACGCAGTCTAGACGTCTTGTTGGACTTTCCAAGCTCCCACTTGGTAAAACCAAGCAACACCCTTTCCGTGGAGGTCGCCGTATGGAGTTCCGGCAGTCGAGCAAGTTGAGCGAGGTCTGCTACGAGATCCGCGGCCCGGTGATCGAGCACGCCAACGCCCTGGAGGAGGCGGGCCACAGCGTCCTGCGCCTCAACACCGGCAATCCGGCCCTGTTCGGGTTCGAGGCGCCGGAGGAGATCCTCCAGGACATGATCCGGATGCTGCCGCGGGCGCACGGCTACACCGACTCGCGCGGCATCCTCTCCGCCCGGCGCGCCGTCGCCCAGCGCTACCAGGCCATGGGGCTCACCGGGGTCGGCGTCGACGACGTCTTCCTCGGCAACGGCGTCTCCGAACTGGTCTCCATGGCGGTCCAGGCGCTGGTCGAGGACGGCGACGAAGTCCTCATCCCGGCCCCCGACTTCCCGCTCTGGACGGCGGTCACCACCCTCTCCGGCGGACGACCCGTGCACTACCTGTGCGACGAGTCCTCCGACTGGTACCCGGACCTCGACGACATGGCCGCGAAGATCACCGACCGCACCCGGGCCGTGGTCATCATCAACCCCAACAACCCCACGGGCGCGGTCTACCCGCGCGAAGTCGTCGAGGGCATCCTCGATCTGGCCCGCCGTCACCAGTTGATGGTCTTCGCCGACGAGATCTACGACCAGATCGTCTACGACGACGCCGTCCACCACCCGGCGGGCGTCCTCGCCCCCGACCTGGTCGTCCTCACCTTCGGCGGGCTGTCCAAGACGTACCGCGTGGCCGGCTTCCGCTCCGGCTGGCTCGTCGTCAGCGGACCCAAGCAGCACGCCCGCGACTACCTGGAGGGGTTGACGATGCTCGCCTCCATGCGGCTGTGCCCCAACGCCCCCGCCCAGTACGCGATCCAGGCGGCGCTCGGCGGGCGCCAGTCCATCGAGGAGCTGACCGCGCCCGGCGGCAGGCTGTACGAGCAGCGCGACCGGGCGTGGGAGAAGCTGAACGAGATCCCGGGCGTGTCCTGTGTGAAGCCGCGCGGCGCGCTGTACGCGTTCCCGCGCCTCGACCCGAAGGTGCACCCGATCCACGACGACGAGAAGTTCGTCCTGGACCTGCTGCTGCGGGAGAAGATCCAGGTCGTGCAGGGCACCGGGTTCAACTGGCCGCGCCCGGACCACTTCCGCATCCTCACGCTGCCGTACGTCGACGACCTCGACGCGGCGATCAGCCGGATCGGACGGTTCCTCAGCGGCTACCGGCAGTAGGGCGGCGCGGTACCGGGCCGCTCCGGCGCGGTTTCGGGGTGGGCGCGGCGCGGGGAGAACCCCACCGACGTACGCGTGACGGGGTGGTGGGGCGCGGTGCAGCGAGACCCGGTCGTGGTCGTCGAGCCGCTCCGGCCGCGCGCCCGCTGCGCGCAGTGCCGCCGGGGCCCGCTGCGGCGGATGGTGCTGGAGCTCTCCGCGCCGCGCTGCCTGGACTGCGCCGGCCTGGGGCACCTGGTCTACCTGCCGCGCGGCGACGCGGCGCTCACCCGGCGCGCCCGGGAGGCGAGCGGCCGGTGGGCCGTGGTCGTACGGCACGACAGGCGCCGCACCCGGTACGAGCGCCAGGGCATCCTCGTCGAGGAGGCGGCCCTGGCCCGGGCGGAGGCGGCGTGCCGGGCCGACGCCGGGGCACGGGCCCGCCGCCGGGCCAGGGACGCGGAGCGGCGCGCGGCCGAGGACGTCCGGTTCACGGCCGCGCTGGAGGCGCGGATACGGCGCCTGTTCCCGGGGTGCCCGGCCGACCGGGCCGCCGAGATCGCCGCGCACGCCTCGGTGCGCGGAAGCGGACGCGTGGGGCGTACGGCGGCCGGGCGGGCCCTGGACGAGGGCGCGGTCGCGGCGGCGGTCCGGGCGTCGGTACGGCACCGCGACACCCCGTACGACGCGCTGCTGACGAGCGGGGTGCCGCGCCGCCAGGCGCGCGTCCGGGTGGCCCCGGCCGTCGAGGCCGTGCTGGCGGCCTGGCGGCGGTGACGGGCACCTCGCGGGGCCCGGTCCGGTCAGGCGCGCGTGGCCGACGCGCGGGAGCGGCGGTAGAGCAGCGTCCCGGCGAGGACCAGGCCGGCGGCGGGCAGGCCCATGCCGACGAGGTCGCCGCTGCCCGTGACGGCGAGGGCCGGGGCCTCCGTCGGCGCGGGCGCTTCCTCGACCGGCTCGACGACCTCGGCCGTCGCGACCGCCTCGGCGGACTTCGGCGGCGTCACGGGCTGCCCCTGCGCCTCGCCACCGCCCTCGGGGGCCGGGTCGTCGGTGCCGACGATGCTGACCGCGCCGCTGGAGTCCTTCCCCGGCAGGTCGACGGGGAGGCGGAGGTCGTCGCCGGAGAGGCCGAGCGAGTCGACCACACCGGTGACGGGGTTCTTACCGCCCTCGTCGCCTCGGTGGGAGTTGCCGTGCTCGTCCTTGTGCGAGCCGTGCCTCTCACCCTCGTCGGCACAGGTGCCCCCGGCCGCGGGGCTGAGCAGGCCCTCGGTGTTCATCGTGTCGCCGCAGGCGCCGGCCGGGGAGTGCGCCGACCGCGTCTCGTCGCCGCTGACCAGCCCGGCCGGGTCGAACGCCGAGTCGAACACGTCGGCGTCGGCCTGTGCCGAGCCGGCGGCCAGGGCGAGCATGCCGCCCGTGGCCATCAGAGTGATCAGACCATTTCGGCGAATGTGCCTCATGGCTTCCTGCCTTCCGGAGATGTTCACGGGCGCTCGCCCGCACTCCGGTTAACGCGCTGATCCCGGGCGGGTTATGACAGATCCCGCAATCACCCCATCGAGGGACGTTTCAATCGTTCTCTCACATCATCTCTCCTGTTTTCATCCTCCCGGGTGGTCACGTCACCCGGTCGGGGTGCCGCCGAGGTCGATGCGGCCGACCGTGCCGGTCCGGATCACCGTGCCGTTCTGCGTTCCCCCGCTGATCGTGTTGTGGGTCCGGACGACCTGTCGGGGTGCGGCCGAAGCGTCTTCCAGCTCGTCCAGCCACGCGCGCAGTTCGGCCGCGCCCTCCGGGTCGTTGCGCAGGGCGCGGCGCATGCGGCCCCTCCACTCGGCGAGCGCCTCGGTCCTGGCCTCCTCGTCGCCGGACCGCTCGGCCTCGACGAGTTCGTCCCTCGCCTCGTCCAGCTCCTCGCCGATCACCGCCGCGTCCTGGCCCGAGCGGCGGGCGAGGAACGCGGTGACCCGGCCCCGGGCCTGCTCCCACGCCTCACCGACCATCTGCTGCACGAGGGCCGCCGCCCCCGCCGACGCCAGTGCCACCAACTCCGCTTCCACAAAGCCCCCTTCGGGGTCGATCGACGACAGGCCAGCAGCGTAGCGCTCAGGTGCCGAGCAGTCCGGTGAGTACGCCGACCGGATCGGGATCCGGGGTGCCCCGCGGCCACCAGTCCTCGCGGCCCGCGTCGGACTCGTAGCCGTACCAGAGGCCGTCGCGGCCGTGGCGGAGTTGGAGCGCGTCCGTGGAGAGCCGGTTGCGCCACGGCCGGAAGTGCGGGAAGCCGGCGGCGGTCAGGGCGGGCCGGGCGCGGTCGAAGGGGCCCGCGGGCGGGTCCCAGGGCTCCTCGAGCACGACGAGGCCGGCCGGGCCGCCCTGCCGCCAGGCGGCGACGGCGCGCGCCAGGTCGGCCGGGGTGCGGTCCACGGCGGCGGCGAGGTCCCGGTACAGGGCCCGGGTGGAGGCGGTGAGGCCGGACCCGGGGTGGGCGGCGGCGAGCCGGACGGCGTCCTGCCAGGGCGTGAGGCCGGCGACCGGGTCGCGGCCGGTGGTCAGGTGCGCGTGGGCGCGGGCGGCGGCCTCGCCGGCGAGGAGTTCCAGGGCGAGGGGGTCGGGCGCGCCGGGCGCCTCCGGGTACGCGGGCGGGCGGCCGGGATGGGGCGGGGGCGGCAGCGGCGGGGGCAGCGCGGCGGGTGCGGCGGTGACGGCGTCGCGGGCCGGCACGCCCGGTACGGGCGGGGGCGGCGCGGCGGCGGCCTCGGCGGCCGCGCGGGCGGCGCTGCGGCGGCCGAGCGCGGCGAGGATCTCCTGCTCTCCGCGACCGCGCATCAGGAGCAGCGCGAAGGGGTCCTCGTCGAGGATCCGGGCCGCCTGGTAGCAGAGCGCGGCGGCGTGCTTGCAGGGGTGGCCGTCGTCGGGGCAGGAGCAGTCGGGGGCCAGGTCCCCGGCGCGCGGGAGGAGGTCGGTGAGGTCGGCCAGGGCGTGCGGGACGTCCCCGTCGAGGAGGGCCGCCATGTGGTCGGGGCGGGCCGCGGCGGCGTCGAGGAACCTCTCCCAGTCGTCGTCGCCGAGGACCCCGAGCCGGATCTGCGCGCGGTACGGGCGGGCCCGGCTGCCGTGGACGTACGCCGTCACGCGGCCGGGCGTGATGGTGATCGCGTCGACGAGTCCGCGGCCCGCGTAGGCGCGGCCCCGGGCGAGGCGGGCCGGGTCGAGGGCGGTCTCCTCCAGGGCGGCCGCCCAGGCACCGCCCCACCAGGTGGCGGCGGGCGCGCCGTCGCCGCCGGGGACGGGCGGGAGCCTCGGGAACGTGCGGCGCCGGTCGTCGGGGGCGGGCGCCGGGGCGCCGGTGCCGCCGGGGGCGGGGCGGCGCGGGCCGGGCCGGGGGGTCATGACGGCCTCCTCAGGGACACCAGGTCGGCCAGTTCCCGGTCGGTCAGCTCGGTGAGGGCGGCCTCGCCGGAGCCGAGGACCGCGTCGGCGAGGGCGCGCTTGGCGGCGAGCAGTTCGGCGATGCGGTCCTCGACGGTGCCTTCGGCGATCAGCCGGTGGACCTGGACGGGCTGGGTCTGGCCGATGCGGTGGGCGCGGTCGGTGGCCTGTTCCTCGACGGCCGGGTTCCACCAGCGGTCGTAGTGGACGACGTGTCCGGCGCGGGTGAGGTTGAGGCCCGTGCCCGCGGCCTTCAGGGACAGGACGAAGACGGGGACGCCGCCGGACTGGAAGCGGTCCACCATCCGCTCGCGCTCCGCGACCGGTGTGCCGCCGTGCAGCAGCTGGGCGGGGACGGCGCGGGCGGCCAGGTGGGCGGTGAGGAGCCGGGCCATCGACACGTACTGGGTGAAGACGAGGACCGAGCCGTCCTCGGCGAGGATCGTGTCCAGCAGTTCGTCGAGGAGGGCCAGCTTCCCGGAGCGGCCGGCGAGCCGGCGCGTGTCCTCCTTCAGGTACTGCGCCGGGTGGTTGCAGATCTGCTTGAGGGAGGTGAGCAGCTTCATGACCAGGCCGCGGCGGGCGATGCCCCGGGCGCCCTCCACGGCGGCCATCGTCTCGCGGACGACCGCCTCGTAGAGGGATGCCTGCTCGCGGGTGAGGGGCACGGGGTGGTCCGACTCGGTCTTGGGCGGCAGCTCCGGGACGATGCCGGGGTCGGTCTTGCGGCGGCGCAGCAGGAAGGGGCGGACGAGCCGGGAGAGCCGCTCGACCGCCTCGGCGTTCTCGATCTCCTCGCTGTTCTCGACGGCGCGCGCGTGCCGGGCGCGGAACGCCTTGAGCGGGCCGAGGAGCCCGGGCGTGGTCCAGTCCAGCAGGGCCCACAGCTCGGAGAGGTTGTTCTCGACGGGCGTCCCGGTGAGCGCGACCCTCGCCGGGGCGGGGATGGTGCGCAGTGCCTTGGCCGTGGCGGAGAACGGGTTCTTCACGTGCTGGGCCTCGTCCGCGACGACCATCCCCCAGGGGTGGGCGGCGAGCTGTGCGGCACCGGCGCGCATCGTGCCGTACGTGGTGAGGACGAAGCCGCCGCCGGTGCCGTCGAGGGTGCGGGCGGCGCCGTGGAAGCGGCGCACGGGCACGCCGGGGGCGAAGCGGCGGATCTCGCGCTGCCAGTTGCCGAGGAGGGAGGCGGGGCAGACGACGAGGGTGGGCTCGCGGCGGGCGCGGCGCAGGTGGAGGGCGATCAGCGTGACGGTCTTGCCGAGGCCCATGTCGTCGGCGAGGCAGCCGCCGAGGCCGAGCGAGGTCATCAGGTCGAGCCAGGCCAGGCCGCGCAGCTGGTAGTCGCGCAGGGTCGTGTCGAGGCCGGGCGGCGGTGCGGTCCGGGCGGGTCCGGCGGTCAGCCGGTCGCGCAGGTCGGCGAGCGCGCCGACCGGGACGGCGGGGACGGTCTCGCCGTCGACTTCGGCGGTGCCGGTGAGGGCGGCGGCGAGCGCGTCGACCGGTTCGAGCAGGCCGAGCTGTCGTTTGCGGGCCTTGCGGACGAGGGCGGGGTCGACGACGACCCAGCGGTCGCGCAGCCGCACGACGGGCCGGTGGGCCTCGGCGAGGGCGTCCATCTCGCGCTCGGTGAGGGGGTCGCCGTCGAGGGCGAGCTGCCAGTCGAAGCGGAGCAGCTCGGCGCTGTCGAAGAACGCCGTCCCGTCCGTGGCGGAGCCGGGCGCGGGCCGGACGACGGCGGTGGCGGTGAGGGAGCGGGCCAGTTCGCGGGGCCAGTGCACCGTGACACCCGCCGCGTCCAGGCGGGCCGCCGCGGGGCCCAGCAGCTCGTACAGCTCGTCCTCGGTGAGCGCGAGGACGTCGGGCACGGGACGCTCCAGGAGCCGGCCGAGCGGGGGCCAGACGCGGGCGGCGCGGCGCAGGGCCAGGAGGGCGTCGACGCGCGCGCGGGGGCCCAGGTGCTCGTCGCCGGCCCACAGGGCGACGGCGTCGACGACGAGGGCGGGGTCGGCGAGGCCGTGCACCTGGACGACCGCGGCGGCGGCCCGCCGCTCGCCGCCGCCTTCGCGGTCCGTGTCGAACAGCTCGTACGAGGAGAGGTCGAGCCGCAGCGAGACGCGGACGCCCGCGTCCGTCCCGGCGGCGACCTCGGCGGCCCAGGCCCGCGCGTGGGGCAGCCGCTGCGGCTCCCGGGCGGCGAACGGCGCCCCGGCGGCGTACGGGGCCGCGGGCGTGCGCGGCAGGCTGTCCGCGACGGCGTCGAGGAAGGCGCGGACGAGCGCCTCGGGCTCGGGCAGCCGCAGCGGCCGCAGGCCCGGTACGGGCACGGCGTGCGCCTCGTACGGCATGGCGGCGGCGACGGCGCGCAGGTGGGCGATGTCGTCGGCGTCCAGGGGGCCGGCCCGCCAGGTGTCGAGGTCGTCGGCGGTGAGCCCGGGCAGGAGGCGCCCGCGCGCGACGAGGTGCAGCCCGTGCAGGGCGGCGGCGCCCCAGCAGGCGGTCGCGGGGTGGGCGCGCGGGGCGTGGCGGGCGGTGGCGAGCAGGGGCAGGGCGTCGGCGACGGGCAGGAGGAGGGCGGGGACCTGCCGTCTGCGGGCTCCGTCGCCGTGGCGCCGCACGACGGTGAGCGTCCCGGCCCGTCCCGCCGGAACGGCCGGGAGGGGGCCGCCGTCCGGGGACCAGAAGGCGACGCGGCCGTCGCGGGGCAGGGCGGCGGGCAGGAACACGGCGGCGCTCCCGTGCACCGCGTCCACCTGCGGCGTGTCGTCGCCCATGAGCCGTTCACCTCCCCTGACGTGTCCCCCCGGCGGTCGGGGTCCTGCGCTCACCGACCTTACGGCGGGGGTCTGACAACGGACCCGGCCGCCGGGATCGAAGGGCGGTTCGGGGTACCCGCCGGACGGGAGGACGATGGCCATGCGCAGTGGAAACGAACCGGTCACCGCGCGCAGCCCCCTCCGGCTGCGGCTCGGGCTGGGTGTGTGGGGCCTGCTGTGGGCCCTCGGCGGCACCGTCGCGTTCGCGCTGGTGGGGCGGACGGGCTGGGCGGTCGCCTGCGGGGTGCTGCTGTTGGTGGTGGCGGTCGACGTGGCGCTGGTCCTGCGCCACATGAGGCAGGGCGCCCACTACCAGCCGGGCCCGGACGTGCCCCCGTACGAGCCGTACGAGCCGTACCGGCCGGGCCGCCCGGACCGGCGGCGCGGCGGCCCGGGCGCGCCGTAGGGGCGTGCCGCAGGGACGCCGCGGGCCGCGGTGCCTCCCGGGCGCGGCGTCAGTCGGTGGCGTCGAAGCGCGCAGCCTCGACGTACTCGGGCTTCGGGTCGAGGGCGGCGGCCAGCCGGAAGTGCCGCTTGGCGTGCTGCGGGCGGCCGGCGCGCTGCAGGGTGCGGGCCAGCCCGAAGTGGGCGAACGCGTTGTCCGGCTCGCGCTCCAGGACCAGCTCGAACTCGAGCTCGGCGGGGCGCAACTGGGCGGCCGCGAAGAAGGCGCGGGCGCGCAGGAGGCGCGCGGCGGTGTTCTCCGGGTGGGCCGCGATCACCGAGTCGAGCAGCTTGACGGCGCCGCGCGGGTCCCGCGCGGCGAGCAGCTGCTCGGCCGCCCGGTAGTCGATGACATGGGTTTCCGGGTTGCTGTCGGGCACGGTCGGATCCTTCCCCTCGCTGCGGCCCTTCAACATCCCCGGCGGCCGGCCTATTCCGGCCCGGTGCGGGCCGCGCGGGCCTCCAGTCGCTCCCACACCTCGCGGACCTGCGGTTCCAGGGCCTCGATGGGGCCGTCGTTGTCGATGACGTAGTCGGCGATGGCGCGCCGCTGCTCGGCGGTGGCCTGGGCGGCCATGCGGGCGCGGGCCTCGGCCCCGGTCATGCCGCGGAGCCGTACGAGGCGGTCGAGGCGGGTCTCGGCGGACGCGTCGACGACCACGACGACGTCGTAGAGGGGGGCGAGCCCGTTCTCGGTGAGGAGGGGCACGTCGTGGACGACGACGGCGTCGGGCGCGGCGGCGGCCTGCAGTTCGGCGGAGCGGGCGCGGACGAGGGGGTGGACGATGCCGTTGAGGGTGGCGAGGCGCTCGGCGTCACCGAAGACGAGGGAGCCCAGCTTGGGCCGGTCCAGGGCGCCCTCGGGCGTCAGGACACCGGGTCCGAACGCCTCCACGACGGCGGCGAGCCCCGGCGTGCCGGGCTCGACGACCTCGCGGGCGACCCTGTCGGCGTCGACGAGGACGGCGCCGTACGAGACGAGGAGGCGGGAGACCTCGCTTTTGCCGGCGCCGATTCCTCCGGTGAGACCTACGGTCAGCATGAGCGGAAGCCTAGACGCCGGGGCGGGGCGGACGTCGGCCGCCCCTGGCGGCGGCCGGCGTCCGCTCGCTACGGCGTGTCGCCCTCGCGCTCGGCGAGGAAGCGCTCGAACTCGCGGCCGATCTCGTCGGCGGACGGCAGCTCCACGGGCTCCGCGACGAGGCTCCCGCGGGTCTCGGCGCCGGCCAGCGCGTCGTACTGGTGCTCCAACCCCTTGACCAGGGCGACCAGTTCCTCGTCGCCCTCGCCGATCTGGCGGTCGATCTCGGTCTGCGTGCGCTGCGCCGCGGTGCGCAGGTGGTGCGCCACGGCCGGCAGGACCAGGCCCGTCGCCGCCGTGATCGCCTCGAGGGCGGTGAGCGCCGCGTCGGGGTAGGCGGAGCGCGCCACGTAGTGCGGGACGTGCGCGGCGATGCCGAGCACGTCGTGCCCGGCCTCGATCAGCCGGTACTCGACGAGCGCGACGGCGCTGCCGGGGACCTGCGCCTCGTCGAACGGGCTGCGGTGCCCCGGTACGAGGTCGGTGCGGTTGCCGTGCGGGGTGAGGCCGACGGGGCGGGTGTGCGGGACGCCCATCGGGATGCCGTGGAAGTTGACGGCGAGGCGCACGCCGAGCCGCTCCACGATCTGCCGCACGGCCGCGGCGAAGCGCTCCCACTCCACGTCGGGCTCGGGCCCGGACAGCAGCAGGAAGGGGGCGCCGGTGGCGTCCTGGACGATCCGGAGCTCGATGGCCGGGGTGTCGTACCCGGTCCAGCGGTCGCGGCGGAAGGTGAGCAGCGGGCGGCGCGCCCGGTAGTCGACCAGGCGGTCGTGGTCGAAGCGGGCCACCACCTGGTGCGGGAGGGTCTCCAGCAGGCGGTCGACGATCTGCTCGCCGGCCTCTCCCGCGTCGATGTATCCGTCGAAGTGATAGAGCATGATCAGGCCGGCCGACTCCTGCGCGAGCGCCATGTCGGCGACCGCCAGGCCCTTCGGATCCCATGCGTACAAATCCTGCGGATCAAGCACGATTACCGCTCCTTCTCGTCTTCCCACGGAAGAACGTCGGACGGGCCCCCGGCATTCCCGAGCGCGCCATGTCACGGGCGACACGCACCCTTTGGTACAGACCTTGACATGCCCACACCCTGTCCCTACCGTCTCGGGGCAGCGCGCGTTCAGCATCCCGCCCGGCGTCCAGGTACGAGAACTCCACGGGAAGGCACCCCCACCATGCGCACCAGCACGCTGCTCCCCGCCCTGCTCTCCGCCGCCCTCGCCCTGACCGCCACCGCCACCACGTCCACGACCGCGTCCGCCACCGCGACCGCGAAGGCCCCCTCCGCCGGGCGGGCCGCCGCCGTCGTCGACGTCTCGACGGCCGCGCAGCTCAAGGCGGCCCTCGCCGCCGCGCGGCCGGGCGACACGATCCGGCTCGCCGACGGCACGTACACCGGCAACTTCAAGGCGACGGTCCCCGCCACCGCCTCCGCGCGCATCGTCCTGACCGGTTCGCCGCGGGCCGTCCTCACCGCGGGCGGCGGCTACGGCCTGCACCTCAACGGCGCCTCGTACTGGACCGTACGCGGCGTGACGGTCACCGGTGGCCAGAAGGGGATCATGATGGACGGCGCGAACGGCGTCGTCATCGACTCGGTCACCGTGCACGGCCTGGACATGGAGGGCGTCCACTTCCGGAACTCCAGCAGCGACGGCGTCATCAGCAACTCCCGCATCTACGACACGGGCCGCGACGGCCGCGGGATGGGCGAGGGCGTCTACGTGGGGACGGCGAACACGCTGTCGGACCGGAGCGACGGCGTCCAGATACTCCACAACACCATCGGCCCCGGTGTGGGCGGCGAGGGCGTCGACATCAAGGAGGGCACCACCGGCGCCCGGATCATCGGGAACACCTTCGACGGGCGCGGGATGACGGGAGTCCACTACGACGACTCGTGGGTGGACGTGAAGGGCAACGACGTCCTCGTCTCCGGCAACACCGGCCGGAACACGCTCAACAACGGCTTCGAGGTGCACTCCCAGCAGCCCGGCTGGGGCTGCGGCGCGGTCTTCCGCGGCAACCACGCCGACCTGGTGGGCGCGACCGGCGCGGACCGGTACGCGATCCACGCCCCGCACCACTCCGCCTCCTGCCGGACGACGGTGTACGCGGACAACACCCGCACCGGCGGACGCGGCCTGGCCACTCCGGGCGTCCCCGTCGTGAGCTGACGTCCCGGACGCGGGGAGGCGCGTCGGGCACGGCGGGCCCGGCCCGGCACGCGGAAAGCACCGAGGCCCGCCCCCGTGGGGGGCGGGCCTCGGTGTTACCGGCTAGGAGCTAGCAGGTCGGTGCCGAGCCGTTCAGCTCTGGCCGCCGGCCAGCTTCTCGCGGAGGGCGGCGAGCGCCTCGTCCGACGCCAGGGCGCCGGAGTTGTCGTCCGACTCCGAGGAGTAGGAGCCACCGGTCGGCGCACCGGCGCCGGAGGGAGCGGCGGAGCCACCCTCGGCAGCGGCGGCAGCGTCGGCCTCGCGGGACTTGATGACCTGGGCCTGGTGCTGCTCGAAGCGCTGCTGCGCCTCGGCGTACTGGGTCTCCCAGGCCTCGCGCTGCGCCTCGTAGCCCGGCAGCCAGTCGTTGGTCTCCGGGTCGAAGCCCTCGGGGTAGATGTAGTTGCCCTGGTCGTCGTAGGACGCGGCCATGCCGTACAGGGTCGGGTCGAACTCGACCGAGGCCGGGTCGGCACCGAAGGACTCGTTGGCCTGCTTCAGCGAGAGGCTGATGCGGCGGCGCTCGAGGTCGATGTCGATGACCTTGACGAAGATCTCGTCGTTGACCTGGACGACCTGCTCCGGGATCTCCACGTGGCGCTCGGCCAGCTCGGAGATGTGGACCAGGCCCTCGATGCCCTCGTCCACGCGGACGAACGCACCGAACGGAACCAGCTTCGTGACCTTACCCGGGACGACCTGGCCGATCTGGTGGGTCCGGGCGAACTGCTGCCACGGGTCCTCCTGCGTCGCCTTCAGCGACAGGGAGACGCGCTCGCGGTCCATGTCGACGTCGAGGACCTCGACCGTGACCTCCTGGCCGACCTCGACGACCTCGGACGGGTGGTCGATGTGCTTCCAGGACAGCTCGGAGACGTGGACCAGACCGTCGACGCCACCCAGGTCCACGAAGGCACCGAAGTTGACGATCGAGGACACGACGCCGGAGCGGACCTGACCCTTCTGGAGGGTCGTGAGGAACGTCTGGCGGACCTCGGACTGGGTCTGCTCCAGCCAGGCACGGCGGGACAGGACCACGTTGTTGCGGTTCTTGTCCAGCTCGATGATCTTGGCCTCGAGCTCCTTGCCGACGTACGGCTGGAGGTCGCGGACACGGCGCATCTCGACGAGGGAGGCCGGCAGGAAGCCACGGAGGCCGATGTCGAGGATGAGACCACCCTTGACGACCTCGATGACGGTGCCGGTGACGATGCCGTCCTCTTCCTTGATCTTCTCGATCGTGCCCCAGGCGCGCTCGTACTGGGCGCGCTTCTTCGAGAGGATCAGGCGGCCTTCCTTGTCCTCCTTCTGGAGGACGAGGGCCTCGATCTCGTCGCCGACCTTGACGACCTCGTTCGGGTCGACGTCGTGCTTGATCGAGAGCTCGCGGCTCGGGATGACACCTTCGGTCTTGTAACCGATGTCGAGCAGGACCTCGTCCCGGTCGACCTTCACGATGACGCCGTCGACGATGTCGCCGTCGTTGAAGTACTTGATCGTCTCGTCGATCGCTGCGAGGAAGGCTTCCTCGTTACCGATGTCGTTGACCGCAACCTGCGGGGTGGTGGCGGTGGTCTCGGTGCTGCTCGTCATGTGGGAAAGGGCTCCGGTACGGACATTGAAGTCGTAGGTACTGCTACGCCGAGAGCCCGTATCGCAGCTGCAGAAGCCGGACAGCCAAGGAAGCGCCGGGCCCAGCGACCGGGTGGCGCCTCGACAACCGAGGGGACATACAACAGATGCGAGCGCGGCCTGCTCCGTCTGAGGCGCGCAGGCCCGCAGCGCAACCTTTAGCATACGGGCGGTGCCGTACGGGGTCAATGCGCGAAGGCGCCCACCCGGGGCGGAGCCCCCCATATCCGGCACAACTAAGCTGGGCGGAGGCCGTCCTGGCCGGGACGCGCCGGTGACACGCCGGGGCGCACGGCGCGGTCGCGGCCATCGGCACGCCGGCGCCCGTGCGCACCGCGCGCGGAGCGCAAACTACAACGACGGACGAGATGATCCAAGACTACGAGCCCGAGGCGACGCGCCGTGACGCGGGCGACGCGGAGAGCAGCAGGGCGAGCCGCGGCTGGTGGGACCGGAACGCCGACGAGTACCAGAGCGAGCACGGCGGCTTCCTCGGGGACGACCGGTTCGTGTGGGGCCCCGAGGGGCTGGACGAGGCGGAGGCCGGGCTGCTGGGCCCGGCCGGGTCGCTGCGGGGCCTGGACGTCCTGGAGATCGGCGCGGGCGCGGCGCAGTGCTCGCGCTGGCTGGCGGCGCAGGGGGCCAGGCCGGTGGCGCTGGACCTCTCCCACCGGCAGCTCCAGCACGCGCTGCGCATCGGCGCGGACGGGCTGTCCCCGGTGCAGGCGGACGCGGGGGCGCTGCCGTTCCGGGACGGCTCCTTCGACCTGGCCTGCTCGGCGTACGGGGCGGTGCCGTTCGTCGCCGACCCGGTGCGGGTCTTCCGGGAGGTGCGGCGGGTGTTGCGGCCGGGCGGCCGGTGGGTGTTCTCCGTGACGCACCCGATCCGCTGGGCGTTCCCGGACGAGCCGGGGCCCGAGGGGCTGACGGTCGCGGCGTCGTACTTCGACCGCACGCCGTACGTGGAGCAGGACGAGCGGGGCCGGGCGGTGTACGTGGAGCACCACCGGACCATCGGCGACCGGGTGCGGGACGTGGTCGCGGGCGGCTTCCGGCTGGTGGACCTGGTGGAGCCGGAGTGGCCCGCCTGGAACGGCCAGGAGTGGGGCGGCTGGTCCCCGCTGCGCGGGAACCTCATCCCCGGCACGGCGATCTTCGTGTGCGAGCGGGACGAGCGGGGCGCGTGATCGCGTGATCCGCGAGGAGGAGCGGGAGCGGCTCCCGGTACGGCACGCCCTGCCGGCGCTCCGGCGGGCGTTGGACGGGCACGGGGCCGCGGTGCTGTGCGCGCCGCCGGGAACCGGCAAGACGACGCTCGTGCCACTGGAGCTGGCGGAGCGGGGCGCCCGGGTGGTGGTCGCCGAGCCGCGGCGGATCGCGGCGCGGGGCGCGGCCCGGCGGATGGCGTGGCTGCTGGGCGAGGAGGTCGGCGGCCGGGTCGGCTTCACGGTGCGCGGCGAGCGGGCCGTGTCGCGGGAGACGGTCGTCGAGGTGGTGACGACCGGGGTGCTGCTCCAGCGGCTCCAGCGGGACCAGGAGCTGGCCGGGGTGGACGTGGTGGTCCTCGACGAGTGCCACGAGCGGCACCTGGACGCGGACACGGTCGCCGCGTTCCTGCTGGACGTACGGGAGGCGCTGCGGCCGGAGCTGCGGCTGGTGGCCGCGTCGGCGACGACGGACGCCGAGGGGTGGGCGCGGCTGCTGGGCGGCGCGCCGGTCGTGGAGGCGGCGGGTGCGGCGCACCCCGTGGAGGTCGTGTGGGCGCCGCCGGGCGGGGCGGTGCGGCCGGCGCACGGGACGTTCGTGGACCCCGCGCTGCTGGCGCACGTGGCGGGGGTGGTGCGGCGGGCGCTGGCGGAGCGCGAGGGCGACGTGCTGTGCTTCCTGCCGGGGGTGGGTGAGATCGCCCGGGTGGCGGGGCTGCTGTCGGATCTGCGCGGGGTCGAGGTGCTCCAGGTGCACGGCCGGGCGCCCGCCGCGGTGCAGGAGGCGGTGTTGTCGCCGGGCCGCGGACGGCGGGTGGTGCTGGCGACGGCGGTGGCGGAGTCGTCGCTGACGGTGCCGGGCGTGCGGGTGGTGGTCGATTCGGGGCTGGCGCGGGAGCCCCGGGTGGACCACGCGCGGGGGCTGGGCTCCCTGGTGACGCTGCGGGCGTCGCGGGCGTCGGCCCGGCAGCGCGCGGGCCGTGCGGGGCGCGAGGCGCCGGGTGCGGTGTACCGGTGCTGGTCGGAGGCGGAGGACGGCCGGCTGCCGGCCTTCCCCTCGCCGGAGATCCGGGTGGCGGACCTGACGGGGTTCGCGTTGCAGGCGGCGGCGTGGGGCGATCCGGACGCGTCGGGCCTGGCGCTGCTGGATGCTCCTCCGGCCGGGGCGATGGCGGCGGCGCGGTCGGTGCTGGAGGCGGTCGGCGCGGTCGACGCGCGCGGCCGGGCGACGGAGCGGGGCGCCCGGATGGCGCGTCTGGGCCTCCACCCCCGGCTCGCGCGGGCGCTGCTGGACGGCGCGCCGCTGGTGGGCGCGCGCCGGGCGGCGGAGTTGGTGGCCCTACTGGGCGAGGAGCCGCCGCGCGCGTACGGCGACGACGTGGCCGCCGCGTGGCGCGCGGCCCGCCGGGGCGGCGACGCGTACGGGGCGCGGTGGCGCCGGGAGGCCGGCCGGCTGGCCCGGCAGCTCGCCGCGGCGGGCGCGGGCGGGGCGGAGTCCGGCCAGGCGGTGGGCTCTGGCGGAGCGGCAGGATCCGGCGGCCCGGTGGGGCCCGGTGGAGCGGTGAGGTCCGGCGGAGTGGCAGGGTCCGGCAGTCCGGTGGGGCCCGGTGGAGCGGCGGGCACGGGCGGGACGGCGAGGTCCGGGGGGACGGCGGCGTCCGGCAGCCCGGCGGGGCCCGGTGGAGCGGCGAAGTCCGACAGCCCGGCGGGGCCCGGTGGAGCGGCGGGCTCCGGCGGGGCGCGTGAGGGCTCCGGTGGCGGGGTGTCGGACGACGTGGCCGCCGGGATCGTGGTCGCGCTGGCGTTTCCGGAGCGGGTGGCGCGGGCCCGGGGCGGCGGTTCCTTCCTGATGGTGGCCGGGACCGGTGCCGAGGTGGGCGGCGGGTCGGGCCTGCGGTCGGCGGACTGGCTGGCGGTGGCCGTGGCCGACCGGCCCGCGCACTCCGCGTCGGCCCGGGTGCGGCTCGCCGCCGTGTGCGACGAGGACACGGCGCGGCTCGCCGCCGGGCACCTGCTGGTGGCGGGTGACGAGGTGCGGTGGCAGGACGGTGACGTCGTGGCGCGTGCGGTGGAGCGGCTGGGCGCGGTCGACCTGGCCGTACGGCCGCTCGGGGACGCCGCGCCCGGGCTCGTGCGGGAGGCGCTGCTGGAGGGGCTGCGGCGGGAGGGGCCCGGGCTGTTGCGCTGGTCGCGGGAGGCGGTCCGGCTGCGGGAGCGGCTGGCGTTCCTGCACCGGGTGGTGGGGGCGCCCTGGCCGGACGTGTCGGACGGGGCGCTGGTGGCGCGGGCCGGGGAGTGGCTGGAGCCGGAGCTGTCGGCGGCGCGCCGGCGGGCGGGTCTGGCGCGGATCGACGCCGGGGAGGCGCTGCGGCGGCTGCTGCCCTGGGCGAGCGGTGACGCGGCGCGGCTGGACGAGCTGGCGCCGGAGCGGATCGAGGTCCCGAGCGGCTCGCGGGTCCGGGTGGAGTACGGGGACGGGCAGCCGGTCCTCGCGGTGAAGCTGCAAGAGATGTTCGGGCTGGCCCGGACGCCGCGGGTGGCCGGGGTGCCCGTACTGGTGCACCTGCTGTCGCCCGCGGGGCGGCCGGCGGCGGTGACGGCCGACCTGGAGTCGTTCTGGCGGGACGGCTACCGGGCGGTGCGGGCGGAGCTGCGCGGGCGGTACCCGAAGCACCCGTGGCCGGAGGACCCTTCGGCGGCGCCGCCGACGCGGCGTACGAACCCGCGGCGCTAGACGGCCCGCCGCCCTCGTACCGGTGAGGGGGCGGGCCGTCGGGCGCGGGGCGGGTCAGGCGGCGGTGACCGTCAGCTCCACCGTCAGCGATGCGCCGCCCTGGGCGGTGAGGCGCAGCAGGAACGTGCCGGTCCGGCCGTCCGCGTACATCGGCGGGAGCTGGAGGACGCCGTCCGCGTCGGTCGTGAGACCGGTGAGCGTACGGATCGGGGCGCCCTGGGCGTCCTTGAAGTAGGGGCCCCCGTCGCTGGGCGTGTGCGTGCCGCCGGGGCCTTCCGTGACCATCGCGGCGGTCAGCTCGGTGCCGGGGACGGCGGCGCCCCCGCGGGTGGCCCGCACGGTGAGCCGCTGGGCGAACTCCCCTTCGGGGGCCGCGGTGAGCGGGGCCCCGCCGGTCAGGGTGAGGGTGTCGGCCCGGCCGGCGGTGACGGTCGCCGCGAAGGCGACGGGGGTGACGGCCGGGCGCTTCGGGACGGTGGCGCGGACGGTGAACCGTCCGGTCTTCTCGCCGGCCCGGAGGGCGGGCGCGGTGGCGGTGCCGTCGCTTCCGGTGGTGACGGTGACGGCGGTGGCGCCGTTCGCGAAGCGCGCGTCGGTGTCGCCGGCGATCTCGAACCGGACCGGGACGAGGGCGAGGAGGCCGCCCCGGGCGTCGCGGGCGACGACGGAGGGGCGCTCGGCGAACTCGGTGCCGGCGGGGGCGGTGAGCGCGCCGGTGCCGGCGTCGTCGAGGCGGCTCACCCGGTCGGCGGGGGCCGGGGTCGGAGTCGGGGTCGGGGTCGGGACGGGCTTGGGCGGCGTCGGCGAGGGGCTGGGCCGGGTGGGGACCGTCTCCACGGGGGCCGGCTTGGCGGGCGGGGTGGTCGTGCCGGGCTTGGGGGCCTGGGTGCCGGGTGTGGCGCCGGGCGTCGGCGTGGTGGCCGAGGGCGACGGCGTCTTCGCCGGGGCGGGGGTCGGGGTCGGGGTGTACGTGGATCCGCCGGGGGTGCGGGAGTCGCTGCGCTCGACGGGCTGCACGCCGGTGCCGTCGGGGACCTGGTGCGTGCCGCGCTTGTAGAACTCGAACCAGGACAGGACCGTGCGCAGGTACTCGCGGGACTGGTTGTAGCTGAGGATGGCCCGGTCGAGGTCCGCCTTGACCGCGAGGTCGCGGTTGTTGGCGCACAGGTACATGCCGGCGGCCTGGGCGGCGTCGTAGATGTTGTTGGGGTCCTTGCGGCCGTCGCCGTTGGCGTCCTGGCCCCAGGAGGCCCAGGTGGACGGGATGAACTGCATGGGGCCGACCGCGCGGTCGTGGCGGGTGTCGCCGTCGTAGGCGCCGTCGTCGGTGTCGCTGATGTCGGCGAAGCCGTTGCCGTTGAGGACGGGACCCAGGATCGGCGAGAAGGTGGTTCCGGCGGCGTTGACGCGACCGCCGCGGGCCTGGCCGGACTCCACCTTGCCGATGCCCGCGAGGAGTTGCCAGGGCAGGTTGCAGCCGGGCCGGGCGGTCTTCAGGTACTGCTCGGCCTGCTTGTACGCGGCGAGCACGGTGGCCGGTATGCCCGCTTCGGCCGGGCCGGTCCCCACGGGGCCGCCGTCGGCGGGCCCCACGGGGTTGGGGCTGTTCAGCGGCGGCAGGTCGGTGTAGTAGGGCGAGTCGCCCGTGGCGGTGGAGCCGGACGAGGCCGGTGGTGTCGTGTCGCCGGCCGGCTGACCGCCGGTGGTGGCGGGGGTGGCGCCCGGTGCCTGTGAGGCCGAGAGCGCGGCCACGGCCGCGGCGGCGACCGCGGTGGTGGTGGCGCTCTTGCGCAGCCGACGGCGGATGTGCACTGCCATGCGTCTGTCCCTCCCCGGTGGCGCCCGTCGGCGCCGAAGACCTCTGCCGCGCGCCCCGATGCGCGGCTCAGGTGACCCTACGACACCTCGGGGCTTCATCACACCGAGGGGTGACCGCTTTTCACGCTTTCGCCATCAGTCATCCTTGCAGCCCTCTCGGACCTGACGTCATCACATGTTGATCACGAAATGATTGATACTGATCAGGTTGGGGTTGGAGGACTGATAACCGGGGGCCGTCGCTCATGCCGTTCACACTCAGCCACGCCGCCGCCGTCCTCCCGGCGATGCGAAGGTCCGGCGCCGCGCGGGGCCCGCTGGTCGCCTCGGCCCTCGTCACGGGGTCGTTCTCACCCGACATGACGTACTTCGCGGACAGTGCCGTGCCCGGCGCCATGGCGTTCGGGGAGGTCACGCACAGCGGGTGGGGGGTGCTGACCGTCGACGTCCTGACGGCAGCGCTGCTGACGGGCGTGTGGCTGATGGTCCGTGAGCCGCTGGTGGCACTGCTGCCGGGACGGTGGCGGGGCCGGGCGTACGCGGTGCTGCGCGGCCGGCCGTGGCGCGGGCGCCGCCCGGTGGCGCTCGCGGCGTGGTTCTACGTCTCGGCGGTCCTCGGGGCGACGACCCATGTCGTGTGGGACCTGTTCACCCACCCCGGCCGGTGGGGCACGCGCGTGCTGCCCGTGCTCGGCGAGTCCGTGGCGGGCCTCCCCCTGTACCTGTACGCCCAGTACGGCGGGTCGGCCGCGGCGCTGGCCGTCCTCGCGTGGTTCGGGCACGGCGCACTGCGCCGCGTCCCCGCCGATCGGGCCGAAACGGCGGGGGCGCTGCGGCCGGTGCCGACGCGGCGGGGGCGGTGGCTGGCGATCGGGCTGCTCGCGGGGTGCGCGGCAGCCGGGGCCGCGCACCGGTGCCTGCGCTGGTACGCGTACGGGGGGCGCGCCGAGACGCCGCTCGACATCCTCCCCACCGCGTGCTTCGGCGCCGGGGCGGGGCTGGCCGTGGGGCTCGTCCTGTACGGCGCGGGGATGCGGCTGCGGTCCGGCGCCGCGCCCCGGCCCTGAGGCGCGCCGGGGGCGGAGGGGGCGACGCGCGGTCACGCCGTCCCTCTTCCGCGGTCCGGGCCGGTCAGTGCGCGGCCGACTCCCAGTCGGGGCCGACGCCCACCGACACGTCCAGCGGCGCCCGCAGCTCGACCGCCGATGACATCTCGCGGCGCACGATCTCCTCGACGCGTTCCCGCTCCCCCGGCGCGAGCTCCAGCACGATCTCGTCGTGGACCTGGAGCAACATCCGGGAGGTCAGGCCGGCCGCGGTCAGCGCCCGGTCGACGTTGAGCATGGCGACCTTCACGATGTCGGCGGCCGTGCCCTGGATCGGCGCGTTGAGCGCCATCCGCTCGGCCATCTCGCGCCGCTGCCGGTTGTCGCTGTTCAGGTCCGGCAGGTAGCGGCGACGGCCCAGCATCGTCTCCGTGTAGCCCGTCGCGCGGGCCTCGTCGACGACGCGGCGCAGGTAGTCCCGCACCCCGCCGAACCGCTCGAAGTACGTGTCCATCAGGGCGCGCGCCTCGACGGCCTCGATGTTCAGCTGCTGCGACAGGCCGAACGCGGACAGGCCGTACGCCAACCCGTACGACATGGCCTTGATCTTGCGGCGCATCTCGGCGTCGACGGCCGACTTGTCGACGCCGAAGACCTGGGAGGCGACCGTGGTGTGGAGGTCCTCGCCGGAGGTGAACGCCTCGATGAGACCCTCGTCCTCCGACAGGTGCGCCATGACGCGCAGCTCGATCTGGCTGTAGTCGGCGGTCATCAGGGCCTCGAAGCCCTCGCCGACGACGAAGCCGCGGCGGATGGCGCGGCCCTCGTCCGTACGGACCGGGATGTTCTGCAGGTTCGGGTCCGTGGACGACAGCCGGCCGGTCGCGGCGACCGTCTGGTTGAACGTGGTGTGGATCCGGCCGTCCGCCGCGACCGTCTTGATCAGGCCCTCCACGGTGACGCGGAGCTTCGCCTGCTCCCGGTGGCGGAGCATGATCACGGGCAGTTCGTGCTCGGTCCGGGCGGCGAGCCAGGCCAGCGCATCCGCGTCCGTCGTGTAGCCGGTCTTGGTCTTCTTGGTCTTCGGCAGGTTCAGCTCACCGAAGAGGACCTCCTGGAGCTGCTTGGGCGACCCGAGGTTGAACTCGTGGCCGACCGAGGCGTGCGCCTCCTTCACCGCCTGCTGGACGGCGCCGGCGAACTGCTGCTCCATCCCCTCCAGGTGCGGCCGGTCGGCGGCGATGCCGTGCCGCTCCATCCGGGCGAGCAGCTCGGACGTGGGCAGCTCCACCTCGTGCAGCAGCCGTGTCGCGCCCACCTCCTCCAGGCGCGCGGCGAACGCCTCGCCCAGGTCGAGGACGGCCCGCGCCTGCGTCATCAGCGCGTCGGCCTCCGCCGTGTCGTCCGCGCCGAACGCAAGCTGGCCGTCGGCGGCGGACGGCGGGGCGAGCTCCCGCCCCAGGTACTCGACGGCGAGCGCGTCCAGGGCGAAGGAACGGCGACCCGGCTTCACCAGGTACGCCGCGAGCGCCGTGTCCATCGTGACGCCGGCGACGCTCCAGCCCTGTTCCGGGAAGACGCGCATGACGGCCTTGGCGTTGTGCAGCACCTTCGGCCGGGCCGGGTCCGCGATCCACGCGGCGAACGCGCGCTCGTCGGCCTCGTCCAACTGCGACGGGTCGAACCAGGCCGCCGCGCCGTCCGCCGCCGCGAGGGCGACCTCGGTGACACTGCCCACGCCGAGCGCCCAGCTGTCCGCCGTCGCCATGCCCAGCGGCCCGCCCCCGTGCCGCTCCAGCCACGGCGCCAGCTCGCCGGCGCCCAGCACCGCACCGTCCAGTTCCACGCCGGCGGCCGGGGCGGGCCCGGCCTCCTCCTCGGAGCCGGGGTCCACGGCGAGCAACCGCTCCCGCAAGCTCGGGTTGCGGATCTCCAGGACCTCCAGGAAGCCCTTGAGCGCCGCCCGGTCATAAGGGGCGCGCTCCAGGTCCGCCACCGCCTTCGGCAGCTCCACGTCCCGCACCAGCTCCGTCAGGTGCCGGTTCAGCTTCACGGACTCCAAATGGTCGCGCAGGGCCTGCCCGACCTTGCCCTTCACCTCGTCGGCCCGCTCCACCAGCTCCTGGAACGAACCGAACTGGTTGATCCACTTCGTGGCCGTCTTCTCACCGACCCCCGGAATGCCCGGCAGGTTGTCCGACGGGTCGCCGCGCAGCGCCGCGAAGTCCGGGTACTGGCTCGGCGACAACCCGTACTTCTCCTGCACCTTCTCCGGCGTGAACCGGGTCAGCTCCGACACGCCCTTCGTCGGATACAGCACCGTGACACGGTCCGTGACCAGCTGGAACGAGTCGCGGTCGCCGGTGACGATCAGCACCTCGAAACCGGCGGCCTCCGCCTGCGTGGCCAGCGTGGCGATGATGTCGTCCGCCTCGTAGTCCTCCACGGCGAACCGGACCGCGTTCATCGTGTCCAGCAGCTCGCCGATCAGCTCGACCTGCCCCTTGAACTCGTCGGGCGTGGCGGAGCGGTTCGCCTTGTACTCCGGGAAGTCCCGGGAACGCCAGGTCCTGCGGGACACGTCGAACGCCACCGCGAAGTGCGTGGGCGCCTCGTCACGCAACGTGTTCGCCAGCATCGACGCGAAGCCGTAGACGGCATTGGTCACCTGCCCGCTCGACGTCGTGAAGTTCTCCGCGGGCAGCGCGAAGAACGCCCGGTACGCCAGGGAGTGCCCATCCATGAGGAGCAGGCGCGGACGGTCTTGCGCAGTCTTCTTCGATGCTGTCTCAGCCACGTCCACGATCCTGCCACGCTCCACTGACAACCTCCGACGGGCACCACCCACCACCGACCCCCACGTGACAGGATCGAAAGACGCACCCGCGTACACACGTACGGCGAAACGAAGGAGCGCGCCATGGTCAGCAAACCGCCCGCAGGGGACCCCGTCCAGGACGCTCCGCAGGTGGGAGCCGTCCAGCACTCCGCCGCCGGCCTGCCCGGCGTCGTCCACGGCCTGCGCGCCTCCCGGGCACAAATGGGACTGGGCCGCACGGCCCGCACGCTCCTCAAGGTCAACCAGAAGGACGGCTTCGACTGCCCGGGCTGCGCCTGGCCCGAGGGCGACAAGCGGCACGTCGCGGAGTTCTGCGAAAACGGCGCCAAGGCCGTCGCCGAGGAGGCCACACTACGCCGGGTCACCCCGGAATTCTTCGCCGCGCACCCGCTGCCCCACCTGGCGGACCGCAGCGGCTACTGGCTGGGCCAACAGGGCCGCATCACACACCCGGTATACCTGCCGGAGGGCGGCGACCGGTACGAGCCGGTCACCTGGGAACGGGCGTTCGCGATCATCGCGGAGGAGCTGACCGCGCTGGACTCCCCCGACGAAGCACTGTTCTACACCTCGGGCCGGACCAGCAACGAAGCCGCGTTCCTGCTCCAGCTCTTCGCCCGCGAATTCGGCACGAACAACCTGCCGGACTGCTCCAACATGTGCCACGAATCGTCCGGCTCCGCACTCACCGAGACCCTCGGCGTCGGCAAGGGCAGCGTCTCCCTCGACGACCTCCACCAAGCCGACCTGATCATCGTCGCCGGACAGAACCCGGGCACGAACCACCCCCGGATGCTGACCGCGCTGGAAAAGGCCAAGGCGACCGGCGCGAAGATCATCTCCGTGAACCCGCTACCCGAGGCGGGCCTGGAACGGTTCAAGAACCCGCAGACCGCCAAGGGCCTCCTGACCGGCACAGCCCTCACCGACCTGTTCCTACAGATCCGCATCGGCGGCGACCAAGCCCTGTTCCGCCTCCTCAACAAGCTCATCCTCGACACCGAAGGCGCCGTCGACGAGGAATTCGTACGGACCCACACACACGGCTTCGAAGAATTCGCCGCCACCGCCCGCACCGCCGACTGGGACGAAACGCTCACCGCGACGGGACTGACCCGCCACGCAATCGAAAGCGCCCTGCGGATGATCCTCGCCTCACGCCGCACGATCGTCTGCTGGGCAATGGGCCTCACCCAACACAAACACTCCGTGCCCACCATCCGGGAGATCGTCAACCTCCTCCTGCTCCGCGGCGCCATCGGCCGCCCCGGCGCCGGCGTCTGCCCCGTCCGCGGCCACTCCAACGTCCAGGGCGACCGCACCATGGGCATCTTCGAACGGCCCTCCGAAGCCTTCCTCGACGCCCTCGACAAAGAATTCGGCATCACCTCACCCCGCCACCACGGCTACGACGTGGTCCGCTCCATCCAGGCGCTCCGCGACGGCCGCGCGAAAGTCTTCTTCGCGATGGGCGGCAACTTCGTCGGCGCAACCCCCGACACCCAAGTCACCGAAGCCGCAATGCGCCGCGCCCGACTCACCGTGCACGTCTCCACCAAGCTCAACCGGTCCCACGCCGTCACCGGCACACGCGCACTGATCCTGCCCACCCTCGGCCGCACCGACCGAGACGTACAGGCATCCGGCCGACAATTCGTCACCGTCGAGGACTCAATGGGCCTCGTCCACCCCTCCCGAGGCAACCTGCCGCCCGCCAGCCCCCACCTGCTCTCCGAACCAGCCATCGTCGCCCGCATGGCCCGCGCCGTCCTCGGCCCCTCCTCGACCACCCCCTGGGAAGAGTTCGAAAAGGACTACGCCACCATCCGCGACCGCATCGCGCGCGTAGTACCCGGCTTCGAAGACTTCAACGCCCGGCTCGCCGCCAACCCCGGCGGATTCGCCCTCCCCCACGCCCCACGCGACGAACGACGCTTCCCCACCACAACCGGCAAGGCCAACTTCACCGCCGCCCCCGTCGAATACCCCAAGGTCCCCGAAGGCCGACTACTGCTACAAACACTGCGCTCGCACGACCAGTACAACACCACCATCTACGGCCTCGACGACCGCTACCGCGGCATCAAAGGCGGCCGCCGCGTCGTCCTCATCCACCCCGACGACGCCCACGAACAGGGCCTCGCCGACGGGTCGTACGCCGACCTCATCAGCGAGTGGACCGACGGCACCGAACGCCGCGCCCCCGGATTCCGCGTCGTCCACTACCCGACCGCACGGGGCTGCGCCGCCGCCTACTACCCCGAAACGAACGTCCTCGTACCCCTGGACGCCACCGCGGACATCAGCAACACCCCCACCAGCAAATCCGTCATCGTCCGTCTGGAACAATCACCGACCGACTGAGCGTTCGCTCAGCAGCACCACCAGGACAGCCGTACGACGACGAACGGAGTTCGGACCCCATGGGCGAGCAGACCACAGCCACCTTCCCACAAGAGATCATCGACGAATACGCCGCACTCGGCGTCGACCTGCCCGCCCTCTTCTCCGCCGGCCACCTCGGCAACCGCATGGGCCTACAGATCATCGAAGCCGCACCCGACCGCGTCATCGGCACCATGCCCGTCGAAGGCAACACCCAGCCCTACGGCCTCCTCCACGGCGGAGCCTCCGCCGTCCTCGCCGAGACACTCGGCTCCGTAGGCGCAATGCTCCACGGCGGCTCCCGAAAGATCGCCGTAGGCGTCGACCTGAACTGCACCCACCACCGCGGCGTCCGCTCCGGACTCATCACCGGCACCGCCACCCCCGTACACCGCGGACGCTCCACCGCCACGTACGAAATCGTCATCACCGACGACCAGAACAAGCGCATCTGCACGGCACGCCTCACCTGCATGCTCCGCGACGCCACCCCGAAGGACACCGAGAACATACCCGGCATGTCCTGACCGACACGGGAGCGCCGAACCCCCTCCACAAGGCACCCGGCGCTCCCACCCCACCCAACCCGAAAAACAAGCCACCCCCACACACGGGAACAAACACCGAGCCGAGGGCCACCCCACACCTCACACCACACACACCCCGCACAGGGCCCCAACTACTGACCCTTCGCCGCCTTCTTCTCCTCAGCGTCCTCGATGACCGCCTCCGCCACCTGCTGCATCGACATCCGCCGATCCATCGACGTCTTCTGGATCCACCGGAACGCCGCCGGCTCCGACAACCCATACTGCGTCTGCAGAATGCTCTTCGCCCGATCCACCAACTTCCGCGTCTCCAACCGCTGCGCGAGGTCCGCGACCTCCTTCTCCAGCGCCCGCAACTCCGCGAACCGCGACACCGCCATCTCGATCGCCGGAACGACATCGCTCTTGCTGAACGGCTTCACCAGATACGCCATCGCACCCGCGTCCCGCGCCCGCTCCACCAACTCCCGCTGCGAGAACGCAGTCAACATCAACACCGGGGCGAGCGACTCACCAGCGATCTTCTCAGCAGCAGAGATCCCGTCGAGGACGGGCATCTTCACATCCAGGATCACCAGGTCGGGACGGTGCTCACGGGCCAGCTCCACGGCCCGGGCCCCATCGCCCGCCTCGCCGACGACGGTGTAGCCCTCCTCCTCAAGCATCTCTTTGAGGTCGAGGCGGATGAGGGCCTCGTCCTCGGCGATGACGACGCGGGTCGTCAGCGGCGGGACGTGCGACTTGTCGTCGTCGGCGACGGGCTGGGGCGACTCGGGGGCGGTCACGGAGGCTCCTCGGTACGGGCGATACAGCTCCCCATGAGCCTACCTATCTCCTGTAAGGTATGAACACACAGGGCTACACCCAGCCTGTCATTTGAAGGCCCCAGTACTCCAACTGGTTAGAGAGACGGTGCTCAAACCACCGACAGTGTGGGTTCGAATCCCACCTGGGGCACAACTACCTTCGATTCCATGGTCACGGATTCGGGTGACGGCGGTCACTCGATCGCGGTAAAGCCGCAACTTAGCCCTACCCCGTCGCTTGATGCGCGTCATCCTCGCCCGCATGTACGACATGCATACGCGCAATCGAGCGCTGACGATGCTGCGCGGCGGAGCGCGCAACACGGACGTGGCCCGGCAGCTCGGAATACCTCTGGGCACGATCGGCTACTGGCGCCACATCGACCGCACGAAGCGCGGGGAGCGCCCCCGACGGCCCGTCTCGGACTGCCCTCATTGCGACGGCACGCCACTCGACAGAGAGGCGTACGCTTATCTGCTCGGCCTCTACCTGGGCGACGGGCACATCGTCTCGAAGCCCAGCCAACATCATCTTTCGATCTACTGCGACGCCACGCAGGTCGGCCTGATCGCCGCAGCGGAAGAGGCCATGGGAAGGGTCATGGCCCTGCCCGGCATCGGGAGGCGCGACAAGCCCGGCTGCGTCGAAGTGAAGTCCTACAGCAAACACTGGCTCTGCCTCTTCCCGCAGCACGGGCCCGGGAAGAAGCACGAGCGGCGGATCGTGCTGGACGAGTGGCAGCAGGCCGTCGTGGACGCCTGTCCGTGGGACTTCGTCCGGGGGCTCGTCCACTCCGACGGGTGCCGGATCACCAACTGGACCACGCGCCTCGTGGGTGGTGAGCGGAAGCGCTACGAGTACCCCCGGTACTTCTTCACCAACAAGTCCGACGACATCCGGGAGCTCTACACGGGTGTCCTCGACAAGCTGGGGGTGGAGTGGACGCACTGTACGCGCAACGGTGATCCGTACACCGTCTCCGTGGCTCGGAAGGCGTCCGTCGCGTTGATGGACGCCTATGTCGGAGCGAAGTTCTAGGGGGTCAGCGGACCGCTTCTCCGATGTGGTGGACGCGGACCATGTTGGTGGTGCCGGGGACGCCGGGCGGGGAGCCGGCGGTGATGATCACGATGTCGCCGGGTCGGCAGCGGCCGATCTTCAGCAGGTGTTCGTCGACCTGCGCCACCATCGCGTCCGTGGAGTCGACGTGGGGGCCGAGGAAGGTCTCGACGCCCCAGGTGAGGTTGAGCTGGGAGCAGGTCGCCGGGTCGGGGGTGAAGGCGAGCAGGGGGATGGGTGAGCGGTAGCGGCTGAGGCGGCGGACGGTGTCGCCGGACTGGGTGAAGGCGACGAGGTATTTGGCGCCGAGGAAGTCGCCGATCTCGGCGGCGGCGCGGGCGACGGCGCCGCCTTGGGTGCGGGGTTTGTTGCGTTCGGTGAGTGGGGGGAGTCCTTTGGCGAGGACGTCTTCTTCGGCGGCGGTGACGATGCGGCTCATGGTGCGGACGGTTTCGACGGGGTGGCGTCCGACGCTGGTTTCGCCGGAGAGCATGACGGCGTCGGTGCCGTCGATGACGGCGTTGGCGACGTCGCTGGCTTCGGCGCGGGTGGGGCGGGAGTTGTCGATCATGGAGTCGAGCATTTGTGTGGCGACGATGACGGGTTTGGCGTTGCGTTTGGCGAGTTTGATGGCGCGTTTCTGGACGATGGGGACTTGTTCGAGGGGCATTTCGACGCCGAGGTCGCCGCGGGCGACCATGATGCCGTCGAAGGCGGCGACGATGTCGTCGATGTTGTCGACGGCTTGGGGTTTTTCGATTTTGGCGATGACGGGGATGTGGCGGCCTTCTTCGTTCATGATGCGGTGGACGTCTTGGGCGTCGTGGCCGGTGCGGACGAAGGAGAGGGCGATGATGTCGACGCCGGTGCGGAGGGCCCAGCGGAGGTCGTCGATGTCTTTTTCGGAGAGGGCGGGGACGGAGACGGCGATGCCGGGGAGGTTGAGTCCTTTGTGGTCGGAGACCAGGCCGCCTTCGATGACGCGGGTGTGGACGCGGGGGCCTTCGACGGTGGTGACTTGGAGGGTGACGCGGCCGTCGTCGATGAGGATGCGTTCGCCGGGGGTGACGTCGGTGGGGAGGTTGTTGTAGGTGGTGCCGCATTGTGTGCGGTCGCCTTGGACGGGTTCGGTGGTGATGGTGAAGTGGTCGCCGCGTTCAAGGAGTACGGGTCCTTCGTGGAAGCGGCCGAGGCGGATCTTCGGGCCTTGAAGGTCGGCGAGGATTCCGATGTTGCGGCCGGTTTCGTCGGCGGCTTTGCGGACGCGGGCGTAGCGTTCTTCGTGGTCGGTGTAGGTGCCGTGGCTGAGGTTGAGTCGGGCTACGTCCATTCCGGCTTCGATGAGGGCTTTGATCTGGTCGTACGAGTGGGTGGCGGGTCCTAGGGTGCAGACGATTTTGGCTCGGCGCATGGTGTGAGCCTAGGGCTTACTGGTGGGTAGGGGGTGGGGTGTGGGTGACGGGTCAATCGCCTTTTGGTGGATGGTTTTTGACAAGTGTTGAAGTGTGCGGTGGGTTGCTCTGATGAGCGGTTTTCCGGGGGTGGGGAGGGGGGGTTGGGGGTGGTTCAGAGGGTGGGGGGGTGGAGGGTGAATCGGGCGGTGATGTGGGCGGTGGCGGTTTGGCGTTGGGGTTGGAGGTCGAGGGGTGGGGGGGTGGTGGTGCTTTCGGTGGTGAAGGCCATGCGGGGGGTGGCGGCGCCGAAGGGGATGGGGTCGGGGGTGGTGTCGTCGAGTGCGAGGAGGGTGTGGATGTCGGTGCCGAGGGCGTGGGCGTAGTCGCGGGCGCGGCGGACGGCGTCTTTGACGGCTTGGTGTCGGGCTTCGGTGTGGGTGGGTGAGGTGGGGCGCAGGATCCACCAGGGGCCGTCGATGCGGGTGAGGTCGAGGTCGGCGAGGCGGGTGACGAGTTCGTTGAGTGCGGTGAAGTCGTTGAGGGTGGCGGTGAGGTGGGTGGTGGCGTGGTGGGTGTGGATGTGTTCGCCGCGGCCGCGTCGGGTGAGTTCGGGGGTGAGGGTGAGGGCGGTGGTTTCGAGGGTGTCGAGGGCGGGTCCGTAGCTGTGGATGAGGTCGAGGGTGGTGGTGTTGCGGCGGGTGAGGTCGTGGAGGGTGGTGCGGCGGTCGGTGCCGCGGGCGGTGAGGGTGATGCCGATGCGGGCGAGGTCGGGGTCGGTTTCGATGTGGGCTTCGCCGCGGACGGTGATGTGGGGGGGTTCGGGGGTGGTCATGTGGTGTCTTTCGCACGGGGTGGTGGGTTCGAAACCTGGTGGGTGTGTTCGGGGTTGGTGTGGGGGGCCGGGGTTCTACGCGCGTCATGTCGGTGGTGCGGGCCGCGTGGTGGGGGCGGGGGGGTGGATGGGGTCCGTGACGGGGGCGTGCGGTGGGTGGGGGTGCTGGGTCCGGTGGGGTTCGTTTCGGGGGTGTGGTGGGTGATGCGGGTGGGGGTGTCGTTGTGTCCGCTCAGCCGAGTGCCCCCGGTGGGTGGTGTCCGCCGGGGGCACTGGGTTGGGTGGGGTCAGCCTTCGCGGACGCGCAGGGCGCGGCGCAGGTCGTCGAGGCGGTCGATGAGCTGGCGGCGGAGGGCGGGGGTGGGGTCGGCGGTGGCGAGGTGTTCGTCGCCGAGGCGGAGGTTGTCGTGGGTGATGGTGTAGGCGGGGAAGGCTTGGCGGCCGGCGGCGGTGGCGATGGCGGGGCCGCGGCGGGCGGCGAGGGCGGTGGCTTCGGGGTAGTAGCGGGGGACGTAGGGGGTGAGGAGGTCGGCTTGTTCGGGTTGCCAGAAGCCTTCGGCGGTGGCGTTGAAGAGGTAGTTGGAGAGGGTGTCGTCGTGGAACATGCGCTGCCAGGCGGTGTCTTTGGCTTCGGGGGTGGGGAGGGCGGCGCGGCAGCGGGCGGCGCCTTCTTGGCCGGTGGCGCTGGGGTCGCGGTCGAGTTCGGCGTCGATGGCGGCTTCGTCGGTGGCGCCGAGGACGGCGAGGCGTTTGAGGATGCGCCAGCGCAGTTCGGGGTCGAGGTCGGGGCCGCCGGGGACGGCGCCGTCGTTGAGCCAGGCGTGGAGGGTGCCGGTGCGGTCGGTGCAGTCGATGAAGTGGCGTACGGCGGTGAGGCGGAGGCCGGGGTTTTCGCCGTCCTCGGTGCGGCGGATGAGGTCGCGGGTGAGGTCGGTGAGGGTGGTGCGGGCTGTGGTGCGGTCGGTGGGGGGGACGTAGCGGTCGGCGATTTGGTGGATGGCGAAGCCGAGGACGCTGTCGACGAGGGAGACGTCGGTTTCTTCGGGGAGGTGGGTGTGGGCGGTGGTGAGGTAGTCGGTGGGGGCGAGGTGGCCGTCGCGGACCATGTCGCGCAGGGTGTTCCACAGGACGGCGCGGGCGAGTGGGTCGGGGACGGCGGAGATGCCGCGCAGGGTGGTTTCCAGGGAGACGTCGTCGAGGTGGATCTTGGCGTAGGTGAGGTCGTGTTCGTTGGGGAGGACGAGGGCGGGGCGGGTGCCGGGGCGGGTTTCGGGGGTGTCTTGCGGGATGTCCGTCTCGTACCGTTCGCGTAGGACCAGGGTGCGGCTGTCGGCGAGGTCGCGGTCGTAGACGCCGATGGTGGCGCGGTGGGGGCGGCTGCCGTCGCGGTGGAGGGTGAGGGTCCAGCGGCCGGGTCCGGGGGTGACGTCGGCGGTGAGGGTGTCGATGCCGGTGGTGCGGAGCCAGGCGTCGGCCCAGGCGTGGACGTCGCGGTCGGTGGCCGAGGCGAGGTTGTCGATGAAGTCGGCGAGGGTGGCGTTGCCGTACTTGTGGCGGGTGAAGTGGTGGTTGATGCCGGCGAGGAATTCTTTTTCGCCCATCCAGGCGACGAGCTGGCGGAGGGCGGAGGCGCCCTTGGCGTAGGAGATGCCGTCGAAGTTGAGGAGGGCGGAGGCGGTGTCGGGGACGGCGTCGGGGTCGGGGGCGACGGCGTGGGTGGAGGGGCGTTGGTCGGCGTCGGAGCCCCAGGATTTGCGGGCGATGCCGTAGCCGATCCAGGTGTCGGGGTAGCGGGTGGTGGCTTCGTTGACGGTCTGGTAGCCCATGTACTCGGCGAAGGACTCGTTGAGCCAGATGTCGTCCCACCACTTGAGGGTGACGAGGTCGCCGAACCACATGTGGGCCATTTCGTGGGCGATGACCATGGCGCGGGTCTGTCGTTCGGCGACGGTGACGGCGGAGCGGAAGACGAAGTCGTCGCGGAAGGTGACGAGGCCGGGGTTCTCCATGGCGCCGGCGTTGAATTCGGGGACGAACGCCTGGTCGTAGGAGTCGAAGGGGTAGGGCTCGTCGAACTTCTCGTGGTAGCGGTCGAAGCACCGGCGGGTGACGTCGAGGATTTCGGCGGCGTCGGCGTCGAGGTGGGGGGCGAGGGAGCGGCGGCAGTGGATGGCGAAGGGGAGTCCGGCGTGTTCGGTGCGGACGGTGTGCCAGGGGCCGGCGGCGACGGCGACGAGGTAGGTGGAGATGCGGGGGGTGGTGGCGGCCTTCCAGCGGCCGTCGTCCTGTCGTGTGGTGATGCCGTTGGCGAGGACCGTCCAGTGGTCGGGGGCGGTGACGGTGACGTCGAAGGCGGCTTTGAGGTCGGGTTGGTCGAAGGCGGCGATGACGCGTTGCACGTCGTCGAGGAACATCTGTGTGTAGGTGTACGTCTCGCCGTCGGTGGGGTCGGTGAAGCGGTGCATGCCCTCGCCGGTGCGGGAGTACCGCATGGTGGCGTCGACGCGGAGTTCGTGGCGGCCTTCGGTGAGGCCGGTGAGGGGGAGCCGGTTGTCGTCCAGGGTGGCCGGGTCGAGGGGCTGCCCGTCCAGGGTCGCGCCGCGCAGGGTGGCGGGCTTGAGCTCGACGAAGGTGTCACCGGCGGCGCGGGCGGTGAACTCGATGACGGTGGTCGAGTCGAAGGTGTCGTCGCCGGTGGTCAGGTCGAGGTCGATCGTGTAACGGTGGACGTCCAGGATCCGGGCTCGGGTCTGCGCCTCTTCGCGCGTCAGTACGGGCATGGGCCCATGCTGCCCGATGGGGCGGCGGCGAGGGGGCGGGTTTTGCTGTAAGCGTCAGTCGTGGGGCGCGTCAGGGGCGGGGGGCGCCCCCGGTGGTGTTGTCGGCGTTGTCGGTGTCGTCCGTGCGGTCCGCGGTGTGGGGTTCGACGGCGATGCGTTCGTGGTGGCGGATGACCTCGGCGATGATGAAGTTGAGGAGTTTCTCGGCGAAGGCCGGGTCGAGGTGGGCGGTCTCGGCGAGCTGGCGGAGGCGGGCGATCTGACGGGCTTCGCGGGCGGGGTCGGCCGGGGGCAGGTGGTGGCGGGCCTTGAGGAGGCCGACCTGCTGGGTGCACTTGAACCGCTCGGCCAGCATGTGGACGACGGCCGCGTCGATGTTGTCGATGCTCTCGCGGAGGCGGGTCAGTTCGGCGGTGACGGTGTCGTCCATGTCGCGCGTGTCGCTCTTGTCGCTCGTGTCGCTCGTGCTCATGCCCGCGAGCTTAGACGGGTCGCCGGGGGGTGGGGCGGGGGTGTTCGGGATGCGGTCAGCGGGGCGGGTGGGGGTGGGGGGCGGCGTGTGCGGGGGTGTGGGCCAGGGCGCAAGGGGGGTGCGGGGCGGCGTGCGCGGAAGCGCGGGCCGGGGGCGCGAGGGTGCGGGGGTGCGGGACGGGGATGCGGGGGTCGGGGACGGCGTGTGCGGGGGTGCGGGCCGGAAGCGCGGGCCGGGGGCGCGAGGGTGCGGGGCGGCGTGCGCGAAGGTGCGGGACGGGGGCGCGACCCGGGGGCGGGTGAGGGGGTACGGCGGGGTGAGGGGGGTACGGTGGGAGGCAGGCCCGCGGTGGTGGCGGGCCTGCCTCGTGTCGGGCGCGTCGCCGGACGCGTCAGGGGGTCACAGGGTGGCGGCCGCCGACTTGATGGCGGAGGCGAAGGTGGAGACCTCGGTGTACACGCCCGGGTAGTTCGGCCGGGCGCAGCCGTAGCCCCAGCTGACGATGCCGACCTGGATCCAGGCGCCGTTGGCGTCGCGGCGGAACATGGGTCCGCCGGAGTCGCCCTGGCACGTGTCGACGCCGCCGCTGGTGTAGCCGGCGCACAGTTCCTCGGAGGGGATCAGGTCGCTGTAGGACTGCCGGCAGGTGGTGTCGGAGACGAACGGCACCTCGGCCTTGAGGAGGTAGCGCTGCTGGCTGCCGCCCTCGCGGTTGGCGCCCCAGCCGGCGATGGTGAAGGTGCCGCTGTTGTAGGTGGTGGTGGTGGCGATGTCGAGGGTGGGCAGGTTGATCGGCTGGGCGAGCTTGATCAGGGCCCAGTCCTTGCCCGAGCCGTTGTAGCCGGGGGCCTGGAGGACCTTGGTGGAGCGGACCTTGATCGCGGAGGTGCTCTGGAGGTCGACCACGCCGGCGGTGGCGGTGATGCTGGTGTTGTTGCCGGAGCCGCTGACGCAGTGGGCGGCGGTGAGCACGATCTGCTGGGTGAGCAGGGAGCCGCCGCAGCCCATGGAGAGCCGGACCATCCAGGGGAACTCCCCCTGGGCCGCGCGCGTGCCGCCGACGACGGGCGCGGGGGCGGCGGAGGCGGAGGTGGGCTGGAGGCTGACCGCGGCGAGCACGACCGCGCCGACCGCGGCGAATCTCTTCAGAGCACGTACCAGTGTTGTCTTCAACTGCCTTCCCTTCGTGGGGGGTTGATGCCTTGCGCACCTCGGGCCACGGTTTGGGTGTCATGAGCCCGTCAAGACATGGACGGGATTATCCGGAGGGCCGCGCGAAGGACACAAGCCCGTCTTTTCGGCCACGCACCGACTGCCGGGCGCGGACGGCCCGCCGGCGCGGCCACCGCCGTACCGTGGAAGGAGGGTCGGCGTCGTGCTTGGGGGTACGGGACGTGACGAACGGCAGAGCGGGCGGGGCCGGCGGCGACGTCGTCCACGGCTTCCCGCACCTCGGCACGGTACGGGCGGCGATCACCGCGCTGTACCGGCGGATCACGCCCGACGGCCTCCACGCGTACGCCGGCAGCGTCGCCCCCGCCGACGTCGCCTTCGCCGACACGGACGACCTGCACCTGGGCGCGCACCGGGCGGCCCGGGCGCTGGTGCGCCAGCTACGGCTCCCGGAGGCGCGGGTGATCGTGACCTTCCGGCCGATGGAGCACGCGGCGAGCGTCGAGCTGGCGGCGGGGCCGGAGTACTTCGTCGAGCTGAACGACCGGTTCCGCACGCACCGCCGGGACATCGGAGCCGCCCTCGCCCACGAGATCACCCACGTGCTGCTGCACCGCCTGGGCCTGGCCTTCCCCGGCACGCGGGACAACGAGATCCTCACCGACACCGCCACCACGTACCTGGGCGCCGGATGGCTGCTGCTGGACGCCTACCGGGAGGACGCGGTGTCGAGCCAGAAGCTCGGCTACCTGACCCCGGAGGAGTTCGGGTACGTGCTGGCCAAGCGGGCGCGGGTGTTCGGCGAGGACCCCTCGCCGTGGTTCACCAGCCCGCAGGCGTACGAGGCGTACGGGCGCGGCCGTCGGGAGGCGCTGCTCGACGAGCGGCGGCCCCCGCTGGTGGCCGCGGGCCGGGCGGGGCGGCACCGGTACGCGAAGGAGCGGCGGCGGTACGCACAGGGCGACCCGGACGCCGCCGCGCCGGCCGGGGCCGGGTACGCCTTCGAGGGCGGGGGCGGGGGCGCGCTGCGGGTGTCGTTCCCGTGCCCGACGTGCCGGCAGCGCGTGCGGATCCCGGTGCGGGGGCGGGTGCGGGCACGGTGCGGGCTGTGCCGCACGGTACTGGAGTGCGACACGTGAGGGGCCTGTTCGGGGGTGCGATTGCTTGCGGGCAGGCGGCGCGCGGGTGAGGGTCGGGGTATGACGATGGTGCCCGCCCCTGTTCACGAAGATCTGTTCGAGGCCGTCCACGGAGGTGACGACGACGCCGTGGTGCGGCTGCTCAGGTCGGGCGCGCCCGCCGAGGCCACCGACGAGGACGGCGGGACCGCCCTGTACACCGCCGCGGTGGGCGGCCGCACCGGGATCGTGCGGCTGCTGCTGGCCGCCGGGGCCGACCCGGGGCGGGGCAGCGGCGAGAACGGCGGCGACCTGCCGCTGTGCGGTGCCGCGTGCCACGGTCACACGGAGACGGTGCGGGCGCTGCTGGCGGCGGGGGCGTGGCCCGACCAGCGCGAGGAGTTCGCGTACACGGCGCTGGCCTGGGCGGTGCGCCAGGGGTACGCCGGCACGGTGCGGGTGCTGCTGGAGTACGGTGCCGACCCGGGCGCCGCCGGACCGGACGGGGCCGTTCCGCTGGTGGCGGCGGCGCGGCGCGGTTCGGTGCCGGTGGTGCGGGCGCTGCTGGAGCGGGGCGCGCCGGGTCGGGAGGAGGCGCTGGCGGAGGCCCGGGCGTGGCTGGGCGCGGACGTGGAGCGCGTCCTGCGGGACGGGCTGGTGGAGGCGTACGGGGGCGGGATCGAGACCGTGACGCGGCGCATCCCGGAGGACGGCGGCGTGACGGTCGTCGTGGAGGCCCTGCGGGACGGGCGGCCGGTCGCGGGGCGCGAGCTGCAGACCGGGCACGCCGCGATCGCCACGCTGCTGGAGGCCGCCCTGGGCGAGCGCCCGCCGTACGAGGAGCTGGCCGGGCGGGCGCTGCGCTGCGGCGACCCGGCGTTGGACGACTGGACGGAGGCCGCGGAGGCGCTGGGTCGGCGCGGGGACGAGGAGACGTTCGCGGCGGCGGCCGCGTGGTGCGCGGACGGGGACCCGCTGCGGCAGGCGTTCGGCGCGGACGTGCTGGCCCGGCTCACCACCTCGGGCGGGCGCGCCGGGGCGTTCGCCGCGCGGGCGGTGCCGGTGCTGCGGGAGCTGGCCCGGGAGGCCCGGGAGGCCGACGTGGTCCTCGCCGTGGTGCGGGCGCTCGGGGCGCAGGGCGACGCGGCGGTGCTGCCCGACGTGCTGCGGCACGCCGTCCACCCGGACGCGCGGGTACGGCGCGGGGTCGCCGTGGCCGTGACCGGCCTCGTCCCGGAGGGACACCGGGAGGGGGTGGCCGCGCTGGCGGCGCTGGCCCGCGACGGGGACGCGGCGGTGCGCGCGGCGGCGGTGCACGCCCTGGCGGTGGCCCCGGACGACTCCCCCACCGTACGGGGGGCCCTGGCCGCCCGGCTGGACGACGAGGAGCCGGACCCGGCCGTCGCCGCGGAGGCCGCGCGCGGCCTGGCGGCCCGCCGGGACGACCGCGCCGCGGACGCGCTGGAGCGGCTGCTGGCGACGGCGGACCCGGACGGGCGCGCGTACGCCGTCGCGCTGGCCGCCCTGGAGCACGTACCCGACGAGGCGACGCGCCTCCGCCTGGAGTCGACCCTCCCGCGCCACCGCGGCTGAGCGGACCACGACGGCGACCGCCCCCGCTGCCGCACGGACGGGCGGTCGGGCGGCCCCGGAAGGCGGGCGGGCTCGGGTGGCGAGCGGACGGGTGCCGGGCTCCCGCCGTACTCCCGTCATCGGGGGTGCGGCGGGGCTTTGCCGTTCTGACGTACCGCGGGCACAAGGATGCCCCACCACGCATCGCGTGATGGGGCATCCCCTGACGCTGTGCGCTGAGGCGGGTGCTCAGGCGGCGTCGACCTCTCCGCGCTTGACGCCCTCCACGAAGGAGGAGAACGCGTCGACGGGGAAGCTCAGGACCGGACCAGCCGGAACCTTCGAGTCACGGACGGGGACCACGCCGCGCGAGACGGCAAGGTTAGCGGCGACCTCTACGCAGTTGCCGCCGTTGTTGCTGTAGGAGGACTTGAACCACAGCGGGGTTTCGGTCGTCACTGGGTAGCCCTTTCGTACCTCTTGGATCATGGCAACCGATGCACTCTGCGGGAGGGCTTCGGCCTGTAGCTGATAGTAGGCCGTCAACAGGGGCATGACCGAAGCCGTTTCGCGTTCCAAGTACCCACGGATCTGAGACTCCGCGGAGCATCCCGGATCCTTTCGCTGGACGGGTGCCGGGCTCCAGCCGTACTCCCGTCATCGGGGGTGCGGCGGGGCTTTGCCGTTCTGACGTGCTGCGGGCACAAGGATGCCCCACCATGCATCGCACGGTGGGGCTCTGAACCGGTAGGTGTTGGGCCGGGTGGTCAGACGGCGCCAACCTCTCCGCTCTTGACGCTCGCCACGAAGGAGGCAAACACCCCTGCGGGGAAATCGAGTACCGGGCCAGCCGGGTTCTTGGAGTCGCGGACGGGGACCACGCCGCGCGAGACGACGAGGTTGGCGGCTACCTCGATGCAGTCGCCGCCGTTGGAGCTGTAGGAGGACTTGAACCAACGGGGGGAGTCGGTCGTCACGGGGTGCCCTTTCGTACCTCATTGATCATGGCCACGGATAGCGCTGGAGAGAGCGCCTCAGCCTGTAGTCGATGGTAGGCGGTCAGCATGGACAGGACGACCCTGCTATCCCTGTCTAGGCGTCCCTGCGTGGCCGACTCCGCGTAGACGATCACTGACCGATCTGGGAGGGTGACCAGCCGCACTGGCAGATCAAAGGTTCTCCGCTCCCCGAGAGCGTATGGAGCCACTTGCAACACCGTGGTCGGCAGCTCGGCGAACGCGACGAGACGATCAAGCTGCGCTGCCATCACGCCAGGCCCCCCAACGGGTCGCCGGATACAGCTTTCGTCTAGCACTGCATAGACCAGTGGCGGGGGAGTCCGCTCTAGGGATGCTTGCCGCTCGGCAAGGAGGGTGAGCCGTTCCTCTGCCTGCTGTTCCGTGATCGCTCCCCGCCGCACGGCACCCGTGGCGATAGCTGCCGCGTACTCGGGAGTCTGGAGCAAGCCCGGAACAATCCCAAGCTCGAACAGCCGTAGCTCTATCGCGCGGATCTCGTGGGCGACGTACTCGGGAAACCCTTCCAACAGGGCGGTATGTCGAACGGCGTGGCACTGGCGCTCGAACGAATCTCCGGTGCCAAATACCTTGTCAAGGCTTGCGGAGAACCGTGGAGTTGGAGGGCGACGACCAGTTTCTACAGCAGAAATATGCGTGCCCGAGCACCCGATGCGTGCGGCTAGCTCGTCCTGTGTCCACCCTCGTTCTTCCCGTAACCTGCGCAAACGCTCACCGAACCGCGCGCGTGGTGATTCTTCAGGGTTTAGCTCTTTTCGATTCAACGGCTACCGCCCAACTCTCTGAACAACTCCCGCAAGTTGAAGACTCTCCGACTCTAGGACACGCTGAGGCGCCCTGGTAGTGGAATCACTACGGAGAGGAGCGAAGGTGTCTGCTGTCGTCCCCGCAAACGGGTACGAACCCCCGCAAGCTCCGGCCCCCGGCACGCTCGTGGTGGACACCAGTCGTGGTGATCTCGTCGGGGAGTTCCGGGAAGTCGTCGGCCCGTGCTGGTCGCTGCGTCCCGTCAGCGGTGGGCCCGCGTGGGAAGCCGCCCCCCAGCACGTCCGTGCGGCCTCCCCCTCCGAGCGACTGCACGCCATAACCGCTCGGCAGAACGCCCGGAGCCGAGGTGAACTGCTGTGAGCCGAGCCCATGACCGGTGGGCCGCACTGGCGATGTGGTGGTCCCCGGAAGGACGGTCCACGCGTCCCGTGCTGCTGCTCGGTGCCAAACGGAGACGAGTTGCCGCGTGCGCTGAAGCCGCCTTCGACGAGCGGTTCGTGCGCGAGCTTCGCCACCAGGTGGGCGCCTTGGCCGCCAGGCGTGCCGCGGAGGAGGAGTGGTGGCGAAGCGCCCTTCCGCGGGTACGGCGCACGGTGTCCGCGCCGGCCCGGGAAGTCGGCACGGCAACGGGTGAGACCCCAGACACGTGCCGCGAACCGGGAAGCCGGTCATGAGCCCGGAGACGGCGGGCTACTGGTGCGAGGTGCGTGCCGAGGGTCCCGTGTACGGCACGGGGGAAACCGTGCAGTACGTCCTGGGCACCTTCCAGACCATTTCCCCGGTGCTCGCGCTCCGGTGGCTCCGCGGTGAAGCGCTGCGCGTCGCGGACCGTCTCGACCCCGACCCGAACCGTTCGGCGTGGGTACGGCCGACCATGCGCCAGGCCACCGCCGCCGTCCCCGACTGCCCCGCCGAGCTGCGGGTGTGGGCCGACGGTCTCGAAGAGGACCAGCGTGCCGTCCGCGAGTACGTCAAGGGCGGGCATCCGCTGTGCGTGGTCGTCCGGGACACGGACTGTGCGTACACCTTGTCGGTCTGGCCGGTCCGGTTTCCCGCCGGCGCCCCCGGTCCGCCGTGGCCCGGGTCGGTGTGCCACCGGACCGGCGGGGTGTCGCGCCCGCTGTACGTACTCGCCGAGGATCCGTGGAGACAGGGCCGTGTCCCTTACCCGAGCTGAGAAGGCCGCCGCGTGGGAGGCCGCCCGCGCGGACAGAAAAACGATCATCGAGCGGTACCGGGCCGGCGAGTCCGTGCCTCAGATAGCCGCGGACTACAACGTGACGCAGGGGTGGTTGACGGAGCGCTTCAACGATTGGGGCGTCCCCCGCCGGCAGAACCAGGCGGTACACGCGATCCGGGCCGGTGGACGCATCTATCGGGGGCGCGTGGCTCCCCGAACGTCCGAGGAAGTACGAAAAGCGCGCGAGAGGTTCGACCGGGCTCGGGAAGACGTGATCAGGCGGTACCAAGAAGGCGAATCCGCAGCGGCCCTCGCGCGGGCTTTCCAGGTCGATCGGCGGTGGGTGGCGTACCGGTTCGATGACTGGGGCGTGCCCCGCCGTAGCCAATCCGAGGCCGTGTCCATGCACCGGCCTGGAGCCCGGCCACTGTAGGACCCCCGCCCCGCCGCATGGGTCCCCGTTCCCGGACAGCGCGGGGACCGCGACTCGCTCTGCGGTGGGGCGGGTCCCAAGCCCCGGTCGGCTGTCTGCCTGACGGTCGGCAGCCGACGGGCCCTTCACCACTCCACCGGGAGAACAGATCCATGGGCAGGGCCAAGAACACGGTTGCCGCCGCCGCGGCACCCCCTCTCCTCTCCCCCAGGAAGGACACCCGTGCTGCAATGCACCGCTCTTACCGCCGTCCGGTCTCCGACGGGGGAGATCGGCTACCCCTCGTGCGAACTGGGCGAGAAGCACGACGGAGAACACGCGGAGTGCTGCTGGGAGGAGGACGCGTGGGGCGGTGCGGTCTGGTTCCGCTGGGACGCGCTCGGCGGACGTTTCGTCCTGCTGCCCTGGTGCGAGGTCACCGGGGGCGCGTACGGAGACGCGTGCACGCTGTTCGCCGGACACCCCGCCCCCCATTCCTGGGAGGTCATCGACCCCACTCACGAGGCACTGCGACAAGAGCTCGAACGGCAGCACCCCGACTTGTTCCGGGGACCGGATCGGCCCTAGTCCTGCTGCGGGCTCACGGACTCTCGAATCCACTCCAGGGCCCGCGCGGCGCCGGCCGTGATCGGCGTGGCGATCAACTCGGGGTTGTCCCACGGGTGCTCCGCCAGGAGGTGGGCCTCCAGCTCTGCGTACCGCTCCGTGGTGGTCGTGAGGAGGACCTTGTACTCCTGGCCGGTGCCGTACTCCCCGAGGTGCCAGAACACGCTGGTGACGGGGCCGATCACCTGGGCCCCGGCGGCGAGCCGGGCCTTGACCGCCGAGCCGGCCAGGGCCACGGCGTCCTCTTCGGTGGGCGTGGCGGTCGATACCTGTACGTGATCAGTCATGATCAGGAGCGTAGCCACCGGGCCGCACGGCCACTACTGAAGTTGAACGCGTGATGTCGGTGCCCGTCGCTGGGGCTGTTGGTATCAGACTGGGTGGAAGCCGGTGAGGCCGGCATCGTTAGTAGATGATGGACACGATCTGGCACGCGGCTTCGGCGAGCCGACGATCTCCTTGCACCTGGGCGCGGGACAGGGCTTCCGCAGGATCAATGTTCCGCGTAGACAATCGCCAGACGGTTTCTGTGTCCAGCAGTACGGCTGCGGTTGGTCGGCCGCTCGGCGCTTCGGCCAGCGACCATCGGTCCGCAGTGGCAGTCGCCGTCCAAGCGCCGCCGGTGGAGCCCTCGGCGATCACCTGGACCTGCACCCCGATCGGTGTTGACGTGCGCCGGAACGTGTGGGGCAGGGCCCGCATGAAGGTATCGAAGACCGTGGTCAGGGCTCTGGGTGTGGTGTCACCCTGCGGTCGGAGCAATGCCGTCGGCAGCGGTCGGCACCAGGTGGCTGGAGTCTGGGGCGGGGCGCGTACGTTCTGCGACTCGGGTGCGCTGCATGCCGGTCAGTTTGTGCACGAAGCGGATCGCAAGGAGCGCGGCGACGATGTCGACGAGATCGGCTGCGACGAGCAGTTCGGTGGCGGACACGATCTCCTGCGGGGTTTCGGCCGCCTCGTAGCGCCGGTTGGCCAGGCGCGTGACCAGCCAGGTCGCCAGGAAGGCTCCCCACCACAGGTTCACGGGTGTGGAAGGTTCGTGCTCGTCGCCCGCGTACGGGCGGGGCCGGCTCGCGGTCCAGACCTGCACGGCGATCCCTCGGGGCAGCCACAGGAACGCGAGGGGGATGAACCAGGACCCGATCGCCCAGCCCGAGCCCCGCTTGAGCAGATCGGGCGCGAAGACGTCGGCGTTCTTGCGCACTCGGTGGAACCAAATGATGAAGACCACCCCGGTGGCAATGAAGGCCATCATCTGCAGGGATGTCGTGATGTACATGAACCAGTCCGCGCGCTCGCCCTCGGCTTCCGGGGGAAAGGCGAAGGGGCGCTGCCTCATGGGGGAGAACAGAGCGCGTATGTTCACCGTGGCGGCGATCGCGGCGATGTCGGTGAGGGCCACCAGACCCAACAAGATCATTACTGCCCGCCCGAGTCCGACCGGCGAGCGAAGGGACGCGCGCACCGGCCGGGGCGGCGACGACGCTGCGGACCCGGCCCCCGTCGATGTCTGCGAGGAGGCGCAGTCCCCGCAGCGGCCGCCATCGGCCGTCGCCGTCGGTCTGCGGCAGATGGAACAGATCAACACGAAAGTACCCCCCACGAGGAACGGCGAAGCCGGCGTTTCCCCAAGCGCCGTGCACGGATACGGCCCGTCTGGAGACCGCATGCGGAAGATACGCTTCCGCATGGATTGCCGTCCAACGCGTTTCCTCAGCTCACAGAGCCTTTGAGGGAAACATACCCAGCCTGTGCTTGCTCGCCGGCTGAAGGGTCGACACCGGCCGTCTGTCCCGAAACCCTGCCGCCCCGCCTCTCCGGGACGTCCTACGAGAAGACGTGGCGTCGGAGTCGACGCTCTTGCGTGACCGCCATCAAGCGTGACATCGGCAACCTCGCCGCAACCGACCTCGGTCAGATCACCCGCGCCGTGAAGCGCAAACTGAAGATGCTGCAGTACCGGCCGGAGGTCATCGACGGTTGCCTCGCAGGCACCGGCCTGGTCCTGGTCCTGTGAGGGTCGGGGCGGCCGACCCGAAATTGGTCGAAGCCCAAAGCTGCTGGTCAGCTACGGTGGCGGCATGACTGACAACCTGCCCGAGGACGTAGCCGACGTGCTTGACCTCGTCCTGAGCCCAGACGAGCCCGTTCACGTCGCCCTCCGACGGCAGGTGCCCCAACTCAGGGTGCAATCCCGCTGTAAGTGCGGGTGCGGCACTGCCTACTTCGAACTCGACGCCGACGCGGTGGAGCCCGCGCCAACGGGCCCCGGCACCGTCGTGGCCGCCGACGTCCAGCTGTTCACCGAAACCGGCAAGTGCCCCGGCGAGGTCCTGATCTTTGCACGAGGCGGTTACCTCTCATGGCTGGAGGTCTGCTCTTGGAGCGATGACGTCGAGGTGAATCTCTCCGCGGCGCGGCACTGGCTACAGTCGGCGGTCTCGGACCCTGACGCCGCCACCATGAGCCGACCGACATCACGAGTCCAAGTTCAGTAGACCGCCGCTGGCCGAGCAACGGTGCGAGGGGCGGTGGGTTGTCGGTGCGGGACCGTACGCTTCGTCCATGCCCTCCCCTCCAGGCCTCACGGCCGGCTGCGCCCTGCTGCTGCGCGGATCAACGCGGCGGTCCGCCGGCTCATGGAGGAGCCCGGCGCCCCCGGCCGCCCGGGCCGCCCGGGCCGCCCGGGCCGGGTCGCTCGGGGTCAGTCCGCGCGTTCGGCGGCGCTGCGCTCGACGCAGAACTCGTTGCCCTCGATGTCGGCCAGGACCGCCCAGCCCGTGCCGTCCGGTCGGCGACGGTCGGCGACGAGGACCGCGCCGAGGGCGAGGAGGCGCTCCACCTCCTCGTCGCGGGTGCGGTCCTGCGGCTGGAGGTCCAGGTGCAGCCGGTTCTTGACGGTCTTGCCCTCGGGGACGGTCACGAAGAGGAGGCCCACCCCCGGTGCCCGCACCAGCGCTTCCGGGTCGCCGGGCCGGTCGTCGTCGGAGAGGGGCGCTTCGAGGACGGCGGCCCAGAAGGAGGCCAGCGCGTAGGCGTCGGCGCAGTCGATGGTCACGTGTCTCACCAGGGAACTCATGTGCCAAGACTGTCACTTCGGGCCGGTGTCGTCCCCCGGATAACGCCCTGGGCGCGGGCCGCGGCGAGCCAGGACGGGAACCGCCCGACCAGACGGTCGTACAGCACGTCGTCGGGGACGCGACGCGGGTCCCGCCCGGCGTGGAAGAAGCCGGTGTTGTCGACGGGGCGCCGGGCCGGTACGGGCAGTTCGCCGAGGTGGCGCAGGAAGTCGAACTGGTGGCTGCCGGGGTCGCCGAAGCCCACGAACTGCCAGAACATCGGCAGCCGGGCCGCCTTGCACACGTACTTCTCGGCGAGGAGTCTGCTGGTGGGTCCGCCGTCGGTCTGGAAGACGACGAGGGCCGGGTCGGTGGTGCCGCTGTCGAGGTGGTGGTCGATGACGGCGTCCATGGCGAGGTGGTAGTTGGTCCTCCCCATGTGGCCGAGACCGGCCGCGATCCGGTCGACCCGGCCCCGGTGGTCGGCGAGTTCGACGACGGTGACGGCGTCCACGCCGGTGGAGAAGAACACGACCGGGACGCGCCCGTCGTCGTCCAGGTGGGCGGCGAGCCCGAGCACCCGGTCGGCCAGGGCCTGGACGCTGCCGTCGCGGTAGTAGGGGCGCATGGAGCCGGAGTGGTCGACGACCAGGTAGACCGCCGCCCGCTGCCCCTCCAGCCCGTGCTTGCGCAGGGAGGCGCCCGCGCGCTTGTAGAGGTCGACCAGCGCGGGCGCGGTCCGTTCGATCTTCCGCAGGTCGATGGCCATGTGTGCTCCCCCCGGGCGCCGGCCGTGCGCGGCGCCCCCGTGTCGTGTTCCGTGCGCGCCGGAATCACACCACGGGAGACCGGAATCACACTACGGCGGCACCAGGGCCACGCACCGCGCCGAAGCCGGGCCCACGCACCACGGCCCAGCCGGGCCCACACACCGCGCCGGAGCCGGGACCCACGCACCACGGCGAAGCCCGAATCGCACCACGGCGGGGCCGGAACCACGCACCACGGCCCAGCCGGAGTCCCCCACCGCGGCGAAAGGGCGCCGCGACATGGCGCAGCGCCCGCCATGGTCCGGTCGGGGACGTGGCAGGCGCTGCTGTGTTCCGCACGCCGTTGTACGGGACGTTGTGGGGCGCGGACGGTCAGACCGTGAGCGCGCGGTCGGTCGGGCGGATCGGGGCCGGCAGGTCGCTGGCACCGGTCAGGTAGCGGTCCACCCCGCGGGCCGCGGAGCGGCCTTCGGCGATGGCCCACACGATGAGCGACTGGCCGCGGCCCGCGTCGCCGGCGACGAAGACCCCCGGCACGTTCGTCTGGAAGTCGGCGTCGCGGGCGATGTTGCCGCGCTCGTCGAGCTCCAGGCCGAACTGCTCGACCATGCCGTTGTGGACGTCGGTGCCGGTGAAGCCCATGGCGAGGGTGACCAGCTGGGCGGGGATCTTCCGCTCGGTGCCGGGCTTCTGCGTCAGCTTACCGTCGATGAACTCCACCTCGACCATGTGCAGCCACTGGACGTTGCCGTCCTCGTCGCCCTCGAAGTGGGTGGTGGAGACGGAGTAGACCCGCTCGCCGCCCTCCTCGTGGGCCGAGGTGACCTTGTACAGCATGGGGAACGTCGGCCACGGCTGGTGCGGCGCCCGCTCCTCCCCCGGCTTGGGCATGATCTCCAGCTGGGTGACGGACAGCGCGCCCTGGCGGTGGGCGGTGCCCACGCAGTCCGCGCCGGTGTCGCCACCGCCGATGACGACGACGTGCTTGCCCTCGGCGGTGATCGGCGGGGTGACGAAGTCGCCCTCCTGCACCTTGTTGGCGAGCGGCAGGTACTCCATCGCCTGGTAGACGCCCTTGAGCTCGCGGCCCGGGACGGGCAGGTCGCGGGCGGTGGTGGCGCCCGCCGCGATGACGACCGCGTCGTACCGCTTGCGCAGGTCCGTGGCCTTGAGGTCGCGGCCGATCTCGACGCCGGTGCGGAAGCGGGTGCCCTCCGCGCGCATCTGCTCGATGCGGCGGTTGATGTGCCGCTTCTCCATCTTGAACTCGGGGATGCCGTACCGGAGCAGGCCGCCGATGCGGTCGGCGCGCTCGTACACGGCGACCGTGTGGCCGGCGCGGGTCAGCTGCTGGGCGGCGGCGAGGCCGGCCGGGCCGGAGCCGATGACGGCGACGGTCTTGCCGGAGAGCCGCTCCGGGGGCTGCGGGGTCACGTTGCCGGACTCCCACGCCTTGTCGATGATCGAGACCTCGACGTTCTTGATGGTGACGGCCGGCTGGTTGATGCCGAGCACGCACGCCGCCTCGCAGGGCGCGGGGCAGAGCCGCCCGGTGAACTCCGGGAAGTTGTTGGTGGCGTGCAGCCGCTCGTACGCGGCGCCCCAGTCCTCGCGGTAGGCGAAGTCGTTCCACTCGGGGATGAGGTTTCCGAGGGGACAGCCGTTGTGGCAGAACGGGATGCCGCAGTCCATGCACCGCGACGCCTGCTTGCTGATGATCGGCAGCAGGGAGCCGGGGACGTAGACCTCGTTCCAGTCCTTGACGCGCTCGCTCACCGGGCGGCTCTGGGCGCCTTCGCGCCCGGTGGTCAGGAAGCCCTTGGGGTCAGCCATTGGTCGCCGCCTCCATCATCTTCTCGGTGGTCTCGGCCTCGGAGAGGCCGGCCCGCTCGGCGGCGTCCTTGGCGGCGAGCACTGCCTTGTACGTGGACGGGATGATCTTGCTGAAGCGGTCCGCGGCGACGGACCACTCGGCGAGGAGCTTCTCGGCGACGGTGGAGCCGGTCTCCTCGTGGTGGCGGCGCACCACGTCGTGCAGCCACGCCTTGTCGGCGTCGTCGAGGGCCTCGACGGCCGTCAGGTTGCCGGAGTTGACGTTGTCCGGGTCGAGGTCGATGACGTAGGCGACACCGCCGGACATGCCGGCCGCGAAGTTCCGTCCCGTCTCGCCGAGGACGACGGCGTACCCGCCGGTCATGTACTCGCAGCCGTGGTCGCCGACGCCCTCGGAGACCACCAGCGCGCCGGAGTTGCGGACGCAGAAGCGCTCGCCGGTGCGGCCGCGCAGGAAGATCTCGCCGCCGGTCGCGCCGTACGCGATGGTGTTGCCGGCGATGGTCGAGTACTCGGCCAGGTGGTCGGCGGCGCGGTCCGGGCGGACGATGAGGCGACCGCCGGACAGGCCCTTGCCGACGTAGTCGTTGGCGTCGCCCTCCAGGCGGAGGGTCACGCCGCGCGGCACGAACGCGCCGAACGACTGGCCCGCGGAGCCGGTGAAGGTGATGTCGATCGTGTCGTCGGGCAGGCCCGCCCCGCCGAACCGCTTGGTCACCTCGTGGCCGAGCATGGTGCCGGCCGTCCGGTTGATGTTGCGGATCGGCAGCTGGGCGCGGACCGGCCGGGCCTCCTCGGCGCTCGCCGCGCCGAGCGCGTCGGCGGCCAGCTCGATGAGCTGGTTGTCCAGGGCCTTCTCCAGGCCGTGGTCCTGTCCGACGACCTGGTGGCGGACGGCGCCCTCGGGCAGCTCGGGGACGTGGAACAGCGGGGACAGGTCGAGTCCCTGGGTCTTCCAGTGGTCCACGGCGCGCGTGGTGTCGAGGAGCTCGGCGTGGCCGACCGCCTCGTCCAGCGTGCGGAAGCCCAGCTCGGCGAGGAGCTCGCGGACCTCCTCGGCGATGAACTCGAAGAAGTTCACGACGAATTCGGGCTTGCCGGCGAACCGCTCGCGCAGCACCGGGTTCTGCGTGGCGATGCCGACCGGGCAGGTGTCCAGGTGGCAGACGCGCATCATGACGCAGCCGGAGACGACGAGCGGTGCGGTGGCGAAGCCGAACTCCTCGGCGCCGAGGAGCGCGGCGATGACCACGTCGCGGCCGGTCTTGAGCTGGCCGTCGGTCTGGACGACGATCCGGTCGCGCAGCCCGTTGAGCAGCAGGGTCTGCTGGGTCTCGGCGAGGCCGAGCTCCCAGGGGCCGCCCGCGTGCTTCAGCGAGGTGAGCGGGGAGGCGCCCGTGCCGCCGTCGTGGCCGGAGATGAGCACCACGTCCGCGTGGGCCTTGGACACGCCGGCCGCGACCGTGCCGACGCCGACCTCGGACACCAGCTTCACGTGGATGCGGGCGGCCGGGTTGGCGTTCTTGAGGTCGTGGATCAGCTGGGCCAGGTCCTCGATGGAGTAGATGTCGTGGTGCGGCGGCGGGGAGATCAGGCCGACGCCGGGCGTGGAGTGCCGGGTCTTGGCCACCCACGGGTACACCTTGTGGCCGGGGAGCTGGCCGCCCTCGCCGGGCTTGGCGCCCTGGGCCATCTTGATCTGGATGTCGTCGGCGTTGACGAGGTACTCGCTGGTGACGCCGAAGCGGCCGGAGGCGACCTGCTTGATGGCCGACCGGCGGGCCGGGTCGTAGAGGCGGTCCGGGTCCTCGCCGCCCTCACCGGTGTTGGACTTGGCGCCCAGCTGGTTCATGGCGATGGCGAGGGTCTCGTGCGCCTCCTTGGAGATGGAGCCGTACGACATGGCGCCGGTGGAGAACCGCTTGACGATCTCGCTGACCGGCTCGACCTCCTCCAGGGGGATCGAGGGGCGGTCGGACTTGAAGCCGAACAGGCCGCGCAGCGTCATCAGCCGCTCGGACTGCTCGTTCACCCGGTCCGTGTACTTCTTGAAGATGTCGTACCGCTTGGTGCGCGTGGCGTGCTGGAGGCGGAAGACCGTCTCGGGGTCGAACAGGTGCGGCTCGCCCTCGCGGCGCCACTGGTACTCGCCGCCGATCTCCAGGGCGCGGTGGGCCGGCGCGATGCCGCTGGCCGGGTACGCCTTGGCGTGGCGGGCGGCGACCTCCTTGGCGATGACGTCGAGGCCGGCGCCGCCGATCTTGCTGGAGGTGCCGTTGAAGTACGCGTCGACGAAGTCCTGGTCGAGGCCGATGGCCTCGAAGACCTGGGCGCCGCGGTAGGAGGCGACGGTCGAGATGCCCATCTTCGACATGACCTTCAGCACGCCCTTGCCGAGGGCGTATATCAGGTTGCGGATGGCCTGCTCGGGCTCGACGCCCTCGATGAACGTGCCGGCGCGGACGAGGTCCTCGACGGTCTCCATGGCGAGGTACGGGTTGACCGCGGCGGCGCCGTAGCCGATGAGCAGCGCGACGTGGTGGACCTCGCGGACGTCGCCGGCCTCGACCAGCAGGCCCACCTGGGTGCGCTGCTTGGTGCGGATGAGGTGGTGGTGAACGGCCGAGGTGAGCAGCAGCGAGGGGATCGGCGCGTGCTCGGCGTCGGAGTGCCGGTCGGACAGGACGATGAGGCGGGCGCCGTCCTCGATGGCGGCGTCGGCCTCGGCGCAGATCTCCTCGATCCGGGCGGCGAGGGCGTCGCCGCCGCCGGAGACCCGGTACAGGCCGGAGAGGGTGACGGCGGTCATGCCGGGCATGTCGCCGTCGGCGTTGACGTGGATGAGCTTGGCCAGCTCGTCGTTGTCGATGACCGGGAACGGCAGGGTGACGCTGCGGCAGGACGCGGCGGTCGGCTCCAGCAGGTTGCCCTGGGGGCCGAGCGAGGAGAGCAGCGAGGTGACGAGCTCCTCGCGGATGGCGTCCAGCGGCGGGTTGGTGACCTGCGCGAACAGCTGGGTGAAGTAGTCGAACAGCAGGCGCGGCCGGTCGGAGAGCGCGGCGATGGGCGAGTCGGTGCCCATGGAGCCGATCGGCTCGGCACCGGTGCGGGCCATCGGCGCGAGGATGACGCGCAGCTCCTCCTCGGTGTAGCCGAAGGTCTGCTGGCGGCGGGTGACCGAGGCGTGGGTGTGGACGATGTGCTCGCGCTCGGGCAGGTCGCCCAGCTCGATGATCCCGCTCTCCAGCCACTCCTGGTACGGGTGCTCGGCGGCGAGCTTCGCCTTGATCTCGTCGTCCTCGATGATGCGGTGCTCCGCGGTGTCGACGAGGAACATCTTGCCGGGCTGGAGGCGGCCCTTGCGGACGACCTTGCCGGGCTCCACGTCGAGGACGCCGACCTCGGAGGAGAGGACGACGAGGCCGTCCTCGGTGACCCAGTAGCGGCCGGGGCGCAGGCCGTTGCGGTCCAGGACGGCGCCGATCTGGGTGCCGTCGGTGAAGGTGACGCAGGCGGGGCCGTCCCAGGGCTCCATCATCGTGGAGTGGTACTGGTAGAAGGCGCGCCGGGCCGGGTCCATGGAGTCGTGGTTCTCCCACGCCTCGGGGACCATCATCAGCACCGCGTGGGGCAGGGAGCGTCCGCCGAGGTGCAGCAGCTCCAGGACCTCGTCGAAGGAGGCGGAGTCGGACGCGTCCGGGGTGCAGATCGGGAAGATCCGCTCCAGGTTCTTGTCGCCGAAGAGGTCGGAGACGAGCTGGGACTCGCGGGCGCGCATCCAGTTGCGGTTGCCCTGGACCGTGTTGATCTCGCCGTTGTGGGCGACGAAGCGGTACGGGTGGGCGAGCGGCCAGCTCGGGAAGGTGTTGGTGGAGAACCGGGAGTGGACCAGGGCGAGCGCGCTGGCGATGCGGCGGTCGGACAGGTCCGGGAAGAACGGCTCCAGCTGCCCGGTGGTGAGCATGCCCTTGTAGACCAGGGTCCGGGAGGACAGCGACGCGAAGTAGACGCCCAGCTCCAGCTCGGCGCGCTTGCGCAGCACGAACGCCTTGCGGTCCAGGTCGATGCCGGAGCTGGCGCCGCCGTCGGTGACGAAGAGCTGGCGGAAGACCGGCATGGTGGAGCGGGCGGTGGCGCCCAGGAGGCCGGGGGTGACGGGGACCTCGCGCCAGCCGAGGACGGTGAGGCCCTCCTCGGCGGCGAGCGTCTCGACGCGCGAGACGGCCTCGTCCGCGGTGCCCTCGGGGAGGAAGGCGGCGCCGACGGCGTACGTGCCGGCCTCGGGCAGCGCGAATCCGGCGACCTCGCGCAGGAACGCGTCCGGGACCTGGATGAGGATGCCCGCGCCGTCACCGGAGTCGGGTTCGGAGCCGGTCGCGCCGCGATGCTCCAGGTTGCGCAGTACGGTCAGCGCCTGCTCGACCAGCTCGTGGCTGGGGACACCGGTGAGGGTGGCCACCAACCCGACGCCGCACGCGTCGTGTTCGTTGCGGGGGTCGTACATCCCCTGCGGAGCGGGGCGACTGTCCATGGGCGACCAGGCGTCGGAACGCATCGGCTCTCCCGTCGTCGTCGTGGCATGTGCGAGTGCCGAAGGGACGACGTTGGCCCTCCGCTGAAATTTCGTGCAGGTTACATGATGGAACGCTTCTCGGAAACCGGATAGTTCATTCCAACATGCGGACACCACAGGGGTGGTGCCGCTGTGGTTTCGCGTCGGGGTGGACGGAGCAGGAGGTACACGGGGACGTCCTGCGTCCTGTCGGGGAAGCGGGCCTCGTTGCCCGCGGTGCTCACGACTCATCCCCTCTGGCGAGGGAGTCGAAACCGGCGGATATCGGCTACCTATGCGGCACCCCGCATAGTGTCCCACCTGCCGGCCGATCCGGCTACCGGACGTTCGTCACAACGCCCCGGCAACACGAAGGTAACCCGCCGCCCCGCGGTTGCGCACCACGGGCGCCCGGCGGCCGGGCGCCCGCCCGCCTCAGAGCACCGCGCCGAAGACGCTGCCCAGCGCGTACGTCACGGCCGCCGCCGCGCCGCCGAGGACGAGCTGCCGCAGGCCGCTGTACCACCAGCCGCGCGCCGTCACCCGCGCGACCAGCGCCCCGCAGGCGAACAGGCCGACCAGCGCCAGCAGCACCGCCGGCCACAGCGCGGTCGCGCCCAGCAGGTACGGCAGGACCGGCAGCAGCGCACCCAGCGCGAACGAGCCGAACGACGAGACGGCGGCGACCAGCGGCGACGGGAGGTCGTCCGGGTCGATGCCCAGTTCCTCGCGGGCGTGGATCTCCAGCGCCTGCTCCGGGTCGCGGGAGAGCTGCATGGCCACCTCGCGGGCGAGCCGGGGCTCGACGCCGCGCGCCACGTACAGCGCGGCCAGCTCCTCCATCTCGTCCACCGGGTGCTTGCGCAGCTCCCGCCGCTCGACGTCCAGCTCGGCCTCGACCAGCTCCCGCTGCGAGGCGACGGACGTGTACTCGCCGGCCGCCATGGAGAACGCTCCGGCGGCGAGGCCGGCCAGGCCCGTGATGACGACGGTCTGCTGCGAGACCGCGCCGCCCGCCACTCCGGTCATCAGCGCCAGGTTGGAGACCAGCCCGTCCATCGCGCCGAACACCGCCGGGCGCAGCCAGCCGCCGTTCACGTCGCGGTGCGTGTGGTTGTCGCGGTGGGCGACGTGCGGCGCGGCGGCGGTCTCGATGATGGACACGACTCTCCCCTTGCTCCGCGCGGGACGGCCCCGCGCTTTCCTCGATCAACTTCGAAACTACGCTCGATGTAAGGGGCGCGCCAGCAAGGCAGGCTTTACTTAGTAAGGGTCGCCACACCACCGCCCCGTGTCCGCGCCGGGCGTCGGCGGCGCCTCGCGGGGGAGAATTCCGGCATGACGCGCACCTTGCCCCGGACCCGCATCGCGGTGCTCGGCAGCACCAACATGGACCTCGTCGCCTACGTCCCCCGGGCCCCCGGGCGCGGGGAGACCGTGACGGGGCGGGAGTTCCGCACGGTCCCCGGCGGCAAGGGCGCCAACCAGGCCGTCGCGGCGGCCCGGGCGGGCGCCGAGGTGTCGATGATCGGCGCGGTGGGCTCCGACGACTTCGGCGCCCGGCTGCGGGCCGCCCTCGCCGAGTCCGGCGTCGACACCGGGCTGCTGCGCACGGTCGACGGCCCGTCCGGCACCGCCCACATCGTGGTCGACGACGACGGCGCCAACGCCATCGTCGTCGTCCCCGGCGCCAACGCCTCCGTCACCGGCCTCACGCCAAAGGACGAGGCCCGCATCGCGGCGTCGGACGCGCTGCTGCTCCAGCTGGAGCTGCCGCTGGACGCGGTCGCCGCCGGTGCAAAGGCCGCCCGCCGCCACGGCGTCCGCACGATCCTCACCCCCTCCCCCGTCCAGCCGCTCCCGCACGACCTGCTGGCCCTGGTCGACCTGCTGGTGCCCAACGAGCACGAGGCGAGCGCCCTGACCGGCGTCGCCGACCCGCGCGCGGCCGTCGAGGAGCTGCTGCGGGACGTCCCGGAGGTGGTCGTGACGCTCGGCGCGGCCGGCTCCCTGTACGCGGCCCGGGGCGCCCGCCCGGTGGCCGTGCCCGCCCGCCGGGTGCGGGCCGTGGACACCACCGCGGCCGGAGACACGTTCACCGGGGCGCTCGCGGTGGCCCTCGCGGAGGGCAGGCCCGTACCGGACGCCCTCGCGTGGGCGTCGGCGGCGGCGTCGCTGTCGGTGCGGCGGGCCGGGGCGTCGTCCTCCATGCCGTACCGCTCGGAGATCGACGCGCTCTGAGACGGCGAAGCGGCCGCCCGGACCCCCTCGGGCCCCGGCGGCCGCTCCTCGCGCGCGGACGCGGTTACGACTTCTGCGGCGTCTTCGCCCCGGCGTCGGCAGCGGTCTTTCCGGTGGCGGTCTTTTCAGCGGCGGGCCCGTCGGCAGCGGTCTCGTCGGCGGCGGGCTCGTCGGCCTCGCTCCCGCCGGGGGCCGTCACGCCGGCCGCGGCGGTGGCCGCCGAGGGCTCCACGACCTCCTCCCGGCCCGGCCGCTTCCGCGCCGACAGCACGATGTACGTGACGGCCAGCAGGAAGACCACGATCGCCGTCCACACGTTGAGGCGCAGCCCCAGGATGTGGTGGGCGTCGTCGACGCGCATGTACTCGATCCAGCCGCGGCCCGCGCAGTACGCGGCGACGTACAGGGCGAAGGCCCGGCCGTGGCCCAGCGTGAACCGGCGGTCGGCCCAGACCACCAGGAGGGCGACGCCGACGCACCACAGCGACTCGTACAGGAACGTCGGGTGGTAGAGCCCGGCCTCGCGGTTCGCGCCCTCGCTGATCTCCAGCGCCCACGGCAGGTCCGTGGGCCGGCCGTACAGCTCCTGGTTGAACCAGTTGCCCCAGCGGCCGATCGCCTGGGCGAGGGCGATGCCCGGGGCGATCGCGTCGGCGTACGCGGGCAGCGGGATCCCCCGGCGGCGGCAGCCGATCCAGGCGCCCACCGCGCCGAGCGCGATCGCGCCCCAGATGCCGAGGCCGCCTTCCCAGATCTTGAACGCGTCGACCCAGTTCCGGCCCTCGCTGAAGTAGAGCTGGTAGTCCGTGACGACGTGGTAGAGCCGGCCGCCGACCAGTCCGAAGGGGACCGCCCAGACGGCGATGTCGGCCACGGTGCCGGCAGTGCCGCCCCGGGCGATCCAGCGCCTGTTGCCGTACCAGACGGCGACGAAGACACCGATGATGATGCAGAAGGCATAGCCGCGCAGCGGGACCGGTCCGAGGTTGATCACACCGGTCGACGGGCTGGGAATGTAGGCAAGGTCCATGGCATCACCGACGCTACCTTGCCGGACCGGCGACCGGGCCGCCCACCCGGCAAAGACTGCATAACACCCGGCCGGTTCCGCCCGGCCGGACGGCGGCCGGGGCGCACGGCGACCGCTCGGTCGCGGGTCGTCCCGCGTTCCGCCCGGCCGGACGGCGGTCGGGGCCGCGGCGCGGCGTCAGTACGCGGGGTCCGCGCCGGAGCCCGGTCCTGAGCCGGTGTCCGAGTCGCCGCGGGCCCCGCTCGCCGCGGGCGACGCCGGCGACGCTGTCCCCGGCACGGTCGCGGACGCCCCGGTGGACGGGGTCGCCGTGCCGGGCTTCTTGCCCTTGTTGGCCTGCGCGACCCACTTCTTCAGGTTCGCCGGGGAGATCTGCTCGTTCCCCTTCGCCGGGAAGACCGGCTCGCCGTTGAGCAGGACGGTCGGCGTGCCCCGGAAGTCCCCCGAGCGGAACGCCTCGTTCGACGCGTTCACCCAGCCGTCGTGCGTGCCCTCGGCGACGCAGGAGCGGAAGGCGGGGGTGTCGAGGCCCGGCACCTTCGCCGCCAGCTCGAACAGCTTCGCGTCCTTGGCGAAGGCGTCGTCGGCCTCCTCCGGCTGGTTCGCGAAGAGCACGTCGTGGTACGCGCTGAACTTCCCGGCGTCCTGTGCGCACGCCGCGGCGTTCGCCGCGTTGAGCGAGCCGCTGCCGCCCATGTTGCCGTCGATGATCGTGGCGAGCCGGTACTCGGTCCGCAGCTGCCCGGCGGCCTCCAGCTCGTGGATCGTGTCCCGGAAGTTGTTCTCGAACATGGCGCAGGCCGGGCAGCGGAAGTCCTCCCACACGGTCAGCGTGGCGGGGGCGTCCGGCGCGCCGACCGGGATGACGAGCTGGTCCTCGCCGGTGGCGCCGGACGGCGCGGTCACCGGGCCCTTGCCGGACGTGTCGCCCTTGCCGCCGGTGTTCGCCGCGATGACGCCGACGACGGCGGCGAGGCCGAGCACACCGGCGACGGCCGCCGTCACCAGCACCAGGCGGCGGCGCTTCTCACGAGCCTTCTCGCGCTCGCGTTCGATCTGGAGGCGCTGGCGCGCGCTCCCCTTCCCTGCCCTGTTCTTCTCGTTCACGCCCAAGCAACGAACCGGGGAGGCACGTTCGCGCCTCCCCGGTTCCACAACCACCCGTACGAGCTACGAAACCCGCCGCACGCCCCGGGCCAGTTCGCCCGCCAGTTCCCGTACGGCCGCCACTCCGGCCGCGTGGCCGTCGGCGTCGAGGAGCCGCTTGACGAAGGCGGAGCCGACGATGACGCCGTCCGCGAAGGAGGCGACCTGCGCGGCCTGCGCGGCGTCGGACACGCCGAGCCCGACGCAGACCGGCAGGTCCGTGGTGGCGCGGGTGCGCCGCACGAGTCCGGCGGCCTGCTCGCCGACCGACTCCCGGGTGCCGGTGACGCCCATGAGGGACGCCGCGTAGACGAACCCGGAGCCGGCGGCGGTGATCGTGGCGAGCCGCTCGTCCCTGCTGCTGGGCGCGACGACGAACACGGTGGCCAGGCCGTGCTTCTCGGCGTGCTCCCGCCACAGCCCGGACTCCTGGACGGGCAGGTCGGGCAGGATGCACCCGGCGCCGCCGGCCTCGGCCAGCTCCGCGGTGAACCGCTCGACGCCGTACCGGTCGACGGGGTTCCAGTACGTCATGACCAGGACCGGCTTGCCGGTGGCCTCGAACGCCTCGCGGACCGTGCGCATCACGTCGGCGATGCGGACGCCGCCGCGCAGGGCGATGTCGTCGGCGGTCTGGATGACGGGGCCGTCCAGGACGGGGTCGCTGTGCGGCAGGCCGACCTCGACGATGTCGGCGCCGCCCTCCAGGACGGCCTTGACCGCCTCGATCCCGCCGTCCACGGTCGGGAAGCCGGCCGGGAGGTACGCGATGAGCGCCGCCCGGTCCTCGGCCTTGGCCGCGGCCAGGGTGTCGCTCAACAGCCCGATGTTCCCGCTCACTTGGCGTCCCCCTCGATCTCGGCGGTGGCGCCGGCCTCGTCGGAGGCGACCTCGGCGTCGGTGTCGTACAGCCCGAAGTAGCGGGCGGCGGTGTCCATGTCCTTGTCGCCGCGGCCGGACAGGTTCACCAGGATCAGCCCGTCGGGGCCCAGCTCCCGGCCGAGCTCCAGGGCGCCGGCGAGGGCGTGCGCGGACTCGATGGCCGGGATGATGCCCTCGGTGCGCGACAGCAGGCGCAGGGCCTGCATGGCCGCGTCGTCGGTCACGGCGCGGTACTCGCCGCGGCCACTGTCCTTGAGGTAGGCGTGCTCGGGGCCGATGCCCGGGTAGTCCAGGCCGGCGGAGATCGAGTACGGCTCGGTGATCTGGCCCTCGTCGTCCTGGAGGACGTACGAGCGGGAACCGTGCAGGATGCCCGGCTCGCCGGCCGTCAGGGTCGCCGCGTGCTCGCCGGTCTCCACGCCGTGGCCGGCCGGCTCGCAGCCGACGAGGCGGACGCCCTCGTCGGGGATGAACGCGTGGAACAGGCCGATGGCGTTGGAGCCGCCGCCGACGCAGGCGACGGCGGCGTCGGGCAGCCGCCCGGCGCGCTCCAGGATCTGGCGGCGCGCCTCGACGCCGATGACCCGGTGGAAGTCGCGGACCATGGCCGGGAACGGGTGCGGTCCGGCGACGGTCCCGAAGAGGTAGTGGGTGCTGTCGACGTTGGCGACCCAGTCGCGGAACGCCTCGTTGATGGCGTCCTTCAGCGTGCGGCTGCCGGACTTCACGGCGATGACCTCGGCGCCGAGCATCCGCATGCGGGCGACGTTGAGGGCCTGGCGCCGGGTGTCGACCTCGCCCATGTAGATGGTGCAGTCGAGGCCGAACAGCGCGCACGCGGTCGCGGTGGCGACGCCGTGCTGGCCGGCGCCCGTCTCGGCGATGACGCGGGTCTTGCCCATCCGCCTGGTGAGCAGGGCCTGGCCCAGCACATTGTTGATCTTGTGGGAGCCGGTGTGGTTCAGGTCCTCGCGCTTGAGGAAGATCCGGGCGCCGCCGGCGTGCTCGGCGAACCGGGACACCTCGGTCAGGGCGCTGGGCCGGCCGGTGTAGTGGACGAGCAGGTCGTCGAGCTCGGCGGCGAACGCCGGGTCGGTCTTGGCCTTGTCGTACTCGACGGCGACCTCGTCGACGGCGGCGACGAGCGCCTCCGGGATGAACTTGCCGCCGAAGGCGCCGAAGTAGCCCTCGACGTTCGGAACGCGACCCTCCGGGTCGGGAATGAAGAACTCGCTGGACATGCGGAAACCTCACGGTGAGTGTGGGTGGACACCGAACGCCGTGGGGCGGGGGTCGTCAGCCGGCCGCGAGCCGGACGCGACGCGTCGCGCAGTCGTTCCCCGCGCCCCGCGGGGGGCGCCATCGCATGCCGTTGACCTGGCCGGGCTCGGAGCCGATGACGTACCGCACGCGCCGTCCGTGCACCCGCCGCGCGGGCGCGCGGCAGCCCCGGGGGCGGCAGCCCCGGGCGAGCCGGGCGTACGCCTCCGGGGGCGTGGCCAGGACCGCGCGGGGCCGGGCCGCGGCCGGGGTGACGGGGGTGACGGGCACGGCAGGCGCTCAGTCCCGCCCGTGCCGCAGCGCCGGGTGCGCCCCGGCGGCGACGAGGTCCGCCACGGCGACCTTCGGGTCGCGGCCGGTCACCAGCGACTCGCCGACGAGCACCGCGTCGGCGCCCGCGTTGGCGTACGCGATCAGGTCGTGCGGGCCGCGGATGCCGGACTCGGCGACCTTGACGACGTGGGACGGGATCTCGGGGGCCACGCGCTCGAACGTGGAGCGGTCCACCTTGAGGGTCTTCAGGTCGCGGGCGTTGACGCCGATGATCCGGGCGCCCGCGTCGACGGCGCGGGCGACCTCCTCCTCGTCGTGGACCTCGACGAGCGGGGTGAGGCCGATGGACTCGGCGCGCTCGATCAGCGAGACCAGCGCGGGCTGGTCCAGGGCGGCGACGATCAGCAGGGCGACGTCCGCGCCGTACGCGCGGGCCTCCCAGAGCTGGTACGCGGTGACGATGAAGTCCTTGCGCAGGACCGGCACGTCCACGCGCGCGCGGACGGCCTCCAGGTCGGCGAGGGAGCCGCCGAAGCGGCGCTGCTCGGTGAGGACGGAGATCACGGCCGCGCCGCCCGCCTCGTAGTCCGCGGCGAGTCCCGCGGGGTCGGCGATGGCGGCCAGGGCGCCCTTGGAGGGGCTGGAACGCTTGACTTCGCAGATCACCTTGACGCCCTCGCCACGCAGGGCGGCAGCGCCGTCGCGGGCTTGGGGGGCCTTGGCGGCCCGCTCCTTGAGCTCGTCGAGGGAGACCCGCGCCTGTCGCTCTGCGAGGTCGGCGCGCACGCCTTCGATGATCTCGTCGAGCACACTCACGCGAGAGGCCCCCTTCCGGGAGGGTGATGATTGATCAAGCCAGACACCCTCGATGGTATCCGGAGGTGGGGCCATCGTCCGCATCCGGTTGACGTCTCGTCGGTGACCTGGGCCTTCACGGGGCGAGCGCGGAACCGAAGGGCAGGTTCCGCACGACGGTGAAGACGGCCCAGGCCCCACCGAGCAGCCAGAGCGCGAGCGGGCTCGGATCGAGCCGTACGGGGAGCCCTCGGGCCGCCTTGACCAGCCAGAACACCATGAACACCGCGAAGGCGGCGTATCCGGCGACCGCCATGGCGTTGGCGCCGAGGGCGGCGGCGAGGTCGCCGTGGACGAAGGCGTGGGCGCTGCGCAGCCCGCCGCAGCCGGGGCAGTACAGGCCCGTGTAGCGCAGCAGGGGGCAGACGGGGTAGTGGCCGGGCTCGTTCGGGTCGACGGCGCCGACGTACGCGAAGGCCGCCGCGGCGCCCGCGAGGGTGCCCAGCGGCGGCAGGAGCCGCCGGTGCGGCGGGCGGGGGGCCGGGGGCGGCGCGTACGGGGCGCGGGCCGGGCCGGGGTGCGGCCCGGCGGGAGGCGGGGGGTGCGGCCCGGCGGGGGGCGGTGTCGTGGCGTCCACCCGCTGATTGTCGCCGCCCGCGCGGGAAGGCGCAGCCCGGCGGGCCGGACCGTGCCCCGCCCCTGACCGGGGGTCAGGGGCGTGCGGGGGTCAGGAGGTGGCCTCCGCGCGGCTGGCGGCGGCCCGGGCCTCGGCCTGCTCCCGCGACTCCTTCGGCTGGCCGAGTCCGGCGGCCTTCATCGCGGCGCCGACGACACCGCCGAGCAGGACGACGGCGATTCCGGCCCAGAAGCCGAGCGGGTTGGCCGCCACCATGAAGACACCGGCGATGCAGAAGCCGATGAAGGAGATGGTGACACCGGTCCAGGCGGCCGGGGTGTGTCCGTGGGCGCTGCCCGCCATGAGTTGCTCCTCGTTGAATGTTGCTCTGTGGTGAGGCCCCGCCGAGTGCGGACGCTCACGGCCATTCTTCCGCACGCGCGCGTACCGGGTGATCCGGGGGTGCGCCGCATGCGTCGTAGGCCCCGGTCAGGTGCCGTCCGTGGGGTCCTCGCCGCGGTCCAGGGCCTTCCACAGGTCCTCGGGCCGGTCGGGGTCGCCGGCGCGGCGGGCGCCGCGCGCGCGGGGGGCGCCGTCGCGCTCGTACCGGCCGGACATGGCGGGCCAGGTCCGGCCGTACCGCAGGGCGATCAGTCCGGCGGCGAGGATCAGCAGGGCGGCGACGGCCGTCACGTACGGCCAGGCCGTCTGCGTCAGGGCGGCGGCCCGCGCGGCGGTGTCGCCGGTGGTGCGGGCGGCCTGCTCGTCCAGGGCGGTGCTGTCGTTCGCGCCGAGGAGGGCGGCCGTGGCCGCCCCGGCGCCGCTCAGCGCGAGGAACAGCGCGACGACGCGGCGGCCGGCGCCGCGCGCGGCGAGGACGGCGACGAGGGCGGCGAGCCCCACCACGGCCAGGGCCGTGGGCGCGCCGGTGATGTCACCCCCGGCGGCCTCCAGGGCGACGCTGCCGCCGACGCCGGTGACGCGCCCCTCGGTCCAGGTGCGGCCGGAGGCGAGGAGGACGACGGCGGCGCCGAGGGCGCCGAGGAGCAGGGCCACGGCGAGGCTGCGACGGCCGCCTCCGGCGGTCACCGCCTCGCCCTGGCCGGTGGCACGGGGCTGGGGTACGGATGCGGCACTCACGTGTTCCACTATCCCCCATGCGCCCGGACGCGGTTCATCCGGTTGGCCGTGTGGACGGCGCGGAGCACCGCGGCCGCCTTGTTGCGGCACTCGGTGTCCTCGGCGACCGGGTCGGAGTCCGCGACCACCCCGGCACCCGCCTGGACGTACGCCGTGCCGTCGCGCAGCAGGGCCGTGCGGATGGCGATGGCCGTGTCCGAGTCGCCCGCGAAGTCCAGGTAGCCGACGGCGCCGCCGTACAGGCCGCGGCGGCTGGGCTCCAGTTCCTCGATGATCTGCATGGCGCGCGGCTTGGGCGCTCCGGAGAGCGTCCCGGCGGGGAAGCAGGCGGTCAGCACGTCGAAGGCCGTGCGGCCCTCCGCGACGCGGCCGGTCACCGTGGAGACGATGTGCATGACGTGGGAGTAGCGCTCGATCGACATGAAGTCGACGACCTCGACGGAGCCCGGCGCGCAGACCCGGCCCAGGTCGTTGCGGCCGAGGTCGACGAGCATGAGGTGCTCGGCGCGCTCCTTGGGGTCGGCGATCAGCTCGTCGGCGAGGGCCTGGTCCTCCTGCGGGGTGGCGCCGCGCGGCCGGGTGCCGGCGATCGGGTGGAGCATCGCGTGCCCGGCCTCGACCTTGACCAGCGCCTCAGGGCTGGAGCCGACGACGTCGAACCCGTCGAAGCGGAGCAGGTACATGTACGGGGACGGGTTGGTGGCCCGCAGGACCCGGTAGACGTCCAGGGCGCTCGCCGTGCAGGGCGTCCGGAAGCGCTGCGACGGGACGACCTGGAAGGCCTCGCCGGCGCGGATGCGCTCCTTGATGTCCTCGACGGCCTCCTGGTACGCCTCGCCGCCCCAGCGGGCGGTGTACTCGGGCAGCTCGGACGGCGGCAGGACCGCGGGCCCGGAGTCGACGGGCCTGGTGAGGTCCGCCTCCATGGCGTCGAGCCGGGCGACGGCGTCCGCGTGGGCCTCGTCGACGCCGGTGTCGAGGTCGTTGTGGTTGATCGCGTTGGCGATCAGCAGGACCGTGCCGTCCCAGTGGTCGAGGACGGCCAGGTCGGAGGTGAGCAGCATGGTCAGCTCGGGCAGGCCCAGCTCGTCCGCGCCGTGGTCGCCGATGCGCTCCAGGCGCCGCACGATGTCGTAGCCGAGGTAGCCCACCATGCCGCCGGTGAAGGGCGGCATCCCGGAGGCGAGGTCGCGCGGGGTGTGCAGGGCCTCCACGGTGGCGCGCAGGGCCTCCAGCGGGTCGCCGTCGACGGGGACGCCGACGGGCGGCGTGCCCAGCCAGTGCGCCTGCCCGTCGCGTACGGTCAGGGTGGCGGCGCTGCGGACGCCGACGAAGGAGTAGCGGGACCAGGAGCGGCCGTTCTCGGCGGACTCCAGGAGGAACGTTCCGGGGCGTTCTGCGGCCAGCTTGCGGTAAAGGCCGACCGGGGTGTCGCCGTCCGCGAGGAGGCGGCGGCTGACGGGGATCACTCGGCGGTCGGCCGCCAGCTTGCGGAAGGTCTCGAGGTCCATGCCGCCCGACCCTACTAGCCCAACCGGAGCACGTCGGCGTCGAAGCACGTCCTGGCGCCGGTGTGACAGGCGGCGCCCACCTGGTCGACCTTGACGAGGACCGTGTCGGCGTCGCAGTCGAGGGCGACGGACTTGACGTGCTGGACGTGACCGGACGTGTCGCCCTTGACCCAGTACTCCTGGCGGCTGCGCGACCAGTAGGTGCAGCGGCCGGTGGTGAGGGTGCGGTGCAGGGCCTCGTCGTCCATCCAGCCGAGCATCAGCACCTCACCGGTGTCGTACTGCTGGGCGATGGCCGGGACCAGCCCGTCGGGGCTGCGCTTGAGGCGGGCGGCGATGGCCGGGTCAAGGTTGCTGGTCATGCCGCCATTGTGCCGCGCGGCGCGGGGCGGACCGGGCCGTGTCCACTGGGCGGACCGGGGTGCGCCCCCGTACGCTGGCGGTCATGTCCACCCATGCCAAGCGTGAACGACTGCTCCTGGCCGATCTGTTGGAGACGGCGGGTCCCGACGCGCCGACCCTCTGCGACGGCTGGACCGCCCGTGACCTGGCCGCCCACCTGGTGGTGCGCGAGCGCCGCCCGGACGCGGCGGCGGGCGTCCTGCTGGGGCCGCTGCGGGACCGGCTGGAGCGGGTGCAGGCGGAGTTCGCCGCGAAGCCGTACGAGGAGCTGCTCGGGCTGATCCGGACGGGCCCGCCGCGGATGTCGCCGTTCTCGATCAAGCAGGTCGACGAGGGCGCGAACACGATGGAGTTCTACGTCCACGCCGAGGACGTGCGGCGGGCGCGGGCGGACTGGACGCCGCGCGAGGTCGACCCGGTGTTCGCGGACGCGCTGTGGTCCCGGCTGGAGAGGATGGCCCGGCTGATGGGGCGGCGCTCCCCCGTGGGCCTCGTCGTGCGCCGCCCCGACGGCCGGACGGCCGTCGCGCACCGCGGTACGCCCGTGGTGACGGTGACCGGTGAGCCGGGCGAGCTGACGCTGTTCCTGTACGGGCGGCAGGAAGCCGCCAGGGTGGAGTTGGACGGCGACAAGGAAGCGGTCGCGCGCGTCCTCGAAGCGAGGCTGGGGGTCTGAGGCCGCGCTCAGGGCCGCGAGGACCGGCGGGTACGGCGTAGGCCGTCGTCGGCCACCGGCCGCTTTCCGCCGCGCCCCGCGGCCGGCGGGCACGGCGTGTACGCGGACGGCGGGGAAGGCGCGCCTTCCCCGCACGGACGTCCCCGGCTTCGGGGCCCGCGTCGACCCGCGCGGGGCGCTGTCCGTCGCGGCCGGCGCGCCCGGCCGGGGCGTGGGGCTCCTGCCGGAGCCGGGCCGCAGCCCCGCCGGTGCGCGAAGGGCCCGCGGAGGCGGGGCCGCCGTGCGCCCTCCCCGCCGTGGACGGCCTGCGGGCGGCCCGGGGTCCGGGTCTTCCCCCGGGGCCCACCGCGGCGGGGCCCCGTCCTGACGGCCGGGCCCGCCGCCGCGGTGGGCGACCCGGGCCGAGGGCCGGCCCGGCCGCCGCGCGCGGGGCCCGCCTCAGCGGACGGGGTGGCCCGCTTCCCGGAGGGTGGCCTTCACCTCGCCGATCCGCAGGTCGCCGAAGTGGAACACGGACGCCGCCAGGACGGCGTCCGCGCCGGCCTCGATCGCGGGCGGGAAGTGGCCGAGCGCCCCGGCGCCGCCGGAAGCGATCACCGGTACGGAGACGTGCGCGCGGACCGCCGAGATCATCGCGGTGTCGTAGCCGTCCTTCGTGCCGTCCGCGTCCATGGAGTTCAGCAGGATCTCCCCCGCGCCCAGCTCCGCGGCCCGGTGGGCCCACTCCACGGCGTCGATGCCGGTCCCCCGGCGCCCGCCGTGCGTGGTGACCTCGAACCTGGACGGCGTGCCGGTGCCCTCCGGGCAGCGCCGGGCGTCCACGGACAGCACGAGCACCTGGCTGCCGAACCGCTCGGAGACCTCCCGGATCAGCTCGGGGCGGGCGATGGCGGCCGTGTTGACGCCGACCTTGTCCGCGCCGGCGCGCAGCAGCCGGTCCACGTCGTCGGCGCTGCGCACGCCGCCGCCCACGGTGAGCGGGATGAACACCTGCTCGGCGGTGCGCCGCACCACGTCGTAGGTGGTCTCCCGGTTGCCGGACGACGCGGTGATGTCGAGGAACGTCAGCTCGTCGGCGCCCTCGGCGTCGTACAGCTTCGCCATCTCGACGGGGTCGCCCGCGTCGCGGAGGTTCTGGAAGTTGACGCCCTTGACGACGCGGCCGTTGTCCACGTCGAGGCAGGGGATGACCCGGACCGCGAGGCTCATGACGCGGCACCTCCGTTCGCGCGGTACGCCTCGACCTCGACCTCGACGACGAGCCGGGGGTCGACGAAGCCGGAGACGATGAGCATCGACGCGGCGGGGCGGACGGCGTCGAACAGCTCCTTGTGGGCGCGTCCGACCTCCTCCACGTCCCGCGCGTGGGTGATGTACATCCGGGTGCGGACCACGTCCGCCGGGCCGAGGCCGAGCTGCCCCAGCGCGTCGAACGCCACGTTGAAGGCGTTGACGGCCTGCTCGTACGGGCCGCCCTCGGCGATGGCGCCGTCGACGACGGACGTGCACCCGGAGACCAGGACGAGGCCGTGGGGCAGCTCCACCGCGCGGGAGTAGCCGAACTGCTCCTCCCAGGGCGCGCCGGTGACGACCTTGCGCACGGACCCGGTCACGCGGACACCGCCGCGAGGGCTTCCTCGAGGGTGAAGGACTTGGCGTACAGCGCCTTGCCGACGATGGCGCCCTCGACGCCCAGCGGGACCAGCTCGGCGATGGCGCGCAGGTCGTCGAGGGAGGAGACGCCGCCGGAGGCGACGACGGGCCGGTCGGTGGCGGCGCAGACGTCGCGCAGCAGCTCCAGGTTGGGGCCCTGGAGCGTGCCGTCCTTGGCGATGTCGGTGACGACGTACCGGGCGCAGCCCTCGGAGTCGAGGCGCGCCAGCGTCTCGTACAGGTCGCCGCCGTCGCGGGTCCAGCCGCGGCCGCGCAGGGTGGTGCCGCGCACGTCGAGGCCGACGGCGATCCTGTCGCCGTGCTCGGCGATCACCTTGGCGACCCACTCGGGGCTCTCCAGGGCGGCCGTGCCCAGGTTGACGCGGGTGCAGCCGGTGGCGAGGGCCGCGGCGAGGGAGGCGTCGTCGCGGATGCCGCCGGACAGCTCGACCTTGATGTCCATGGCCCCGGTGACCTCGGCGATCAGGTCGCGGTTGTCACCGGTGCCGAAGGCGGCGTCGAGGTCGACGAGGTGGAGCCACTCGGCGCCCGCGCGCTGCCAGGCCAGGGCCGCCTCCAGCGGGGAGCCGTAGGACGTCTCCGTGCCGGACTCGCCGTGGACGAGCCGTACGGCCTGGCCGTCCCGGACGTCGACGGCGGGGAGGAGTTCGAGCTTGGTCATCTCAGGGGTCCTAGCCTCTAAGCGGGGTCGGGAAGGTCGGATCAGAAGGTCTTGAGCCAGTTGGTGAGCAACTGGGCCCCGGCGTCGCCGGACTTCTCCGGGTGGAACTGGGTCGCCCACAGGGCGCCGTTCTCGACGGCGGCGACGAACCTCTCGCCGTGCGCGGACCAGGTGACCCTGGGGGGGCGCAGGGCGGGGTTGGCGGTCTCCAGGGACCAGTCGGTCACGGCGTACGAGTGCACGAAGTAGAACCGCTCGTCGGGGTCGATCCCGGCGAACAGCTCGCTGTCCTCCGGCGCCTCGACGGTGTTCCACCCCATGTGCGGGATGACGGGCGCCTTGAGCGGGCCGACCGTCCCGGGCCACTCGTCGAGGCCCTCGGTCTCGACGCCGTGCTCGACGCCGCGCGCGAACAGGATCTGCATGCCGACGCAGATGCCCATGACGGGCCGCCCGCCGGACAGCCGGCGGCCGACGATCCAGTCCCCGCGGGCTTCCTTCAGCCCGGCCATGCAGGCGGAGAAGGCGCCGACGCCGGGGACGAGGAGCCCGTCGGCGTTCATGGCCTTGTCGTAGTCGCGGGTGATCTCGACGTCGGCGCCCACGCGCGCGAGGGCGCGTTCGGCGGAGCGGACGTTGCCGAACCCGTAGTCGAAGACGACGACTTTCTTCGCGGTGCTGTTCATTCGGGTCATTCCCAGATTCCCTGGATCCTCAGGACGCCGGCGAGGAGGCACATGCCGGAGGCGACGGCGAGCAGGACGACGACGCCCTTGGGCATCTTCTGCCGGGCGAAGGAGTAGACGCCGCCGGCCAGGAACAGGCCGACGACGATCAGGACGGTCGACAGTCCGGTCACCGCGTGCCCTCGTTCCCTTCTCCGCCCGCGCGGCGCGAAGGCGCCGCCGTCGTGCGCGTCCGCGGCCCGGCGGTCGCGCGGGCGCCGCTCACAGGGCGCCCTTCGTCGACGGCAGGATGCCGGCGGCGCGCGGGTCGCGCTCGGAGGCGTACCGCAGGGCGCGGGCGAGGGCCTTGAACTGGCACTCCACGATGTGGTGGGCGTTGCGCCCGTACGGGACGTGGACGTGCAGGGCGATCTGGGCCTGGGCGACGAACGACTCCAGGATGTGCCGGGTCATCGTCGTGTCGTACGCGCCGATCATCGGCGCCATGTTCTCGGGCTCGGTGTGCACGAGGTACGGGCGGCCGGAGAGGTCGACGGTGACCTGGGCGAGGGACTCGTCCAGCGGGACCGTGCAGTTGCCGAAGCGGTAGATGCCGACCTTGTCGCCGAGGGCCTGCTTGAAGGCGGCGCCGAGGGCGAGGGCGGTGTCCTCGATCGTGTGGTGCGAGTCGATGTGCAGGTCGCCCTCGGTCTTGACCGTGAGGTCGAACAGCCCGTGGCGGCCGAGCTGGTCGAGCATGTGGTCGTAGAAGCCGACGCCGGTGGCGACGTCGACCTTCCCGGTGCCGTCGAGGTCGATCTCGACGACGACGGAGGTTTCCTTGGTGGTGCGCTCGACCCGTCCTACGCGGCTCATGAGCTCTGCTCCTTCCTCAGTGCGCGAACCGCATCCAGGAACGCGTCGTTCTCCTGCGGCGTGCCGGCCGTGACCCGAAGCCAACCCGGTACGCCGTTGTCGCGGACCAGGACGCCGCGGTCGAGGATCCCGCGCCACGCGGCGTGGGCGTCCTCGAAGCGGCCGAACTGGACGAAGTTGGCGTCGGAGTCGGTGACCTCGTACCCGAGGGCGCGCAGCTCGGTGACGAGCCGGTCCCGTTCGGCCTTGAGGTGTTCGACGTACCCCAGCAGCGTATCGGTGTGTTCGAGCGCGGCGAGCGCGGTGGCCTGGGTGACGGCGGACAGGTGGTACGGCAGGCGGACCAGCTGGACGGCGTCGACGACGGCCGGGTGGGCGGCGAGGTAGCCGAGGCGGAGCCCGGCGGCGCCGAACGCCTTCGACATGGTGCGGGAGACCACCAGGTGCGGGCGGCCCTCGATGAGCGGCAGCAGCGACGGGCGGTGGCTGAACTCGACGTACGCCTCGTCGACGACGACCAGGGACGGCTTGGCGGCCTGGGCGGCGTCGTGGAGGGCCAGCACCGTGTCGGCGTCGACGGCGGTGCCGGTGGGGTTGTTGGGGGAGGTGATGAACACCACGTCGGGGCGGTGCTCGGCGATGGCCGCCGAGGCGGCCGCCACGTCGATGCCGAAGTCGTCGCGGCGGGGGCCGGAGATCCAGCCGGTGCCCGTGCCGCGGGAGATCAGGCCGTGCATGGAGTACGAGGGCTCGAAGCCCAGCGCGGTCCTGCCGGGGCCGCCGAAGGTCTGTAGGAGCTGCTGGAGGACCTCGTTGGAGCCGTTGGCCGCCCAGACCCGGCTCGTGTCGACCTCGTGGCCGGTGGTGCGGGTGAGGTAGCGGGCCAGTCCGGCGCGCAGCTCGACCGCGTCGCGGTCGGGGTAGCGGTTGAGGTGCCGGGCGGCCTCCCGGACGCGCTCCGCGATGCGCTCCACGAGCGGCTCGGGCAGCGGGTAGGGGTTCTCGTTGGTGTTGAGGCGTACGGGTACGTCGAGCTGGGGCGCCCCGTAGGGGGACTTGCCGCGCAGCTCGTCGCGGATGGGCAGGTCGTCGATGCGCACGTCGGTCACGGCTGCGGCACCTCTCCCCCGAAGCGGGCCTTCACGGCCGCGCCGTGCGCCGGCAGGTCCTCCGCCTCGGCGAGCGTGACCACGTGGTGGGTGACCTCGGCGAGCGCTTCGCGCGTGTAGTCCACGATGTGGATGCCGCGCAGGAAGGACTGGACGGACAGGCCCGAGGAGTGGCAGGCGCAGCCGCCGGTGGGCAGGACGTGGTTGGAGCCGGCGCAGTAGTCCCCGAGGGAGACCGGCGACCAGGGGCCGACGAAGATCGCGCCGGCGTTGCGGACGCGCTGGGCGACGGCGGCGGCGTCGGCGGTCTGGATCTCCAGGTGCTCGGCGCCGTACGCGTCGACGACGCGCAGGCCCTCGTCGACGCCGTCGACGAGGACGATCGCGGACTGCTTGCCGCGCAGGGCGGGCAGGACGCGGTCGTCGACGTGCTTGGTCGCGGCGACCTGCGCCTCCAGCTCGCGCTCGACGGCGTCGGCCAGCTCGGCGGAGTCGGTGACGAGCACGGCGGCGGCGAGCGGGTCGTGCTCGGCCTGGCTGATCAGGTCGGCGGCGACGTGGACCGGGTCGGCGGTGGCGTCGGCGAGGACGGCGATCTCGGTGGGGCCGGCCTCCGTGTCGATGCCGATGCGGCCGGTGAAGTACCGCTTGGCGGCGGCGACCCAGATGTTGCCGGGGCCGGTGACCATGTCGGCGGGGGCGCAGGTCTCCGTGCCGTACGCGAACATGGCGACGGCCTGGGCGCCGCCCGCCGCGTACACCTCGTCGACGCCGAGGAGGGCGCAGGCGGCGAGGATCGTGGGGTGCGGCAGGCCGCCGAACTCCTTCTGCGGCGGGGAGGCCAGGGCGATCGACTCGACGCCCGCCTCCTGCGCCGGCACGACGTTCATGATCACGGACGAGGGGTAGACGGAACGGCCGCCCGGCGCGTACAGGCCGACGCGCCCGACGGGGACCCACTTCTCGGTGACCGTGCCGCCGGGCACGACCTGTGTCGTGTGCGTGGTGCGGCGCTGCTCGCGGTGGACGGTCCGGGCGCGGCGGGCGGACTCCTCCAGGCCGGCGCGGACGGCCGGATCCAGCTCCTCCAGGGCGCGGGCCAACGCGGCGGCCGGGACGCGCACCTGGTCGAGGGCGACGCCGTCGAACCGCTCGGCGTAGTCGATCAGCGCCGCGTCGCCCCGATGGTGCACGGCCTCGCAGATGGGCCGCACCTTCTCCAGGGCGGCTTCCACGTCGAACTCGGCACGGGGCAGCAGGTCGCGCAGGGCGCCGCCCGTCGGCAGGGCGTCGCCGCGCAGATCGATTCGTGAGATCACAGGTCAATTCTCGCAGACGGGCTCGCGGCTCCGACCGTCCGTATCACTGGCTGATACACGCCACATCACCCCGCGGTTGTCACACCTGACCGTTAGCGTTCAGGCCGTCACGCAGAGGGAAGAACAGCCGTACGACCAGGGAAGCGAGGAGGGCGGCATTGACCGAGCCGCACGACGACCGCGACGACCGTCACGACGACGAGGTGCCCGGCGACCTCACCCCCGCCGAACTGGGGATGTGGCAGGCGTTCCGCATCGGCGCGTGGTACGACCTGCGCTCGGGCCATCCGGTGCTGGACGACCCGTTCGTGCCGCGGGAGTGGCCGCAGGAGCGGTGCGTCCGGGCGCGGGTGGTGGCCCGGCTGCTGCTGTCCGGCCCGCCGGCGCTGGCGGGGCGCGTCTCGGCGCTCAAGGTGCGCGGGGCTCGGATCACGGGGCGGCTGGACCTGGCGGGCGGCACGATCGCGCCGTACGTGGAGTTGCAGGGGTGCGTCTTCGACGACGAGGTGGTGCTGCCGGAGTCCCGGTTCACCACGCTCCGGCTGGTCGGCTGCGCGATACCCCGCCTGGAGGCGGCCCGGCTGCACACGGAGGGCGACCTGCACCTGCCGCGCTGCCGGGTGGCGCGCGGGGTGCGCCTCACGGACGCGCAGATAGGCACGGACCTGCTGATCAGCCAGATCCACGTGCAGCCGGACCGGCGCGGCCGGGCGATCGTCGCGGACGGCATGTCGGTGGCGCAGGACCTCCAGGCCGAGCTGATCGAGACGTACGGCGAGTTCAGCATGCGCGGCGCGAAGGTCGGGGTGTCGCTGAGCCTGCGCGGCAGCCGGCTGCGGGGCGCGGAGGGGCGGCGCGCGCTGAACGCGCCGCAGCTGAGCGTGGAGCGCACGCTGTACCTGACGGGCGCGTGGGTGAGCGAGTCGGTGGGCGGCTCGGGCGACCACCTGGGCGGGACGCCGCCGTACGGGCTGGGCGACGTCAACACGCCGATGCGGGGCACGCGGATGCGGCCCTTCGAGTGCCGGGGCGGGGTGCGGCTGGACGACGGGCGGTTCGGGGACGCGGTCGACCTGCACCAGGCGCGGTTCGTGTTGGCGTCGGCGCGCAGGGAGGAGCTGTCGCTGCGCAGGATCGTCACTCCGGAGCTGCGGTTCAACTGCGAGCGGCCGGAGGAGGGCCGGGTGGTGCTGAACGGCGCGAAGGTGGTCACGCTCGTCGACCAGGCGGCGAGCTGGCCGGGGCCGGGCGGCCTCGCGATCAGCGGGTTCGCGTACGAGAACCTGGTGCCGTACGGGCACTTCCCGCTGGCCCGGCGGCTGGAGTGGGTGGCGGCGGCGACGCCGGAGTACGCGCCGGAGCCGTACGAGCGGCTGGCGACGGTGCTGCGCGGCTGCGGCGAGGACGCCGACGCGCGGGAGGTGCTGCTGGCCAAGCAGCGGCGGCGCCGGGAGACGCTGCCGCTCGCCGCGAAGCTGTGGGGCTACCTCCAGGACTGGACGGTGGCGTACGGCTACCGGCCGGGGCGGGCGGCGGTGTGGATGGCGGTGCTGTGGGCGGCGGGGGCGCTGGCCTTCTCGTTCTACGAGCCGGTGCCGATCAAGCGGGACGAGTTCCCGCAGTGGGACGCGGTGCTCTACACGCTGGACCTGCTGCTGCCGGTGATCAACCTCGGCCAGGAGGGGTACTGGCGGCTGTCGGCACCGTGGCAGTGGCTGTCAACGGTGCTGATCCTGGTGGGGTGGATTCTGGCCACCGCGGTGGCGGCGGGCGCGTCGCGGCTGCTGCGTCGGAGCTGACCGGGGGGCGGGTCCGGAGCGGTTCCGGGCGGGGGCGTCGACGGGTGCGGCGCGTTTCCACCCGTCCCCGCGCCACCGCTTTCTTTACCGCCTCTTGACGTTCGGCAGGACAACCTTCCCGCCGCCACCAAAGCTTCACAGCCTTCCTCTGGCGCGGCCCCCACCTGCGGTTTTCAATGGGCCGCACGATGTCTCTGCTCCGCGCCCTGCTGGGCAACGCGCGCACGGTCCGGCCCGGTCAGCCGCCCCGCGACGGGCTGCCGCCGGACGGCTCCGTGCTGCTGGACGCACCGGACGACAGGCTCGGCCCGGCGCTGGTGGCCGCCGCGCTCGGGGATCACATTCCGGCCGCCCGGCTGCTGGCCGCGACCCGGCACGCCGCCGAGTGGGAGTACCGCGACCGGTACGCCGTGCGCCTCGCCGCCTTCGCCCACAGCCGGGAGGACTGGCTGGCGGCGTGGCGGGCGCGGGCCCCCGACGACCCGGACGCGCTGCTCGTCGCGGCGCAACTGGCCGTGGACCGCGCCTGGGAGTCGCCCGTCCGCGCCGAACGGCTGCGGGAGGTGGAGCCGATGGTCCACGCGGCGGCCGAGGTGGCGCCCCGCGACCCGGTGCCGTGGCGGATCGCGCTGGACCACGCGCGCGGCAGCAAGGCGCCGGACGCGCTGTTCGAGGCGCTGTGGGAGCAGGCGGTGCGCCGCTCCTCGCACCACCACGGGTGTCACGTGTCGGCGCTGGAGTACCTGTGGGCCCGCTGCTACGGCTCGCACCGGGCGTGCTTCGACTTCGCGGAGGCCGCCGCGCTCGACTCCCTGCCGGGCTCGCTGGTGCGGGCGCTGCCGCTGCGGGCCGCGTACGCGCAGTTGGTGAGCGGCGACGGGAACGGGGTGCCGGGGGCGCGGCTGGACGCGGCGGCGGACCTGGCGGTCGAGCTGTCGGCGCGCTACCCGGTGGGCGACCCGTGGCCGGCCGAGGTGCGCAACCTGCTGGCGTACGTGCTGATGGCGCGGCAGCGGTGGACGGCGGCGCTGGAGCAGTTCCGGCTCATCGGGGCGCGGGCCACGTCGTACCCCTGGTCGGCCACGGCGGGCGAGGGCGGGGACCCGCTGGGGCGGTTCCTGGAGGCGCGCGACATGACGCGGCGGGCGAGCGTGCGACGGCGCCGCTGACCGCGCGCCGGGGCCGCCTCGCGGCGCCCGCGCGCGCCCCTCGCGGCCCGTGCGCGGCCCGTGCGCGGGCGGTGTCCGGTCCCGGTGAGCGGACGGCCGGACGCGCGGCGGGGAGCGGCCATTACGCTTGACCGCTGTGACCACCGCTCGCCTGCCCCTCTTCCCGCTGAACGCGGTGCTTTTCCCCGGCCTCGTGCTGCCGTTGAACGTCTTCGAGGAGCGGTACCGCGCCATGATGCGCGAACTGCTCACGACGGACGAGTCGCAGCCGCGCCGCTTCGCCGTCGTCGCGATCCGCGACGGCCACGAGGTGGCGCCGACCGCGCCGGGGATGCCCGACCAGACGGCCCTTCCGGAGCGTGGCCCCGCCGCGGGCTTCGGCCCCGACCCGCTCAAGGCGTTCCACCGGGTCGGCTGCATCGCCGACGCGGCGACCGTCCGCGAGCGCCCGGACGGCGGTTTCGAGGTCCTCGCCACCGGGACGACGCGGGTGAGGCTCCTGTCCGTCGACGCGAGCGGCCCCTTCCTCACCGCGGAGCTGGAGGAGCTGGAGGAACCGCAGGGCGAGGGCGCCGGCGCGCTCGCCGAGGGCGTGCTGCGGGCCTTCCGCGCGTACCAGAAGCGGCTGGCGGGGGCGCGCGAGCGGTCGCTGGCCACCGGCGCCGAGCTGCCCGACGAGCCCTCGGTCGTGTCGTACCTGGTGGCCGCCGCCGCGGTGCTGGACACACCGGCGAAGCAGCGGCTGCTCCAGGCGCCCGACACGGCGACCCGGCTGCGTGAGGAACTGCGGCTGCTGCGCGCCGAGACGGCGGTGCTGCGGCACCTGCCCTCGCTGCCGGCGGTCGAGCTGACGCGGACTCCGACGAGCCCCAACTGACACGGGGAGGGACAGGGAATGGCGAAGAAGGCGAAGAAGCAGGAGACGGGGACGCGCGAGGCGCACGCGCACCGGGGCGGCGGGCGGCGGGCGGGCGGCACCCCCGCGACGGTGGCCCTGACGGCCGCGGGGACGCCCTTCACGGTCCACGAGTACGCGCACGACCCGGCGTCGCCCTCGTACGGCGAGGAGGCCGCGGAGGCGCTGGGCGTCTCCCCGGAGCGGGTGTTCAAGACGCTGGTCGCCGACGTCGACGGCGCCCTGACCGTCGCGGTGGTGCCGGTGGCGGGCCAACTGGACCTGAAGGCGCTGGCCGCGGCGGTCGGCGGCAAGCGCGCGACGATGGCCGACCCGGCGGCCGCGGAGCGGACGACCGGCTACGTGCGGGGCGGCATTTCGCCGCTGGGGCAGCGCAAGAGGCTGCCGACGGTCCTGGACGCGTCGGCGTCGCGGCACGAGACGATCTGCGTGTCGGCGGGGCGGCGCGGCCTGGAGGTCGAACTGGCCCCGGCGCACCTGGCGGAGCTGACCGGCGCCGTCCTCGCGCCCATCGGCCGGGCGTAGCGCCCGGGCGCGCGGGGCCCGCCGCTCAGCCGCGGGGGCCGTCGTGCGGCGGGAGCGGGGGGCCGTACGGGGTGAGGTCCCACTCCGGCTCGGGGTCGCGGGGGCCGAACAGCGCCGTGAGCGCCAGGTGGACGAGCATCGCGGCGATCGGCCAGGCCAGCAGCGCCCCGTACGCCTGGAGCTCCAGCGGCGCGTCGAAGGGGACGCCCTCGCCGACCGCCCGCGCGCGGGCCACCACGTCGTGCGTGGGTCCGAGGAGCGTGCCCGCGCCCCAGCCCAGTACGGAACCGAGCACCCCGCCGAGGGCGAGGCCGGCCACGACGGCGACGCCGCCCCGCCGGTGCCACAGGAACACGGCGAGGGCGCTGAGCGCGCCGAACCCCAGGCCGAGCAGGACGAACACGCCGTCCGCGCCGACGGCGTGCTCCGCCTCCGACTCCGTCAGCAGGACCGACCTGCCGTCCGAGACGAGCGGGGTGCGCGGCGCCAGCCACAGCCACAGCAGGCCGAGCGCGATCCCCACGACCGCCACCGCGAGCAGGACCGCGGCGCCCTGGCGCACCTCCGCCGCCGTGTCCGGCGCCGCCTCCTCGCCCTTCGCGTACGGGGGCGCGGGCGGCCACGTGGCGTGCCCGCCCGGCGTGTCACCGTTCGGAGGGGTGCTGGGGGCGGCGGCGTCGTTCGGCACGTGCTCACTCGGGGGCTGGTGGGACGGGGGAAGGGGTGCGGTCACTCTGTCATCGTGCCAGGCCGGGTCGGGCAGCGCCTCACCGGACGGCCGCCCGGCGGTACGCCCGGGTGGCGACGGCCAGGGAGGCGACGCCGACGGCGGCGCAGACCGACAGGTCGAGGGCGACGGCCGCCCAGTCCGGGTCGGCGTCGAAGGTGCGGGCGAGCGCCTCGACCCCGTACGTGGACGGGAGCAGGTCGCGGGCCCAGCCGATCGGGCCGGGCAGCCGGTCGGCCGGCAGGACGCCGAGCAGCAGCGCCGCCGACATGCCGAGCTGGCCGAGCAGCGTGGCCAGTTCCTGGCGCGGGGCCAGCAGGCCGAGCGCGGCGCCGAGCCCGGACAGGGCGGCCCCGGCGAGCGGGACGACGGCCGCGAGGATCCACAGGTGGGTGAGCGGAAGCTGGAAGAGGAGCGATCCGGTGACGGCCGTGACGACCGTGCCGGGCACCGTGAAGGAGGCGTACGCCCCGGCGGCGCCGAGCACCACGGCGGCGGGCGGCACGGGCAGCGTGGCGTAGTGGTCGAGGCCGCCGCTCGCCCGCAACTGCCCGAAGTACTGGGCGAGCAGGTTCAGCGCGACGAACGCCACGACGAGGACGGACGACCCGGCGACGACCGCGCGGGCCTCGGCACCGCCGTCGACCACGCCGCGCATCAGCACCATGATGCCGATGGACTGGAAGGTCGCGACGAACAGCAGCGGGATGCGGGCGACCCGGGCGCGGGACAGCTGCGCCCGGTACACGGCGGCGAGCGCCGGCAGCAGCCGCGCACGGGGTGCGAGGGGCGCGGCCGTCCGGCCGCCCGCCCCGGCGGCCGACCGGACGGCCCCCGTCGAGAGCGCCTCCGCAGGCAGGGTGCTCACCGTTTCCCACTCCCGTCCTCGCCACCGGCGCCGTGCCGTGCGCCGACCGTGTCCGCCCCGCCGACCGCCCGGCGCACCGGGACGGCGGCGCCCCGCGTCCGGGCACCCGCCCGGGCGGGGCGCCGGCCCGCGCCGGGCCCCGTTCGCTCGCGTCGCCGCGCGTTCATGACTTGACCAGCCCCTTCGCCTCGCCGCCGAGCGCCAGGTAGACGTCCTCCAGGCTCGGCGTCGCCAGCGTGAAGTCGTCGAGCGCCGCGAACGCCGCGCCGCCCGTCACCGCCGCGACCGCCGCGCGCGCCGCGTCCGGAGCCAGGCGCAGCACCCAACGGCGCCCCGACTCCTGGGCGCAGGTCCGCAGCGCGGCCACCTCGGGCACGTCGAGCGGGGCCCGCTCCCGCCACACCAGGTCGACGCGCACCTCGCCGGCCACGCGTTCCTTCAGCCCGGCCGGGGTGTCGCAGGCGATGACCCGGCCGCGCTCCAGGACGGCGACGCGGTCCAGGACGGTCTCCGCCTCTATCACGTTGTGGGTGACCAGCAGCACCGTCGCGCCGTGCTCGGCGCGGCGCCGGTCGACGGCGGCCCAGACGGCGCGGCGCGCCATCGGGTCCATGCCGGTGGTCGGCTCGTCGAGGACGAGCAGCGGCCGCTCGCCGACGAGGGCGGCGGCGAAGCAGGCGAGGCGGCGCTGCCCGCCGGAGAGCTTCTTCAGGGGCCGCGCGGCGAGTTCGCCGAGGCCCAGTTCGTCGAGGACGGCGTCGCGTTCGGCGCGGGCGTCCCGCGCGGTGAGGCCGCGCAGCCGGCCGGTCGTCTCGGCAGCCAGCGCGACGGTCAGCTCGTCGAGCGCGGTGGACTCCTGGCCGAGGTAGCCGATGAGCCGCGCGGCGCGGTCGGGGTGGCGCACGAGGTCGTGGCCGAGCACCTCGACGCTGCCGGAGTCGGGTCGCATCAGACCGGTGAGCTGGCGTACGAGGGTGGACTTGCCGGCGCCGTTGGGGCCGAGCAGCCCGAAGATCTCGCCGCCCCGCACGTCCAGGCTGATCCCGTCGGTGGCCCGCACCTCGGGTGTCGCGGGCCTGCCGCGCCCGCCGCGCGCGGCGGGGTACGTCTTCACCAGATCCCGCACCACGCACACCGTACTCACGAGGGATGAGCCTAAGGGGTCGCGGACCCCGGATCGCGCCCGGGGCGGCGCCGCGCGGCCCGCCGTGCCCGCCGCTACTCCCCCGCCGCCTGGTTCCCGGCCGCCGCGCGGACGTCGATCTCGCGCCAGAAACCGGCCCGGATCGCGTACCGGTCGTGCTCGTCGATCTGGTCGTCCTTGTGGGCGAGGAGGCCGAACCGGGCGGCGTATCTGAGGAGTTCGCCGTCGATGCGGTGCGGGATGCGCGGGTACATCGCGGAGAGCTTCTGGACGTGGCTCTGCTCGGGGAGCCGCTCCATCCAGCGGCGGGCGAAGACCTGGCCCACCTCGAACGGGTCGCCGCCGACCGTGGTGATGTCCTCCTCCCGGTCGGCCCAGCGCTGTTCGGCGCTGGTGAGCTGGGCGAGGGTCGGGAGCGACGCGGTCTCGGGGGGTTCGCCGAGGGGGCCGGGGCGGTCGATCCAGCCGCGGTCGGACGACCAGCGCAGGGTGGCGTTGGCGGGCCCGGTGGCCGGCGGGGTGCCGGGGTGGGCGGCGGGGCGCAGCCCGGCGAGGTCCTTCGGGGTGGGGACGCCGCGCGCCGCGCCGGAGGGGGCTGCGGGGTGCGCCGTGCCGTTGGCGGGCGCGGCGGGCGGCCCGGCGGTGGCGGGCGCGGCGACCGGGGTGGGGGCGGGGGCGGGGGGCGCCTGGTCGGCGAGGGCGCCGGACGCCGCGGCGGAGGCGCGTTCGGCGGCGGCGAGGGCCGCCTCGGGCAGGGGCGCGGCGAGGATGGCGGCGATCTCGGGACGCGGTACGGGCTGCGGGGCGCACGCTCCGGTGAGGTCCTTCGCCCGTACGGCGCGGGTGATCCAGGCCCGGTCGAGGACGCGGCGCTCGTCGGCCTCGGCGACGAGGTCCTCGGACTGGTTGTAGTCGCCGTCGGCGGCCTGGACGGCCCAGAGGTGGACGGCGACGCCGTGCTCCTTGGCGGACATCAGGCCGGGCAGCAGGTCGCCGTCGCCGGTGACGAGGACGACGTCGGAGCAGGCGCGGTTGCGGGCCAGTTCGGTCAGCTCGGCGTGCATGGCGGCGTCGACGCCCTTCTGCGCCCAGCGCCCGTCGCTGCGGGTCAGGGCGCCGAGCCGGACGGTCACCCGGGGCATGACGCGCAGTCGGCGGTGCTCCGGCTGGGGGACGCGGTCGGGGGCGCCGTCGAACCAGTAGATGCGGAGCAGCGGCTGGGCCGTGTCGGCCTCGGCCCGTTCCCGCAGTCCCTGGATGAGGGCGGTGTGGTCGACGGTGATCCGGGAGCGGGCGGGCTCCCCCGCCAGCAGGCTGGCGGCGGCGCCGAGCAGATAGCCGGCGTCCACGAGCACGACGCAGCGGTCCACGTGTTCCACCCTCTTTCGGGAACCTCGGGATCGGAGTTGCTTCGGGTTTCCTTCGAGTCTGCCCGACTGCCGGGGTCTTAACTGCCGGAGCGCGATCATCGGCGTGGCGCCTCACCGTAGTGCCTTCCGCGTTTCCTGACTACGGCCTCCGGCCGCGTCCCACGACTACCGTCCGCAATGATCCAAAATGCGCGGCACATACCGGTATGTGAGTCTGGTCGCGGCCCTGACCCCCACATCCCACAGGAGGCACCACCATGGCCAAGAACAAGAAGACCGAACGTCAGCAGCGACAGTCCGAGCGCGGCACCCAACAGGCGCACGACACGTCGCTGCAGCACCAGGCGGAACAGCGGACGACCCAGGTGACACCGGCGGACATCGCGCAGAAGGGCCGCCAGAAGAGGTTCGGCCACAACTGACCCGGGCCGGGCGGACCGGCGCGGGATCACGGAAGGGGCGCGCCCGTCGTCACGGGCGCGCCCCTTCCGCGCGTGTGCGCCGGCGGTGCCTCAGCCGGCCAGGCAGGACGGGCCGAGGAGGACCTTCAGGTCGCCGTAGAGCGCCGGGTCGGGCTGGACGCGGTGCCGGTCGAGGCGGAGCACGGTGGTCTTGCGGGGGCCCTGGAGCTTGATCCGCACCTCGGTGTTCCCCCTGTGGTGGCTGAGGATCTCGCCGAGGCGGCTGACCATCGGCGGGGTCACCTTCACCGTCGGGATGGTGAGGACGACCGGCGCGTTGGTGCCCGCCGACGACAGGTCGGGGACCATCAGCTCCATGGCGACCAGCCGGGGCACGTCCTCGCGCTTGTCGAGGCGGCCCTTGACGAAGACGACCGTGTCCTCGACGAGCTGGGTGGAGACCAACTGGTACGTGGCGGGGAAGAACATGCACTCGATGGAGCCGGCCAGGTCCTCGACGGTGGCGATGGCCCAGGCGTTGCCCTGCTTGGTCATCTTCCGCTGGAGGCCGGAGATGATCCCGCCGATGGTGACGACCGCGCCGTCCGCGTGCTCACCGCCGGTGAGCTGCGAGATCGCCGCGTCGCTCTTGTCCGACAGGACGTGCTCGATGCCGAACAGCGGGTGATCGGAGACGTACAGGCCCAGCATCTCGCGCTCCTGGGCGAGCAGGTAGGACTTCTCCCACTCGACGTCGGAGAACTCGACGTCCAGGCCGAACCCCGGTTCGTCGCCGCCCTCGTCGCCCATGCCGCCGAAGAGGTCGAACTGGCCCTCGGCCTCCTTGCGCTTGACCGCGACCACGTTGTCGATCATGGATTCGTGGTGGGCGACGAGGCTCTTGCGCGTGTGGCCCATCTCGTCGAAGGCGCCGGCCTTGATCAGCGACTCGACGGTGCGCTTGTTGCAGACGACGACCTCGACCTTGTCCAGGAAGTCGGGGAAGGAGGAGTACTTCCCCTTCGCCTTGCGGCACTTGATGATCGACTCGACGACGTTCGTCCCGACGTTCCGCACGGCCGAGAGGCCGAAGAGGATGACGTCGTCGCCCTGGGCCGCGAAGTTCGCCTCGGACTCGTTGACGTTGGGCGGGAGGACCTTGATGCCCATGCGGCGGCACTCGTTGAGGTAGACCGCCGACTTGTCCTTGTCGTCCTTGACGGACGTGAGGAGCGCCGCCATGTACTCGGCGGGGTGGTTGGCCTTGAGGTACGCCGTCCAGTACGACACGAGTCCGTACGCGGCGGAGTGGGCCTTGTTGAAGGCGTAGCCGGCGAAGGGGACCAGCACGTCCCACAGCGCCTGGATGGCCTCGTCGCTGTAGCCGTTCTTCCGGGCGCCGGCCTGGAAGATCGTGAAGTTCTTCGCCAGCTCCTCGGGCTTCTTCTTGCCCATGACGCGGCGGAGGATGTCGGCCTCGCCGAGCGAGTAGCCGGCGATGATCTGGGCGGCCTTCTGCACCTGCTCCTGGTAGACGATCAGGCCGTAGGTGACGTCCAGGACCTCCTTGAGCGGCTCCTCCAGCTCGGGGTGGATCGGGGTGATCTCCTGCTGGCCGTTCTTGCGGAGCGCGTAGTTGGTGTGCGAGTTCATGCCCATCGGGCCCGGCCGGTAGAGGGCCGAGACGGCGGAGATGTCCTCGAAGTTGTCGGGCTTCATCAGCCGCAGCAGGGACCGCATGGGCCCGCCGTCGAACTGGAAGACGCCGAGCGTGTCACCGCGCTGGAGCAGCTCGAAGGTCGTGGGGTCGTCGAGCGGGAGGCCGAGGAGGTCGATGTCGATCCCCTTGTTGGCCTTCACCATCTTGACGGCGTCGTCCATGATCGTGAGGTTGCGCAGGCCCAGGAAGTCCATCTTCAGCAGGCCGAGCGACTCGCAGCTCGGGTAGTCCCACTGGGTGATGGTGACGCCGTCGGTGTGCCTCACCCAGACGGGGACGTGCTCGGTGATGGTCTCGCTGGACATGATCACGCCGGCGGCGTGCACGCCCATCTGCCGGACCAGGCCCTCCACGCCGCGCGCGGTGTCGATGACCTTCTTGACGTCCGGCTCGTTCTCGTACATCGCCCGGACCTCGCCCGCCTCGCTGTAGCGGGGGTGCGAGGGGTCGGTGATGCCGGACAGGGGGATGCCCTTGCCGAGGACGTCGGCGGGCATGGCCTTGGTGATCCGGTCGCCCATCGCGTACGGGTAGCCCAGCACGCGCGCGGAGTCCTTGATGGCGTTCTTGGCCTTGATCGTGCCGTACGTGCCGATCATGGCGACCTTGTCGGCGCCGTACTTCTCCGTCACGTACCTGATCACCTCGACGCGCCTGCGCTCGTCGAAGTCGATGTCGACGTCGGGCATGGAGACGCGCTCGGGGTTGAGGAACCGCTCGAAGATCAGGCCGTGCGGGATCGGGTCGAGGTCGGTGATGCCGAGCGCGTACGCGACGATCGAGCCGGCCGCGGAGCCGCGACCGGGGCCGACCGCGATGCCCTGGTTCTTGGCCCACATGATGAAGTCGGCGACGACGAGGAAGTACCCCGGGAACCCCATCTGGATGATGACGTCCATCTCGTACTCGACCTGCCGCTGCCGGTCCTCCGGGATGCCGCCGGGGAAGCGGCGGTGCATGCCGCGCTGGACCTCCTCCCGGAACCAGCTGACCTCCGTGTGCCCCTCGGGGATGTCGAACTTCGGCATGAGGTCGCGCTTCTCGAACATGCCGGTGGGGTCGATCATGTCGGCGATCAGCCGCGTGTTGGCGCATCCCTCCTGCCAGGCGTCCGAGGAGTCGATGGCGTACATCTCCTCCGTGGACTTCAGGTAGTAGCCCGTGCCGTCGAACTTGAAGCGGTCCGGGTCGGAGAGGTTCTTGCCGGTCTGGATGCACAGCAGCGCGTCGTGCGCCCCCGCCTCGTGCGCGTACGTGTAGTGCGAGTCGTTGGTGACCAGCGGCGGGATGCCGAGCTTCCGGCCGATCTCCAGCAGGCCGTCGCGGACCCGGCGCTCGATCTCGATGCCGTGGTCCATCAGCTCCAGGAAGTACCGCTCCTTGCCGAAGATGTCCTGGTAGTCGGAGGCGGCCTTCAGGGCCTCGTCGAACTGTCCGAGCCGCAGCCGCGTCTGCACCTCGCCGGACGGGCAGCCGGTGGAGGCGACGAGCCCCTCCGACCACTGCGCGATGGTCTCCTTGTCCATCCGGGGCCACTTCTGCAGCCAGCCCTCGGCGTACGCGTCGGACGAGAGGCGGAAGAGGTTGTGGAGGCCGGTGCTGTTGTACGCCCAGATCGTCTTGTGGGTGTAGCCGCCGGAGCCGGAGACGTCGTCGCGCTTCTGGTGCGGCTGGCCCCAGAGGATCTTGCGCTTGTTGCGCCGGGACTCGGGGGCCACGTACGCCTCGATGCCGATGATCGGCGTGACGCCCGCCTTCTTCGCCGAGTGGAAGAAGTCGTACGCCCCGTGCAGGTTGCCGTGGTCGGACATGGCGATGTGGGTCATGCCCATCTCGTTGCACGCGTCGAACATGTCCTTGAGCCGCGCGGCACCGTCCAGCAGGGAGTACTGGGTGTGCACGTGGAGGTGCGTGAACGGCGGCTTCGACACGGTTGCTGCCTCCGGGGTCAGGAGCGTCGGGAGGGAAGGGGGGTCGCTGGGAAGTCTACGACTCCCCGGTGACGGCGGAGGCCCACCGCGGGGGGTGGTGCGCGGGCACTCGGAGGCGGGTCCGCGCGTTGGACCGGTCGGAAGACCCGTCCGTTTTGTCATGCACGCCGCGCCGCGGTGTGCGCGCGTCAGGAGGCACCCCGCGATGCCGGTCCCGCAGCCCACCGCCCAGGAGCGCGGCGAGCAGATCCTCTCCGTGTTCCACACCGCCTTCGGGGAGCTGCTGGCGGCGGATCCGGCGGCCTTCCGGGTCAAGTTCCGGAAGATGGCGCACTCCGCCTTCGCCTTCTACCGGGGCGCCGCCTGCCTCTTCTACGCCGACCTCGACGGGGAGGAGCGGGAGGGCGGGCCGTACCTGGACGAGCGCACGGGCCGGGTGTGGATCCACGGCGACCTGCACGCGGAGAACTTCGGCACGTACATGGACGCCAACGGTCGCCTGGTGTTCAACGTCAACGACTTCGACGAGGCGTACGTCGGCCCCTTCACCTGGGACCTGAAGCGCCTCGTCGCCTCCCTGGCGCTGCTCGGGTACGCGAAGGCGCTCAGCGACGACCAGATCACCGTGCTCGTACGGCTCTGCGCGGCGGCGTACCGGGAGCGGATCCACGCCCTGGCGACCGGCGCCCGCGACGAGGAGGCGCCGCCGTTCACGCTGGACACGGCCGAGGGCCCGCTGCTGGCCGCGCTGCGGGAGGCCCGGTCGCTGACCCGGTTCGGACTGCTCGCCACGATGACGGAGATCCGCGAGTTCGAGCGCCGCTTCTCCTCCGGCGGCGGCACGGTCGACCTGGACGCGGCGACCCGCTACAAGGTGCTGGCCGCCTTCGACGGGTACCTGGAGACGCTCCCGCCGTCCAGCCTGGGCCGCCCGGACTCGTACCGGGTGAAGGACGTGGTGGGGCGGCGCGGCGTCGGCATCGGCTCGGCCGGCCTCCCGTCGTACAACATCCTCCTGGAGGGCAACAGCGACGCCCTGGAGAACGACGTCGTGATCTACATGAAGCAGGCGCAGGTCCCGGCGGTCTCCCGGCACGTGACGGACCCGGCGGTGCGGGGGTACTTCCACCACGAGGGGCACCGCACGGTCATCTCGCAGCGCGCCCTCCAGGCGCACGCCGACCCGTGGCTGGGCTGGACGGAGCTGGGCGGCGCGGGCCAGCTGGTCGCGGAGGTCTCCCCGTACGCCGTGGACCTGGACTGGTCGGACATCGACGACCCGGACGAGATGGCCGCGACCGTCGCGGACCTGGGACGGGCCACGGCCACGATGCACGCGGCCGCGGACGACGAGAGCGGCCACTCGCTGGTCCCGTTCAACACGGAGCGGGCCATCGACGCGGCGATCGCGGCGGACGAGGAGGGGTTCGGGGAGACGCTGGTGGAGTTCGCGCACGCCTACGGGGCACGGGCGCGGGCGGACCACCAGATCTTCGTGGACCTCTTCCGTAACGGTCGGATTCCGGGGCTCCGCTGATCACCTCCTTTTAGGAGCCCCTTACCGCCTGTCGTGGCACACTCTCCGACGATGGACGACATGACCGGGACCCAGCTGAGGGGGGTGCGGGCAGCGATCTTCACGGCTCTCGTCGTGACGCTGTCCGCCGCCTCCCACGTGCTGCTGTCCCGGGTGCCGCTGCCGCTGACCGCGGTCCTGGCGGTCGCGGCCGGCGTCTTCGCCGCCGCCTACGCGCTGGCCGGCCGGGAGCGGGGGTACGGGCCGATCGCCGGCCTGCTCGTCCCGCTGGAGCTGGCCGCGGACACGGTGTTCACGGCGGGCCAGCACGCCTGCTACGGCCCCTCCGGCGGCCCGGTCGCCGGGTCGCTGCGCGCGGTCGGCGTCGACGTGCTGTGCGGCGACGCGGTGGGGACGCCCCTGCCGGGCGTCGCCGTGCCGGACACCGCGGCGGCGGCGCTGCTGCACTCCGGCGACCCGGCGGTGCCGTGGCTGCTGCTCGCCGCGCACGTCACGGTGGGGCTGGTCGCCGCGGCCTGGCTGCGGCGCGGCGAGGCGGCGCTGGGGCGGGTGCTGCGGGCGGCGGGGGCGTCGGCGTTCCGCCCGCTGCTGGTGGCGTGGGCGGTGTCCACGGCGCGGGGACTCGCGCCCCGGCCGGCTCCGCGCGCGGCCGTCCGCCGGCGCACGGCCCTCCGCGCGCGCCTCCTGGTGCACTCCGTCGGCCGGAGGGGACCGCCGTGCAGGCCCGTGACGGCCTGACCACAGCACCCCTCGACCACTGATCACCGACCGGTGATCCCCCATGCAGACGGAGAAACGAATCACCATGAGCGCACGCAACAGCAAGGTCAACAAGGCGGCGGCCCGCGAACGGCTCCGGGAGGAGCGCGAGCGCCAGGCGAAGCGGGACAAGAGGAAGCGGCAGATCACCGTCGCCGTCTCCGTCCTGGCCGTGCTCGCCCTGGCCGGCGGCGTCGGCTACGCCGTCGTCCAGGCCAACAAGCCCTCCCACTGGGAGGCCGCGAAGGACGTCAAGGACGTCAAGGCGCCGAAGAACACGACCGGCGAGAACGGCACCACGGTCGTCATAGGCAAGTCGACGGCGAAGAAGACGCTCCAGGTCTTCGAGGACTCGCGCTGCCCGGTCTGCGCGATCTTCGAGCAGCAGGTCGGCCCGGTGATCGAGAAGGACCTCGAGGCGGGCAAGTACAAGATCCAGTACGTGGGCGCCACCTTCCTCGACGGCGACTCCATGGAGCAGGACCGCATCGGCTCGAACGGCGAGGGTTCCAAGAACGCCCTGTCGGCCCTGGGCGCGGCGCTCGACGTGAGCCCGGACGCGTTCATGGAATTCAAGACGGCGATGTACTCGACGAAGTTCCACCCGGAGGAGTCCAAGGACGAGCTCGGCAAGGACTCGTACATCCTGAAGATCGCCGAGTCGGTCCCGGCGCTGAAGGACAACGCGGCGTTCAAGAAGAACGTCGAGGAGGGCACCTTCGACGCCTGGGCCCTGAAGATGTCCGAGACCTTCGACAAGAGCGGCGTCACGGGCACCCCGACCCTGAAGATGGACGGCAAGCCGGTCACGGACGCGGGCGGCAAGAACGCCCCGATGACGGCGGCGGAGTTCATCACGGCCGTCGACAAGGCCCTGAAGGGCTGACCCGCGCACCCGAGAGCCGCCCCCCGCCCCGCAGGCGGGGGGCGGCTCCCGTTCGGGTACGGCCACGGGACGCGCACGGCCCGCTCCCGGTGGAGCGGGCCGTTCCGTTCAGGGGGCGGGAACAGGAGGCAACTTCCCGCCGAACAGCGGCACTTCCGGCTTACCCGACGGTAATGTGACAGGTAGTCTGCTCCGCCGTGACCAGTCGTTCCCTTTCCGCTCCCAGCCGCCGCACGGTCGTCAAGGCCGCCGCCGCCACCGCTGTCGCCGCTCCCGTCCTGGCCTCCGCCCCGCTCGCCGCGGCGAACACCGGGACCCCCGCCTTCCTCCACGGCGTCGCCTCCGGCGACCCGCTCCCCGACGGGATCCTGCTCTGGACCCGCGTGACGCCCTCCCCCGACGCCGTGCCCGGCTCGGGCACGGGGGCGGACACCGAGGTGGGGTGGGAGGTGGCCGAGGACAGGGGCTTCACGCGGACCGTCGCCCGCGGGACCGTCACCGCGGGCGCCGCGACCGACCACACCGTCAAGGTGGACGTGCGCGGGCTGCGGCCGGCGACCGCCTACTGGTTCCGGTTCACCGCCGGGGCGGCCGGCGCCGGGGCCGTCTCGCCGGTCGGCCGGACCCGTACGGCACCGGGGTACGACGACGCGGCGCGGGGCGTCCGGTTCGGCGTCGCGTCGTGCGCCAACTGGGAGGCCGGCCACTTCGCCGCGTACCGCCACCTCGCCGCCCGCGGCGACCTGGACGCCGTCCTCCACCTCGGCGACTACATATACGAGTACGGCTCCGGCTCCTACCCGAAGACCGACGACGTCCTGCGCCCCCACGAGCCGCGCCACGAGATCGTCACCCTCGCCGACTACCGCGTCCGGCACGCCACCTACAAGTCGGACCCCCACCTGCAGGCGCTGCACGCCGCGCACCCGCTGATCGCGATCTGGGACGACCACGAGTTCGCCGACGACACGTGGTCGGGCGGCGCCGACAACCACACCCCCGGCACCGAGGGCGACTGGGCCGCGCGCATGGCCGCCGCCCGGCGCGCGTACTTCGAGTGGATGCCCGTGCGCACCTCCGTCGAGGGCACGGTCTACCGGCGCCTGCGCTACGGCAGGCTCGCCGACCTGCACCTGCTCGACCTGCGCTCGTTCCGCTCCCGGCAGGCGTCCGTCGGCAGCGGCGCGGTCGACGACCCGGAGCGCACGATCACCGGCCGCGCCCAGTTGGACTGGTTGAAGGCGGGGCTGGCGTCCTCGGACGCGACCTGGCGGCTGGTGGGCACGTCGGTGATGATCTCGCCGGTCGCCTTCGGCTCCCTCCCGGCCCACCTGCTGAAGCCCGTGGCCGAGTTGCTGGGCCTGCCGACGGGCGGGCTGGCGATCAACGTGGACCAGTGGGACGGGTACACGGACGACCGCCGGGAGCTGCTGGCCCACCTCCAGGAGCGGGCCATCCGCAACACCGTCTTCCTCACCGGCGACATCCACATGGCGTGGGCCAACGACGTGCCGGTCACGGCCGCCACGTACCCCGCGTCGCCGTCAGCCGCGACCGAGTTCGTCGTCACGTCCGTGACCTCGGACAACCTCGACGACATCCTGAACGTCCCGGCGAACACCGCCTCCGCGGTCGCCGCCGCCGCGCTCAAGGCCGCCAACCGGCACGTGCGGTGGATCGACATGGACCACCACGGGTACGGCGTGCTGGACGTGACGTCCGAGCGCGCGCAGATGGACTACTTCGTCCTCTCCGACCGCACGGACCCGGACGCGTCGGCCGCGTGGACGCGCTCGTACCGGACGCTGAGCGGAACGCAGAAGGTCGAGCGGGTGTACACACCGGTGCGATGAGATGACCGCGCGGGTGTTTTTCAGCCAACCCCCGCGTGTTAACTGAAGATCACATACTTGTGGTGGGTGGTGCGTTCCGGAGATCGAACCCGGACACACCACCCGCTCGCGTCGGCCCCTTCCTTACGTACGGATCTCAACCTCCGGGACGGACCGAAGGATTTCGCCCACGCTCCTCCATCTCCTCAAGGATTGATTGGGCCGGAACGCTCCTCCTCCACATGTGACATGGCCACGTAATCTCCCGGCGGTGGCGAGGAAGGCCCTCTCCGCTCCCCCCGCAAGGAGACACGTATGCGTGCTCTTGTCCGTATATCTCCGAGAGCGCACCGCCGCGTGCTCGGTACGGCCGTGCTGGCCGGAACGCTGGCGCTGTTCCCGTTCTCCGCCCCGACGGGTGTCGCCGCGGCGACCGCACCGCTCGCCGCCGCCGGCGAGGAGTGCGTCGAGGAGACGGGCGCGGGCGCCCACGCACGCGAGTCCCGCCCGTCGGGCCACGTCCACGAGCACGAGCCCAACGAGGTCTCCGCCACCGAGGCCGCGTCCATGGAGGCCGACCTCCAGAAGAAGCTGAAGGCCGCCGAGGCCAGGGGGCTGGACAGCGCCCGGTTCGACACGGCCGCCGCGGCGACGACCGTCCCGGTCTACTTCCACGTCATCCACGACGGCGCCAAGGGCAAGCTGACCGCGACGGACATCAACAGCCAGATGGCCGTCCTCAACTCCGCGTTCGGCGGCCAGGGCACCGGCAACACCGCCACCGGCTTCCAGTTCACCCTGGCGGGCACCACCTACACGGACAACGCCGCCTGGTACAACCTCTCCTCCGGCTCCGCCGAGGAGAAGGCGATGAAGACCGCCCTCCGCCAGGGCGGCGCGGGCGCGCTGAACTTCTACACCGCCAACCTCGGCGGCGGCCTCCTCGGCTGGGCGACCTTCCCGTCCTCGTACCGCTCCAACCCGTCCATGGACGGCGTCGTCGTCCTCGACGCGTCGCTGCCCGGCGGCTCGGCCGCCAACTACAACCAGGGCGACACCGGCACCCACGAGGTCGGCCACTGGATGGGCCTGTACCACACCTTCCAGGGAGGCTGCAGCGGCCAGGGCGACTACGTCGCCGACACGGCCGCCGAGAAGTCCCCGGCGTACGAGTGCCCGACGGGCCGCGACTCCTGCGCCCGCCAGGCCGGCGCGGACCCGATCCACAACTTCATGGACTACACGTACGACTCCTGCATGTACCAGTTCACGACCGGTCAGGTGCAGCGCATGCAGGACCACTGGACGGCGTACCGCGCGGGCTGAGCCCCGGCCCCGGCCGTCCCGACGGCCCGGCACACGACGCGCGAGGGGCACGGTGCGGCGGGAACGCGGCACCGTGCCCCTTCGTGTGACGGCCCGGCGGCACCCCGGCCGCCACCCGGATCAGAGCCCGCCGAGGAACTCCAGGGACGTCGCCCAGGTCCGCTCGGCCGCCTCCTCGTCGTAGTCCGCCAGGTCCGGGTCGGTGTACAGGTGGCCGGCGCCCCGGTAGCGGTGCACCTCGACGTCCGCCCCGGCCCGCCCCATCTGCAGGTACCAGGTGTTCAGCCAGTCGTCCGGCTCGAACGGGTCCGGGTCCGCGACGTGGAGCTGGACCGGCAGCCCGCCCACCGACGCGTCCTCCGGCACCTCGTACGTGCCGTGCAGGAGCAGCAGTCCGCGCGCCTTCCCGTCGGCGACGGCCACCATCTGGGCGAACGCGGCACCCAGCGAGAACCCCGCGTACACCAGGCCGCTTCCGGCGTGCGGCGCGGCGGCCGCGACGGCGCGCCGGACCAGCTCGTCCCAACCGATCCGGTCCTTGATCTCCCGCCCCTCCTCCACCGTGTCCGCGGTTTGACCTTCGTACAGGTCGGGCACGCGCACCTGGTGCCCGGCGGCACGCAGCCGGTCCGCGGCCGCGTGCACGGCCGGGCGGAGACCGTAGACCGAGTGGAACAGCATGATGTCCATCCGGTCATCCTGCCACTACCCGCCCTGGGTTCGGAGTCATGGAGAACGTACTGCGTCCGTTGACCGTCCTGGGTGGCTCGGTCGTGCTCACCCTGCTCGTCGGCTGGGCCGCCGACGTGCTGTTGAAGCGAGCCGACTGCCGCCACCCCGAGACCCCGCTGTGGGGATTGCTGCGCCGCTGCCGGATACCCCTCCAACTGCTCATGCTGGCCGCGTTGCTGCGCGGCGCGTACCGGGAGGCGTCCTGGCAGGTCATCAGGGACCACGAGGAGGGCATCGGCCGGGGGCTGACGCTGGTGCTGATCGGCGCGGGCGCCTGGCTGGTGGTGCGGATCGCGGCGGCGGTCGTCGAGGCGACGTACGCGCGGTACGCCGCGACGACCCGGCACGCCGACCGGGTGCGCCGCGTCCGGACGCAGGTCACGCTGATCATGCGGATCGTCACGGCGGTGGTCGGGGTGGTCGCGGTGGCGGCGATGCTGCTGACGTTCCCGGACTTCCGGACGGTCGGGACGTCGATGCTGGCGTCCGCCGGCATCATCGGCATCGTCGCCGGTGTGGCGGCGCAGTCGACGCTCAGCAACGTCTTCGCCGGGTTCCAGATCGCCTTCGGCGACATGGTGCGGATAGGCGACACCGTGGTCGTGGACGGCGAGTGGGGCGTCGTCGAGGAGGTCACGCTGACCTTCCTCACCGTACGGACCTGGGACGAGCGCCGGCTCACCATGCCCGTCTCGTACTTCACCAGCAGGCCGTTCGAGAACTGGTCGCGCGGCGGCGCGCAGATCACCGGCACCGTCTACTTCCACCTCGACCACGCGGTCCCCGTCGGGCTGATGCGCGAGCGGCTCCGGGAACTCCTGGAGAAGTCCCCCTACTGGGACGGGCGCGCCTGGTCCCTGTCCGTGACGGACACCACACCGAGCACGATGGTGGTGCGGGCGGTGGTCACCGCGCGGAACGCCGACGACGTGTGGAACCTGCGGTGCGACGTACGGGAGCAGTTGATCGCCTGGCTGTACGAGCACCATCCGTACGCGCTGCCCCGCGTGGCCACGACGATCGCCCCGGAGCGCGGCACGGAGCACGACCGGGACGACGACCACGCCCTCGTCCGGGACGGCGAAGGGGACCCCGTACGGGACGGCGACCGCGACCGGGGCCCCGCACGGGACCGGGACGGCGGGCCCGGGTGGGACCGGGACGGCGGGCCCTGGCGGGGCTGGGTGCCGGGACGGCGCGCCTAGGACCTGTCTGATAATTGATCTTGTGGTGGGTCGGGGTGAGCTGACGGATGCGGCGTGGGAGCGGATAGCGCCCCTGCTGCCGGGTGTTGACGGACGGGGTCGTCCGTGGCGGGATCACCGGCAGGTGATCAATGGGGTGTTGTGGCGGTTGCGGACGGGGGCTCCGTGGCGTGACCTGCCGGAACGCTATGGGCCGTGGCAGACGGCCTATGAACGGTTCGCCCGCTGGGAGGCGGACGGAACCTGGGCTCGCCTGCTCGAGCAGGTCCAGGTTCGCGACGACTCCGTCGGAGCCGTGGAGTGGACGGTGTCGGTCGACTCCACGATCAGCCGGGCTCATCAGCACGCCGCCGGCGCCCGCAAAAAGGGGCGGCGGCGGGGGACGAACTGGAAGATCCGGCATGTCCGTCGGCTGGCCAGGCGCTGGGCCGGTCCCGCGGCGGGCTGACCACCAAGATCCACCTCGCCTGCGACGGCCGGGGCCTGCCCCTGGCTGTCGTCGTCACGCCCGGCAACGTCAACGACTCCACCGTCTTCGACACGGTTATGGACGATCTGAGAGTGCCCCGGACCGGCGCGGGGCGCCCC
>NZ_JBWKJG010000014.1:0-177493 GCF_056432325.1 Streptomyces sp. NPDC045287
TGCACAACCTCGCCCTCGCCGGATAGGCCAGTGGGCCGCACGGCAGCCAACCATGCCCGAGGCGACCCGCAGATCATTTACGGGACAACCCTTAGCTAACAAAAAAGCCTCCAAGAACGCGTACGGAGCAGATTGGCCGTTCCGAACCAGGGCCGTTTCAGGCCCGGTCGACGGATCCGTCGCTCCGGCGTGTGAGGAGCGACACAGAGAGCTAACCGTTGTGGCGTGCCGGTCGCCATGACGAATTACCTGGACTCAACTCCGCACCAAACTGACGAATTGACCGTTTCTTTACTTTTGGGGTCTGCCTCCTCGCCTCTACGGTGAGCGGGTGGAGCGTGAGAAGAACGACCGCCTGCACAGCTGGTTGTCTGATCAGGACCTACGCGCTTATGAGTTGGCGGAGCAGGTCAATGAGGCGATCCGAGTGTTCAGCGGCCAACCGGGGAAGGCCACGGAGAGAACCGTCTTCCGGTGGTTGTCAGGCGAGAACCGATGGCCGCAAGCGCGCTTTCGCAAGGCATTGGAGCAGGTCACGGGGTTGTCCATCACCGACTTAGGGTTCGTCCCTACAAGTCGCCGTGAGTCGATCGCGGCCGCAGCACGGCAGGAGGACCCCATGTACCGTCGTCACTTCTTCGGAGTCGCCACCGGTACCGCACTTGCTCTCGGAGCTGCTGGTCCTTCGGTTGCAAGTCGTCCGACGGTGGGACTGCGCGATGTCGAGTATCTACGTGCTGAGTTGATGAAGCTCTGGCGGCTGGACGACCAGCACGGCGGCAGCGTCACTTTGGAGGCAAAGGCCGCTTCTCTGGCGCAGCGGACGCTCGGCCTTCAACGCAACGGCAGCGCCCATCAACGCATTCGCTCCCGGCTCTACGCCCTCGCGGCTGCGTTCACCGCCACCGCCATGTGGGCGGCGGTCGATTCTCGACGGATGCGCGACGCCCAGCGCTACCTCGATGAGGCGGTGAAGCTGGCTGGTCTGTCCGGTGACGGTGAGGTCCAGCACCAGACCTGGCGCTATGCAGCGATGCTCGCGACCCAACGCGGTGATTACACCGAGGCGATGGCCGCCTCGGAAGCCGCCATAAGTACACAGGCGCACCGTGCCGATCACCTGTACAAGTCGATCTCACACAGCCGACTTGCTCTGTCCGCTGCCAATGCCGGCGAACAGACACGCGCCAAACGAGCGCTGGACAGGGCCATCGCGGCATTCGACCGTGCCGATCCCGAGACAGGACGTTCGGCGAGCGTGGCCTACTACACGCGCGCCGAGCTGCACGGCCTGACCGGCATCGTTCACTACCGGCTCGGTGATCCGGAGCTGGCCGAATATCACGTTCATCAGTGCCTGGCGGAACTCCGCCAGGACCAGCACCGCAACCGGGCGTACTACACCGCTCAGGCCGCCTTGTTCCAAGCTGCGCAGGGAGACCTAGAGCAGGCAGTCGACACTGCCGCACGCGTCATTCCGCCTGCCGATGCCGCATCAGGCCGGATCCCACACCTGCTCGGCACGTTCACGTCCGCGCTCAACATGAAGGCCCCCGACGCGCGCGTCACCCGCGACTGGAACAGGCGGGTCCGCGGCACCCAGCACCCGTAACCACACATCCGAGGAGCCTGTACCTGTGAGCCAGACCCCGGCCGTCACACTTGTCCGCTACGGCATCGAGCAGTTGCCCTCCATCCGTCCTACGCTGGTCAGCCTGTACGGCGAGGTGTACGAGAAGGAGATCACCGAGGACCCGTTCTTCTCCGTCGAGCGGTTCGAGCAACGCCTCCAGGGCCACTCCTCCCGGCCCGGATGGGAAGCCGTCGTCGCCTATGACGGCGGCGAGGCGGCCGGGTACGCGTACGCGGCCCCCCTTCCGGAGCGCACGGGCTGGTGGTCGCACATGCTCACACCGCTACCGGACGAGGAGATCCGCGAGGACGGGACGCGGACCCTGGCCCTGTTCGAACTGATGGTGCGCGCTCCGTGGCGGAAGACCGGCCTCGCCCAGCGCATCCATGAAGAACTGCTCACCGGCCGTCGGGAGGAACGGGTGACCCTCCTCGTGGAACCCGGACACCCCAAGGTCAAGGCGCTGTACGAGCGTTGGGGATATCGCCACATTGGCGACCAGCAGCCTTTCCCCGACGCCCCGGTCTACGCCACGATGCTGAGGAACCTTCGCTGAACAGGGCGGCTCCCGACCTCTGGCGGCGGCCGTGTCATGTTTCGGCGTGCCCGCCAGCACGATCCTGACCTTCAAGCACTCGCTCCGGGCCATCAGAAGCCTCTGTTCTGCTCGTCGGCTCTGCCTCGTTCTCTGGTTTCATCTCGGGTGCACGAGACGGTGAGTTCGGTATCTGACGCGAGCAAAACGTAGGACGGCCCGCTTTCCCCAGCCCATATCCGGGGAGGCGGGCCGTCCTCGTACAGCCGTACCCATGGGCGGATCGGGGCGTGTCCGCCGTGACCGGACGGCGGGAAGGCTGTACCGGCGTGGCGCGGCCCCATCAGGGCGCGGAGCGGAATGCGGCGAACTGACGGGCGGCACCGCAGGACGCGCGGGGCCGCACGGGCACAGCTATCCGGCAGGCCGTACGGGACAGTTGCTCGCCCGGTTCGGTGATGAGTGGCCCCTCCCCGGGCGTCCGGGAACAGGGCCGCCCACGTCTTCGGTTTGTCCGGCTGGCCGGGTCACCGCCGAGCGGTCTACATCATCGGAAGGTCTGTGCCGCCGCACCAGCTGTAGGGGCGGGAGGCAGGCACTGCGACGAGGTTGCCCACGGCGAGGCCGGGTGCACTCGACGTTGCGCCGGTCGCACGGGAGTCGTCGTGGTTGACACAGGTGTTGCCTCCGGACGGCCCGAGGCCGGCTCCGATGCCCCCTGCGTACGCATGGCCTGCGGTCGCCCCCAGAGCAGCGGCGGCGAGCGCCGTGGCTGTCAGCGAGGAACGTACGGTTCGGTGCACCTGATGTCTCCTTCGGTCGGCTCCGTGACTTCGTGCCGCCCAACGACCCTCATACACCTCGGTCACACCATGCGGTAGTCGGCTTGACGCACAAACGCGCGAGCGACGCGTCAGTCACGTCAGGAGACCGACCGCGTGGCTGACGTGCCACCACATGCCGCCCACTGCTCCCCGAGACCGAAAGGCCCGTTTTCCGGCAGGTGACAGAGGCGGAAGCCTTTCCTCGCCTTCCATGCCAAGGGACGTACTGTCGGGGATCGTCCGGCGGATAAGCGGAACCATCGTTATCGCCAATGATTGCTCGATTGGCCCCGAGGTCGGATACCACCGCATCCAGACCGGTCTTGCGGACCGTCTCGACCAGCAGCACCGCACGGCCTGTGCGACCACTCCGCGACCGCCGCCCTCGACGGGGACACGCGGGTGCAACCCGACACGCCTACTCACCTGGAGAGTGCTTCCTCCCATACAGCCAACAGGACCCTAGGCAAGTCCCGTCGTTGCAGGTCAGAAGTGCTCTCCGTTTATTTGACCAAGGCATGGACGAGCGCGCTCGTGAATGTGCGAGACCAGCGGGCCCGAGAGAGTCCGCCAGTCGTCCGGCGAGGCCCGTCCCGTCACCGTGGGACGGGCCCGCGTTCAGGCCGCTGCTCCCCGGCTCCCGGCCAAGGAACGCGAGCTCGCGCAACATCTCCAGCAGTTGGCGGCCTGATGGTTACGCGGTTTCCGCGTGGACCCATGACAGGTAGGCGTCGGAGCCGCCGGTCACCGGGATGGTGATCCATTCGGGGACGTCGTAGCTGTGCTGGTCGGCGACCCAGGATTGCAGTTCGGGGAGTCGTGTCGTGGTCGTCTTGTAGGAGATGCGCCATTCCTGGGCGGTCTCGATGGCGTTCTTCCACCAGTAGACCGCGGTGAAGGGCGGGTCGATGTGTGCGCAGGCGGCCAGCCGCTGCTCGACCGCGCCGCGGGCGAGGGCCTTCGCCTGCGCCTCGTCGTCGATGGTCGTCTGAGCGATCACGATCTCGCTGCCCATGAAGACTCCCTCCCGGGTAGGTGGGTGACGACCCTACCGGGGCACAGTGGCTTCGGCGCGGCGACCGTCCGCCCGGCGGGGAGGTCCGTCCGCCGTTTTCCGTATGGGCAGGCGTGGTTCCCCGGCCCTTCGGGCCCGGACCGCGGCGGGACGCGCGGGTGCCGGGGGCCGGTGGGGGTGGAAGGGCGCGGGGGCGGCCGTACCACGGTCCTACTCGGTCCCGCACGCCCCTGCTCATTCCCGCACGATCTTGCTCGGTCCCGAACGGCTTTGCTCGGCCCTGCTCGGCCTGCTTGGCCTTGCGCGCCCCTGCTCGGGTCGCCCTCGGTCCCGGAGCCGTCCGGCCTGAGCGCGCCCCACCGGGCCGGGTGCTCAGCCGGCCGTCGTCACCCGGTCCAGCAACCCGTCCGCGACCGGGTACGGCTCCTCCCGCGGCAGCAGCCGCCGCGCCGCGTCCAGGTCTCCGGCGCGCACCAGGGCGTGGACCTCGCGGGCGAGCGGGGTGACGTCCGTGAGGGAGACCGTCCACTCGTCCGCGTACCGCCGCGCCGCCTCACCGGCGAGCCCCAGTTGGAGCGAGCGGTACGGCAGCGGACGCAGGCGCAGGTCGCGCTCGGGGTCCCACTGCACGCGCGCCGGCGCCTCCCGCAACTCCCGCCGCCAGCTCTCCCGGTCGGCGTGCAGGCGGGGTTCGTAGTGCGACAGGCAGGCGCGGCGCAGCGCCCACTCGAAGCCCGCGCGGCTGATCTCGACCGCCAGCACGGTCTCCTGGCCCTCCTTCTCCGCCCAGCCGCAGCGGTACATCATCCACAGGAACGACGGCTTGATCCACGTCATCCGGTCCCGCTTCCAGGAGGCCGGGAACCGCCCGTCGCGGGCGGCGGGCAGACCGATGGCGGGGGAGTACGCCTGGTAGACGGTGACGGTCGAGTCCGTGTGGAGCGCGCGGACGCGCTGGTGGGGTTCCTGCACGGCGCCAGGATGCCCGCCCCGCGCCCCGTCCGGCCACCGTGTTTACGCGTACGTCCCCGTGGACCCGGCCCGCCTTCGAGAAGCCCCCTGTCCCGGGTGTTTCCCCCGAGGTCTCAACTAGGGAAAGACTCCCGCCGAATGCTGTTGCCGATCTTGCCCCGCCGACCGGAAGTGGACTATACCTGTCGGCACCCACACGGCCGCTCGCCCGAGCTGCGGTGCGGGTGCGCGACCCTCCTGCACGAACCGGTAAGACCCAGCTGCGACAGACCGCGGTGGCGGGGCCCTTCGCCTGAGGCGAGCGGTACGGGCGACCGGCGCACCGCCCGAGTCCTGGAGAAGGCGAGGACGTGAGCATGGGATCCACCTCCGCCCGCGACGACGGTTCCACCCCCGAAGGCACCGGGGGCCACGCGGGCCCCGGCCGCCGCGATCTGATCAGGCGGTCCGCCGCCCTCGGCCTGGTCGCCGTCCCCGCGATGGGCTTCCTGTCCGCCTGCGCCACCAGTGGCGGTGGCGGCGCGAGCGACGGCACGACGGCCGCCGCCGGCGAGAAGACCGACAAGAACCCGCTCGGAGTGAAGGAGGGCGCCCCGCTGGAGGCGTTCATCTTCAAGGGCGGGCTCGGCGACCAGTACGCGAAGGACGCCGAGGCCGACTACAAGGCCACGTACAAGGCCGAGGTGAAGCACACCGGCACCCAGCAGGTCGGCCCCAAGCTCACCCCGCGCTTCGCCGGCGGCAACCCGCCCGACGTCATCGACAACTCCGGCGCCGACCACCTGGACATGAACAAGCTGTCCACGCAGGGCCAGCTCCAGGACCTCGCCGCGCTGCTCGACGCCCCGTCCCTCGACGACCCGGCGAAGAAGGTGCGGGACACGATCCACCCGAGCACCATCGAGAAGGGCAAGCACGGCGACACGTTCGACGTGCTCTACTACGCCTTCACCATCTACGGCACCTGGTACTCGCAGAAGCTCCTCGACTCCAGGGGCTGGACGTACCCGAAGACCCTCGACGAGATGGTCGCGCTCTGCGGCGAGATCAAGAAGGCCGGCCTCGCGCCCTGGACGTACGCGGGCAAGTATCCGTACTACGTGCACTTCAACCTCTTCGCCCAGATCGCCAAGATCGGCGGCATGGAGAAGTGGATCGCCATCGACAACCTGGAGCCGAACGCCTGGACGTCGAACGACGGGGTCCGCCAGGTCGTCGAGCACTACGAGGAACTGGCCGCGAAGAAGTACTTCCTGGAGGGCAGCCAGGGCCTCACCCACATCCAGTCGCAGACCGCCTGGACCAAGGGCAAGGCGGTCTTCCTCCCCAACGGCTCCTGGGTGGAGAACGAGTCCGCGCCGACCACCCCGGACGGCTTCGGCATGTCGGTGGGCGCCCTCTTCGACGGCGGTGGCGGCGACAAGCTGCCGCACGGCACCCTGCGCGCCGAGCCGAGCGAGCCGTACATCGTCGCGGCCAAGGGCCGAAACCCGATCGGCGGCATGGAACTGCTGCGCATCATGCTGTCGAAGAAGCACGCGCAGAACTTCGCGACGAAGGTGAAGTCGCTGACCTGTGTCGTGGACGCCACGGAGGGCATGACCCTCTCACCGGGCCTCGCCTCCGCCAGCAAGGTCTTCAAGGAGGCGGGGGAGAACCTGATCAGCCTTCAGCTCCAGGAGTGGTACCCCGCGCTCACCGACGAGAAGATCGGCGGCCTCACCGGGCAGTTGCTCGCGGGTGAGCTGAAGGCCGCCGACTGGATCAAGAAGACCCAGGCGGAGGCCGACAAGGTGGCGAAGGACAGCTCCGTCACCAAGTTCAAGCGCACCGCCTGACCGGGCCGGCCGCACGACCGCCGAGGCACCGAGGCACCGACGGAACGACGGAACGAGGGGAAGGGCCGGAAGCCCCATGCAGCACGGCAAGTACCGATTCATCGCGGGCTTCCTGGCCCCGCCCCTGCTCATCTACGCCGTCTTCGTCGTCTCGCCCTTCGTCCAGGCCTTCCAGATCTCGATGACGGACTGGTCGGGGCTGGTGGGCACGGCCCGGTTCGTCGGCGTCGACAACTTCGTCCGGCTGTGGCAGAGCGACGAGTTCTGGAACGCGCTGCGGCACAACGTCTCCATGCTGGTGTTCGTCCCCCTCGTCACCCTCGCCCTGGGCCTGTTCTTCGCCTTCATGCTGAACGTGGGCGGCAAGCGGCGGAAGAACGAGGTGGTCACGGGGGTCACCGGGTCGCGCTTCTACAAGTTCGTCTTCTTCTTCCCGCAGGTCATCTCCATCACGATCATCGCCGTCATCTGGTTCAACATCTACAACCCGGACCCCGACGACGGCATGCTGAACTCCCTGCTCGGCGCGGTCGGCCTGGACGGGCTGCAGAACGCCTGGCTGGGGGAGAAGAGCCTCGCGCTGTGGTGCATCAGCGCGGTCATGGTCTGGGGCCACGTCGGCTTCTACGTCGTGCTGTTCTCCGCCGCCATGGCGTCCATCCCGCGCGACATCTACGAGGCGGCCCTGCTCGACGGCGCCGGCCGCTTCCACACCTTCTTCCGGATCACGCTGCCCCTCCTGTGGGACACCGTCCAGACGGGCTGGGTGTACATGGGCATCATCGCCCTGGACGCCTTCGCGCTGGTCCAGATCATGTCCGTGAACATGGGCGGCCCGGACGGGGCGACCGACGTCATGCCGCTCAGGCTCTACCTGACGGCGTTCCGCGACAGCCAGTACGGCTACGCAGCGGCGATGGGCGTCGCGATGCTCGTCGTCACGATGGCCTTCGCCGTCCTCACGCTGCGCTTCGCGCGGCGTGAGCGGATCGAGTACTGAAGGGGGAGGCCCATGGCCACCGACGAGATCGTGAAGGCGGACGGGCCGGTCGACGGGGGGCGGGGCCCGCGCGTTCGCGGCGGGGCGCCGCGGCCGGCCGCCGCGCGCTCCTCCGAGGGCGGGGTCCTCAACGTCTTCTCGCACGGCATCCTCGTGCTGTGGGCGCTGATGGTCGGCGTGCCGCTGCTGTGGGTGATGTGGAGCGCCTTCAAGGACAGCAACGGCATCCTCACCGACCCGTGGGGGCTGCCGACCGTCCTGCACTGGGAGAACTGGTCGAACGCCTGGAACGAGGCGAACATGGGCCGGTACTTCGTGAACACCGCGATCGTGGTGGGCGGTTCGGTCGTCGGGACGATGGTGCTGGGCTCGATGGCGGCGTACGTCCTGGCCCGCTTCACCTTCCCCGGCAACCGGCTCGTCTACTACCTGTTCGTCGCCGGCATGTCCTTCCCGGTGTTCATGCTGGTGATCCCGCTGTTCTTCGTCATGCGGGACTTCCCGGGCAGCTCGCTCCTCGCGACGTACCACGGGCTGATCCTCGTCTACATCGCGTACTCGCTGCCGTTCACCGTCTTCTTCATGACGGCGTTCTTCCGGACCCTGCCGACCTCGGTGGCCGAGGCGGCGATGATCGACGGGGCCTCGCACACCCGGACGTTCTTCCAGGTCATGCTGCCGATGGCCAAGCCCGGACTGATCAGCATCGGGATCTTCAACTTCCTGGGGCAGTGGAACCAGTACCTGCTGCCGATGGTGCTGAACCAGCAGGAGGACATGTACGTCCTCACCCAGGGCCTGGCGATGATCGCGCTCCAGCAGGGGTACGAGAACGACTGGGGCGCGCTGATGGCCGGGATGGTGATCGCGATGCTGCCCGTGCTGGTGGTGTACGCGGTCTTCCAGCGGCAGGTGCAGGCGGGGCTGACGGCCGGCGCCCTGAAGTAGCTACGGATCGTGAACCGCCCGCCGGGACGCAGCGGCCCCGGCGGGCGGTTTCTTTGTGCCAGGTTTCCGACATATCGGATTTCCAGCGACATTAGCCGCTCATCGGAGCTTCGTGATGCTCAAGGTCTTGACGGAGGCCAACGCGAAACGCTCAGCTTAGAGTTCACATGTTGGAGAAAACGGCAGGAGTGAGAGAGTCGATGGAGACTCCGGGGTCGCAGACGTCTCTGCATCGCGCCAACCTCGAGCGGGTCGTGCGCGCCGTCCGCATGGCCGGTTCGCTCACCCAGGCGGAGATCGCCAGGGCCACCGGGCTGTCCGCCGCCACGGTCTCCAACATCGTGCGGGAGCTGAAGGACGGCGGCACGGTCGAGGTCACCCCGACCTCCGCGGGCGGGCGCCGGGCCCGCAGCGTCTCGCTCAGCGGCGACGCCGGGATCGTCATCGGCGTCGACTTCGGCCACACCCACCTGCGGGTCGCCGTCGGCAACCTCGCCCACCAGGTGCTCGCCGAGGAGTCCGAGCCGCTCGACGTCGACGCCTCGTCCGCCGAGGGCTTCGACCGGGCGGAGCAGCTGGTCAAGCGGCTGATCGAGACCACCGGCATCGGACCCGGGAAGGTGATCGGCGTCGGCCTCGGCGTCCCCGGCCCGATCGACGTCTCCTCCGGCACGCTCGGCTCCACGTCGATCCTGCCGGGCTGGACCGGCATCAACCCCAGCCGGGAGCTCTCCGCCCGCCTCGGCGTCCCCGTCTACGTCGACAACGACGCCAACCTCGGGGCCCTCGGCGAGCTCGTGTGGGGGGCGGGCCGGGGCGTGCGCGACCTCGCGTACATCAAGGTCGCCAGCGGCGTCGGCGCCGGCCTCGTCATCGACGGGCAGATCTACCGGGGGCCCGGCGGCACCGCCGGGGAGATCGGGCACATCACCCTCGACGAGTCGGGCCCCGTCTGCCGCTGCGGCAACCGCGGCTGCCTGGAGACCTTCACGGCCGCGCGGTACGTCCTGCCGCTGCTCCGGCCCGGGCACGGCCCCGACCTGACCATGGAGCGGGTCGTCCAGCTCGCCCGCGAGGGCGACCCCGGCTGCCGCCGCGTCGTCGCCGACGTGGGCCGCCACATCGGCAGCGGCGTCGCCAACCTCTGCAACCTGCTCAATCCCAGCCGGGTCGTCCTCGGCGGCGACCTCGCGGAGGCCGGCGAGCTGGTCCTGGCGCCGATCCGCGAATCCGTGTCGCGGTACGCGATCCCCAGCGCGGCCCGCCACCTCGCGGTGGCTCCGGGCGCCCTCGGCGGACGCGCCGAGGTGCTGGGCGCCCTCGCCCTCGTACTGAGCGAAATGGGCGATTCGACCCTTCTGGACAACGCTTCCCCGGCGCACGGCCGGGTGACTACGCCTGCGTTCATTTAGATAACGCATGGCACCGTTGTCATCTCGTTAAGAATTTACTCCTTGACGACAGCGTGGCGGCCGAGTTGACTCACGTCCACCTCGGCCGCAGTGTCGCGGCCTCGTCAGGGAGGCAACCCCAATGAACGCAATGACGCGTCGCGTCGTCATAGGTACGGCCGCGGTCTCCATGGCCGTGTCCCTCACCGCCTGCGGCAAGGCGGGAGACGGCGACGCCGCCGCCGGCGGCGACAGCAAGACGATCGGTCTGCTCCTTCCGGAGAACAAGACCACGCGTTACGAGACCTTCGACCGCCCGATCATCGAGGCGAAGATCAAGGAGCTGTGCTCCGACTGCGAGGTCAAGTACAACAACGCCGCGCAGGACACCGAGACCCAGAAGAAGCAGTTCGACGCGCTCGTCACGCAGGGCGTCAAGGTGATCATCCTCGACGCGGTCGACTACAAGGCCACCAAGTCCTGGGTGCAGCAGGCCGAGAAGAAGGGCGTCAAGGTCGTCGCGTACGACCGGCTCGCCGAGGGCCCGATCGCCGCGTACGTCAGCTACGACAACGAGAAGATCGGCCGCCTCCAGGGCGAGGGCCTCGTCAAGGCCCTGGGCGACAAGGCGAAGGACGCCAACGTCGTCATGATCAACGGCTCGCCGACCGACCCGAACGCCCCCCTCTTCAAGAAGGGCGCGCACAGCGTCCTCGACAAGCAGGTCGGGAAGATCGTCTACGAGCAGGACATCCCGGACTGGTCCCCGGACGAGGCGAACAAGAAGATGGGCGCCGCCATCGACTCCCTCGGCAAGGACGGCTTCCAGGGCGTCTACTCCGCCAACGACGGCATGGCCGGCGGCATCATCACCGCCCTCAACAAGCAGGGCGTCAAGGTCCCGGTCGGCGGCCAGGACGCCGAGCTCGCCGGTCTCCAGCGCATCCTGAAGGGCGAGCAGTCCTTCACGATCTACAAGCAGATCAAGCCGGAGGCCGAGACCACCGCCGAGATCGCCGTGGCGCTCCTCAAGGGCGAGAAGTTCGACCACCTCACGCCGACCAAGGTCACCAGCCTCACCGGCGAGTTCACGAACATCCCGGCGAAGCTGTACGACGCGCAGATCGTGACCAAGGACAACATCGCCGACACGGTCGTCATGGACAAGGTCTACAAGGCCGCCGACATCTGCACGGCCGAGTACAAGGCCGCGTGCGAGGCCGCCGGCATCAAGTAGCCGGTCCCTCCCCTCCCCCCCCACCGCGCACAGGGCCCCTCGCTCCGGGCCCTCGGGTGAGGCCCGTTCGACCCGGGCCCCCGCAGCCGGTCCGGCGCCCACCCCGCGCCACACGCCCCGCAGCGGCGGGCGGGCGCCGGACTCCCCTCGCACCCCTGTGCCCACGCACCACCATCCCCGCCCGCGGGCGGGTGAAGGAGATGATTCACGTGTCCGCTACGCCCGTGCTGGCGTTGCGCGGAGTCTCCAAGCGGTTCGGCGCCGTCCAGGCGCTCACCGACGTAGACCTGGAGATCCACGCCGGTGAGGTCGTCGCCCTCCTCGGCGACAACGGCGCCGGCAAGTCGACCCTCGTCAAGACGATCTCGGGCGTCCACCCGATCGACGAGGGCGCCATCGAGTGGCAGGGCCGCCCGGTCCGGGTCACCCGGCCGAACGACGCCCAGGAACTCGGCATCGCGACCGTCTACCAGGACCTCGCGCTCTGCGACAACCTCGACGTGGTCGCCAACCTCTTCCTCGGCACCGAGGTGCGCCGCGCCTCCGTCCTCGACGAGATCGCGATGGAGAAGCGCGCCAAGGAACTCCTCGACACCCTCTCCATCCGCATCCCCAGCGTGCGGATCCCGGTCGCCTCCCTCTCCGGCGGCCAGCGCCAGGTCGTGGCCATCGCCCGCGCCCTGATCGGCGACCCGAAGATCGTCATCCTGGACGAGCCGACCGCCGCCCTCGGCGTCGAGCAGACCGCGCAGGTCCTCGACCTCGTCGAGCGCCTCCGCGAGAACGGCCACGGCGTCATCCTCATCACCCACAACATGGCCGACGTCAGGGCCGTCGCCGACCGCGCCGCGATCCTGCGCCTCGGCCGCAACAACGGTGTCTTCCGCGTCAAGGACACCTCGCACGAAGAGATCATCGCCGCGATCACCGGCGCCACGGACAACGCCGTCACGCGCCGCCAGGCCCGTACGGCCTCGAAGGAGGACGCGAAGTGAGCGACCTCACCAAGACCCCCGGCCGCGACCCCCGGGCCGCGGACGGCGCCGATCGGCCGGCCGCGCCGGCCCCGGCCGTCGACCCGCGCCTCCTCGTCCGCGAGGAGGGCCTCAAGGGCTACTGGAGCGAGTTCACCCGCAAGGTGCGCGGCGGTGAGCTGGGCTCCCTGCCGGTCCTCGTCGGCCTGATCGTCATCGCGATCGTCTTCCAGTCGCAGAACGGCAACTTCCTGTCGGCCAGCTCCGTCGCGAACATCGCGGTCTACAGCTCCGGCCTCGGCATCATGGCCGTCGGCATCGTCTTCGTCCTCATCCTGGGCGAGATCGACCTGTCCGTCGGCTCCGTCGCGGGCGTCGGCGCGGCCGTGTGGGCCGTCCTCAGCGTCAGCAACGGCCTCAACGACTGGCTCGCCGTCCTGCTCTCCGTCCTCGCCGGCCTCGCCCTCGGCCTGCTGCACGGCTTCTTCTTCGCGAAGGTCGGCGTGCCCGCCTTCGTCGTCACCCTCGCCGGCTTCCTCGGCTGGAGCGGCCTGCAGATCTGGCTGATGGGCAAGGAAGGCTCCATCAACACGCCGACCGGCAGCATCGTCGAGAACCTCACCGGCTACTACTTCGAGGACAAGGCCGCCGCCTACGGCCTCGCCCTCTTCGCCGTCCTCCTCTACGCGGGATCGCTCCTGCTGGACGTCAAGCGCCGCCGTGCCGCGGCCCTGCCGTCCCGCCCGACCAGCGAGATCCTGCTGCGCGCCGGCGCCGTCGCCGTCCTCTGCTTCGCCGTCGCGTACGTCCTGAACGAGCCCGCCGGCGCCCGCGGCCTGCCGCTGGCCCTGGTCCTGTTCCTGGCCGTCCTGGTCGTCGCCGACTTCGTCGCCCGCCGCACCACCTTCGGCCGCCAGGTCTTCGCGGTCGGCGGCAGCGCCGAGGCGGCCCGCCGCGCCGGCATCAACGTGGACCGCGTCCGCATCACCGTGTTCGGCCTCTCCGGCCTGCTCGCCGCGTTCGGCGGCCTCTTCGTCGCCAGCCTCTCCGGCGGCGCCACCAAGAGCCTGGGCGGCGGCAACACCCTGATGCTCGTCATCGCGGCGGCCGTCATCGGCGGCACCAGCCTCTTCGGCGGGCGCGGCAAGGTCTGGTCGGCCCTGCTCGGCATGATCGTCATCCAGTCGATCCAGCAGGGCCTCAACATGCTCGGCATGGCCAGCGAGATCCAGTACATGATCACCGGCGCGGTGCTCCTCGCCGCCGTCGTGATCGACTCGATCTCCCGCCGCACCCAGAAGGACGCGGGCCGCGCGTAGCGGCGCAGATCACCCCCGCAGTGCCCGGCGTCGAGCAACCGGCGCCGGGCACCGCCGCGTCTGGAGGAACGTGGCCGGCGCCACCGCCTCGCCGGTCCCGCCCGGGTGCACCGGCGCCCCGCCGTGTCGGCCGTTCGGTGCGACCCTCGGAGCGCCTCCCGGAGCATGGCCCGATGTCCACAGTCCGGGACGGAACATTAGACTCGGCGGATCGGCACGCTCGACCGGCTCAACCTCGACCAGCCCAACACGCAAGGAGGCACGGGTGGCATTGCTGACCCGTATCAGGGGACCGCGCGACCTCGACCGGCTCTCCCCGGAGCAGCTTGACCGGCTGGCCTCGGAGATCCGCACCTTCCTCGTCGACGCGGTCTCCAAGACCGGCGGCCACCTCGGCCCGAACCTCGGCGTCGTGGAGCTGACCATCGCCCTGCACCGGGTCTTCGAGTCCCCGAAGGACAAGATCCTCTGGGACACCGGCCACCAGTCGTACGTGCACAAGCTGCTCACCGGCCGCCAGGACTTCTCCAGGCTGAAGATGAAGGGCGGCCTCTCCGGCTACCCGGCGCGCGCCGAGTCCGAGCACGACCTCATCGAGAACTCGCACGCGTCCACCGTCCTGGGCTGGGCGGACGGCCTCGCCAAGGCGAACGAGCTGCTCGGCAGGGACGACCACGTGGTCGCCGTCATCGGCGACGGCGCCCTCACCGGCGGCATGGCCTGGGAGGCGCTCAACAACATCGCCGACGCCAAGGACCGCCCCCTCGTCATCGTCGTCAACGACAACGAGCGCTCCTACGCGCCCACCATCGGCGGCCTCGCCAACCATCTGGCGACTCTGCGCACCACCGACGGGTACGAGCGGTTCCTGGCCCGCACCAAGGACATCCTCGACCGCACCCCGGTCGTCGGGAAGCCGCTGTACGAAACGCTGCACGGCGCCAAGAAGGGCCTGAAGGACTTCATCGCCCCGCAGGGCCTCTTCGAGGACCTCGGCCTGAAGTACGTCGGCCCCATCGACGGCCACGACATCGCCGCCGTCGAGTCCGCCCTCCAGCGCGCCAAGCGGTTCAACGGCCCGGTCATCGTCCACTGCCTCACCGAGAAGGGCCGCGGCTACCAGCCCGCCCTCCAGGACGAGGCCGACCGCTTCCACGCCGTCGGCAAGATCCACCCCGACACGGGCCTGCCGATCGCCTCCTCCGGCGCCGACTGGACCTCCGTCTTCGCCGACGAGATGGTCGCCCTGGGCAAGGAGCGCGAGGACATCGTCGCGATCACCGCGGCCATGCTCCAGCCGGTCGGCCTCGACAAGTTCGCCAAGGCCTTCCCCGACCGCGTGTACGACGTCGGCATCGCCGAGCAGCACGCCGCCGTCTCCGCGGCCGGACTCGCCGCCGGCGGCCTCCACCCGGTCGTCGCCGTCTACGCGACCTTCCTCAACCGCGCCTTCGACCAGGTCCTCATGGACGTCGCCCTCCACGACTGCGGCGTGACGTTCGTCCTGGACCGGGCCGGCGTCACCGGCACGGACGGGGCCTCCCACAACGGCATGTGGGACATGTCGATCCTCCAGGTCGTCCCCAACCTGCGGATCGCGGCGCCCCGCGACGCCGACCAGGTCCGCGCCCAGCTCCGCGAGGCCGTCGCGGTCGAGGACGCCCCGACCGTCGTCCGGTACTCCAAGGGCGCCGTCGGCCCCGCCGTCGAGGCCGTGGGCCGCGTCGGAGGCATGGACGTCCTGCGTGAGCCGGGCACCGACCGGCCGGACGTCCTGCTGGTGTCCATCGGCGCGCTCGCCCCGATGTGCCTGGAGATCGCCGACCTCCTCGACAAGCAGGGCATCTCCACGACCGTCGTCGACCCCCGCTGGGTCAAGCCCGTCGACGAGGCCATGGCGCCGCTCGCCGACCGGCACCGCGTCGTCGTCACCGTCGAGGACAACGGCCGTGCCGGCGGTGTCGGCAGCGCCGTCGCCCAGGCGCTGCGCGACGCGGGCGTCGACGTGCCGCTGCGCGACTTCGGCATCCCCCCGAGGTTCCTCGACCACGCCTCCCGCGCGGAGGTCCTCGCCGAGATCGGGCTGACCGCCCCGGACATCGCCCGCCAGGTCACCGGCCTCGTCTCGAAGCTCGACGGCCTGGACCAGGGGCGGGTCCACGCGGACGGCGAGACCCCCGCCGGGGCCGCGGCCCGTACCGGGAAGGCCACGGAACCGGCCCGCGACTGACGCCGCCGCGGACGGGCCGGCGGGACACCTGTTCGGGTGGTCCCACCGGCCCGTTCGTGTGAACACCACCCCCCGCGGGCGCGCGGGGCCCGCCGGATGTCCGGATCATGACGGGGTGACCCCACAGAGCGACCCGGCGGCACGCCGGAGCGGCGGACTGTTCCGCACCAAGACGGTCGAGCGGTCCATCCAGGACACCGAGGAGCCCGAGCACGCGCTGCGCAGGACGCTGTCCGCGCTCGACCTGACGGTCTTCGGCGTCGGCGTCATCATCGGCACCGGGATCTTCGTCCTCACCGGCAAGGTCGCCAAGGAGACGGCCGGTCCCGCCACGGCCTTCGCCTTCGTCGTCGCCGGCATCGTCTGCGCGCTGGCCGCCCTCTGCTACGCCGAGTTCGCCTCGACCGTCCCGGTCGCCGGATCGGCGTACACCTTCGCGTACGCGTCGCTGGGCGAGCTGCCCGCCTGGTTCATCGGCTGGGACCTGGTCCTGGAGTTCGCGCTGGGCACGGCGGTCGTCGCGGTCGGCTGGTCCGGGTACGTGCGGTCGCTGCTCGACAACGTCGGCTGGCACCTCCCGCAGGCCCTGTCCGGGACGGACGAGGCGCACGGCTTCGGCTTCGACCTGCTGGCGTTCCTGCTGGTGCTGCTGTTGACCGGTGTCCTGGTGCTGGGCATGAAGCTCTCCGCCCGGCTCACCACGGTGATCGTCGTCATCAAGGTCACGGTGGTCCTCGTCGTGATCGTCGCGGGCGCCTTCTTCGTCAAGGCCGCGAACTACCGGCCCTTCATCCCGAAGGCCCAGCAGCAGACGGGCGGCGGCGGCCTCGACGCGCCACTCGTCCAGGTCCTCTTCGGATACGAGCCGACGAACTTCGGCGTCATGGGCATCTTCACCGCCGCGTCCATCGTCTTCTTCGCCTTCATCGGCTTCGACGTGGTCGCGACCGCCGCCGAGGAGACCCGGGTCCCGCAGCGGGACATGCCGCGCGGCATCCTCGGGTCGCTGTTCATCTGCACCGCCCTGTACGTGGCCGTGTCGATCGTCGTCACCGGCATGCAGCACTACAGCCGGCTGTCCGTGGACGCGCCCCTCGCCGACGCCTTCAAGGCCACCGGGCACCCCTGGTACGCCGGGTTCATCAGCTTCGGCGCCGCCGTCGGCCTCATCACCGTCTGCATGATCCTGCTGCTCGGCCAGACGCGGGTCTTCTTCGCGATGAGCCGCGACGGGCTCCTGCCCCGGTTCTTCTCCCGCACCCACCCGGTGTTCTCCACGCCGTACCGGGCGACGGTCCTGCTGGGGGTGGTGATCGCCGTCATCGCGGGGCTGACCAGCATCGAGGAGCTGGCGACCCTGGTGAACATCGGGACGCTGTTCGCGTTCGTCGTCGTCGCCGCCGGTGTCGTCATCCTCCGCCGCACCCGCCCCGACCTGCCGCGCGCCTTCCGCACGCCGCTGGTGCCGTGGCTGCCCGCGGCGTCGGTGGCCGCCTCGCTGTGGCTGATGCTGAACCTGCCCGCCGAGACGTGGCTCCGGTTCGCCGTCTGGATGGCGCTGGGGGTCGTCGTGTACTTCCTGTACGGCCGGAGCCACAGCCGCCTGGCCACCGAACCCGCCCCCCGCGCCGGGCGCACGGGCGCCGGCCCCGGGGCCCCCTGACCCACCGCGCCACCCGGGCCGCGCCAAGGGGGCGGCGGCGCCCCCGCCGGCGTCCTCGGCCCGCCCGCGCCTACCCGGGTCGCACCGTGCGGGGCCCGGCGCACTCGGCGCCGAGCTCGCCGACGCGGCGGCGCAGCTCGCGGTCGGCGGTGACCACCACGCAGCGCCGCCCCGCCGTCGCCCGGACGAGGCCGACGACCGCGTCGTCGCCGTCGCCCGGCGCGGCCACGACCCGCACGCCGTCCACCGGCTCCACGCCGCGGGCCCGGCCCTCGACGACCAGGACGACGTCCAGCGGGCCGGGCAGCAGTCCGGGCACGCCGTCTGCGGCGTACCGGACGAGGTGGTCCCGCAGCCGCTCGGCGGCGGCCCGGCGGTCGCGCCACCAGCCGTCCGGCACGGAGCCGACGACGTTCGCCGCGTCGACGATCAGCAGGGGAGAGGTCATGCCGTCCACGTTATCCACAGACTCCGGGCGGTCCGCTCCGGGTCGCGCGCGGCGCTCGTACTATTGCCGAATGACTTCCCCGCACGCACCCGACGCGGACGAGGCCCTGCGGGTCCTCGGCCGGGTCTTCGGCTACGACTCGTTCCGCGGACAGCAGCGGGAGATCATCGAGCACGTCATAGGCGGCGGTGACGCGCTCGTCCTCATGCCGACCGGCGGCGGCAAGTCGCTCTGCTACCAGATCCCCGCGCTGGTCCGCCCCGGCGTCGGCGTGGTCGTCTCCCCGCTGATCGCCCTCATGCAGGACCAGGTCGACGCGCTGCGCGCGGCCGGGGTGCGCGCCGGGTTCCTCAACTCGACGCAGGACCTGGACGAGCGCCGGCTGGTGGAGGCCGAGTTCGCCGCGGGCGAGCTGGACCTGCTGTACCTGGCACCCGAGCGGCTGCGCGTCGAGTCGACGCTGCGGCTGCTGGAGCGCGGCACGATCTCGCTGTTCGCCATCGACGAGGCGCACTGCGTCGCCCAGTGGGGCCACGACTTCCGGCCGGACTACCTCCAGCTCTCCCAGCTGCACGAGCGCTGGCCCGACGTGCCGCGCATCGCCCTGACCGCGACCGCGACGCGGGCGACGCACGCGGAGATCGCCGCCCGGCTGAACCTGGGGGACGCCCGGCACTTCGTCGCCAGCTTCGACCGGCCCAACATCCAGTACCGCATCGCCCCGAAGAACGAGCCGCGCAAGCAGCTCCTCGCCCTGCTCCGGGAGGAGCACGAGGGCGACGCCGGCATCGTCTACTGCCTGTCCCGCGCGTCCGTCGAGAAGACCGCCGCGTTCCTCGTCGAGCACGGCATCGACGCCGTCCCGTACCACGCGGGCCTCGACGCGAGGACCCGCGCCGAGAACCAGGCGCGGTTCCTCCGGGAGGACGGCCTCGTCGTCGTCGCGACCATCGCGTTCGGCATGGGCATCGACAAGCCGGACGTCCGGTTCGTCGCCCACCTCGACCTGCCGAAGTCCGTGGAGGGGTACTACCAGGAGACCGGCCGCGCCGGCCGCGACGGCCTGCCGTCCACGGCCTGGCTGGCGTACGGGCTGAACGACGTGGTGCAGCAGCGCCGCATGATCGACACCGGTGAGGGCGACGAGGAGCACCGCCGCCGGCTCGCCGCGCACCTCGACGCGATGCTGGCGCTGTGCGAGACCGTCGAGTGCCGCCGCGTCCAGCTCCTCGCCTACTTCGGTCAGGAGAGCGGCCCCTGCGGCAACTGCGACACGTGCCTGACGCCGCCCAAGTCGTGGGACGGCACCATCGCCGCCCAGAAGGTCCTGTCGACGGTCGTACGGCTGAAGCGGGAGCGCAACCAGTCGTTCGGCGTCGGCCAGATCGTCGACATCCTCCTCGGCCGCAAGACCGACAAGGTCATCCGCTTCGACCACGACGCGCTCAGCGTCTTCGGGATCGGCACGGACCTGACGGAGGCCCAGTGGCGGGGCGTGGTACGGCAGCTGCTCGCCCAGCGGCTCCTCGCCGTGCAGGGCGAGTTCAACACGCTCGCCCTCACCGACGAATCCGCCGACGTGCTGGCCGGCCGCCGCCAAGTGCTGCTGCGCGCCGAGCCGGAGAAGCCCTCCCGCACCTCCGCGAAGTCCGGCGGCGGCAGGAAGAAGGCCGCGCCCGTGGACCTGCCGGAGGAGGCGCTGCCCGTCTTCGAGCGGCTGCGCGCCTGGCGGGCGGCCACGGCCAAGGAGCAGGGCGTCCCGGCGTACGTGATCTTCCACGACGCGACGCTGCGGGAGATCGCCGCCGCCCCGCCCGCGACCCTCGCCGACCTCGGCGGCGTCAGCGGCGTCGGTGAGAACAAGCTCGCCAAGTACGGGCAGGCGCTCCTGGACGCCCTGGCCGAGGACTGAAGCCGCCACCGGCGCCCCCCGGTCCGCCCCACCCGCCCCGGCCCCGGACGGGCCGGGGCGGTGGACGGGGACGGCGCGGAGGCGGCGGCGGAAACGCCGGACGGGCCGTACGGGATGCCCTCCCGTACGGCCCGTCCGCCGTCTCACCGGTCCGTCACGCCGGGACGCTCGCGACGCCCTGCGGCAGGAACCGCTTGCCGTTCACGCGCTCCGACACGCCCTCGCGGTCCAGGTACGGCGTGATGCCGCCCAGGTGGAAGGGCCAGCCGGCGCCGGTGATCAGGCACAGGTCGATGTCCTGCGCCTCGGCGACGACACCCTCCTCCAGCATCAGGCCGATCTCCTGCGCCACGGCGTCCAGGACGCGGTCGCGGACCTGCTCCTCGGTGAGGACGACGTCGCCCTGCTTCAGCAGCGCGGCGACCTCCGGGTCCAGCTCCGGCCTGCCCGAGTCGTAGACGTAGAAGCCGCGCTTGCCGGCCTCCACGACCGCCTTCAGGTTCGGGGACACCGTGAAACGGTCCGGGAAGGCGCCGTTGAGGGTCTCCGACACGTGCAGGCCGATGGCGGGGCCGACCAGCTCCAGCAGGACCAGCGGCGACATCGGCAGGCCGAGGGGCTCGACCGCCTTCTCCGCCGTCTCGACCGGGGTGCCCTCGTCGATGACGTTCTGGATCTCGCCCATGAAGCGGGTCAGGATGCGGTTGACGACGAACGCCGGGGCGTCCTTCACCAGCACCGCGGTCTTCTTCAGCTTCTTGGCGACGGCGAAGGCCGTGGCCAGCGACGCGTCGTCGGTCTGCTCGCCGCGGACGATCTCCAGCAGCGGGAGGATCGCGACCGGGTTGAAGAAGTGGAAGCCGACCACGCGCTCCGGGTGCCGGAGCTTGGAGGCCATCTCGGAGACCGACAGCGACGAGGTGTTGGTCGCGAGGATCGCGTGCGCCGGGGCGACCGCCTCGACCTCCGCGAACACCTTCTGCTTGACGGACATCTCCTCGAACACGGCCTCGATGACGAAGTCCGCGTCCGCGAAGCCCTCGGCCTTGTCCAGGACGCCGGTGACCAGCGCCTTGAGGCGGTTGGCCTTGTCCTGGTGGATCCGGCCCTTGCCGAGCAGCTTGTCGATCTCGGCGTGGACGTAGCCCACGCCCTTGTCGACGCGCTCCTGGTCGATGTCGGTGAGGACGACCGGGACCTCCAGGCGGCGCAGGAACAGCAGCGCCAACTGCGAGGCCATCAGTCCGGCGCCGACGACGCCGACCTTGGTGACCGGGCGGGCCAGGCCCTTGTCCGGGGCGCCGGCCGGGCGCTTGGCGCGCTTCTGGACCAGGTTGAAGGCGTAGATGCCGGCGCGCAGCTCGCCACCCATGATCAGGTCGGCGAGGGCGGCGTCCTCGGCGTCGAAGCCCTTCTGCAGGTCGCCGTCCTTGGCCGCCTCGATGATGTCGAGGGCCCGGTACGCGGCCGGGGCCGCGCCGTGGACCTTGGCGTCCGCGATGAACCGGCCGCGGGCCACGGCGGCGTCCCACGCCTCGCCGCGGTCGACGCCGGCGCGCTCGACCACGATCTCGCCCTTGAGGACGGACGCGGTCCACAGCAGCGACTGCTCCAGGAAGTCCGCGCCCTCGAAGATCGCGTCGGCGATCCCCAGCTCGTAGACCTGCGCGCCCTTGAGCTGCTTGTTCTGGTTGAGCGAGTTCTCGATGATCACCGAGACCGCGCGGTCCGCGCCGATCAGGTTCGGCAGGATCGTGCAGCCGCCCCAGCCCGGGACCAGGCCCAGGAACACCTCGGGGAGGGAGAAGGCCGGCAGGGCCTTCGACACGGTGCGGTACGTGCAGTGCAGGCCGACCTCGACACCGCCGCCCATCGCCGCGCCGTTGTAGTACGCGAAGGTGGGGACGGCCAGGGCGGACAGCCGCTTGAAGACGTCGTGGCCGCCCTTGCCGATGGCCAGGGCATCCTCGCGCCTCTTCAGCAGCTCGACGCCCTTGAGGTCGGCGCCGACCGCGAAGATGAACGGCTTGCCGGTGATGCCGACACCGACGATCCCGCCCTCGGCTGCCTCCTTCTCGACCTGGTCGATCGCCGCGTTCAGGTTGGCGAGCGACTGCGGGCCGAACGTGGTCGGCTTGGTGTGGTCGAAGCCGTTGTCCAGCGTGATCAGCGCGAACCGGCCCGCACCCAGCGGCAGGTCGAAGTGGCGCACGTGCGCCGTGGTGACGACCTCGTCGGGGAACAGCTCGGCCGCACCCTTCAAAAGCTCGGCGGTGGTGCTCACTTGCTGCCTCCGGCGTCCTTGTGGTTCGGGTTCTCCCAGATGACCGTGGCGCCCATGCCGAAGCCGACGCACATGGTCGTGATGCCGTAGCGGACCTCCGGCTGGTCCTCGAACTGCCGGGCCAGCTGGGTCATCAGCCGGACACCGGAGGAGGCCAGCGGGTGGCCGAAGGCGATGGCGCCGCCGTACTGGTTGACGCGGGCGTCGTCGTCGGCGATGCCGTAGTGGTCCAGGAACGCCAGGACCTGGACGGCGAACGCCTCGTTGATCTCGAACAGGCCGATGTCGTCGATGGACAGGCCCGCCTTGGCGAGGGCCTTCTCGGTGGCCGGGATCGGGCCGTAGCCCATGACCTCCGGCTCGACACCGGCGAAGGCGTACGACACGAGGCGCATCTTGACCGGCAGGCCGTTCTCGCGCGCGAAGTCCTCGGAGGCGATGATCGACGCGGTGGCGCCGTCGTTGAGGCCCGCGGCGTTGCCGGCGGTGACCCGGCCGTGGACACGGAACGGCGTCTTCAGGTTGGCCAGGTTCTCCAGCGTGGTGCCCGGGCGCATCGGCTCGTCGGCGGTGACCAGGCCCCAGCCGGTCTCGCCCGCCTCGGCGTTGGTGCGGCGCACGGAGATCGGCACCAGGTCCTGCTGGATCTTGCCGTCGGCGTACGCCTTGGCGGCCTTCTCCTGGGAGCGCACGGCGTACTCGTCGGCGCGCTGCTTGGTGATGTGCGGGAACCGGTCGTGCAGGTTCTCCGCCGTCATGCCCATGAACAGGGCGGACTCGTCGACCAGCTTCTCCGACACGAAGCGCGGGTTCGGGTCGGCGCCCTCGCCCATCGGGTGGCGGCCCATGTGCTCGACACCGCCCGCGATGGCGACGTCGTACGCGCCGAAGGCGATGGAGCCGGCGGTCGTCGTCACGGCCGTCAGGGCGCCCGCGCACATCCGGTCGATGGCGTAGCCGGGCACCGACTGCGGCAGACCGGCGAGGATGCCGGCCATGCGGCCGATGGTCAGGCCCTGGTCACCGATCTGCGTGGTCGCCGCGACGGCGACCTCGTCGACCTTGTGCGGGTCGAGACCGGGGTTGCGGCGCAGCAGCTCCCGGATGGCCTTCACGACGAGGTCGTCGGCGCGGGTCTCGTGGTAGATGCCCTTCGGGCCCGCCTTGCCGAACGGGGTGCGGACGCCGTCGACGAAGACGACGTCCCTGACGGTACGAGGCACGATGGCTCTCCTCCAGGGTGCGGGATGGCACTGCTGCGGCGCACGCGGCTAAGCGCGCGCTTGCTCTCCCCCATGCTACTTACGGGTAACCAGGCTGCACAGTCCCCCCGCCCGGAGCGTCGAAGGTCACACCGGGTGCCCGGAGGGAACCTCCGCGCGCCGGGGCGCGAACCGCCCCGCCCGGAACGCGCCGCACCGGGCCCGGGGGCCGTCCGCGCGGCCCCGCCGGGCGGGCGTCCGCCGGGGCGCGGCCGGTGCGGGACCCGCGGGACAGCGCGTGGTCCCGGCCGGTGCGGGACCTGGGGGACGGCGCGCGGCCCCCGACCGCCCGGCGCCCCCGACCGCCCGGCGCCTCCTGCCGTACGGAGAGCCCCGACGCCCGCGCCTCCCGGCGGCGGACCCCGGCGCCGTGCCGGGTGGGGCCGCCCACCGGCGACACCGCGGGCGTTCCCGCCGTCGGCGACGGGGACCCCGCCTCGGAGGACCGCTCGTTCCCCGTGCCGGGAAACGGCCCGGTGCACGGGCGTGCCCCCGCGTGATCCGTACGAAGGCCCCACGGCGGGGCGCGGGAGGCGGCAGGATGCCTCACATGGCAGACGACACCGGCGTGCAGAACCCCGCGCGGGCACGACAGCGCGGATCGGCTCCGTTCCTCTTCGTCGTGGTGGAGACCGTCGTCACCACGGCGCTGGCGCTGGGCTGGCTGGCGCTGTCCCTCGCGACGCGCCCGGAGTCGTACGACCCCGCTCCCGGAGCCCCGGGGTCGGAAGGGCACGGGGGACTCGCCTGGGGCGCCTGCGGGGTCCTCGGGTCGGTGGCCGTCACCTGGCTGCTCCGGCTCGTTCCCGGGCACGTGACCCGGCACGCCGTGGACGGCGTGGTCGCGCTGCGCCTGGTCGCCGTCCTGGTCGTCACGGCCGTGCTGCTCCTGGACCTGATCGACGGCTGAGCCGCCCGCCCCCGGCGCGAAGGGCGGTCGGGAGGCGGGCGGGGCGGGCACCCGGCCGGACGCCACCGCCGTGTGTGCCGATGGGCGGACGTCCGCGGGATCGGCGTTATCCCGGCCACCTCGGCGGTCAAGGCTCAGGCGTCCCCGTCGCGAAGCAGGAGGCCCCATGACGACCCCCCCGATCCCCGGCGCACCCGCCCCCGAGCCCCCGTCCCTGGACGAGCCGACCGCGGTGCGCGAGCCACTGCCGCCCAAACCCGACCAGACCGGTCCCGAGACCGTCGGCCCCACCGGGCAGCCCACCGGCGCCGACCGGGCGCGGGTCGCCCAGTCCGGCGCGTACCTGACCACCGCGCAGGGCGCGCGCCTGTACGACACGGACCACTCCCTGAAGGCGGGCGCGCGCGGCCCGGTCCTGCTCCAGGACCACCACCTGCGCGAGAAGATCACCCACTTCGACCACGAGCGCATCCCCGAGCGGGTCGTCCACGCCCGCGGCGCCGCCGCCCACGGAGTCTTCCGCGGATACGGCACGGCGGCCGGGGTGTGCCGGGCGGCGTTCCTCGGCAAGGACGTCGAGACACCGGTCTTCGTCCGCTTCTCCACCGTCCTCGGCTCGCGCGGCTCGGCCGACGCGGTGCGCGACACGCGCGGCTTCGCGACGAAGTTCTACACGAGCGAGGGCACCTTCGACCTGGTCGGCAACAACATCCCGGTCTTCTTCATCCAGGACGCGGTCAAGTTCCCCGACGTCATCCACGCGGGCAAGCCGCACCCCGACCGGGAGATCCCGCAGGCGCAGAGCGCCCACGACACGTTCTGGGACTTCGTCACCCTGCACACCGAGGCCACCCACCACACGCTGTGGAACATGTCGGACCGGGGCGTTCCGCGCTCCTACCGGATGATGGAGGGCTTCGGCGTCCACACCTTCCGCCTCGTCGACGCCGACGGCGGCACGACCCTGGCGAAGTTCCACTGGAAGCCGAGGCTGGGCGTCCACTCGCTCGTGTGGGAGGAGGCCCAGATCGTCAACGGCGTGGACCCCGACTTCCACCGCCGCGACCTCGCCGACGCCATCGAGGCCGGCGCGTACCCCCAGTGGGAGCTGGGCATCCAGACCTTCCCCGACACCCCCGAGCAGACCTTCGAGGGCATCGACCTGCTGGACCCCACCAACATCGTCCCGGAGGAGCTGGCGCCCGTACAGCCCGTCGGGCTGCTCACCCTCGACGCCAACCCCTCGAACTTCTTCGCCGAGACCGAGCAGGTCGCCTTCCACCCCGGCCACCTGGTGCCGGGCATCGACATCACCGACGACCCGCTGCTCGGCGGGCGCCTCTTCTCGTACCTCGACACCCAGATCACCCGGCTCGGCGGCCCGAACTTCGCGCAGCTCCCGATCAACCGCCCGCACGCCCCCGTCAACGACATGTTCCGCGACGGCATGCACCAGACGGCGGTCCACCGGGGCGTCGCGCCGTACCACCCCAACTCCCTCGACGGCGGCTGCCCCTTCCTGGCGGGCGCGGACACCGGCGCGTACGTCGAGACGCCCGTGCGGGTGCCGGCGGCGGCGAAGGTCCGCGAGGCGCCCGAGACCTTCGCCGACCACTTCAGCCAGCCGCGCCGCTTCTGGCTGAGCATGTCGCCGGTCGAGCGGGAGCACATCGTCGGCGCGTACACCTTCGAACTCGGCAAGTGCTACGAGCAGGCGATCAAGGAGCGCGGGCTGCGGGTCCTCGCCAACATCGACCCCGAGCTGTGCCGCCGGGTCGCCGAGGGGCTGGGCCTGCCGGCGCCGGAGCCGACCGTGCCGCTCGCGGACGTGACGCCGAGCCCCGCGCTGTCGCAGGTCGGCCGGACATGGCCGGTCCAGGGGCGGATCGTGGGCATCGTCACCGCGCCGGACGGCGACCTGGACGGCGTACGGGCCGTCCGCCGCGCCGCGCTGGAGGCCGGCCTGGTGCCGCTGGTCGTCGCCCCGGTGGGCGGCGTCCTGGACGCGGACGGCGAGCCGATCACCGTGCAGCGCACCTTCGTCACGGCGCGGTCGACGGAGTTCGACGCGCTGCTGCTGGCGGGTGTGCCGGGGCGGGGCGCCGACGCGAACGGGGCCCGCGACGCGAAGGCGGGCGACGCGGCGACCGCGGCGCGGGGCGTCGACCCCCGGGTGCTGCTGATGGTCTCGGAGGCGTTCCGCCACGCGAAGGCCATCGCCGCCTGGGCCGGGGCGGACGGCGCGCTCCAGGCGGCGGGGGTGCCGCTGGACGCGCCGGGCGTGGCCGTGGCGGAGTCCGGCAAGCGGGCGCTCGCGGAGGTCCTGGCGCTCCTGCCCGCCCACCGGGTCTGGGACCGCTTCCCGGCGACCCTCTGACCGGCGCTCCCTGACGGGCCCCGTCCGGGGGCCCGTCAGGGGCGGCCTTCCGGGCGGGACCCGTCAGGGGCGGCGCCGCGTCAGGGCTGCGGGGTGCGCAGGGCGGCGACCAGGGCGGGGGTCACCTGCTCGATCTGCCACGGGCGGGCGCCGTGGCCCGCCAGCGCCTCGGCCACCGACTCCGCGGTCGGCTCCTGCGGGGGCTCCCAGCAGACCCGGCGGACCGTGTCCGGGGTGATCAGGTTCTCCTGCGGCAGGTTCAGCGACTCGGCCAGCGCCGAGATCGCCGTACGCGCCGCCGACAGCCGGGCCGCCGCCGCCGGGTCCTTGTCCGCCCAGGCCCGCGGCGGGGGCGGTCCGGCGACGGTCTGGCCGGGCTGCGGGAGCTGCGCCTCGGGCAGGGCCCTGGCCCGGTCGACGGCGGCCTGCCACTGCTCCAACTGACGGCGTCCCATGCGCGCCCCGTAGCCGGGCAGCGCGGTCAGCGCCTGCACGTTCGGCGGCAGGGCGAGCGCGGCCTCGACGATCGCCGCGTCGCTGAGCACCTTGCCGGGCGACACGTCGCGGCGCTGCGCGATCCGGTCCCGGGCGATCCACAGCTCCCGTACGACGGCCATCTGGCGGCGCCGGCGCACCTTGTGCATCCCGGACGTGCGGCGCCACGGGTCCTTGCGGGGCGGCGGGGGAGGGGCGGCGGCGATCGCGGCGAACTCCTGGCGGGCCCACTCCAGCTTGCCCTGCCGGTCGAGCTCCTTCTCCAGCGCGTCCCGCAGGTCGACGAGCAGCTCGACGTCGAGCGCGGCGTACCGGAGCCACGGCTCGGGCAGCGGACGGGTCGACCAGTCCACCGCGGAGTGGCCCTTCTCCAGCACGTACCCGAGGACGGACTCGACCATCGCGCCGAGCCCGACGCGCGGGAAGCCCGCGAGGCGGCCGGCCAGCTCCGTGTCGAACAGCTCGGACGGCACCATCCCTATCTCCCGCAGGCACGGCAGGTCCTGCGTGGCGGCGTGGAGGATCCACTCCGTGCCGTCCAGGGCCTCCCCGAGGGCCGACAGGTCGGGGCAGCCGACCGGGTCGATCAGCGCCGTACCCGCGCCCTCGCGGCGCAACTGGACCAGGTAGGCCCGCTGCCCGTAGCGGTAGCCGGAGGCCCGTTCGGCGTCGACGGCCACCGGGCCGGTGCCGGCGGCGAACGCCTCGACGACCCGCGCCAGCGCCTCGGCGTCGGCGACGACGGGAGGGACCCCCTCGCGGGGCTCCAGCAGGGGGATCGGTTCCGGGGCCGCCGCCCCGTCGGCTGCGACGCCGTCGTCCGGAGGGCCGCCCCCGGGGGTTCGCAGTGGTGTCTCTGCTGCGGTGTCTTGGGCGTCGGTCACCTGTCAAGGGTATCGGTGAACGGGAGGCGCCCGCCGACGGAACGTTCCGTCGACGGGCGGGCAGGGTGCGGGAGGTCAGTGGATGATGCCGGTGCGCAGCGCGACCGCGACCATGCCCGCCCGGTCGCCGGTGCCCAGCTTGCGGGCGATCCGGGCCAGATGGGACTTGACGGTCAGGGCGGACAGCCCCATGGAGACGCCGATGGCCTTGTTCGACTGGCCCTCCGCCACCAGCCGGAGGACCTCGACCTCGCGGCCGGACAGCTCGCGGTAGCCGCCCGGGTGGCTCGGGGCACCCGGGGGGCGGCGGTGGAGGCGGGCCGCGGCGGCGCCGATCGGGGCGGCGCCCGGGCGGGTGGGGTGCCCGATGTTCGTACGGGTGCCGGTGACGACGTAGCCCTTGACGCCGCCGGCGAGCGCGTTGCGCACCGCGCCGATGTCGTCGGCGGCGGAGAGGGCCAGCCCGTTGGGCCAGCCGGCGGCGCGGGTCTCCGACAGCAGGGTGAGGCCGGAGCCGTCGGGCAGGTGGACGTCGGCGACGCAGATGTCGCGCGGGTTGCCGATACGGGGGCGGGCCTCCGCGATGGACGACGCCTCGATGACGTCACGCACTCCGAGCGCCCACAGGTGGCGGGTCACGGTGGAGCGGACGCGCGGGTCGGCCACGACGACCATGGCCGTCGGTTTGTTCGGGCGGTAGGCGACCAGGCTTGCGGGCTGCTCGAGGAGAACGGACACCAGGCCTCCTGGGAAGGTGCGGGACACTGCCGGCTCGGGGAAGTAGCCGGGGCGAACCGTGCAGATAGGGTCACAGACCTCTTCGGCAGCAATCGCGTCCTCCTTTAGGGGGAGATCACGGATTACTGGGTAACAATTGGGGCAATTCGGACGCGTGAGCGAGGGTGCTACGGCCGGTGCGGCCCGCGCCGCTGCGGCAGCGACACGACGCCCGCCCCGCCGCCCTCCGGGAGGCCGGGGCCCGACGGCGGCAGCCCCGCCACCTGGCACAGCAGGTCTCCCCACGCGGCCAGGTGCGCCGCGGTCTCCGGCACCCCGCCCCGGTCCTCCCCGGGCGTCCAGGACGCCCGGATCTCGATCTGCGTCGCGGGCCGGCGCTCCGCCAGCCCGCCGAAGTAGTACGACCCCGCCCGCGTGACCGTCCCGCTCGCCTCCCCGTACGACAGGCCCCGCGCCTCCAGCGCGCCCGTCAGCCAGGACCAGCACACCTCGGGCAGCAGCGGGTCCGCCGCCATCTCCGGCTCCAGTTCCGCCCGCACCAGCGTCACCAGCCGGAACGTCCCCCGCCACGCCTCGTGGCCCGCCGGGTCGTGCAGCAGCACCAGCCGGCCGTCCGCGAGGTCCTCGCCGTCCTCCACGGCCGTCGCCTCCACCGCGTACGCCCACGGGGCGAGCCGCCGGGGCGGCCGCGTCGGCTCCAGCTCGATCTCCGGGCGGACGCGCGCCGCCCGCAGCGCGTCGACCGCGGCCCGGAAGGCGGGCGGGACGGGACCGTCCTCCCCGCCGCCCGTGCCCTCGGTGCCGTCGGAGTGACCGGAGAACTGTTCCTGAGCCGCAGCCATGCGGGGAAGAGTAGGCGGAACGGGGGCCGTGCGCAGGGAGGGACACCCGGGCCGTGCGGCCCGCCCCGCGTGGCCGCGCGCCCGCACGTGCGAAGATGCAGGACGTGAGTGCCAACACCCGCCCCTCGGGCTCCCCGACGCAGACGTACGACTCCGCCTTCCTCAAGGCGTGCCGCCGCGAGCCGGTGCCGCACACGCCGGTCTGGTTCATGCGCCAGGCGGGGCGCTCACTCCCCGAGTACCTGAAGGTCCGCGAGGGCGTCCCCATGCTGGAGTCCTGCATGCGGCCCGACCTGGTCACCGAGATCACGCTGCAGCCCGTGCGGCGCCACAAGGTCGACGCGGCGATCTACTTCAGCGACATCGTCGTCCCCCTCAAGGCCATCGGCGTCGACCTCGACATCAAGCCGGGCGTCGGCCCCGTCGTCGCCGAGCCGATCCGCCGCCGCGAGGACCTCGCGCGGCTGCGCGACCTGACCCCCGACGACGTCGCGTACGTCACCGAGGCCATCGGCATGCTCACGGGCGAGCTCGGCGCCACCCCGCTGATCGGCTTCGCGGGCGCGCCCTTCACCCTCGCGAGCTACCTCGTCGAGGGCGGCCCGTCGCGCAACCACGAGAACACCAAGGCCCTCATGTACGGGGACCCCGGGCTCTGGGCCGACCTGCTGGACCGGCTCGCCGACATCACCGCGGCCTTCCTGAAGGTCCAGATCGAGGCCGGCGCCTCCGCCGTGCAGCTGTTCGACTCCTGGGTCGGCGCCCTCTCCCCGGACGACTACCGCCGCTCCGTCATGCCCGCGTCGGCGAAGGTCTTCGACGCCGTCGCCGGGTACGGCGTGCCGCGCATCCACTTCGGCGTCGGCACGGGCGAGCTGCTCGGCCTCATGGGCGAGGCGGGCGCGGACGTGGTCGGTGTCGACTGGCGCGTCCCGCTCGACGAGGCCGCCCGCCGCGTCGGCCCCGGCAAGGCGCTCCAGGGCAACCTCGATCCGGCCGTCCTGTTCGCCCCGCGCGAGGCCGTGGAGGAGCAGACCCGCCGCGTCCTCGACGCCGCCTCCGGACTGGAGGGCCACGTCTTCAACCTCGGCCACGGCGTGCTGCCCACGACGGACCCCGACGCGCTGACGCGCCTCGTCGAGGACGTCCACACGCGGACCGCGCGCTAGCCCCCGGGCCCGCCGGGCAGCGCCCGGGCCCCGGGCCATCCCCGGGGCCTGCGGCCCCGGCCCTGCGGTCACCCCCGGGTCCTGCGGCCGGTCGCGTCGAGCGCCGCGCCCGCCGACGGGCCGTTCGCCGAGCCGGCGCCCGGGCCGCCCCGACGACCGCGGTCCCGTACCACTGCGCCCCGTACGGCCGCAGTCCCGTACGGCCGTGGCCGCGGGTGCAGGCTGTTCCACCACCACGCGCGGATCGTCGAAGCCCGACCGGCCCCGGCCCCGTGCTCGGCGCCGGACCCGCGCGGCGCCCCGGCCGCGGCGTCCACCGGCGTCCCCGCGAGGCCCGGGCCCGCCACCGCGGGCCGCCCGGCGCGCCGAACGCCTCCACGGCCCCCGGGCCCGCCGCCCCGGTCAGTCCGCCGTCCCGGTCAGTCCGCCTCCCGCACCGCGGCGACCGCCTTGCGGGCCGCGACCTGCACCGGGTCCCACACCGGGGAGAACGGCGGCGCGTACCCCAGGTCCAGCGCGGCGACCCGCTCCACGGTCATGCCCGCCGTCAGGGCGACCGCCGCGATGTCCACGCGCTTGCCCGCGCCCTCCCGGCCGACGATCTGCGTGCCCAGCAGCCGGCCCGTCCGCCGCTCGGCGATCATCTTCACCGTCATCGGCGCCGCCCCCGGGTAGTACCCGGCCCGGCTCGTCGACTCGGCCGTCACCGCCACGTACCGCAGGCCGACCTCGCGGGCGTCCCGCTCGCGCAGGCCCGTGCGGGCGATCTCCAGCGAGCAGACCTTGCTCACGGCCGTGCCCACGACCCCGGGGAACGTGCCGTAGCCGCCGGCCACGTTCGCCCCGATGACCTGGCCGTGCTTGTTGGCGTGCGTGCCGAGCGGGACGTACCGCTCCCGGCCGGACACCAGGTCCAGCACCTCCACGCAGTCGCCGCCCGCCCACACCTCCTCCCGGCCGCGCACGCGCATCGCCAGGTCGGTGAGCAGCCCGCCGTACGCGCCGAGGGGCAGGCCCGCCGCCCGGGCCAGCGTGGTCTCGGGCTCGACGCCGACCCCGAGGACCACGACGTCGGCCGGGTACTCCGCGCCGCCGGCGGCCACGGCCCGCACGTCCCCGTCGGGGCCGGTCAGCACCTCGGTCACCTCGGCGCCGCCGACGGTGGTGATGCCCATGCCGTCCATCGCCGCGCGCACCAGCTCCCCCATGTCCGGGTCGAGGGTCGACATCGGCTGCTCGCCCCGGTTCAGGACGGTCACCTCGTAACCCCGGCCGAGCAGCGCCTCGGCCATCTCCACGCCGATGTACCCGGCGCCCACGACGACGGCCCGCCGCCCCGGCGACCCGTCCAGCCGGTCGATGAGGGCCTGCCCGTCGTCGAGCGTCTGGACGCCGTGCACGCCCGGCGCGTCGATGCCCGGCAGCGGCGGGCGCACGGGCCGCGCCCCGGTCGCCAGGACCAGCCGGTCGTACCCGGTCCACGCCTCGGCGCCCGACTCCAGGTCGCGGGTGCGCACCCGGCCGCGGTCGAGGTCGAGCTCGACGACCTCCGTGCGGAGCCGCACGTCGATGTCCCGCGCCCGGTGCTGCTCGGGCGTCCGCGCGACGAGCCGGTCCCGGTCGGTGACCTCGCCGCCGACCCAGTACGGGATGCCGCACGCCGAGTACGACGTGAAGCGGCCCCGCTCGAACGCCACGATCTCCAGCTCGTCCGGCCCCTTCAGGCGGCGGGCCTGCGACGCGGCGGACATCCCCGCCGCGTCACCGCCGACCACCACCAGCCGCTGCCGTCCCGTACCCCGCCTCGCGCCTCGTCCCATGGGGGACACGCTACGGGGACACCGGCGTTCAGTCCCGCTCCTCCCCCGGGGCACCGGCCGCCGGGGCGCCCGCCGCCGGGGCGTCGGACGCCGAGGGCCGCGGCGCGGGGGCGCCCGCCGCCGGAGCCTGCGGCCGGCGCGCACGGCGGCGCGCCCGCCACGGCCCCAGCACCCGCCGCCACACCGCGTACCCGGCGGCCAGCAGCGCCAGCCACGGCGCCAGCGCCGCCAGGACGACCACGAACCACGTCAGCGACGTCACCAGCGCGTCCCAGCCGCCGCGCAGCGCGTCCACCACGCCCGGCTCGTCGTCGTCCCGCGCCCCGGCGGCCTCCGGCTCGCTCAGCTCCAGCGTGATCGTCGCCAGCGACGTGCGGTCCTTCAGCGACGCCTGCTGGGCCAGCAACGACTCCAGGTTCGCCTGGCGGGAGCTCAGCTCCCGCTCCAGCTCGACCACGTCGGCCAGCCGCGTCGCCCGGTCCATCAGCTCCCGGACCCGCGCGACGCTCGCCCGCTGGGTGGCGACGCGGCTCTCCACGTCCACCACCTGGTCGGTGACGTCCTTCGCGTCGACCCGCCGCGCCAGCAGCTTCCCCGTGCCCGCCAGCTTCCCGAGCACCTCTTCGTACGCGGCCTGCGGGACCCGCAGCGAGATCCGGGAGGCCAGGCCGCCGCCGTCCTCCCGCGTCGTCGACTCGTCCGCGACGTGGCCGCCCGCCGCCGCGGCGACGTCGCGGGCGCGCGCCAGCGCCTCGTCGACGTCCTCCACCTCCACGGACAGCTCCGCGGTCCTGATGACGTGCTGCCGTACGGCGTCGGGCTTCGCCGCCTTCGAGCCGTCCTGCCCGGCCCGCGACGAGCCGCTGCCGTAGGCGGAGTCGGGCCCCTGGGCGCCCGCCGCGGCCTCGGGGGCCGCCGCGCCGCGGTCGGCGGCGGCCTCCTTCGCCTGGGAGCCGCCCGTACCGGAGCAGCCGGCGAGCGCCAGCGAGACGCCGAGCAGGACGGCCGCGCACGCGCGGCGCGAGCGTGTCGGGATCGGCATGGATGTTCCCCCCAAGGATTCGGTGCCGTGACGGGGGTTCGACGTAAGGGGGCGGCGTGCCGGTTGCGCCCTCCGGTTGCGGATGGGTCACGTTCGGGACTCGGCTCGGGATTTGAGACAGTGGTACCCATGAACACGGACAACGCGGGCGGGGCCCCGGGACGGGTGGTCGTCGTCGGCGGCGGCATCGCCGGACTCGCCGCCGCGCACCGCCTGCTCCGGGCGGGCCGGAGCGTGACCCTGCTGGAGGCCACCGGCCGGATCGGCGGCAAGCTCCGCGCGGGGGAGATCGCCGGGGTCCCCGTCGACCTGGGCGCCGAGTCGATCCTCGCCCGCCGCCCCGAGGCCGTCGAGCTCGCCCGCGCCGTGGGGCTCGGCGACCGCCTCCAGCCGCCCGCCACGACCACGGCCTCCGTCTGGACCCGCGACGCGCTGCGGCCCATGCCGAAGGGGCACGTCATGGGCGTCCCCGGCGACCCGCGCGCCCTGGCCGGCCTGCTGTCCGGCGAGGGCCTGAGCGCCGTCGAACGGGACCGCGCGCTGCCGCCCGCCGAGCTCGGCGACGACGTCGCCATCGGCGCGTACGTGGCCGGGCGCATGGGCCGCGAGGTCGTCGACCGGCTCGTCGAACCCCTCCTCGGCGGGGTCTACGCCGGCGACTCGTACCGGATCTCGATGAAGGCCGCCGTGCCGAAGCTGTTCGAGGCCGCCCGCCGCCACGCGACGCTCACCGACGCCGTCCGGGCCGTGCAGGCCGCCGCCCAGGCGCCGGCCGGCCCCGCGTTCACGGGCATCGCGGGCGGGATCGGGCGGCTCCCGCTCGCCGTCGCCGGGGCGATCACGGCGGCGGGCGGCGAGATCCGCACGGACACGCCCGTCCGCGGCCTGACCCGCCGCCCCGACGGCTGGGAGGTCCGCACCGACCGCGAGGTCCTCCACGCCGACGCGGTGGTCCTCGCGACACCGGCCCGGCCCGCCGCGGACCTCCTCGCCCCCGAGTCCCCGGCCGCCTCCGCCGAGCTCGCCTCCGTCGAGTACGCCTCGATGGCCCTCGTCACGCTCGCCTTCCGGCGCGCCGACGCCGCCTCCGTACCCGCCGGGTCGGGCTTCCTCGTGCCGCCCGTCGACGGCCGCGCGATCAAGGCGTCCACGTTCTCCAGCCGCAAGTGGGGCTGGGTCGACGACGGCGCCGGCGACCTGTTCGTGCTGCGCACCTCCCTCGGCCGGTACGGCGAGGAGGAGCACCTGGGGCGGGACGACGCCGACCTCGTCGCGCTCTCCCTGCGTGACCTCGGCGACGCCGTGGGGCTCGCCGCGAAGCCCGTCGCCGCCGAGGTGACCCGCTGGACCGACGGGCTGCCGCAGTACCCGGTGGGCCATCCCGCGCGCGTCGCCCGCATCCGCGACGCCGTGGCCGAGCTGCCCGCGCTGCGGGTGTGCGGCGCGGCCTACGACGGCGTCGGCATCCCCGCGGTCGTCGCGGACGGGTGGCGGGCGGCGGACGAGATCCTCGCCACGCCGACCCCGGCGCGGAGCACGCGGAGTGACGAGTGAGAATAGCCGTATGAGTGCGCCCGAAAAGATCCCGAACGCCGGTAAGAAGGCGAAGGACCTCAACGAGGTCATCCGCTACACCCTGTGGTCCGTCTTCAAGCTGCGCGAGGCTCTGCCGCAGGACCGCAGCGGCTACGCCGAGGAGGTCCAGGAGCTCTTCGACCAGCTCGCGGCGAAGGACGTCACGATCCGCGGCACCTACGACCTGTCCGGGCTGCGGGCCGACGCCGACGTGATGATCTGGTGGCACGCCGAGACCTCGGACCAGCTCCAGGAGGCGTACAGCCTCTTCCGCCGCACCCGGCTCGGCCGGGCGCTGGAGCCGGTGTGGTCGAACATGGCGCTGCACCGCCCCGCCGAGTTCAACAAGTCGCACATCCCGGCGTTCCTCGCGGACGAGACGCCGCGCGACTACGTCAGCGTCTACCCGTTCGTGCGCTCGTACGACTGGTACCTGCTGCCCGACGAGGACCGCCGCCGCATGCTCGCCGACCACGGCAAGATGGCCCGCGGCTTCCCCGACGTCCGCGCCAACACGGTCGCCTCGTTCTCGCTCGGCGACTACGAGTGGATCCTCGCCTTCGAGGCGGACGAGCTCCACCGCATCGTCGACCTCATGCGCCACCTGCGCGGCAGCGAGGCCCGCATGCACGTCCGCGAGGAGGTCCCGTTCTTCACCGGCCGCCGCAAGGACGTGGCGGACCTGGTGGCGGGGCTGGCCTAGCGGACGGCGGGCCACCGGCCCGACGACCCGGTGGCGTCCGGCACGACCGGCCGCCACCCCTCGACCCGGAAGATCAGACGGCGGGCACGCCCCGTCCGCCGCTCCAGCGACACCGGGTCCGGCTCCGGGTGCGGCGCGCAGGGCCCCTGCGCGCCGCACCGGCGTCACCGCATCAACGCGGCGCGCGCCGCGTGCACCAGCCGGGCCGCCCTGCCCGGCGGGCGCGGGCCCGAGCGCTCCGCCCACCACAGGTACAGCCGCCGCCGGGCGCGGCCGTCCCCGAGCCGGCCCGAGTCGAGCAGGTACCGGGCGAAGGCCAGGGCGTCCTGCCGGTAGCCGCCCGGCATCGGACGGGTCCGCGCGTACGCCGCGAACGCGTCCCGGTAACCCTCCCCGAGCAGCTCCGGCAGCTCGGGCGCGAGCTTCGCGACGATCCCCGCCCGCTTCCGGGCCAGCGCCAGGGACTGGAGCCGCAGCCGCGCCCCGTCGAAGCCCCCGGGCGCGGGGGTCCCCGCGACGAGCGCCGACAGCAGCGCGGTCTGGGCGAGCCCCAGCCGCTCCCGCGCGCCCTCCGGCGCCGCGTCCCCGTCCCGCCGCGTGCCTTCCGGTGTCGCGTCCCCGTCCCGCCGTGTGCCTTCCGGTGTCGCGTCCCCGTCCCGCCGTGTGCCTTCCGGTGTCGCGTCCCCGTCCCGCCGCGCGCCCTCCGGTGTCGCGCCCCCGACTCGTCGTACCCCCTCCGGTGCCGTGTCCCGGCCTCGCCGCGTGCCCGCCGGGCGGTTCGGGGCCCCCGTCGCCGCCCCCGTCCCCGTCATCCGCTCCCGGATCGCGGCCAGCTCCGCCGCGAGCTCCTCCTCCGGCGGGAAGTCGTCGTCGCGCTCCAGCAGCACCCCGGGCGGCGCCGCCCGCTCCACCAGCTCCGACAGCAGGTCGAGGACCTGCGGCGGTACGGGGTGGGCGTGCGTGTCGTGCCAGACGCCGTCGCGTTCGACGCCGCCCGCCACGTGCACGTACGCGATCGCCCCGGCGGGCAGCCCGGCGAGGGCCTCGACCGGGTCGTCGCCGCGGTTGAGCCGGTTGGTGTGGAGGTTCGCCACGTCGACGAGGAGCCGTACGCCGGTGCGGTCGACCAGCTCCGCCAGGAACCGGCCCTCCGTCATCTCGTCCTCCGGCCAGGAGAACAGCGCCGCCACGTTCTCCAGCGCCAGCGGCACGGGCAGCGCGTCCTGCGCGACGCGGACGTTCTCGCACAGCACGTCCAGCGCCTCCCGGGTACGGGGCACCGGCAGCAGGTGCCCGGCCTCCAGCGCGGGCGACGCGGTGAGCGACCCCCCGGCCCGTACGAACGCGATGTGCTCGGTCACCAGCGGCGCGCCCAGCGCGGTCGCGGTGGCGGCGAGTCGGGCCAGCCGCGCCTCGTCGGGGCGGCCGGCACCGCCGAGACCGAGGGACACGCCGTGCGGGACGACGGTGACGCCCCGCTCGCGCAGCCGGAGGAGCGGGGCGGGGACGTGGTCGGCGCACACGTTCTCCGCGACGACCTCCACCCAGTCGACGCCGGGCAGCCGCTCCACCGCGTCCGCGATCTCCGGCCGCCAACCGATGCCCGTACCGAGTTCCGCCATAATCCCCCTCCTCCGTGCCGCTGGAGGGGTCATGGCCCCGCCACCGGGGGCCGAATCCCCGCGCCCCGCTTTCAGAGCTTCATTTGAGCTTCGGGCCCCCGGCCGTCCCGTTCAGGCGGCGGGGGAGAAGTCGGAGACGACCGTGGCGGAGCCCGGGGCGATCTCGGTGAAACCCGCGTCGCGGACCACGGGGCGCCCGCTCACGGCCAGGTCGGCCCACCGCGCGGGCTTCGCGGTGCGGACCGCGAGGGGAAAGCCCGCCTCCCGCCACGAGACGCGGGCGGCGTCGTCCAGCGCCCACCACAGCAACTGTGCCCCGTGGCCGACCTGCGCCATCTCCTTGCCGGTCGACATGCGCAGCCCCGGGTTGAGCCACAGCACGGCGTCGCCGGGCGCGGGGGGCGGAGGGGCGGTCGGGTCGGCGAGTTCGGTGCCGGAGACCTGGAGGCGGGCCAGGTCCTTGGGCCAGCCGTCGAGCGGGACGGGCGGGAAGACCCGTACCTCGGCGTCCGCGCCGGTGACCGTGATGCCCGGGAGCCGCTCGGCGCGCCGCCACTCCGCGCCCCGGGCACGCCGGACGACCTTGCGGATGCGGGCGTCCTCCCAGTCGCGCACGGCCCGCGCCCACGCGCCGTCGCCCGTCGAGCGGTCGTCCGACAGCATCACCAGCACGGCCCGCGCGGCGGTCTCCAGCGCGTCGGTGCGGCTGGGCGGCGCGGCCTTCTCGATCCGCACGACGAGCGGCAGGACGAACTGCGGCGCGGCGTCCCGCTCGTCGGTCTCGATGACGTTTTCGCTGCTCACGGCCCCAGTCTGCCAGCCCGGCGGGGCCGCCCGGGCGCCGGGAGCCGGATGCGGGCGCACGGGACTACAGTCGTATGCATGAACGAGAGTCACGAGGGTGCCCACCGCGGTGCGCCGGACGACGCGACCCGCACCTCCCCGGCGGCCGGGACCGAAGCCGGGACCGGGAGCGCCGGGCCGTTCGCGGACTGCGTGCTCTGCGGGGAGCCCACGGAGTACCCCGAGTCGACCAGGGGCGCCACGCTGTGCCCCGTGTGCGAGTGGCAGGAGGCCCAGCGCACCGCCTGTTCCGGCTGAGGTCCCGCCTCAGCCCGCGGCCAACAGTTCCGACACCTTCACGAAGCGGTAGCCGCGCGCCCGCAACTCGGGGACGATGCGGCGGACCGCCTGCTCGGTGACCGGCGCCGCGCTCAGCGTGCAGTGCAGCACCACGACCGAGCCCGGCCGCACGCCGTCCAGCACCTGTTCGGCCACGGCGTCGGCGTCCGTCGCGAAGGCGTCGCCGCTCACCACGTCCCACTGCACGGCGGTGACCTTCGCCGGTGCCAGCGCGCGCAGCGCGTCGTCGTCGTAACAGCCGCCAGGGAAGCGGAAGTACGGCACGACGTTGCGGGCGCCCACCTCGCGGAACGCCGTGAACGCCCGCCCCACGTCCGCCGCCATCTCCTGGCGGGAGAGCGCCGGCAGGCCGTAGCAGGGGGAGCGGAAGGCGTGGTGGCTGTACGAGTGGTTGGCGATCTCGAAGCGCGGGTCCGTGCCGATCGACCGGGCCTGGTCGGGGTACTCCTCCGCCCACCGGCCCGTCATGAACACCGTCGCGTCGACCTCCAGCCGGCGGAGCGTCGCGATGAGCGCGGGGTTGTCGAACCGCTCGCCGCGCGCTGCGCGCGGCCCCTGGTCGGCCGTCATGTCGGCGTCGAAGGTGAGGGCGACGGTCTTCTCGGCGGCCCCCGCGCCCGCGTCGTCGGCGCGGCGCTCGAAGACCGGTGTCAGGCCGTTCGGTCCCGGCGCCATCGTCGGCGGGGTGCGCCGGGACGCCGCCGCCCCGGTCCGGGGCGACGCCGCGGGGGACGACTCGGGGGAGGGGGGCGGGGCCGGGGCGCTCGCGGGGGGAGCCCCGCAGCCGGCCAGGGCGGCGCACAGGGCAGCCGACACCGACAGGCGGCGTACAGAAAATCTCACTATCGGAAAGTATCCGATCGATTGCCCAGCGTCACCGATCGGTCGCCCGTGTCGCCCCTGCCCGTGTCACCTCCGCTCGCATCGCCCTCGTCCGCGTCGCCCCCGCCCGGTGGCGTCCCCGGAGTCGCCGGGTGCCGGTGCCGGCGTACGAACGGGTCCGGCCGCCACCCCCGTCGGGGTGGCGGCCGGACCTCCGGGCGGCGGTGCCGCTCAGCTCGCGAGACGCGCGGTCAGCGTGATCTCCGTGCCCGCCAGCGCCTGGCTGACCGGGCAACCCGCCTTGGCCTCCTCGGCGGCCTTGACGAAGGCGGCCTCGTCCAGACCGGGGACCTCGCCCTCGACGGTGAGGTGCACGCCCGTGATGCCCGTGCCGGGCTGCAGCGTGACGTCGGCCTTCGTGGTCAGCCGGGTCGGCGGCGTACCGGCCTTGCCGAGGACGGCCGACAGGAACATGGAGAAGCAACTGGAGTGGGCGGCCGCGATGAGCTCCTCCGGGCTCGTCTTGCCGCCCGGCTCCTCCGCGCGCGCCGGCCAGGAGACCGGGTAGGAGCCGATGCCGGAGGAGTCGAGGGTCACGGTGCCCGTGCCCTCGGTGAGGTTGCCCTCCCAGACGGTGTGCGCGTGACGCGTGGTGGCCATGCCGAATTCCCTTCCGACGCCGTACGGCGCCAGGACGGTGGACGGTGGGGGCTTACGACCCCCCAACCTACTGCGCCACCAGCCCCTTGGCGTCCCGGGCCAGGGCGGTGAGCCGCGAGATCGCCCGGAAGTACTTCTTCCGGTACCCGCCGTTCAGCATCTCGTCGCTGAACAGCCGGTCGAAGGGCAGCCCGGACGCGAGCACCGGTATCTCCCGGTCGTACAGCCGGTCGGCGAGGACCACCAGGCGCAGCGCCGTCGACTGGTCGGGGACGGCGCTCACGCCCGTCAGGCAGACCGCCGTCACGTCCTCGGTCAGCGCCCCGTACCGGCTCGGGTGGACCCGCGCCAGGTGCTCCAGGAGCTGCGGGAAGTGGTCCAGGGAGGCGCCTCGTGTCGCGTGCGCCGCCTTCGTGACCTCCTCGTCGGCGTACGGCGCCGGGGCCTCGGGCAGCCCGCGGTGGCGGTAGTCCTCGCCGTCGATGCGCAGCGGCCGGAAGTGCGCGGACAGGCCCTGGATCTCGCGCAGGAAGTCCGCGGCCGCGAACCGGCCCTCGCCCAGCTTGCCCGGCAGCGTGTTCGACGTGGCGGCCAGGGCGACGCCCGCCTCGACCAGCTTGCCGAGCAGCGTGGACACCAGCACCGTGTCGCCCGGGTCGTCCAGCTCGAACTCGTCGATGCACAGCAGCCGGTGCCCGCTGAGGGTCCGTACGGTCTGCTGGAAGCCGAGCGCGCCCACCAGGTTGGTCAGCTCCACGAACGTGCCGAACGCCTTGAGCGCGGGCTCGGCCGGGGTGGCGTGCCACAGCGACGCCAGCAGGTGCGTCTTGCCGACGCCGTACCCGCCGTCCAGGTACACCCCGCGCGGCCCGACGGGGGCGGCGGGCTTCCGGGAGAACCAGCGGCGCCTGCCCGTGCCGCCCCCGTGCGCCCCGCCGAGGCCGGCGGCGAAACCGGCCAGCACCGAGACGGCCTCGGCCTGGCTGGGCTGGTTGGGGTCCGGGATGTACGTGTCGAAGCGCACGCCGTCGAAGCGCGGCGGGGGCACCATCTCGGCGACCAGGCGATCGGCGGGGACGTGCGGCTCGCGGGCGCACAGGGACAGCGGGACCGCTTCGGTCAGGGCACTCGTCGACACGCTCCCCACTGTAAGCGCCGTGCCAGACTGCACGACATGCGACGCCTGTTCCCTGTGACCGACCAGACACCGCCCGTTCCCGCCGGCTCCGCCGCGCCCGCCGCGCCCACCGCGGGGGAGAGCCGCGAGTGGTCCCTCGACGAGCTGGCCGACGCGTACGCCTACCCGCCCGCCGCGGCCGGGACGCCGCGCGGCGCGTGGCTGCGCGCCAACATGGTGTCGTCCCTGGACGGCGCCGCCCAGCACGACGGGCGCTCGGAGCCGATCTCCTCCGCCGCCGACATGCGGATCTTCGGCACGCTGCGGGCGCTCGCCGACGTGGTCGTCGTGGGCGCCGAGACCGTACGCCTGGAGGGATACCGCCCGGCCCGCGCGCGCGAGGGCTTCGCCGCGCGCCGGGAGGCGGCCGGGCAGGGGCCCGCGCCCGCCATCGCCGTGGTGAGCGCCTCGCTGGACCTGGACTTCTCGCTGCCGCTGTTCACCTCGCCGCTCGTACCGACCCTGGTCCTCACGGGCGCCGCCGCGCCGCCCGCCCGGGTGCGGGAGGCGGAGCGGGCCGGGGCGGAGGTGGTCGTCGCGGGCGACGGGCCGGGCGTGGAGCCGGAGCGCGCCGTGCGGGCGCTGGCCGGGCGCGGGCTGACCCGGCAGCTCACCGAGGGCGGGCCGCGGCTGCTGGGCCAGTTCGTGGCCGCCGGGGTGCTGGACGAGCTGTGCCTGACCGTGTCCCCGGTGCTCACCGCCGGGGACGCGCAGCGCATCGCGGGCGGGCCGTCCCTGGCGGTGCCGTCGCGGTTCGCCCTGGCGTCCGTGCTGGAGGAGGACGGGTTCCTCTTCACGCGGTACCGGCGGTCCCTCCCGGTGTGAACCGGCCCGATGGCGGACACACGGAGGGACACGCCGATCCGGCGAAGGATCGGAATTAGTCGTTCCGCTTATCTCGCGCTGGGCAGACTTACCCTCGCAGACCCCGTGCGGGCACGGGGCAGGATGGTTTCCGCAGAAGGGCTCACCAGGTGTTCACAAGCGTTCTGATGATCGAGAAACCGCTGTCGTCCGTGGACGTGGACTTCGTCACGACCCTGCACGGGGACGAGACGGTCTCCTTCATCGTGCTCATGCAGCCCCGCGGCGACCAGACCGACGCGCTGCTGCGCGCCATCGACGACGTCGCCGTCGGCGCGTTGAAGGACGCGGCCAAGGAAGGCGAGGAGCCGTCCGGCGCGGAGGCGCGGCGCCCGGCGGAGGTGGCCCTGGAGCAGTCGGTGCAGGCCCTGCGCGACGCCGGTTGCGAGGCGGTCGGCCAGGTCGTCGAGGACCACCCGCTGGACAAGATGAGGGCCGTCGTGGAGGAGGCGGAGGCCGACGAGGTGATCGTGCTGACCGCCCCGCACTACGTGGAGGAGTTCTTCCACCGCGACTGGGCGTCCCGCGCCCGCCACAAGGTCGGCGTCCCGGTGCTCAAGCTCTTCGCGCACAACGAATAGGCTGGGCCCCCGCACGTACGCCACACCCCGGGGAGAGAACCGCATGGCACCCGCCATCCCTGCCGCAATGGAACGGCCGCACTTCATCGGCATCGGCGGCGCCGGCATGTCGGGCATCGCGAAGATCCTCGCCCAGCGCGGGGCCAAGGTCGCCGGCAGCGACGCGCGCGATTCCGAGACCGCCGCGTCGCTGCGCGTCCTCGGCGCGACCGTCCACATCGGCCACGCCGCGCACCACCTCGCCGACGACAGCAGTTGCGTCGTCGTCTCCAGCGCCATCCGCGCCGACAACCCCGAGCTGGCCCGCGCGCAGCAGCTCGGCATCCCCGTCGTGCACCGCTCCGACGCGCTGGCCGCGCTGATGGAGGGCCTGCGCGCCATCGCCGTCGCCGGCACCCACGGCAAGACCACCACCACGTCGATGCTCGCCGTCGCCCTCACCGAGCTCGGGCTCGACCCGTCGTACGCCATCGGCGGCGACCTCGCGGGCCCCGGCACCAACGCCCGGCACGGCGGCGGCGACCTCTTCGTCGCCGAGGCCGACGAGAGCGACCGCAGCTTCCAGAAGTACGACCCCGAGGTCGCCCTCGTCCTCAACGTCGAGCTGGACCACCACGCCAACTACGCCTCCCTGGAAGAGATCTACGAGTCCTTCGAGGCGTTCGTGGCCAAGGTCCCCCGCGGCGGCACCCTCGTCGTCGGCGAGCACCCGGGCGCCCGCGAGCTGGCCGCGCGGGTCTCCGGCCGGCCGGGCCTGGACATCCTGCGCGTCGGCGAGTCGGAGTCGTCCGACGTGTGGATCCGCCGCATCACCCCGAAGGGCATGACCAGCGAGGTCACCGTCGTCCTCGACGGGCGCGAGCACACCTTCACGGTCTCCGTGCCCGGCCGCCACTACGCCCACAACGCCGCCGCCGCCCTCGCCGCCGGCGCGCGCGCCGGTGTCGACCCGGCCGACCTGGCCCGGGCCCTCACCGCGTACACCGGCGTCGGGCGCCGCCTCCAGCTCAAGGGCGAGGCCGCCGGCGTCCAGGTCATCGACTCGTACGCGCACCACCCCACCGAGATGACCGCCGACCTGGAGGCGATGCGCGCCGCGGCCGGCACCGACCGCCGCCTCCTGGTGGTGTTCCAGCCGCACCTGTTCTCCCGCACGCAGGAGCTGGGCGCGGAGATGGGCCGGGCCCTCGCCCTCGCCGACCGGTCGCTGGTCCTCGACATCTACCCCGCCCGCGAGGACCCGGTCCCGGGCGTCACCAGCGCCCTGATCACCGACGCGGCCGCCGCGGCGGGCGCCGACGTCACCCCGGCGCCCGACCAGGAGGCCGTGCCCGAACTGGTCGCGGGAATGGCCCGGCCCGGCGATCTCGTTCTCACCATGGGCGCCGGCGACGTCACGGACCTCGGCCCGAGGATCCTCGACCGCCTGGCGCGCTGACCGAGCAGAGGGAGCTGAAGCAGACCATGCCGTACGAGGTCGAGAAGCCGGACGAGCAGTGGCGCGCCGAGCTGACGCCGCAGGAGTACCACGTCCTGCGCGAGGCGGGCACGGAGCCGCCCTTCACCGGCGAGTACACCGACACCAGGACAGAGGGCGTCTACTCCTGCCGGGCCTGTGGTGCCGAACTGTTCACGTCCGACACGAAGTTCGCCTCCCACTGCGGCTGGCCGTCCTTCTACGACCCGAAGGACAGCGACGCCGTCGAACTCCTGGAGGACCGCTCCCACGGCATGGTCCGCACCGAGGTCCGCTGCGCCCGCTGCGGCTCCCACCTGGGCCACGTCTTCGAGGGCGAGGGCTACCCGACCCCCACGGACCAGCGCTACTGCATCAACTCCGTCTCCCTCCGCCTGGCCCCGGCCGCGGACTGAGCACGACCCGGCCGCCCCTTCCCCCGCCGTCGGGCGGAGGAAGGGGCGGCGCGCGGTCCTCGACCCGCCCCCGGCCGTGCGGCCGGCGCCGCCGTCAGCGCCCCGGGCCGATCACGTCTCCGATCTGGGAGGCGTCGTGCGAGCCGCGGGCCGGACGCCGTTTCCCGCGCCTTCGCCGTGCGGGTCCGTCCTCCACGGCGCCGGGCCGCCGCGCCCCCTGTTCCGCCGGTGCGCCGGGGTCAGGAGAGCTCGCCGTCGTAGTCCGGGAGCTTGAAGACGCGCTCCGCGTGACCGCCCGCCAGGTCGCTCGGGCGGTTGCCGATGTTGGCGATGATCCGGTAGCCCTTCGCCTCGATCTCGGCGCGCTTCTCCGTCTTGTACGCGGCGACCTCGCCGAACAGGTCGGGCAGGTCGCGGACGTACAGGCCGTCCACCGGGTAGCCCGCGGACCGCAGGTTGCGCGCGGTGAGGCCGTGCAGGATGCCGGGGCGGGCGGTGACGAAGAAGACGTCCACGCCGCGGGAGTCGGCGTAGCGGGCCAGGTCGAGGGCGGGGCGGACGGCGGGGGTCGGGTACTCCCAGAAGGAGTGGAAGTCCGTCTCCAGGGACGTGTTGTCGACGTCCAGCACGATCGCCAGCTTCTCGCCGGACGCGTTCGCCGTGCGCTGCTCGACGTAGGGGCGGGCGGGGGCGAGGGCCGCCGCCACGTCGCGCTGCCAGGTCGCGTAGTCCACGTCCGTGGACCGGGCGGCTCCGGCCGCGACGGCGGCGGCCGGCCGGTCGGGGACCGCGGCCGGGGCCGCCGCGTCCGCCTGGACGGGCCAGGCCAGGGCCAGGGCCGCGGTGGCGGCGACGGTGAGGGTGCGGTGCCGGGAGGCGCTGCGTCCGCGCATGGGGTCACTCCTCTGTGGGGGGTGCGAGCCGTGAGGTGCCATGCTCGTGTCACATGGTGGACGGAATGAGGCGTTCCTTCTACTGGTCGGTAGCCACGAGTCGAGAGACCGTCCGGACAGGGACAATCGAGACCATGGACGCGCAGCAGCTCGACGCCCTCACCGCCCGCGCGCGCCGCCTCGCCACCCCCGGCACGCGGCGCGTCCTCGGCCTCGCCGGCCCACCCGGCGCGGGCAAGTCCACCCTGGCCGCGCGCCTCGTCGACCGGCTCGGTGGGCTCGCCGTCCTCGTCCCCATGGACGGCTTCCACCTCGCGGGGGCCGAGCTCGACCGCCTCGGCCGGGCCGGCCGCAAGGGCGCCCCCGACACCTTCGACGCCGCCGGGTACGCCGCCCTGCTGGCCCGGTTGCGGGCCGCCGACCCCCGCGTCACCGTGTACGCGCCCGCCTTCGACCGCGCCCTGGAGGAGCCCGTCGCCGGCAGCGTGCCCGTCCCGCCCGACGTGCCGCTCGTCGTCACCGAGGGCAACTACCTGCTGCACGACGACCCCGCGTGGGTCCCGGTCCGCGCCCTCCTCGACGAGGTCTGGTACGTGGAGGCCGACGACGACCTGCGGATCCGGCGCCTCGTCGACCGGCACGTCCGGTACGGCAAGGGCCGCGCCGACGCCGAGCGCTGGGTCCGGGCCTCCGACGAGGCCAACGCGAGGCTGATCGCCCCCGGCCGGGCCCGCGCCGACCTCGTCGTCCCCGTCGACTGACGATCCGCCAGTTGCGCCGGACGCCGGTCACGGCCGGGCCCGGCGGTCCAGACTGGGCGTCATGGACCCCCGCCTCCTGCGCACGTTCGTGACGGTGAGCCGGCTCGCCTCGTTCCCGGCGGCCGCGCGCGAACTCGGGTGCACCCAGGCCGCCGTGGCGCGGCACGTCGCCGCCCTGGAGAGAGAGCTGGGCCTGCCGCTGCTGACCCGGCGGCCCGTCGTCCCCACCGTGGCGGGCGCGCGTCTCCTGGAGCACGCCGTACCGCTGCTGCTGCGCCTCGACGCGGCCCGCGCCGACCTCGCCCGCCTCGTCGCCGCGCCCGCCGGCGAACTGGCCGTCGCCGCCGCCCCGCTCGCCGTCGGCCCCCGGCTCCTGGCCGCCCTCCCGGCCGCCACCGCCCGCGTCACCCTGCGCGTCCGGCCCCGCGACGCGATAGCCGCCGCGCTCGCCGACGGCACCGCCGACCTCGGCCTCGTCGACGGTCTGGCCGTCACCGGCGACCCGCTGCCCCTGTCCGGGACCGCCCCGACGGGCGGCACCGCCCCGCTGACGGCCCTCCGCGTCACCGAGGCGCCGCTCGCCGTCCACCTGCCCGCCGGCCACCCGCTGGCCCACCGCCCCGGCCTGCGCATCGGCGAGCTCACCGCCGCCCGCTGGCTGGACGCCCCCGCCGCCGGCCTCCCCCTCGACCAGCTGCGCGCCGCCCACGGCACGTACGGCTTCCGCCCCGCCCTGCGCTACGAGGGCACCGACGTGCACACCCTGACCGCGCTCGCCGCCGCCGGGCAGGGCCTCGCCCTCCTCCCGGCCACCGTCCCCGCCGCGCCCGCCGCCACCGCGGTCCCCCTCGTCGAACCGCGCCTCGTCCACCGCGTCGAACTGCTCCACGCGGGCGAACCAGCCGGCCCCGCCGCGGAGCTGACCGCCCGGCTCACCGGCGGGTGAGCCGGCGGGGCGCACGGCCGCCGCGCGACTGCCGCAGGCGGGGAGGGGCCGGCCGCGGCAGCCGCGCGGCCCGCCCCGGAACCGGCCCCCGGGCCCTTAAAAGCCTTCAGGAGCCGCTCAGGGGCCCTCAGGAGAGGGAGAGGACCACGCACGACTCCGCCGGCACCACCAGCTCCCCGCCCTCCGCCCCCGGCGCCTCCACCGGCTCCCACGCGGCCAGCACCCGCCCCCCGTCCGGGCCCAGCGGGATCCGCGCCGGACGGTCCGCCAGGTTCACCGCCACCCGCACGTCCCCCCGCCGGTACGCGATCCAGCGGGCCTCCTCGTCATACACGACGTGCGTCGCCGCCAGGTCCGGATCGGTCAGGTCCGGCCGCGCGGCCCGCAGTGCGATCAGCCGCCGGTGCCAGTCCAGCAGCCGCGCGTGCGGCTCGCGCGCCGGCTCCTCCCAGTCCAGGCACGAGCGGTCGCGCGTCGCCGGGTCCTGCGGGTCCGGGACGTCCTCCTCCCGCCAGCCGTGCGCCGCGAACTCCCGCCGCCGGCCGCGCCGCACCGCCTCGGCCAGCTCCGGGTCCGTGTGGTCGGTGAAGAACTGCCACGGCGTGCGGGCCCCCCACTCCTCGCCCATGAACAGCATCGGCGTGAACGGGCCCGTCAGGACGAGCACCGCCGCGCACGCCAGCAGGCCGGGGGAGAGGGACGCCGACAGCCGGTCGCCCTGCGCCCGGTTGCCGACCTGGTCGTGCGTCTGCGCGTACCCGAGGAAGCGGTGCGCCCGTGTCCGTTCCGGGTCCACCGGGCGGCCGTGCGTACGGCCCCGGAACGTCGAGAACGTGCCGTTGTGGAAGAAGACCTCGCCCAGCACCTTCGCCAGCGCGGCCAGCGGCGCCCGCGCGAAGTCCGCGTAGTAGCCCTGGGACTCGCCGGTCAGCGCCGTGTGCAGCGCGTGGTGGAAGTCGTCGTTCCACTGGGCGTGCAGCCCCAGCCCGCCCTCCGCGCGCGGCGTCGTCGTCCACGGGTCGCACCGGTCCGACTCGGCGATCAGGAAGTGCTCCCGCCCCCGCTCCGCGGCGAGCTCGTCCACCGCCGCCGACAGCTCCTCCAGGAACGTCAGCGCCCGCGTGTCGGCGAGCGCGTGCACCGCGTCCAGCCGCAGTCCGTCGATCCGGTGGTCCCGCAGCCACGCGAGCGCGCTGCCCAGGAGGAACGCCCGCACCTCGTCCGAGCCCGGCGCGTCCAGGTTCACCGCCGCGCCCCACGGCGTGTGGTGCGTGTCCGTGAAGTACGGGCCGAAGGCCGGCAGGTGGTTGCCGGAGGGCCCCAGGTGGTTGTGGACCACGTCCAGCACCACGCCCAGGCCCAGCCCGTGCGCCGTGTCCACGAACCGCTTCAGCGCCGCCGGCCCGCCGTACGGCTCGTGCACCGCCCACAGCGACACCCCCTCGTACCCCCAGCCGTGCCGCCCGGGGAACGGGCACAGCGGCATCAGCTCCACGTGCGTCACCCCCAGCCGCACCAGGTGGTCCAGCCGCTTCGCCGCCGCGTCGAGGGTGCCCTCGCGCGTGTACGTCCCCACGTGCAGCTCGTACAGGACGGCCCCGCGCAGCCCGCGCCGCGGCGGCTCGTTCCGCCAGGCGTACGCCGCCTGGTCCACCACCGCGCTCCGCCCGTCCGGCCCGTCGGGCTGGCGCCGCGACCGCGGGTCGGGCAGCACCGGTCCGCCGTCCAGCGAGAACCCGTACCGCGCCCCGTCCGGTACGTCGCCGCCGGCCTTCGCCGTCCACCAGCCGTCGCGCAGCGGATCGCGCTCCATGGGGTGCCGGGCACCCTCCAGTTCCAGTTCCACCCGCTCGCGCGCGTTCGGCGCCCACACTTCGAACAGCACTGGCGATCCCCTCGTCGTCGGCCAGGTCCCGTCACCGCGCCCCATCCTGGCAAGACCGGAGCCGGGAAGCACGGCACTTCACCGCCGGGGCGGGGCGGGCCGTCCGGTGGCGACCCGTCTGGACACCCCGGGCCCCGGCGACCGACAATCCCTCCGTGACGTCGCCCTTCGATCCCCAGACGCATCCCGCCCGGCTGTCGGACGCCGAGCGGGACCGGGCGCTGGAGCTGATCCGCGAGGGCGCGGTGCAGGGGAAGCTGTCCCACGACACGTTCCTGCGGCGCACGGAGCTCGCCCTGGCCGCCCGCCACTTCGAGGAGCTGGCGGTGCTCACCGACGACCTCCGGGAGCGGGACGGGGGCTGGTCGCGGCGGCTGTTCGGCGCCGTCGAGCGGATCTCCGCGTTCACGGTGCGGCTGGGCCACGCCTGGCAGGCCGAGCGGCTGCCGAAGCTGCTGCTGCCGGAGCCGGGCCCGTACCCGCTGCGGATAGGGCGCGACCCGGTGAACGGGCTGCGGCTCAGCCATGAGACGGTCTCCCGGCTGCACGCCGAACTCGGCATGCAGGGCGGGTCGTGGGTCCTGCGCGACCTCAACTCCACCAACGGCACCACCGTCAACGGGCGGCGCGTGACCGGCACGGTCGTCGTCCAGCCGGGCGACATGGTCTCCTTCGGCCGGATGGCCTTCCGCCTCGCGGCCCGTTGAGCCTCGCGGCCCGCTGAGCCGCCGGAGCCCGCTGAGCCGCCGGGGCCCGGCCGCCCGGCCCCGGCCCCCGCCGCGGCGCGCTCACTCCGCGCGGCTCAGCAGCGCCACGGGCCGCTCCCCGAACAGCTCCGCCACCGCGACCGCGCGCCCCCCGTCCACGACCCGCGCCCCGTCCAGGGCGTCCACCCACCGGCCCTCGGGCAGCGTCAGCGCCGTACCGGCCCAGCCGCCCGCCTCCGCCAGCCGCAGCGACAGCCGCGTCACCGCCGCGACCACCCGGTCCGACCGGAGGAACGCCACGCAGTGGTCCGCCGCCGGGCCCCGGGCCGCCAGCGGCGTGTACGTCCCCGAGGCGCCGAACACCTCCGGGTACCGCCGCCGCAGCCCCAGTGCCGCCCGCGTCACCGCCGTCTTCTCGTCCGGCCGGGCCTCCCGGAACGGCGCCCGGTTGTCCGGGTCCACCAGCGCCTCGTACACCGCCTCCGTGCCCTGGTACAGGTCCGGCACGCCCGGCATCGCCAGGTGCAGCAGCGCCGCGCCCAGCACGTTGGCCCGCACGTGCGGCTCCAGCTCGCGGGCCAGCTCCGCGACCGGGTGCCACACCGGCCCCGCCGGGCCCTCCGCCACGAACTCCGCCACGGCCCGCTCGTACGCCGCGTCCTGCTCCGTCCAGCCGGTGTGCAGGCCCGCCTCCCGCGCCGCCTTCAGCAGCGCCCCGTCCAGCCGCTCCCGCGACGGCCGGCCCAGCCCCAGCGCCGTCTGCCACGCCGCCCACGCCAGCTGCCCGTCCGGCGCCGGCACCCGCGCCACGTCGCCCAGCAGCTTCGCCCACCGGCCCGGGCACTCCGACAGGACGGCGATCCGCGCCCGCACGTCCGCGCTGCGCTTCGTGTCGTGCGTGGACAGCACCGTCCCGGTCGTCGGCCAGTCCCGGGCGATCCGCGCGCAGTACGCGTGGAACTCCGCCGGGGACACCGCCGGCCTGCCCGGGTCGCCGCCCACCTCGTTCGCCGACAGCAGCGGCACGTACCGGTAGAACGCCGTGTCCTCCACCGACTTCGCCCGCAGCGCCGACGCCGTCTGCGCGAACCGCGTCCGGAACGCCGCCGCGTCGGGCCCCTCCCCGAGCCGCCCCAGCGCCAGCTCCCGGACGACGTCCACGGCCGCCGCCTCCTCCGGCACCGCGAACGTCCCCCGCGCCTCGGCCGCCGCCTCCTCCGTCAGCACCTCCTCCGCACCGATCCGGTACGGCCGGTAGACCGGCACCCGGATCAGCAGCTCCCGCACCGCCGCCCGCAGCGCCCACGGCGCGTGGTCGCGCAGCCCCGTGTCCGCCGCGCAGATCCGCCCGGCCGTCCGGGTCAGGAACGCCACCTCCGCCGCCAGCTCGTGCGTCACCACCTTGTACGCCGCCCGGCGCGCCGTCGCCTCCCAGTGGCCGCCCCGGTCGCCGGGCGGGGCCGCGAACCGCCGGTACAGTCCGCCCAGTTCCTCCGCGCCCGCCCCGTCGACGAACAGCCCGTCCACGCGGCGCAGCGCGTCGTACCCGGTGGTGCCCGCCACCGGCCAACCCGCCGGGAGCCGCTCGTCACCGGTGAGGATCTTCTCGACGACCGTCCAGCACGCCCCGCCCGTCGCCCGGTCCAGCGCGTGCAGGTACGCCTCGGGGTCCGCGAGCCCGTCCGGGTGGTCGATCCGCAGCCCCTCGACGACCCCGTCCCGCACCAGCTCCACGATCTTGGCGTGGGTCGCCTCGAACACCTCCGGGTCCTCCACCCGCACCCCGATGAGGTCCGAGACGGTGAAGAACCGCCGGTAGTTCAGCTCCGTGCGGGCCAGCCGCCACCACGCCGGCCGGTACCACTGGGCGTCCAGCAGCTCGGCGAGCGGCAGCCCGGCCGTCCCGGCGCGCAACGGGAACACCTGCGCGCCGTACCGCAGGACGGAGGAGTCCGCGTCGACCCGCAGCTCGTCCAGCACGTCCCCGAGCCGGGCCGGGAGCACCGGCAGCAGCACCTTGCCGCCCCCCGCCTCCCAGTCGATGTCGAACCACCGGGCGTACGGCGAGGAGGGCCCGTCGCGCAGCACCTCCCACAGCGCCCGGTTGTGCGGCAGCGCGGCCGCCATGTGGTTGGGCACCAGGTCGACGACGAGCCCGAGGCCGTGCGCCCGCGCGGTGCGGGCGAGGTCCCGCAGCCCCGCCTCGCCGCCGAGCTCCTCCCGCACCCGGCCGTGGTCGGTCACGTCGTAGCCGTGCGTCGAGCCGGGGACGGCCTCCAGCACCGGCGACAGGTGCAGGTGGGTGACACCGAGGGAGGCGAGGTACGGCACCGCCTCGGCGGCGGCCCCGAACGGGAAGTCCGGCTGGAGCTGGAGCCGGTACGTGGCGAGCGGGGCACCGGGCGCGTGAGACGTCATGCGAACGTACGTACCCGCCCGCGCGGCGCCTCTCCCCTCGCACCCGCCGAACACCTCGTTCGGTGGACGCACGGCCCGGCCGCTACGCCGGGCGACGCAGTACGGCCAGGCTCCGGCCGACCAGGGTGAGCCGGTCGCCGGCCGCCACCTTGTCGCCCTGGCCCGGCGGGGTGCCCTCCGGCACGGCGGTGTCCACGACGACCTGCCACTGGCGGCCGTGGTTGACGGGGACGACGAAGTCCAGGTCGTCGGCACCGGCGTTGAACATCAGCAGGAACGAGTCGTCGGAGATCCGCTCGCCGCGCGGGCCCGGCTCGGAGATGGCGTGGCCGTTGAGGAACACGGACAGCGCCTTGGCGTGCGCGGCCTGCCAGTCCCGCGCGGTCATCTCCCGGCCGCCCGGGGTGAACCACGCGATGTCCGACAGATCGTCGTGCGTGCCCTCCACCGGCCGGCCGTGGAAGAAGCGGCGCCGCCGGAAGACCGGGTGGTCCCGGCGGAGCCACACCATCGACCGGGTGAACTCCAGCAGCGACCTGGCCTCCTCCTCGTCCGCGCCGGGCCAGTGGACCCACGACAGCTCGCCGTCCTGGCAGTAGGCGTTGTTGTTGCCGTGCTGGGTGCGCCCGAACTCGTCGCCGTGGCTGAGCATCGGCACGCCCTGGGAGAGCAGCAGCGTGGCGATGAAGTTGCGCATCTGGCGCGCCCGCAGCGTCCGGACGCCGGCGTCGTCGGTCTCCCCCTCGACCCCGCAGTTCCAGGAGCGGTTGTGGTTCTCGCCGTCGCGGTTGCCCTCGCCGTTGGCCTCGTTGTGCTTCTCGTTGTACGAGACGAGGTCCCGCAGGGTGAAGCCGTCGTGGCAGGTCACGAAGTTCACCGAGGCGAGCGGCCGCCGCCCGTCGTCCTGGTACAGGTCCGAGGAGCCGGTCAGCCGGGACGCGAATTCCGCGAGCGTCCGGGGCTCGCCCCGCCACAGGTCGCGGACCGTGTCGCGGTACTTGCCGTTCCACTCGGTCCACAGCGGGGGGAAGTTCCCCACCTGGTAGCCGCCCTCGCCCACGTCCCACGGCTCGGCGATCAGCTTGACCTGGCTGACCACCGGGTCCTGCTGCACCAGGTCGAAGAAGGACGACAGCCGGTCCACCTCGTGGAACTGGCGGGCCAGCGTTGCCGCCAGGTCGAAGCGGAAGCCGTCGACGTGCATCTCCGTCACCCAGTACCGCAGCGAGTCCATGATGAGCTGGAGGACGTGCGGGGAGCGCATGAGCAGCGAGTTCCCGGTGCCGGTCGTGTCCATGTAGTACCGGGGGTTGTCCTCCACGAGCCGGTAGTACGAGGGGTTGTCCAGGCCCCGGAAGGAGAGCGTCGGGCCCAGGTGATTGCCCTCCGCCGTGTGGTTGTACACCACGTCGAGGATGACCTCGATGCCCGCCTTGTGCAGGGCGCGCACCGCCGACTTGAACTCCAGCACCTGCTGGCCGCGGTCGCCCCAGGAGGCGTAGGCGTTGTGCGGGGCGAAGTAGCCGATCGTGTTGTAGCCCCAGTAGTTCGCCATCCCCGCGTCGACGAGCCGGTGGTCGTGGACGAACTGGTGGACGGGCATCAGCTCGATGGCCGTCACGCCCAGCTCGGTCAGGTGCTCGATGATCGCCGGGTGCGCGAGGCCCGCGTACGTGCCGCGCAACTCCTGGGGCAGCGCCGGGTGGAGCATCGTCAGGCCCTTCACGTGGGCCTCGTAGATCACCGTGCGGTGGTAGTCGGTGCGCGGCGGCCGGTCGTCACCCCAGTCGAAGTACGGGTTCACGACGACGGACGACATGGTGTGGGGCGCCGAGTCGAGGTCGTTGCGGGAGTCCGGCCTGCCGAAGTGGTAGCCGTACACCGCCTCGCCCCAGTCGACGGTCCCGGCGACCGCGCGCGCGTACGGGTCGAGGAGCAGCTTCGCGGAGTTGCAGCGCAGCCCGCGCTCCGGCGCGTACGGCCCGTGCACCCGGAAGCCGTACCGCTGGCCCGGCATCACCCCGGGCAGGTAGGCGTGCCGCACGAACGCGTCGGTCTCCCGCAGCTCCACCGCGGTCTCCGAGCCGTCGTCGTGCAGCAGGCACAGCTCGATACGGTCGGCGGCCTCCGAGAAGACCGCGAAGTTGGTACCGGCGCCGTCGTAGGTGGCACCGAGGGGATACGCCTGTCCCGGCCAGACCTGCATAGATAAGACTCTTCCATTCTGATCCGGCTGATGGGGTCACTTCTCCGGCTGATGGGGTCACTTCATCCGATCCTCCACGAAATCCGCCCGCCCGCCTAGGACGCCGGACGGTCCTACCGGGTGACCGGGGCCGGGTCCGGTGCGGTGGTCTGGCCGGAAATCGTCCTTCTTGGCGTGCCGTGGCCGCGCGGCGGCGGCGGGACCGGCGGCGCTCGCGGCCCCGTACGGCCGCCGCGTCGCGCGGCCGTACGGGCGGACGGGTCAACCCCGCGCCCCCCGCGTTCCCCGGAGCGGGCGGCACGGGCCGTCCGCCCCTCACCCGCACGGGTGGTCCGCGCCGGGGCGGGTGACGGGCGGCCCGCCCCCGCGAATCGGCCCGCTCCGCCCGCACCGGACCCCGGAACCGCCGCCGGGAACAAGGGGGGTGGGGGAACGAGCCTGTCCATCCGGCTGCACCGCGTCGCCCTCCCGGAGTACCCTTCCTTGATCGTTGGAGACGTGCGTTCGGAACCAAAGGCGGTGCGCGGGTGAGCTCGGGAGGGCTGGAGCTGCCCCCAGGTGACTCGGGTCATGAGGGGGACTCCACTGACTCCGCAGATGTCCCGCCCGGCGCGGTCTCACTCGCCCGGCCGATGGAGATCGGTGCGGAGCTGGACTGGGACGCCCGGGACTGGAGCGAGGTGCGCACCCGCGCCCAGCGCGCCGGACGGGCCTATATCTGGCTGAATCTGGTCGAACAGCGTCTGCGCGCGGTGGTCGCCGCCGTGCTGCGGCCCGTGTACGAACCCATGCACGGCGACGACTGGGTCGTCGCGGCGGCCGGACCGGCCGGCCAGGAGTGGGTGCAGCGCGCCGTCGCCGTCCGCGAGGTCTCCCGCCGCAAGGGTTACCTCCTCGACCCCGCCGACGACAACGTCCTCAGCTTCCTCACCCTGCCCCAGCTGCGCGAGCTGATGGTCCAGCACTGGCCCTGCTTCGAGCCGTACTTCGACGACCGCCGAGAGCTGGAGCTGGCCCTCGACGAGCTGGAGGTCACCCGCAACGTCGTCTCCCGCAACCGCGCCCTGTCCCGGACCGTCCTCGACCAGTCGGAGCGCGCCTCGGCCCGGCTCCTGGAGATCCTCGGCAGCGGGGCCGGCGTGCCCTCCGCGCACCGGCTGCCGGTCGACGCCGTCGAGGACCTCGTGGGGGACCGGTACGCCGACGTGGTCTCCGTCCACCCCGACCGGGTGCGGCTCCAGCGGCAGCTGCCCGCCGAGGACCTCTTCGGCGGGGCCCGCCGCCTCGACGCCATCGGCATAGGCCTCAACCTGCTCGTCCAGAACTTCTCCGGCCGCCGGCTCGTCCGGCTCGCCGAGTCCGGCTGCCGGATACGGCTGCTGTTCCTCAACCCCGCCAGCAGCGCCGTCAAGCGGCGCGAGCGGGAGCTCGGCATCAAGAAGGGCGAGCTCAGCCGCTCCGTGGAGATGAACATCCTGCACATGCGGCGGGTCCGCTCCAAGCTGCGCGACCCCGGGGCCTTCGAGATCCAGGTGTTCGACGAGACGCCCCGCTTCACCGCCTACCTGGTCGACGGCGACGGTCCCGACGGCGTCGGCGTCGTCCAGTCCTACCTCCGGCGGGCCCGCGGCATGGAGGCGCCCGTCCTGGTCCTGCGGGGCGGGCGGCGGTCCGTCGTCGCCTCCGCGCCGGACGGCGACCACGGGCTGTTCGAGACGTACCGCGAGGAGTTCGAGTCGTTCTGGGCGGATTCGCGCCCGGTGTCCTGAAGATACCTTTGCGGGGGTCCCGGGGTGCGTTGTCAGTGCCGCGTGCGAGGGTGAAGACCCACTGGGGGAGGGTGCCGCGCGGACCGCGGCGCCGCGAAGGAGGTTCGGGATGCACTGGCACGGGGAGACCCTCGTCGGCTTCGACCTGGAGACGACGGGGACGGAGCCGTTCGAGGCGAGGATCGTCACGGCCGCGGTCGTGGAGGTACGGGACGGGCGCACCCTGGCGCGCCGCGAATGGCTCGCCGACCCCGGCGTCCGCATACCCGCGCAGGCGTCCGCGATCCACGGCATCAGCAGCGAGCGCGCCGCCGCCGAGGGCCGCCCGGCCCGCGAGGTCGCCGACGAGGTCGCCGGCGCCCTCGCCGGGTACTGGGCCCGGGGCGTGCCCGTCGTCGCGTACAACGCCGCGTTCGACCTGACGCTGCTCGCCGCCGAGCTGCGGCGGCACGGTCTGCCGTCGCTCGGCGAGCGGCTGGACGGCGCGCCGGTCGGGCCCGTCGTCGACCCGTACACCATCGACCGGGCCGTCGACCGCTACCGGCGCGGCAAGCGGAACCTGGAGGCGGTCTGCGCCGAGTACGGCGTGGCGCTCGACGGGGCGCACGAGGCGGCTGCCGACGCGCTGGCCGCCGTCCTCGTCGCCTGCGCGATAGCCGAGCGGCACGCGCTGGTGGCCCGGCTGGCGCCGCGCGAGCTGCACGCCCGCCAGGTGGAGTGGTACGCGCAGTGGGCGGCCGACTTCCAGGACTTCCTGCGGCGCAAGGGCAGCCCGGACGCGGTCGTGGACCCGCGGTGGCCGCTCCGGCAACCGGATCCGGCCTCCGCGTCCACAGTGGCCACCGGCTGACCCGGACCGCTCAGGCGTGGTCGGCGAAGAAGCCCAGCAGCGACGCGTTCACCCGCTCGGGCGCCTCCAACTGGAGCCAGTGGCCCGCACCCTCGACCCGCTCGTACCGCCAGGAGCCCGCCACGTACTTCTCCGTGCCCGTCATCGCCCGCTCGGTGAGGAACCGGTCACCGGTGCTCCACATGCCCAGCACGGGCCCCGGCAGCGACGGCAGCGGCACCTCGGGGCCGAACAGCGCCCGCGGCGGCAGCCCCGCCCGGTAGACGGCGAGCGCCGCGGTGAGCGCGCCCGGCTCCGACAGCCGCTCCACGACCTCGTCGGCGTCCGGGTGCTCGGTGAGGAACTCCCGGGCGTGCGCGGCGCCGTCCCGCAGCAGCCACTCCTCGGCGACGCCCTCGTGCTGGAACAGCAGCATGTACCAGGAGCGGCTGCGCTGCTCCCAGCCCGCGTCGGCGAGCGCGCCCCGATGGCCCACGGACAGGAGCGACAGGCTCGCCACCCGGTCCGGCGCGGCCATGGCCAGGCCCTGCGCGATGCCGGACCCCCAGTCGTGGCCGACGAGGTGGACCCGGCCGACGCCCAGCCGGTCGAGCAGCTCCAGCAGGTCCGCCGCGGAGCGGGCCGGGGCGTACGCCGCGGTCTCCGTCGGCCGGTCGGAGCCGCCGAAGCCCCGCAGGTCCGGGGCGATCGTCCGGTATCCGGCCGCGTTGAGGGCGGGCACCTGGTGGCGCCAGCAGTCGTGGGTGTCCGGGAAGCCGTGCACCAGCAGCACCGCGGGGCCGGAGCCCCCGCTGTCCTCGACTTCCAGGGTCACCTCGGTGAGTTCCACACGCATCCGCGAGTCTCCGATGTCCGGTGGGCCGCACACGTCCTGACGCGGTCATCATGACAGCACGTCAGAACGGGTACCAGCGGACCCCCGGGTCGCCGTCCCGCAGCGACGCCACCCGGCGGCGGAACTCGGCCAGCGCCTTCGGGTTCGCCGGAGCGTGCTGGGCCACCCACGCGCAGCTCGCCGTCTCCCGCGCCCCGCGCAGCACGGCGCAGCCCTCCCACTCCCGCACGTCCCAGCCGTACGCGGCCGTGAACGCGTCGTACGCCGCCGGGTCCATGCCGTAGCGGTCCCGCGACAGGGCCGGCACCACCAGGTCGTGCTCCCGCAGGTCCAGGGAGAACGTCTCCAGGTCGACGAGGACGGGGCCGTCCGGGCCCACGTGGACGTTGCGCGGCAGCGCGTCGCCGTGGATCGGACCCGGCTCCAGGTGCGGTACGAGCGCCGCCGCGGCCTCGGCGAAACCGTCCCGCCGCTCCCGCAGGAACGCGGCGTCCGCCGGGTCGATCGCGTCCCCGGCGAGCCGCAGCCACCGCTCCACCCCGCCCAGCAGGTCCCGGCCGGGCAGCGGGAACGGCGGTGCGGGCAGCTCGTGCACCCGGCGCAGCAGCGGGGCCAGATCACGCGGCTCGGCCGGCCGTACGGCGTCGGGCAACCGCCGCCACACGGTCACCGGGTGCCCCTCCACCAGCCGCGCCCCGGGCTTTGCCGCCCGCACGGCCGGGACCCCCGCCTCGGCCAGCCAGTCGGCGACCGCCACCTCGCGCCGCGCCCGGTCCAGCAGCCCGGCGTCCCGGCCCACCTTCACCACCAGGTCCCCGGCGGCGAACACCGCGTTCTCGCCCAGCGCCAGCAGCGCCGCGTCCGCGCCGCCCGCCGCGTACCCGGCCGCGTCCAGGATTTCCCGCGCCCTCGCCTCGTCCATGCCGCCGTCTCGCCCTCCGCCCTTCGCCGGTCCGCCGCTCGCGCCGCCGACCTCGTCGCCGGCCAGTCTCGCACCCGGCGCGGGGCGCGCCGCGCCGGGGGAGGACCACCGGGCCCGACCGGCCGGCACACGCCCCCGTACGCCCCGCCCGGGCGCTTTCGCGTGCCCCGACCGGGCGCGGTCGGCGCCCGCCGGGGCCCACGGGACGGGCCGCCCGCCCGCGCGGCGGGGCGCACCCCGAGCCGCTGGCCTTCCCCACCGCCGCGCCCGCCCGGCGGTGGGACGGCGGGGCAGCGGGGCAGGGCGGCGGCCTAGAGTGGCGGCCATGACGACCACCCGATACGCAGCCCTGCTGCGCGGCGTCAACGTCGGCGGCCCCCGGAAGGTCCCCATGGCGGAACTGCGCGCCGTCCTCACCGGACTCGGCCACACCGCCGTGCGGACCCACCTCCAGTCCGGCAACGCCTTCTTCACCACCGCGTCGGACGCGGACGAGGACGCGCTCGCCGCCGCGATCGAGCGGGCGCTGGAGGAGCGCTTCGGGTTCCGTGTCGACTGCCTCGTCCGCGGCGGCCCGTACCTGCGGGCCGTCGTCGACGCCTGCCCGTTCCCCGCCGCGGAGCTGGAACCGAGGCAGCTCCACGTCACCTACTTCTCCGCGCCCGTCAGCGTCGACCGGTTCGCCGCCGTCGACCGGGCCGCCCGCCTCCCGGAGGAGTTCCGCCTCGGGGACCGGGCGCTGTACCTGTACGTCCCGGACGGCCTCGGGCGCTCCAAACTGGCCGAGGCCCTCGCCCGCCCGACGGTCCTCAGGGGCCTCGTCGCCACCACCCGTAACTGGAACACCGTCCTCAAGCTCGCCGAAATGGCCCAGGAACCCGTCCCGTGATTGGCCCGCTCACCCGGACCACCCGCCGACTAGCGTCACGAGCATGAACACCGGACAACCCACCGCCACCGTCGACTTCTGGTTCGACCCCGCCTGCCCCTTCGCCTGGATCACCTCCCGCTGGATCCTGGAGGTCGAACGCCACCGCGACCTCCGGGTGCGCTTCCACGTGATGAGCCTCCACCTCCACAACACCGGCAACGAGCTGCCCGACTGGTACCGGGACCTCGTCGACCGCTCCGTGGGCCCCGTCCGGGTCGCGGCCGCCGCCGCGCACCACCACGGCGAAGGCGTGCTCCGCGACCTGTACACGGCCCTCGGGACCCGCATCCACCGCGAGGGGAACGACGACTTCGACGCGGTCGTCGCCGAGGCCCTCGCCGAACTGGGCCTGCCCGCCGACCTCGCGAAGGCCGCGCACGACCCCGCGTACGACGAGGCGGTGCGCCGCAGCCACGACGCGGGCAGGGACCCCGCCGCCGGCGGCTACGTCGGCACGCCGACCCTCCACGTCGACGGCGCCGTCTGGTTCGGCCCCGTCCTCAACGCGATCCCGCGCGGCGAGGAGGCCGCCCGCCTCTTCGACGCCTTCCGCACCCTCGCCGGGCACAGCGGGTTCTTCGAGCTGAAGCGCGCCCGCACCGGCGGCCTCGACTACGACTGACCGGCCCGCCCGTCACGTCTCCCGCAGCGGCGCGTACACCTCGGCGTCCAACCCGAACGTCCAGGCCACCCCCTGCTTCGCGGTCCGCGTCTCCGGCGGCACCCGCAACCAGTACGTACGGCTGGTGCCGTCGGGCTCCGGCGTCGAGTTGACGACCTCCACCATGACGACGTCCTCGTCGTCCGGCAGGGGTATCCGCCACAGCACGCCCGTCCCGTCCCGGTGCACCGGCTCGGCACCCGACTCGCGCAGGTAGCGGTCGTAGCCGTAGAACTCCAGCATCACCCGGCGCAGCTCCGCGTTCTCCTCCCCCCGGATCCGCTGCGGCGTCAGGGTCCGCAGCTCCGCCAGGAACGCGGCGGGAACGGGCATGCCGCGCCACGCGTGGAGCGCGAAGCCGTCCGGGTAGGCGAGCGCCGGGCCGTCACCGCGGTCCAGCCGGCCCGCCTCGTCCCGGTGCAGCTCGACGGGGCGCTCGCACACGACGGCCAGCCGCTCGTACGGCCACCACCAGCCCGCCGACCGGGCCACCGCGGCGAGCCCGTCGAGCGGAGTGCCCTCCTGCGCGCCGAACGCGCACAGCCACGCCGCGTCGTGCTGGCCCAGCACCGCGTCGAGCAGCAGCAACCGGATCTCCGCCTCCTCGGCGCGGCCGTCCGCCAGCTCCTCGACCAGCCCGGCCCGGACACGGTCCACCAGCCGCTCCGTCGCCTCCCACAGGCGGGCGCCGGTCGCGTTCCACCGCCGGCCCCAGCCGCGCGGGCCGATCAGCTCGTGCAGCCGGCTCCGCTCGGCCGCCCACGGCGCGCTGCGCACCGCGTCCCGCACGCCGCGGCCGCGCGCCCGCGGCCCGCACGGGCCGTCCGGCGCGTCCCGCAGCAGCCGCACCGCCTCCCGCGGCGAGCCCGCCCACACGATCCGCTCCGGCTCCCGCAGCCCCGCCCGGCGGTACGCGAGGCGCACCCCCGCCTCCGCCGCCGCCCGGTCCGCCGGGCCCGTGGCCGCCGCGACGGCCCTCCACGCGTCGACACCGCTCATCGCCGTCCCCCTCCGTCCCTCGGCCGCCGGTTCCTCAGTCCGCCACGATCCGCACCGAGCCCGGCACGTACTCCCGCTGCCGCACCACCCGGTACCAGCCCTTCGGCAGGGGAATCGCGGCGTGCTCCTCGTGCACCACCCGCCCCCCGTCCGGCAGGTGCAGCAGCAGCGGCCCGGACGCGCCCGGCTCCCGCACCAGCCGCCCCGGACCGACCACGGCGTGCGCGTGTCCGGTCACCTCGCCCAGCGCCAGCACCATCCGGCCCCGCCCGTCCCGCGGCTCCGCCGGCGCGTCCGCGACGTGCGCCGGAACGGCCGCCTCGTCGAGCGGCACGACGAGCACGTCCCCCTGCCGGTACATACCTGTCCCCTTCCCCCGCGCCGCCCGGTGCGCCGCGTCGTGTCCGACCGTAGGCGGAGGGTCTGACAACGCCTCCCGACCGGCCCCGCCCCGGGCGCTGTCAGTGGCGCTTGCTACAACTTGCAGGCACATCGACAGCGAACAGGCGAGGAACGGCGGGGAGAACATGGTGGCGCATCTGCGGGAGTCGTACGGGCTTCCGGTCTTCGACTTCCCGGGCCCGCAGGACGGCGGGAAGACGCCGCTGCCCGAGGCGGACACCGTCGCGTGGCGGGTCTCGTCCGACACGTACGACAGCGAGGAGAGCTGGCCGGAGGCGTTCGCCCGGTTCGCCGCGGCCGTCGACCTCGGCCGGGTCCGCGCGATCGTCGTCGGCGCCTGGGAGGAGGCGTACGAAACCGGGCCCGAGCCGGTCATCGCCGCGCTCCTCGACGCGCGGAGCGGACTCACCGCCCTGCGCGCCCTGTTCCTCGGCGACATGGAGTCCGAGGAGTGCGAGATCTCCTGGATCAACCAGGGCGACGTCACCCCGCTCCTCGACGGCTTCCCCGAGTTGGAGGAGTTCGGCGTCCGCGGCGGCACCGGCCTCCGCTTCCCCGCCGTCTCCCACGGCCGGCTGCGCTCCCTGACCGTCCAGACCGGCGGCATGCCCGCCGAGGCCGTGCGCGGCGTCGCCGCGAGCGACCTGCCCGCGCTGGTCCACCTCGACCTGTGGCTGGGCACGGACGGCTACGGCGGCGACTGCTCCGTCGAGGACGTGGCGCCGATCCTCGACGGGTCCCGCCTGCCGAGCCTGCGCCACCTGGCGCTGCGCAACAGCGACATCCAGGACGGGATCGCCGCGGCCGTGGCGTCCGCGCCCGTCGTCGCCCGGCTGGAGACCCTCGACCTCTCGATGGGCGTCCTCACCGACGAGGGCGCGACCGCGCTGCTCGGCGGCCAGCCGCTCACGCACCTGAAGAAGCTCGACCTCCACCACAACTACCTCGGCGAGCCGCTGCGGCAGCGACTGAGGGAGACGCTGGAGAGCGCCGGCGTCACCCTCGACCTGGACCGCGGCCACGCCGACGAGGACGAGTGGGACGGCCGCGTCTGGCGCTACGTCGCCGTCGGCGAGTGACGGACGGGCCGTGACGGAGGAAGCACCGACGCGCTGGGCGGTCGTCGGCAATCCCGAGAACCGCCGCGTCGCCCTGTTCGGCCGGGCGGTCCGCGAGGCGGGGCTGCCCGCGCCGCGCGTCGTGCCGTGGACGGAGGTCCTGCGGGACGGCGGCGCCGGCTTCGCCCCCGACGAGGTCGTACGGCTGGAGTCGCCCGGTGAGAACGCCGAGGTCGACCGCCTCCTGCGCGGAGTGGACGACCCGACCCGCGTCGAGGGCGGCGCCCGCTGGTACGCGCGGTTCACCACCGCCGTACGGTCCCTCACCGGCGGCGTGCGCCTCGACGACCCCGGCGAGCTGGCCGTCCTCTTCGACAAGCGGCGCTGCCACCGAGCCCTGGACCGGGCCGGGGTGCCGGTCCCCGAGTCGCCGACGTCCGGCGGCGGCACCCCGGTGCGCGGCTGGGACGACGTACGGGCCCTGATGGACGCGCGCGGCATGCCGCGCGCGTTCCTGAAGCCCGCCCACGGGTCCTCCGCGTCCGGCATCGTCGCCGTCGAGACGGCCGGCCGCGGCCGGATCAGGGCGACCACCTCCGTGGAGAGCACCGGCGACGGCCGCCTCCACAACTCGCTGCGCGTCCGCCGCAGCACGAGCGAGCGGGAGGTCGCCGCCCTGGTCGACGCGCTCGCCCCGGACGGACTGCACATCGAGCGGTGGTGGCCCAAGGCGTCCCTGGACGGCGGGGTGACGGACCTGCGCGTCGTCGTGGTCGCCGGCCGGGCCACCCACGCCGTCGTCCGCTCCAGCCGCTCACCCATGACCAACCTCCACCTCGGCGGCCGGCGCGGCGACCTGGCCGCCGCCGTCGCCGCCGCGGGGCCGCACTGGGCCGACGCCCTGGAGACGTGCGAGCGGGCGGCGGCCTGCTTCCCCGGCACGCTGTGCGTCGGCGTCGACCTGCTCCCGGCGGTCGGCTGGCGCCGGTTCGCCGTCGCCGAGGTCAACGCCTTCGGCGACCTCCTGCCCGGCCTCACCGGACTCCCCGGCAGCGGCGCCGAGGGCCTGGACACCTACGCCGCCCAGGTCGCGGCCGTACAGCGGCACCACCACACGAGGACCCTCCGTGCACCCCTCTGACAGCACCCAGCTCCCCGACATGAACGAGGTCGTCGGCCGCGACGACCTGCTCCTGCTCACCCTGGACACCCTCCGCTACGACGTGGCCGCCGAACTGGCCGCCGCCGGACGCATCCCCCACCTGGCCCGCCACCTCCCCGGCGGGGCCTGGGAGAAGCGGCACGCGCCGGGCAGCTTCACCTACGCCTCCCACCAGGCGATGTTCGCCGGTTTCCTGCCGACACCGGCCGAACCGGGGCCGCACCCGCGGCTGTTCGCCGCCCGGTTCGCCGGCAGCGAGACGACCGCCGGGCGCACGTACGTCTTCGATACGCCCGACCTGGTCTCCGGGCTCGCCGCCGCCGGGTACCGCACGGTGTGCGTCGGCGGCGTCGGCTTCTTCAACAAGCGGGGCGCGCTGGGCGGCGTACTGCCCGGTCTGTTCCAGGAGAGCCACTGGGAGCCGGAGTTCGGCGTGGCGTCGCCCACCTCCTTCGAGGCGCAGGTCGGCCGGGCCGAGCGGATCGTCGCCGCGCTCCCCCCGCGGCAGCGGCTCTTCCTCTTCCTCAACGTCTCGGCACTGCACCAGCCCAACTGGTTCCACCTGCCCGGCGCGACCCGCGAGGCCGGGGACAGCCGCGCCACCCACGCCGCCGCCCTGGAGTACGTCGACCGGCACGTCGGCCGGCTGTTCGCCGCGATGAGTTCCCGCCGCCGCTGCTTCGCCGTCGTCTGCTCCGACCACGGCACGACCTACGGCGACGACGGCTACACCGGCCACCGCCTCGGCCACGAGGCCGTGTGGACCGTGCCGTACGCCCACTTCTTCCTGGAGCCGTCCGCATGACCGCGCCCGCCGCGACCCCCGTCCGCCCGTACCAGGCGTACGTCTACGCCTACCCGCACAAGACCGCGTACCGGCCGCTGCCCGACCGGCCCGCCCTGCGCGACCTGTGGCGGGACGAGCGCAGGGACGCGCTCTCCCTCTACCTCCACGTTCCGTTCTGCGAGGTCCGCTGCGGCTTCTGCAACCTCTTCACCCGCATCGGCGCCCCCGACGGGCTCACCGGCCGCTACCTCGACGCCCTCGACCGCCAGGCCACCGCCGTCCGCGACGCCCTCGACGCGCCGGGCGACGGGGGCACGGGCCCCGTGCGCTTCGCCAACGCCGCGTTCGGCGGAGGCACACCGACCTTCCTGACCGCCGGCGAACTGGACCGCCTCTGCGACATCGCGGAGAAGCGCATGGGCGCCGACCTGCGCGCCGTCCCCCTCTCCGTCGAGGCGTCCCCCGCCACCGCGACCGCCGACCGGCTCGCCGTCCTCGCCGAGCGCGGCGCGACCCGCCTCAGCGTCGGGGTGCAGAGCTTCGTCGACGAGGAGGCCAGGGCGGCGGTACGGCCGCAGCGCCGCGCCGACGTGGAGGCCGCGCTCGGCCGCGTCCGCGACGCGCGGATCCCCGTCCTCAACATCGACCTCATCTACGGCATCGACGGCCAGACCCCCGCCACCTGGCGCACCTCCCTGGACGCCGCCCTCGCCTGGCGGCCCGAGGAGCTGTACCTGTACCCGCTGTACGTCCGCCCCCTCACCGGCCTCGCCCGGCGCACCGCCCACACCGACCGCGCCTGGGACGAACAGCGCCTGACGCTCTACCGGCAGGGCCGCGACCACCTCCTCGCGCACGGCTACGAGCAGGTGTCGATGCGCATGTTCCGCCGCGCCGACGCCGCCCCGCAGGGCCCCGACGACCACGCCTGCCAGACCGACGGCATGATCGGCCTCGGCTGCGGCGCCCGCTCCTACACCTCCACGCTCCACTACTCCTTCGACTACGCCGTCGACATGGGGGAGATACGGGCGATCATCGACGACTACACCGCCACCGAGGACTTCGGCCGCGCCGTCCACGGCCGGCCCGTCGACGGCGACGAGGCGCGCCGCCGCCACCTCCTCCAGTCGCTCCTCCAGGCCCAGGGCATGCCGCTCGCCGACTACCGCGACCGGTTCGGCACCGACCCGTACGACGACTTCCCCGCCGAGCTCACCGCCTTCGCGGAGCGCGGCTGGCTCCTCGACGACGGCCCCGGCGGCGACCCCGGCGGCGCGGGCGCCCGGTTGCGGCTCTCCCCGGAGGGCCTGGCCCACTCCGACGCGCTGGGCCCCGAGCTGTTCTCACCCGCCGTACGGGCCGCGATGGCCGCGTACGAGCCGAAGTAGCCCGCCATGGACCTGACGATCCTGTACCGGGGGCCGCTCGCCTCCTGCGACTACGACTGCCCGTACTGCCCCTTCGCCAAGCGCCGCGACACCCCCGCGCAGTTGCGCGCCGACCGGGCCGCGCTCGAACGGTTCACCGGCTGGGCCGGCGCCCCGACCGGTGACCGGCTGTCGGTCCTGTTCACGCCCTGGGGGGAGGGCCTGGTCCGCTCCTGGTACCGGCGGGCCCTGGTCGAGCTGTCGCACCGGCCGCACGTCCGGCGCGTCGCCATCCAGACCAACCTCAGTTGCCGCACCGACTGGCTCGCGGAGGCCGACCCCGAGACCGTCGCCCTGTGGTGCACCTACCACCCCGGCCAGACGCCCTACGAACGGTTCCTCGCGAAGACCCGCGACCTCGCCGACCGGGGCGTGCGCCACAGCGTCGGCGTCGTCGGCCTGCCCGAACACCTGGAGGACGCCCGGCGGCTGCGCGCCGCCCTGCCCGCCCACGTCTACCTGTGGGTCAACGCCGCCGAGGGCCGCACCTACACCGACGACGAGGCCGCCGCCTGGACGGCCATCGACCCGCTGTTCCCCTACAGCCGGCACCCGCACCGCTCGCGCGGACTGCCGTGCCGCACGGGCGAGTCGGTCGTCTCCGTCGACGGCGACGGCACGGTCCGCCGCTGCCACTTCGTCCGCACCGAGCTGGGCAACCTCTACGACGGCTCGTACCGTGCCGCGCTCGCCCCGCGCCCCTGCCCGCTGGCGGTCTGCGACTGCCACATCGGGTACGTGCACCTGGAGACGCTGCCGCTGTACGACGTGTTCGCGGGCGGCGTCCTCGAACGCGTCCCGGCGGCCCACGCGCCGGCCGCCCCGGAACGCCGCTGAAGGCCCCCGCCCGCCGGGCCGTCGGAGGACGCCCGCGAGAACCGCGGACCGCCCGCCCACCGCGGACCCCCGCCCCCGCGGGCGGGGGCGCGGCCGGGCGCCGGAGTCGGCGTGGCCGCCGGGCGGGGCCTAGACCGCCGCGGCCAGCGGGTGGGCCGCCCGCGCCCCGTCGTACCGCTCCAGCAGCAGCCGGGCCAGTTCCGGGGCCGGGCCGAGCACGTCGGCCAGGACGTCGGCGTCCGCCGCGCCTGCGGCGATCCGGTCGGGGAGCCGACCGGGGGCGATCACGTACGGGGCGACGGCCACCCGCCGGACGCCCGCGGCGCGCAGCTCCCGCACCGCGTCCTCGGTGCGGGGAAGGGCCGCGGAGGCGAACGCGGGCCGCACGGCGCACCAACCGGCACGCCGCAGCTCCCGCGCCGTTTCAGCGAACACCGCGCTCGCCTCCGGGTCGGTGGAGCCCGCCGAGGCCAGGACGACCCCGGTCGCGGGCTTGTCGGCGGGGGTGAGGCCCGCCTCGTACAGGCGGCGCTCCGCCGCGCGCAGCAGCAGCGGCGACGGGCCGAGGACCTCCGCCTGGCGGATCCGCAGTACCGGCGGCGCCTGCCGCAACACGGCCGGGATGTCCGCCTTGGCGTGGAACGCCCGGTTCAGCAGCAGCGGCAGGGCCACCACGTCCCGTACGCCGCCGGCCGCGAGGGACGCCAGGACGGCCGGCACGGACGGTACGTTGAAGTCGAGGAACGCGGTCTCCACCCGGACGCCGGGGCGCAGCGCGGCCACCACCCGCACCAGGGCGTGGACGGTCGCGGCGTGCCTCGGGTCGCGGCTGCCGTGGGCGACGACGAGCAGCACGGGGCCGGCCACGGCGCTCAGCCCCGGCCCAGCAGTCCGCGGCGGCGCAGCACCGCGCGCTCCACGGGGCTGAACACGAGCAGGTCGACGGCGATGCCGACGAGCAGGATCAGCAGGATCGCCAGGAAGATCCCCGGCATGTCCGCGTTGTTGCGGCCGTTCTCCAGCAACTGGCCCAGACCGAGGCCCAGGTCCGGCGACGACGCGATGATCTCGGCGGCCATCAGGGACCGCCACGAGAACGCCCACCCCTGCTTCAGGCCCGCCAGGTAGCCCGGCAGCGCCGCCGGCATGACGATGTGCCAGGCGCCCCGCAACCCGGTCGCGCCGAGCGTGCGGCCCGCGCGCAGGAACAGCGGCGGCACCTGGTCGACGCCGGCGACCAGCCCGTTGGCGATGGACGGCACGGCGCCGAGCAGGATCACCGCGAACATCATCCGGTCGTTGAGGCCCAGCCACAGCACCGCGGGCGGCACCCACGCGACGGACGGCAGCGACTGCAGGCCCGACAGGATCGGCCCGATCGCGGCCCGCACGACCTTCACGCGGGCGACGAGCAGGCCCAGCGGCGTACCGATCGCGAGCGCCAACACGAAACCGAACAGGGCGCGGGACACGCTGGTCCACATGACGCCGAACAGCGTCCCCTGCAACCACATCTCGGACAGGCTGTCCCATACCGCGGACGGCGCGGGCAGCTTGTACGCGTCGGTGACCTCCGCCCACACCAGCAGTTGCCACACGACCAGGACGAGGACCACCGCCACGGCGGGCGGCAGGACCTTCCCCACCAGCGTCTCGCGCAGCGGCGTCCGGCGCGTCTCGACGGCGTCGAGCGCGTCGAGTCCGGCCTCCAGGCCCGCCAGGTCGTCCGTCCTGCCGGCGCCGGCCCTCGTGTCAGTGCTGGCCATGTCGGCGGATCTCCCCCCGCAGTCGTTCCGTGATCTCCAGGGACAGCTCCGCCACCGCGGCGTCCTCGATGCGGCGCGGCTGCGGCAGGTCGATCGTCCACTCGCGGGCGATCCGCCCCGGCCGGGACGACAGCAGCACCACGCGCTGCGCCAGCCGTACGGCCTCGCGCACGTTGTGGGTGACGAACAGCACCGACAGGCCCGTCTCCGCCCAGATCCGGGTCAGCTCGCCGTGCAGCACGTCGCGGGTGATCGCGTCGAGCGCGGCGAACGGCTCGTCCATCAGCAGCAGCCGGCTGTCCTGGGCGAGTGCCCGGGCCATCGCGACGCGCTGCCGCATCCCGCCGGACAGCTCGTGGACGCGCTTGCCGTACGCGCCGCCCAGCCGGACCAGTTCGAGGAGCCGCTCCGCCTCGTCGCGGCGGTCGGCCTTCGGCACGCCGCGCAGCCTCAGCGCCAGCTCGACGTTCTTGCCGGCCGTCAGCCACGGGAACAGCGCGTGCTCCTGGAACATCAGGGCCGGGCGCCCGTCCGTGGCGATCGTCCCCGACGACGGCCGGTCGAGCCCGGCGACCAGGTTGAGCAGGGTCGACTTGCCGCAGCCGGAGGCCCCGAGGAGGGTGACGAACTCACCCGGCGCGACATCGAGGCTGATGTCGTCCAGGACGAGCTGCTGCCCGGTGGGGCCGGCGAAGGACTTCGAGACGCGCTCGATCCGCGCGGCGTACTCGGCCGCCTTGCGGTCCTCGGCGCGGGCCGCCGTACCGATCGTGATGGCCATGGTCGTCACCTCCTGGGAGCTGGTCTGACGCGGACTCAACGGACACCGAGCCCGGCGTCGGGGACGGGCGCCCGGCCCGCGGCGGCGAGGACCCTGTTCAGCGGGCGCAGGTCGTAGATCCCGGCCAGCCGGGGGTCCTCCAGCAGCCCGGCGGCCACGGCGTGGCCGGCCTGCTCGCGCAGCGTCCCGGCCAGCGGGTCGTCGAGGAACCGGAGCGTCGGCCACGCCGAGTCGACGACCGCGTCGGGCAGCGCCTTGCCGGTGAGCGCCCTCATCTGGGCGTTCGCGGCGGCCTTGGCCTCCCGGGGGTGGGCGTTGATCCACGCGTTGGCCTTCAGCGAGCCGCGCAGCACCGCCTCCACCACGTCCGGGTGCCGCTCCAGGAAGCCCTGCGAGGCGACGATGTTGGTGATCACGAACTTCCCGCCGGGCCACAGCGACGCCTCGTCGAGGAGCGGCTTCGCCCCCTCGGCGATCAGCTTCGACGCGGTCGGTTCGGGCACCCACGCGCCGTCGACCGACCCGGACCGGTAGGCGTCGGGGAGGATCTTGTTGTCGACGCGCAGGACCGACACGTCGCCCTTGCCGCTCTGCGGGTCGACCTTCCAGCCCTGCTCGGCGGCCCAGTGGAGGAACGCCACGTCCTGCGTGTTGCCGAGCTGCGGGGTGGCGATCCGCTTGCCCCTGACGTCCGAGAGGCTCCTCACCCGGTCCGGGTTCACGACGAGCCGGACGCCGCCGGACGCGGCGCCGCCGACGATCCGCAGGTTCTTCCCGCCGGACCTCGTGTAGCCGTTGAGGGCGGGGGAGGGGCCGAGGAACGCGATGTCGACGGAGCCGGCGTTGAGCGCCTCGACCGCGGACGGGCCCGCGTTGAACGTCGCGGTCCGCAGCCGCGTGCCGCGCAGCTCCTTCTGGAGGAAGCCCTCCCGGTCACCGACGAGGGCCGTGCCGTGGGTGAGGTTCGCGAAGTACCCGACGCGCACCGTGTCCGCGGACAGCTTCGGCCCCTGGGCCACCACCTTCGCCTTGTTCTCCACCGCCTGCGAGCCGTACCCGCACGAGACCAGCGCCGCGAGCAGCAGCGGCAGGACCGCGGCGAGGGCGAGGCCGCGGCGCGGCGCGGGCAGCGGGCGGGAGGTGGCAGGCACGGGGAGGGGTTCCTCTCGTCGGCCCGGCCGCTACCTCCCGTACGGGAGGGGCGGGGCGGTGGGGCGGGCGGTGGTGGGCGGTGGTCCGGGGCGGCGGGGGAGCGGGTGGCGGGTCATCGGGCGCATCGCGCGACACCCCCGGTGCCCGCGCCGGCGCGACCGCCCCGCCCGGCGGGGGCCGCGAAGGCGGCGCGCGCCATCAGAAGTCCCAGCCGTCGTCGTCGGCGGGGGCGGCCACGGCCTTCTCCCCGGCGAACGACTCGCCCGCCATGCCCGCCGCGAGGGTGGTGCCGTCCGCCGGGTCGATCAGGAGGAACGAGCCGGTGCGGCGCGAGTCGGCGTACGCGTCCAGCGCGATCGGCTCGGCCGTGCGGATCTTGACGGTGCCGATGTCGTTGGCGACGAGCCGGCCCGGGGCGGGGTGCTGGGACAGGTCGTCCAGGGTGAGCCGGGACGGGATGTCCTTGACGATCGCCTTGACCGTACGGGTCGTGTGCTTCAGCAGCACCCGCTGGCCCACCGCCAGCGGCTGGTCCGCCACGTGGCAGACCGTCGCCTCGACGTCCTGGCTGGTCGCCGGGGCGTCCCCGGACGGCACGATCAGGTCGCCGCGCGAGACGTCGATGTCGTCCTCCAGGAGGAGGGTGACGGACTGCGGCGTCCACGCGATGTCGACGGGCGTGCCCAGCAGGTCGATCCCGGAGACCCGCGACGTACGGCCCGAGGGCAGCACGGTCACCTCCTGGCCGACGCGGAACGTCCCGGCGGCGATCTGCCCCGCGTAGCCCCGGTAGTCCGGGTGCTCCGCGGTCTGCGGGCGGATCACGTACTGCACGGGCAGCCGGGCGTGGCAGCCGGTCAGGTCGTGGCTGACGGGCACGGTCTCCAGGTGCTCCAGCACCGTCGGGCCGCCGTACCAGTCCATCGTCGCGGACGGCTCCACCACGTTGTCGCCGGCGAGCGCCGAGATCGGGATCGCGGTGACCTCGGGGATGCCCAGCTCCGCCGCGTACGCCGTGAACTCCTCGGCGATCCCCGCGAAGGCGGCCTCCTCGTACCCGACGAGGTCCATCTTGTTGACGGCCAGCACGACGTGCGGGACGCGCAGCAGTGCGGCGATCGCGGCGTGCCGGCGGGTCTGCTCGACCACGCCGTTGCGCGCGTCGACGAGGATCACGGTCAGCTCGGCGGTGGACGCGCCGGTGACCATGTTCCGCGTGTACTGCACGTGGCCGGGCGTGTCGGCGAGGATGAACCGGCGCCGGGCCGTGGCGAAGTAACGGTACGCCACGTCGATCGTGATGCCCTGCTCGCGCTCGGCCCGCAGGCCGTCCGTCAACAGCGCCAGGTCGGGGGTCTCCTGGCCGCGGGAGCGGGAGGCGTGCTCGACGGCCTCCAACTGGTCGGCGAGGACCGACTTGGAGTCGTGCAGCAGCCGGCCCACGAGGGTGGACTTGCCGTCGTCGACGGACCCGGCGGTCGCGAAACGCAGCAGGGTGGTGGCCGAGAGCTGCTCGGCGGCGGTGGTGCTGGACATCTCTAGAAGTACCCTTCGCGCTTGCGGTCTTCCATCGCGGCCTCGGACAGCTTGTCGTCGGCGCGGGTGGCGCCCCGCTCGGTCAGCCGGGACGCGGCGATCTCGGCGATCACGGCGTCGAGCGTGGTGGCGTCGGAGTCGACGGCGCCCGTGCAGGACATGTCGCCGACCGTGCGGTAGCGGATGAGCCGCTTCTCGACGGTCTCGCCGTCCTTCGGGCCGCCCCACTCACCGGCGGTCAGCCACATGCCGTTGCGGGAGAACACCTCCCGCTCGTGCGCGAAGTAGATCTCGGGCAGCTCGATGCCCTCGCGGGCGATGTACTGCCACACGTCCAACTCGGTCCAGTTGGACAGCGGGAACACCCGCACGTGCTCGCCCGGGGCGTGCCGGCCGTTGTAGAGCTGCCACAGCTCGGGCCGCTGGCGCCGCGGGTCCCACTGGGAGAACTCGTCGCGCAGCGAGAACACCCGCTCCTTGGCCCGGGCCTTCTCCTCGTCGCGCCGCCCGCCGCCGAACACCGCGTCGAAGCGGTGCTGCTGGATCGCCTCGGTCAGCGGTACGGTCTGCAGCGGGTTGCGGGTGCCGTCCGGGCGCTCCTTGAGGACGCCGCGGTCGATGTAGTCCTGGACGGACGCCACGTGCAGCCGCAGGTGGTGCCGGGCCACGGTCCGGTCGCGGTACTCGATGACCTCGGGGAAGTTGTGCCCGGTGTCCACGTGGAGCAGCGAGAACGGCACCGGGGCGGGCGCGAACGCCTTCAGCGCCAGGTGCAGCATGACGATGGAGTCCTTGCCGCCGGAGAACAGGAGCACCGGCCGCTCGAACTCGCCCGCCACCTCGCGGAAGATGTGGACGGCCTCGGACTCCAGCGCGTCGAGGTGCGACAGCGCGAACGGGCTGTCCTGCTGCTCCTCCGTCACGTTGAGCGTCGTGGTCACGCCAGGCCCCTCTCGGTCAGCAGCGCGTGCAGCGCCTGCGCGGACTCCCGCACCGTCTGGTTGTGGGACTCGATCCGCAGGTCGGGGCTCTCCGGCTCCTCGTACGGGTCGTCGACGCCGGTCAGGCCGCTGATCTCGCCGGCGGCCTGCTTGGCGTACAGCCCCTTCACGTCGCGTACGGAGCACACCTCGACCGGCGTCGCCACGTGCACCTCCACGTACGGGGTGCCCTCCCGCTGGTGGCGCTTGCGGACGGCCTCGCGGCTGTCGGCGTACGGGGCGATGACGGGCACGAGGACCTTCACGCCGTTCGACGCGAGCAGTTCGGCGACGAAGCCGATGCGCTGCACGTTGGTGTGCCGGTCCTCGCGGCTGAAGCCGAGGCCCGCCGACAGGAACTCGCGGATCTCGTCGCCGTCGAGCACCTCCACGCGGTGGCCCTCGTCGCGCAGCCGGCCCGCGAGCTCGTACGCGATGGTGGTCTTGCCGGCGCTCGGCAGACCGGTGAGCCAGATGGTGGCCCCAGTCACGTGCTTCTCCTGAGAAGAGTGGTCGTTCGTCATGCGTGCAGCCCGCACTCCGTCTTGGCGCGGCCCGCCCAGCGGCCGGCGCGCGCGTCCTCGCCCTCCAGCACGCGGCGCGTGCAGGGGGCGCAGCCGACGGAGGCGTAGCCGTCCATCAGCAGCGGGTTGGTGAGGACGCCGTGCTCGGCGACGTACGCGTCGACGTCGTCCTGGGTCCACCGGGCGATCGGGGACACCTTGACCTTCCGCCGCTTGGCGTCCCAGCCGACGACCGGGGTGTTCGCCCGGGTCGGGGACTCGTCGCGGCGCAGCCCGGTCGCCCACGCGGCGTACTTGGTCAGGCCCTCTTCGAGGGGCTTGACCTTGCGCAGCGCGCAGCACAGGTCCGGGTCGCGGTCGTGCAGCTTCGGCCCGTACTCGGCGTCCTGCTCGGCGACGGTCTGGCGCGGCGTCAGCGTGATGACGTTGACGTCCATCACGGCGTCGACCGCGTCGCGCGTCCCGATGGTCTCGGGGAAGTGGTAGCCGGTGTCGAGGAACACCACGTCGACGCCGGGGAAGACGCGCGAGGCGAGGTGGGCGACGACGGCGTCCTCCATGGAGGAGGTGACGCAGAAGCGCTCGCCGAAGGTGTCGGCGGCCCACTTCAGGACGTCGAGCGCCGGGGCGTCCTCCAGCTCGCGGCCGGCGCGCTCGGCGAGCGCCTTCAGTTCCTCGTCGGTCCGCGTGACGGTCATGTCGGGTCCCCTCCGCTGTCGTGGCGCTGGAGGCCCCGGGCCAGCAGGCCCAGGAACTTCAGCTGGAAGGCTCGATTGCAGGCCGCGCACTCCCAGGCGCCGTGGCCCTGCTCGGCGGGGCGCAGGTCCTCGTCGCCGCAGTACGGGCAGTAGAACGGGGCGGCCCTCTCGCTCACGAAAGGGACTCCTCGCTCGCGCGGGTGGCCCAGGTGGCGAAGCGCTCGCCGTCCTCGCGCTCCGCCCGGTAGCGGGTGAGGACGCGCTCGATGTAGTCGGGCAGCTCGGCGGAGCTGACCTTCAGGCCGCGCACCTTGCGGCCGAAGCCGGCCTCCAGGCCGAGGGCGCCGCCGAGGTGCACCTGGTAGCCCTCGACCTGGCGGCCCTCGTCGTCGAGGACCAACTGGCCCTTGAGGCCGATGTCCGCCACCTGGATGCGGGCGCAGGCGTTGGGGCAGCCGTTGATGTTGATGGTGATCGGCTCGTCGAAGTCGGGCAGGCGGCGCTCCAACTCGTCGATGAGGGAGGAGCCGCGCGCCTTCGTCTCGACGATGGCCAGCTTGCAGAACTCGATGCCGGTGCAGGCCATGGTGCCGCGCCGGAACGGCGACGGGTTCACCCGCAGGTCGAGCGCCTCCAGAGCGGCGACGAGCGAGGGGACCTGCGCCTCCTCGACATCGAGGACGATCATCTTCTGCTCGACGGTGGTGCGGACGCGGCCGGAGCCGTGCGCCTCCGCCACCTCGGCGATCTTGGTGAGGGTGGCGCCGTCGACGCGGCCGACGCGCGGGGCGAAGCCCACGTAGAAGCGGCCGTCCTTCTGGCGGTGGACGCCGACGTGGTCGCGCCACTGCTGGACGGGCTGCGCGGGGGCGGGGCCGTCGACGAGCTTGCGCTGGAGGTACTCGTCCTCCAGGACCTGACGGAACCTCTCGGCGCCCCAGTCGGCGACGAGGAACTTCAGCCGGGCCCGGTTGCGCAGCCGCCGGTAGCCGTAGTCACGGAAGATCGAGATGACGCCGGTGTAGACGTCCGGGACCTCGTCGAGGGGAACCCAGGCGCCGAGGCGGACACCGATCTTCGGGTTGGTGGACAGCCCGCCGCCGACCCACAGGTCGAAGCCGGGCCCGTGCTCGGGGTGCTCCACGCCCACGAACGCCACGTCGTTGATCTCGTGCGCCACGTCGAGCAGCGGCGAGCCGGAGATCGCGGACTTGAACTTGCGGGGCAGGTTGGAGAACTCCTTGTTGCCGATGATGCGGCGGTGGATCTCCTCGATGGCGGGCGTGCCGTCGATGATCTCGTCCTCGGCGATCCCGGCGACGGGCGAGCCGATGATGACGCGCGGGGTGTCGCCGCACGCCTCGGTCGTGGACAGGCCGACCTCTTCGAGGCGGCGCCAGATCTCGGGGACGTCCTCGATGCGGATCCAGTGGTACTGGACGTTCTGCCGGTCGGTGATGTCGGCGGTGCCCCGGGCGAACTCCTGGGAGATCTCGCCGACGACCCGTAGCTGCCGGGTCGTCAGGCGGCCGCCGTCGATGCGGACGCGCAGCATGAAGTACTCGTCGTCCAGCTCCTCCGGCTCCAGGACGGCCGTCTTGCCGCCGTCGATCCCGGGCTTGCGCTGGGTGTAGAGGCCCCACCAGCGCATCCGGCCGCGCAGGTCGTTGGGGTCGATGGAGTCGAATCCGGCCTTCGAGTAGATCGTCTCAATGCGTGTCCGCACGTTGAGACCGTCATCGTCCTTCTTGAACTGCTCATTGCCGTTGAGGGGCGTGAAGTGGCCCCTGGCCCACTGGCCCTCGCCACGGTGGCGCCCCACCTTGCGGCGTGGCGTGGCGGGTGCGGGCTTTTCCGGGGTGGCGGCCATGGCTATACGTCCTTCGGGACTGCAGGAGGGCGGCTCTGACCTGCGCAATGTCGCGCAGGGCAGAGCTCCTGCGCGACATTGCGCGGCGGGTTCAGAAGATCGGGGATCGCGGCGTGGCTGGTTCGCTCAGCGCGCCGGACACATGGCGCTGGACATGCGGCCGAGGTCGACGTGCCGCCGACTCACCAAGGCAATTCCAGCTCGAGACATGACGGAAGCGTGTCATGCGAGTTTGGACTCAGTCCACCTTTGTCCATATCTCGGACAAAGATGTCCCGCATTGTGGACAAGTGTGGTATGGGTCACGTCCGCGGGACCGCTCCGCGGCCCCGTGACGCGCCGCGGGCTCAGGCGGAGGCGCCCGGCCAGGGCCCCGGCGTCTCGACGGCCGGCTTCTGCGCGACCCGCGTGTCGTAGAGGCGGAAGCCGCGCCGCCGGTAGTTGGCGAGCGCGTGCTCCCCGTCGAGGGAGCAGGTGTTCAGCACGACCCGCTTGGTGGGCGTCCGCCCCGGCCAGCGGTCCGCCAGGTCCCAGGCGCGGGCCGTGCCGTACGACAGCAGGTGCCCGCCGATGCGCCGCCCCCGGAACGCCGGGACCAGCCCGAAGTACATGATCTCGACGACGCCCTCGTCCTGCGGGTCCAACTCGATGTACCCGGCCGGCGTCCCCTTCTCGTACGCCACCCACGTCTCGACGCCGGGCCGCTCCAGGATCTCCCGCCACTGCGCGTACGTCAGCCCGAGCCGGTCCACCCAGGAGACGTCGCCCCCCACGGCGCAGTACAGGAAGCGGCTGAACTCGGGCGAGGGCACCTCTGCGCGGACGATCTCCACGTCCCCCTCCGGCGCGGCGGCGGGCCGCAGGTCGTCCGGGGAGGTCTGCTCCAGGTACCAGGTGGTGACGGCGATGCTCATGACGGCCAGGGAACCACGGAGCGTGCGCCTGTGGCCAGCGCGGTCCTGGTCCCCGGCCCACCGGGCCACGGACGGGGGTCCGGTGGCCGACGGGCCGGGGACGAGGGCTACGGACGGGGGACGCGGGGGAGCGCCTCGCGGACGGCCTGCGCGGGGTCGACGACGTCGACGCCGAGCTCGACGAGCCAGTGGTGGATCCGGCCGACGGGCTCGCCGAGCGCGCGCGACCGGTCGAGCAGCTCCTGCAGGCCGACGCGTCCGCTGTCCGGTGACAGGGTCCCCGCGACGAGCCTGGACGCCCGCTCGTACGACAGCCCCTCGGGCAGGTCAGGGCACGAGCAGGCGATGCCGTGCTCCGCCAGCCGGGCCGCGATGTCCGCCGGTGGGACCAGCAGGTGGCCGGCGGCCTCCAGGACCCGGGCGAACGGGACGGGTCGGTCCGACCGCAGTCCGCGCCAGCCCAACGGGCCGTCCACCGCGAGCAGCCTGTCGTCCCCCTGTGACGGGGACACGGAACGCAAGGGGGGCGCGGCCAGTCCGTACGCCCTCATGCGGGAGGCGACCACCGCCGGGCTGAGCCCCCCGCGCGCGGCGACCTCCAGGATCTGGGTGTACAGGACCGGCTTCCCCGGCCGCAGAGGGGAGAACCGCAGGGTCCTGGGTTCGACCGGTGGCGTCAGGATGTCCAGATCGTGGGACTCCGTCTCGTCGGGGAGCGTCTCCGGCGCGCGGAAACCCAGCCGCTCGAACCACGCAGCGGCTTCCGGCGGCGTCAGCCCCAGCTCCCGTGCGGCCAGGAGCACGTGGGCGGGCGGAACCGGCTCCTCGGGATCCAGCCAGGGGGACGCACCGCTCAGGTGCTCGCTCAGGGCGCGCACGAGACGGGCCGGGGGCGGGTCGGGGAGGACGGACGGCTCCACCGCGAGCCCGCACGCCCGGAGCCGTGCGCACAGATCGGACAGGGGCCGGCCGAGCTCGGAGGAGAGGGCGACCAGCAGACCGGGCGGGACCTGCGCGCCGGGCTGGAACCACGGGCACGGCGCGGCACTCAGGTAGGGGCCCAGCACCCCGTCCGCCGCACCGGCCCGCGCCATGGCCAGGACCTCGTCCGGCACGTCGACCCCGGCCCGCCGCCACCGGGCCGCCTGCGCCTCCAGCGACTGTCCCTCCTCGCGGGCCGTCCGGACGAGGAGGCTCGGGGTGACCCGCCTGTCGTGCCGGTTCCCGGCCGGTCTCCTCCTGCCGAACGGCCTCTCCTCGGGACGCGTGTCGGAGAACCCGTCACACGGCCCGTCGTACAGCCCCAGGGTCTTGGCGCGCAGGGCGACCGCCCGGGGAGAGCGGCCCAGACCGGCGGCGATCTGGAGGACCTGATCGTTCCTCAGGGAGCTCTTGAGGAGCTTGGATGCCACACGGGGGTCGGTGATCTGCGGGAGGCGCGCGAGCTTCAGAACGCTGAGGTCGGACGGCAGGGCGGGCGCCACCTCTCCGACGGCGGCGAGCTCCGGACAGATCCGCAGCAGCTCCGCCCACACCGGCTCGGGCCGGTGGGCGATCAACCGCCAGAGGAGGATGTGGTCGGGCACCCCCCTGACGTCGCGGGACGTCCGCCACGCGGTGGGGGACTGGAGGTCCGGGAAGAGGAGGGGGAGGTCGTCGGGGAAGAACCCCGCCCGGGAGATCCCGGTGGCGGGGCCGCCCGGGATCTCGTGGCCCACCGCGACGCAGCGCTCCACGACGAGGTCCGCCAGCGCCTTGCTCGCGTCGGTCACCTCGCGCAGCCACGGGAAGTCCAGGAGGGACCCGCCCAGCAGGTGGTCCATCGCCCCGGCCAGCAGCTCCCCGACCGTGTCGCGCACGTCGTCCAGGATCAGGGCCCGGTCCGCCGACAGCCGTTCCGGGGCGAGCGGCCCCGACAGGTTCACCACCGCGCCGACGAGCCCCGACTCCCCACCGGACAGCACGCCCCCGCGGACGGCCGGCCGCACCGTCAGCCCGTCGACCAGCAGCCCCCCGCCCCGCCGGCACCAGAACACCTGGGCCCCGGGCGGGGCGTCGGGCCACTCCTCCACGGGGCCGTCCGCGTTGGGGCCGAACCGGCCCCCGGCCCGCCACCGCTCCCGCAACAACCCCGGCGCCCACCGCACCACCTCCGTGCCGTGCCGGGCCACCGTCGGGAACTCGGCGACGCCGAGCAGCCGGGCCAGCACCTGGGGACACGACCAGCCGGGCTCCGCGTCCCGCAGGTACAGCCGGACCGTCGTCCCCGGGCGCTCGCCCCGGTCCGCGCGCCGCGCGATCCGGAACAGGTGCCCCGGCCCGAAGATCGACGCCTCCAACACCGGGCCCGGCATGCCCGTCCGGTCCATCCGGCAGGTCGTCACCCGCATTTCGTCGGCGAGCATGAAGTAGCTGAGCACGCCGATGCCGAAGCGGCTGTTGGGGTAGAAGAGGACGGGAGGGTCGAGACGGGCCCAGTCGGCGCGCTCCTCGCGGAAGTCCGGTTGCTCCGCGAACCGCGCGCCCGCGTGGGAGAACACCCCGCGCAGCTCGGCCTCGCCCATGCCGATGCCGTCGTCGCGGCACTCGACGTACGCGCGGCCGTCGTCGTCGACGCCCTGCTCGAAGACGATGGAGCCCTCGTACGCGTAGGTGGCCGCCGGGTGCGTGCGGTCCAGGTACTCCGTGCGGGCCCGCCGGTACCGGCAGGCGTCCAGCGCGTTCTGGTACAGCTCCCGGATCGCCAGGTCCCGGTCCTTGTAGAGCTGGACGCCCATCAGCAGGTCGCGCACCCGCCGCTCGTCCAGCCGGAAGCTCGCCCACCCGGTGAAGGCGCCCTCGACGGGGACCACGCCGTCGGCGGAGAGCCGCACCGGGAGGTGCGGCATCGGCTGCGTCACCCGCTCCCGCACCGTACGGGTCACCGCGTGCAGCAGTTCGTCCATGCGGCCCACCGCCGACCGCAGCCCCTCCACGACCGCCTCGTGGGAGCACTCCGCCCGCAGCACCGGCAGGTCCGGGGACCCGCCCCACGACGACTTCTCCAGCGTGGCGCGCAGCGCGGCCAGGTCGACCGGGTGGGGGACGCCCAGGTGTTCGGCGACGACGTCGGGCAGCGTCGTCATCCCGGCGGTCAGCGCGTACGCCAGGGAGGTGAGCAGGACCAGCCGCTGGTCCCGCACCCGCTGCCGGCCCGGCCCGCGCAGCAGGTCGTCGGGCGGGAGGGTGCCGAGGAACTCGGGGTTGCAGACGTGGGGGCCGCGCCGCAGCCCGTGCAGGAGCCGGCCGACCCGGTCCGGGGCGAGCGCGTCGCCCAGCACCCCGCCGTCCGCCTCCCCGACGGCGTCCAGCAGCCCCCGCACCGCCTCCGGCGCGGCGTACGCCTCGTGCCGCACCAGCCAGCGGTGGAACAGCCACCAGCCGATCGGCTCCGCCGTGCCGGGCCGCAGCAGCGCACGCTGCACCAGCACCCCGTGCCCGTCCGCGTACGCCTCGAACGCCGACCGCTCCGGTGAGGGCGGCGTCCCGTCCCCGGTCGGGTCGAGGCGCCACGGCTCGACGTGCAGGCGGTCGGCGGCCATCCGCAGGTCGTGCACCCGCGCCAGCAGCGGGACCAGCGCGAACAGCGCCGCCTCCACCGGGTACAGGTCGAGGCCGGCGCCGCCGTCCGGTTCGCCCAGCAACCACTCCAGGTGCTCCGCGAACCGCTCCGGGCCGCGCGGGTCCTGCCACGGGTCGCCGGCCAGCCGCTCCTCCGCCGCGTCGCGCAGCCGGGCGAGCGAGGCGGCGACCGCGGCGGCGGCGTCCCGGCACCGCGCCGGGTCCCGCCCGTCCGGCACGTGCCGCCACACGGTCGAGTCGCGTACGAGGTCCACCCAGGGGTCCCCGGCGGCAGGGGCCTCCGGCTCCGGCGCCACCTGCTGGAACGTCACCCGGCCGATGTGCCCGGCCTGGATGAGCGGACCCGTCACCGTGCTGTCCTCCACCCTGTTCCACGTGCCCGGTTCCCGCATGGCCGCCCGTACCTCCCCCGCCCCGACAAGGAGTCCAGCTTAGGAGCCGCCCCGCGCGACCGCGGCACGCGCGCGCATCGAGGAGCCGTCCCGCGCCCGGGGCGGCGGGGAAGGCCGGGAGCGGACACGCACGGGCGCGGCGGCGGGCGCCCCGGAGCCCGCCCCGGCGGCGTCAGCCCCGACTCCCGCGCGGCCAGGAGCACGGGGGCGGGCGGAACCGGCTCCCCCGGGACCCGGTCAGGGGGACGTACCGCTCGGAACCGGCGCCGGAGGCGGCCGTCTCATTCGGCGCGGTCGCCGCCGTCCGCGTGCCGCGCCGCCACCACGGCGGGCGCCGTCGAGTACGGCAGCAGGTCGCCCGCGTCGGCCGGGGCGACCACCTCGACCTCCACCTCGTCGCGGAACCGGTACGGGCGGTGCGCCAGCACGCCCCCCAGGGTGCGCCGCATCCGGGACATCTCCGCCCGCACGGTCACCGTCCGCGTGCGGTCGCCGAACACGTCCTCGGCCAACTGCGCCGCCGTACGGCCGTCCCGGCGCGCGGCCAGCACGTACAGCAGCTCCGCGTGGCGCGGGCTCAACTCCCGCGTCCAGCAGCCGACCGCGCCCGACACCCGCACCGTCCAGTCGCGGGGGCGGCTCACGTCGAGCACCAGCCGGGTCGCCACGCCCCCGGCCCGCGCGTCCGCGGCGTCCAGCGGCCGCACCAGCCAGCCGCCCGGCAGCGGCTCCACGTCGCACTCGCCCAGCGTCGGCAGCCACCCCCGCCCCGCCTCCAGCGACGGGGGCACCGGCACCCGGTCCACGGGGGCGACCCCCGTCACCGCCGCCGTCCAGCCGTGCCGGTCCACCGCCAGCGCCCGGCCGCCCACCCGGCACAGCATCGGCGCCGCCACCGCCCGCAGCCGGGCGAGACCCGCCAGGTGCCGGTTGCGCAGCTCCGCCTCGGCGAGCCGCGCCACCGAACCGACCAGCAGCAGCGTCGCCGGGTGCACCGTCGTCACCGGGCCGCTCACGTCGACGACGCCCATCAGCCGCCCGTCGCGCGGATCCGTGATCGGGGCGCCCGCGCACGTCCACGCGTGGTGCGTGGCGACGAAGTGCTCCGCCGAGTGGACCTGCACGGGGCGCCGCACCACCAGCGCCGTCCCCACGCCGTTCGTCCCGACCGTCGACTCCCGCCAGTCCGCGCCCGGTTCAAAGCCGTGCCCGTCCGCCATCCGCAGCACCGACGGGTGGCCCTCCCGCCACAGCACCCGCCCGTCCGCGTCCGCGACGACCATGATGTGCCGCACCGCGCCGGTGCTCGCGCCCGGCACCGACATGAGGCCCTCGCGGAGCAGCGGCAGCAGGTCCGCGAGCGGCGAACCGGCGCGCCGCGCCTCCAACTCCGCCGGCGACAGCAGCCCCGAGCGGCGGTCGCGGTCCGGGTCGACGCCCTCGCGGAGCATCCGCTGCCACGACGCCCCTATCTCGGCGCGCGGCGCCAGCGGCGCCCGGCCGCCGCGCAGGGCGGCGTCCCTGATGTTCTTCAGCAGCAGCGTCGCCTCACGCGCGTTCATCGCGGCGAGCCGGGTGATGTCGACTGTGGCGTTCCGCACCGGGCCCTCCCGTTCCCGTACAGCCCCCATCATCCCCCGCCCGGGCGGCCGTCCGGCCCGGGGCCGCTCAGAACGCGCCACCGCCGCAACCCCCTGCAACCCTCGCGCCCGGACCCCGTCCCGTACGAGAGTGGCCGGGTACCGGTTCGCCGGTACGGGACGGGATGGTGCCGTGTCGGCGCAGCACCATCCCGGCCGCGCTCCGGGCGCGGGACGCCGTGCGACGTCCCGCGCCCGCGGCACGTCCCCCCGCGCGCCCGCGTCCCGCGCCTTCCACGTCCCGCCTCCCGCGCCCCCCTGAGCGTCCGCCCCCCGAGCGCCGCGCCCCGGGAGCCGCCGCCGGACGCCACGCCCGCGCCGGCGGTGCCGCGCCACGGCCCGAGCCGGTCGGAGCGCCGCTCCGCCCTCCGAAGGACGCGGTGCCGGCGGCCGGTCGAGCACCGGCGCGGGGTCCGGGCCGGAACCGCACGCGTACGGGCCGCCCCACATGCCGCGGACGCGCGGACGCCTCGGCCGCGGCGGGTCGGCCGGTGCCGTTCGGCGTAGGGTGAGTCGTACTGTGTGACGAGGGCCGTCACTCCCCGGGTGGGAGGGACGGCCCTTCGTCACGCCCGGGGCAGCGTCGACAAGGGGGACCCATTGACCAGAACCACCGCGCTGGAGCACAAGCTCGCGCAGAGCCTCTACGCGATCGCCATCCAGGACGCCGCCTGGACGCCCGCGGCCGTCTGCCGGCGGCTCGGCTGGAGCAGCGAGGAGTACACCGCTGCCATCCAGGTCCTGTCCGAACTCGGCCTGTTGGTGCGGACCACCGCCACGCCCAGCGGCTGGGCCTGCGTGTCGTCCGAGTCCGCGCTCGACCACCTCCTCGCCGCCGACGCCCGCCGCGTCGACGAACTCATCGAGCAGACCACCCGCACCCGCGAGGCGATGGTGCGGATGCTCACCGACTTCCACCCCATCCACGCCGTGCGCATCTCCGGCACCCAGGCCCAACTCGTGGAGGGCACGGCCAACATCGCGACCGCCCTGGAGGACGCCGCCCAGCAGGCGCGCGAGGAGGTCGTCTCGCTGCACCCGGGCCGCGGAGCACCCGAGCACATGGTGGAGGAGGGCCTGGCGCGCGACCGGCGGGCGCTGCGGCGCGGCGTCGCGATGCGCACCGTCCACCTCGCCTCGTCCGCCGCGCTGCCCCACATGGCCGCCTACCTCCGGGAGTTGCGCAAGGCGGGCGGTCAGGTGCGCACCGCCGTGACGCTGCCGCACCGGCTCATCATCGTCGACCAGCACCTGGCGATCGTGCCCGCGACCGGAACGGACGGGCAGCAGGCGGCCGTCGTCGTGTACGACCCGTCCCTGGTCGAGGTGTTCCGCAGCCAGTTCGAGTACGCGTGGGCACAGGCCACCGCCTTCGGCACGGGGACGCGCACCGCGGCGGAGGGCGGCTCGCGGGGCGAGCCCGACCGGCGGCAGCGGGCGGTCCTCCGGCTACTCGCGGAGGGCCTGACCGACGAGGGGGTCGGACGGCGCCTGGGCATCTCGGACCGCACGGTCCGCCGGATCGTCGGCGACCTGACGTCGGCGCTCGGAGCCACCAGCCGGTTCCAGGTCGCGGTCCTCGCCGAACGCGCCGGCTGGCTCGACCCTGCGGACCTTGAGCAGGAGGTGCGCGAGGACACCGGCGAGCAGCCCCCAGAAGGGTGAGCCGATGCCGGCGACCGTCACCCCGGAGGCGGTCGCCAGGAAGGTGACGACGGACGCCTCGCGGTGGCGTTCGTCGGCGACCGTACGGGCCAGGCTGCCGGAGAGCGCCCCGAGCAGCGCCACCCCCGCCAAGGTGGCCACGAGCGCCTCCGGCAACCCGGTGAACAGGGCCACGAGCGTCGAGCCGAAGCAGCCCACGACCAGGTAGCCGACGCCGCAACTCACCCCGGCCACCCACCGCCTGGCCGGATCGCGGTGCGCCTCGGGGCCGGTGCAGATCGCGGCGGTGATGGCCGCCGGATTGATCGCGTGCGAGCCGAAGGGCGCGAGCAGCGTCGACACGACCCCGGTCGTCCCGCACACGACGCGCTCGTCCGGCCGGTAGCCGTCCGCGCGCAGCACGGCCATCCCCGGCGCGTACTGCCCGGCGAGCGTGGCGACGAGCAGCGGCACGCCGATGCCGACGAGCGCGCCCACCGAGAAGTCCGGTGCCGTGAGGTGCGGCACGGCCAGGCCGGGGCCCGCGACGTCCAGGTGGAGGCCGCCGCTCGCCCCGGCGACGACGAGCCCGACGGCGAGCGCGCACATCACCGCGTACGTCGGCCACAGGCCCTTGGCGAGCAGGTAGCCGACGACCACGGCGCCCGCGAGCAGCGGGGCCGCGCGCAGTGAGGTGAAGATCGCGGTGCCGAACGAGAAGAGGATCCCGGCGAGCATCGCCGAGACCACCCCCTCCGGAACCCGGGCCAGGACCCGGGTGAACACCCCCGTGACGGTCAGCACCGTGGCCGCGACGCCGGCGCACAGGAAGGCGCCGACGGCTTCGGCGTAGTCGTGCTGCGCGAGGGCCGTGACCAGGATGGCCGCGCCCGGCGTGGAGAACGCCGTGATCACCGGGGTGCGGCTCCACCAGCTCAGCCCCACGCAGGTCAGGCCCGCGCCGACGGAGATCGCCCACACCCACGACGAGGTCTGCGCCGCGCTCAGGCCGGCGGCCTCGGCGGCGGCCAGGACGAGGGCGAGCGGCCCCGCGTAGGAGACCGCCATCGCCACCACGCCCGCGTTGACGGCGGAGAAGGACACCGACCGTACCGACCGCACCAATCGCACCGATTCAGCCCCAGATGAACGAGAACAGAGGAACAACGGACATCACGACACCTCCCCCGAAGACGTTGCCGCGCCGCACATGCTGCCGTACCGCACGGGGCCGTGGCGCGCCGGGGGGCGTCCGCTTCAGGCCGCGTCCCCTACCGGACAGGACCGGGGTGTGACCGGTGTGGGTCATGGACCCTTCCGGACGGGCGAAACCCCTGGTCGCAGCGCTTGCCGGAGCCACAGGATCGTCGGCATGACGACGTATGCGGAACCCCGCGCGGACCTTGACGCGCTCACCCTCGACCCGGCTGAAACCGCCCGCCTGGAGGAGCTGCTCCACGACGCGGCGAAGCTGCCGGGCCCCCTGGAACAGACCCTGCAGACCGCGGCCTTCGCCGCGCTCGCCGCACGCCTGCCGACCCGGCTGCGCGAGGGCGTCGAGTCCTTCCGCGACACCCCGCCGGACCACGGCCTGCTCGTGGTGCGCGGGCTGCCCGTCGGGGACGTCCCGGCGACCCCGGCGGTGTACGGCTCCAACGTCCTCGGCGAGACGCACTCCTCCAGCCTGCTCGTCGCCCTGCTCGCCCACCCGCTGGGCGGGCTGATCGGCTACGAGGACGAGAAGTCCGGGGCGCTCGTGCACGACGTGTACCCGGTCCCCACCGACGCGGCGAAGCCCCTGAACTCCGGCTCCACGCTCTTCGACTTCCACACCGAGAACGTCCACCACCCGGTGCGCCCCTCGCACTTGGGCCTGCTGTGCCTGCGCCCCGACCACGACCGGCGGGCGGCCACCATGGTCGCCTCGGTCCGGGAGGCCGAACCGCTGCTCTCCGCCGCCGACCGCGAGCTGCTGCGCACCGACCGCTACCGGAGCCGCTTCCCGCTCTCCTTCACGCGGGGCCTCGCCGAGGACGAGCGGCCGGTGACCGATCCGCACCCGGTCCTCACGGACGGCCCGGCCGACGCCCCCGGTACGAGGGTCCGGTTCAACATGCACAACACCTTCGGCACGGACGCCCCGGCACAGGAGGCCCTGGAGCGCCTCAACCGGGCCATGCACACGGTGCACCGGGCGGTGCGGGCCGACCGGGGCGACCTGCTCCTGGTGGACAACCGGATCGTGGTGCACGGCCGCAGCGACTTCACGCCGCGCTACGACGGCGAGGACCGCTGGCTGCGCCGGTTCTACCCGTACCCCGGCGAGCTGCGCCCCGACGTCCTGGTGCGGGCCGGCGGCCGGGTGCTCAGCAAGGACAGCTACGCCCGTGCATGACCTGACCCTCACCACGGCGGTGCTGCTCTGCGTCGCCGCCGCGCTGGCGGGCTGGGTCGACGCCGTGGTCGGCGGTGGCGGGCTCCTCCAGGTGCCCGCCCTGCTGATCGCCTTCCCGCACCTGCCCCCCGCGTACGCCCTCGGCACCAACAAGGCCGTCGGTGTCGTCGGCACGTCGGCGGCGGCGGTGACGTACGCCCGCAGGGCCCCCGTCGACGTGCGGCTCGCGGTCCGGCTCGGCTCCGTCGCGGCCCTGGCGGCGGTGGCCGGGGCGTTCTTCGCGGCCGGCGTGAAGAGCGAGGTGCTGCGCCCCGTGATCATGGTGCTGCTGCTCGCCGTCGCCGCCTTCGTCGTCCTGAGGCCGCAGTTCGGGCAGAAGCCCGGGGGCGCCGTGACCCGGCAGCGGGTCCTCGCCGCCGTCGTGGTCGTCGGCGCGGGCATCGGCTTCTACGACGGCCTGCTCGGGCCCGGCACCGGGACCTTCCTGGTGATCGGCCTGGTCGCGGTCCTGTCCATGGACATGGTCACGGCGTCGGCGACCGCGAAGGTCGTCAACGTCGGGACCAACCTGGGCGCGCTCGCGATGTTCGCGTACCAGGGGACCGTCCTGTGGGCCCTCGCGCCGCTCCTGGCGGTGTTCAACCTCGCGGGCGCCTCGGTGGGCGCGCGCATGGCGCTCAAGCGCGGCAGCGGCTTCGTGCGCGCCGTGTTGCTCGTCGTCGTGACCGTGCTGGTCGGCAAGCTCGCACTCGATCAATGGGGGACGTGAGATGTCCATCGGAATTCTGGGCGGAATGGGCCCGTTGGCCACCGTCGACTTCTACCGGAAGGTGATCGACGCGACCCCGGCCGGTACCGACCAGGAGCACGTGCCGGTCGTCGTGTGGGCCGACCCGACGGTCCCGGACCGCTCGGCGGCGCTGAGCGGGCACGGGCCCGACCCGACGCCCTGGCTGGTACGCGGCGCGCACCGGCTCGAGGCGATGGGGGCGCGGCTCATCGCGACCCCGTGCAACACCGCGCACGCCTTCCTCGACGGGGTGCGGACCAGCGTGCGCGTCCCGATGCTCGACATGATCGCGGAGACGGTCGCCGAGATCCGCTCCCACCACCCGGAGGTGGTGTCGGTCGGGCTCCTGGCCACCACCGGCACGGTGCGCGCCGGCCTCTACCAACGGGCCCTGGAGGCAGCGGGCCTGCGGGTCGTGGTGCCGGGCGAGCTCACCCAGGGCGAAGCCGTGACGGGCGCCATCCGCCGCGTCAAGGCGGGCGACCTCGGCGCGGCCGGGGTCTGCCTGATCGAGCGCGCGACCGGGGAACTGGCGGTCCGGGGCGCGGACCTGCTCGTGGCGGGTTGCACCGAACTGCCGCTGCTCCTCGGCGAGCGGAGCGCCGGCCTGCCGGTCGTCGACCCCACGGCCGTCCTGGCGCGGGCGGCGGTACGGGAGGCCCTGAGCCGGCCGGCGCCGGTCTGACGGGCCCCGCGCGGCGGGGGAGGGCGGCCCTTCCCCGCGGCGGCGGAGACGCGTTCGCCCGCCGCGCGGGCGGCGCGGGCCCGGCCGTGCGGGCCGGTGCCCGCGGACACGGGCGCCCTGGAGGGGGCGCGCACTCGGGGCGCAAAAGCCCCGGCACACCCCGGGGCGCCCGGCGGTGACGAGGGGGAGGCGGCGGTGACGAGAGGGAGGCGGCGGTGACCGCACTGCGCCACGACAAGGAGCCCGAGCGGGTCTCCGACCGGGCCTTCCGGGTCCTGGGAGCCATGCGGGAGATGGGCCGCGGCCCCCACCCGCTGAGGAGCATCGTCCACCGGAGCGCCCTCAGCCGCTCCACGGTCCAGCGGGTCATCACCTCCGGCCTGCGGGCCGGGGTCATCCGGCAGCCCAGGCACGGCCACTACGCGCTCGCCGCACAGCTCGACGCGGACGGCGCCCCGCCGCAGCCCTCCGCCGCCGCCCACCACGTGCTGCGCGCCCTCGCCGACCGGCTGGGGCACACGGTGAGCCTGCACACGGCCGTCCTGGCCGACGTGCCGATGCAGATGTGCACGGGCTACGCGGAGGCCCCCCGCGGCGTGTCCCTGCGGTCCGCGGTCGGCCGGCCCAGGCCGCTCCACGCCGATGCCGCGGGCCGGGCCGTCCTCGCGCACCTGGCGCTTCCCCACCCGTGCCCCGAGGAGCGCCACCGCGTCCGCACGCGGGGATGGGCCGCTTCCCCGGGGCCGGTGCGGGGGACGCGGATGATCGCCGCGCCCGTCCTCCGGTTCGGGATCGCCGTCGGAGCGCTGGGCGTCACCGCGGACCCGGCGGTCCTCGACGCCGGTCTCCCGGTCTGCGTCGACCACCTCCGGCGTGCCGCGGCGGCGCTGGCGGCCGGCCGTCAGTAGACGTACCGGGTCCACCCCTGACCGGAGACGTAGACCTCGTGGCCCGAGCGGTTCACGTACGCCGTCCCGCAGTCCACCCTCAGCGTCCCGGTGCCCGTCGTGGAGCCGCTGGTCTTCTGGCTGGTGTACCCCGTGGCCGTGACGCACTCGACCCATGCGCGCACCTGGCGGCCGCACGGGTTGCTCTTGACGGTCACCGTCAGCGCGTTGTTGTTCGCGACGGAGCCCGACGCGCTGACGGAGCAGCTGGGGTCGGCGTGGGCGGTCGAAGTCATCACCGGCAGGCCGCTCAGGGCGGCGGCCGCCACCACGCCGGCCAGAGCCCGCTTCACGCGAAGTCGCTGAGTATTCATGGATCCCCCTTCGTCGCCGGAGGCTCCTCCGCCTCCGCCCGTGAGGCGATCCCATCCCATGCCGAAGGGCGGGACAACGAAAGGCGCCGACCAGGTCAACGGTTGAACCGTTCGCCCCGCCCCGCCCCGCCCCGCCCCGCAGCCCGGCCCGGCCCCGGGCCTCCGCACGATCCCGTTCGGGCCCCAGCCGCCCCGCCCCGCCCCGGCCGAGGCGACTGGTGGACGCGTCCCCGGCGCCGGCCGGTCCGGGGCGGCGGACCCCACCCGCGGCGCCCGGCACCGCGCGGCGGCACCGCGCGGCGGCACCGCCTAGGGCCGGGCCCGCTCCACGACGGCGCGGAGGTCCAGGGTGTGCGGCAGCGTCCCGAACGCCGCCCCCCGGTCGCCGCCCAGCCGGGACGCGCAGAACGCGTCCGCGACCTCCGGCGGCGCCCACCGCACCAGCAGCGAGCCCTGCAGCACCAGCGCCATCCGCTCCACCAACCGCCGCGCCCGCGCCTCGATCCCGTCCAGGTCCGCCAGCTCCGTCAGCAGGCCCTTGACCGCCGCGTCCAGCCGGTGGTCCGCGCCGCGCGCCTGCCCGACCTCCCGCAGGAACGCGTCGAGCGCGCCCGGTTCCCGCTGGAGCGCCCGCAGCACGTCCAGCGCCTGGACGTTCCCGGAGCCCTCCCAGATGGAGTTGAGCGGCGACTCGCGCAGCAGCCGCGGCATGCCCGACTCCTCCACGTACCCGTTGCCGCCCAGGCACTCCAGGGCCTCCGCCACCGTCGGCGTGCAGCGCTTGGTCACCCAGTACTTCGCGGTCGGCACCGCCAGCCGCAGCAGCGCCCGCTCCGACTCCGCGGACCCGCCGCCGGCCGCGGGGGCGCCCGACTCCACCGCGTCGTACGCCGCCGCCAGCCGCATCCCGAGGACCGTCGCCGCCTCCGACTCCAGCGCCAGGTCGGCCAGGACGTTGCGCATCAGCGGCTTGTCGATCAGCGGCCCGCCGAACGCGCTGCGGTACGCCGTGTGGTGCACCGCCTGCGCGACCGCCTGGCGCATCAGCGCGGCCGAGCCGAGCACGCAGTCGAGACGGGTCGCGGCGACCATCTCGATGATGGTCCGCACCCCCCGCCCCTCCTCGCCGACCCGGCGCGCCCACGTCCCGTCGAACTCGACCTCGGCGGACGCGTTCGACCGGTTGCCGAGCTTGTCCTTCAGCCGCTGGATCCGGAACACGTTGCGCGTGCCGTCCTCCAGGACCCGCGGCACCAGGAAGCAGGTGAGCCCACCGGGGGCCTGCGCCAGCACCAGGAAGCCGTCCGACATGGGCGCCGAGCAGAACCACTTGTGGCCCGTCAGGACGTATTCGCCCGCCGCGTCCAGCGGCTTCGCCGCCGTCGTGTTGGCGCGGACGTCGCTGCCGCCCTGCTTCTCCGTCATGCCCATCCCGAACAGCACGCCCGCCTTCGCGGCCGGCGGCAGCAACTCCTCGCCCTCGTACACCTTCGAGGTCAGCTTCGGCTCCCACACGGCCGCGAGCTCGGGGTCCGTGCGCAACGCGGGCACCGCCGCGTGCGTCATCGACAGCGGGCAGCCGTGCCCCGCCTCGGTCTGCGACCACACCAGGAACCCGGCCGCGCGCCGCACGTGCCCGCCGGGCCGGCCCCAGGCGGAGGTCAGCCCGGACGTGACGGCGTGGCCGAGGAGGCGGTGCCACGCCGGGTGGAACTCGACCTCGTCGACGCGGTTGCCGTACCGGTCGTGGGTGCGGAGCCGGGGCGGGAACTCGTTGGCGAGGGCGCCCCAGGACTGCGCCTGCGCCGATCCGGCGGTGGTGCCCAGCGACGACAGCTCCTCGCGGGCCTCCTCGCGCAGTCCGGTCGGAAGGTGTCGCTCCACCGCCTCGACCAGGGCCCGGTCCGCGGTGAAGACGTCGTACCCGACCAGGGGCGGGGGTTGGTTGGTCACGGTGTGGGTGGTGGCTGCCATGCGGATACGGTAAGGAGGTGCAGGCAGCAAAGGAAACACCCGAGCCGGCCGGGTCCCCGGGCCCCGCAGGACAGGGCGCGGCCCCCGACGCGTCCCCGGGCCGGCTCCACCGGGCCCGCGCCCTCTACCGCAACGTGTCGAAGCGGAAGATGGCCTGGCTCCTCCTGAAGGACACCGTCAACTCGTGCATCGAGTACCGGATCCTCGGCCTCGCTGCCGAGGCCGCGTTCTTCACGCTCCTGTCCCTGCCGCCGCTGATGCTCGGCCTGCTCGGCCTGCTCGGCTACATCGACGACTGGACGAACACCACCACCGTCGCGTCCATCGAGAAGAACAGCCTCGCCGCGGTCGGCACGGTCCTGTCCGACCGGGGCGTCAACGAGATCGCCAGGCCCCTGCTGGAGGACGTCACCCGGGGCGGCAGGCCCGACGTCATCTCGATCGGCTTCGCCATAGCGCTCTGGTCGGGCTCGCGCGCGGTGAACGTCTTCATCGACACGATCACCGTCATGTACGGCCTCGACGGGCACCGCGGCATCGTCGCGACCCGGCTGCTCGCCTTCCTCCTCTACCTGATCGCCCTGGTGATCGGCGCGGTCGTCCTGCCGCTGGCCGTCGTCGGCCCGGACCGGGTCGTGGCGGTGGTGCCGTTCGGCACGGAGGTGGTGTCCGTCCTGTACTGGCCGGTCGTGATCCTGCTGTCCATCGTGTTCCTCACGACCCTGTACCACGTGTCCGTACCGGTCAGGTCGCCGTGGATCGAGGACGTGCCGGGCGCGCTGGTGGCGCTCGCCATGTGGGTGCTGGGCAGCTTCCTGCTGCGCATCTACCTGACGAGCACGGTCGAGGGCCCCACCATCTACGGCTCCCTCGCGGCGCCCATCGCCGTGCTGCTGTGGATCGGCATCTCCGCCTTCGCGGTCCTCGTCGGCGCCGCCGTCAACGCGGCCGTCGACCGGGTCTGGCCGTCCGTCGCCACGGCCGCCGCCCGCGCCGAGACCGAACGGGCCCGCGCCGCGGAGGTCGCCGCCCTGCTGGCCCGCGCCCAGTCCGGCGACGGCGACCCGGACATGCCGTCGGAGTTCCCGGAGCGCTGGTCCCGCTTCCTCCCTCCGGACGACGTGAGGGCCCGCCTCCAGCGGGAGAGGGCCGAGAAGGACCGGCAGTCGAAGGAGGGGCCCGCCCAGGGCGGACCGGTCCCGCGGGGCCGCGACGGGGAGCCGGACTGACCCCCCGCTACCGGGAGCGGCCCTCCCGGCTGGACGGCGCGGTCGTGTGGACCCTGACCGGAGCCCGCCCGGGCGGGGCGGCCCGCTCCGGCGGGGAGGTCCACCCGGTCCTGCCGGACGGCTGCATGGACCTGCTGTGGACCGAGGGACGGCTCCTCGTCGCGGGCCCCGACACCCGCGCGTACGCCCCCGACGGCGCGGGCGCCGCCTGGGCCGGTGTCCGCTTCGCGCCCGGCGACGCGCCCGCCCTGCTCGGCGTACCGGCGCACGCACTGCGCGACCGGCGCGTCGACCTGGCCGACCTGTGGCCCGCCGCCCGCGCCCGCCGGCTCGCCGCCCGCGTGGCCGCCGCCCCCGGGGACCCGGCCACCGCCCTGGAGGAGGCGGCCCTGAGCGTGGCCGCCGCCGCTCCCCGCCCCGATCCGCTGCTCCGCGCCGTCGCCGCCCGGCTGGACGCGGGCTGGAGCGTCGCCGCCACGGCCGACGCGGTGGGGATCGGCGCGCGGCAGTTGCACCGGCGCTCCCTGGACGCCTTCGGGTACGGGCCGAAGACCCTCGCCCGCGTCCTCCGCCTCCAGCGGGCCCTCGCCCTGATCCGTGCCGGAACCCCGTGCGCGGCGGTCGCGGCCGCCGCGGGCTACACCGACCAGGCGCACCTGACCCGCGACGTGCGCGCCCTGACGGGCCGGACCCCGGCGGCCTACGCGACGTCGGCGAACAGGTCCACGCCCCGCCCGTCCGGGTCGAGGACCACCGCGTAGCGCTGTCCCCACGGGGCGTCCCACGGGGCCAGGTGCCCCCGGTACCCGGCCGCCACCAGCTCCCCGTACAGCGCGTCGACCCCGGCCGGGCCGTCGCAGCGGAAGGCGAGCGCCGTCCGGTCGCCGCCGCCGCCGGCGGCCAGGCCGGGGTCGAAGGCGCGGACCGCCTCCTCGGTGTCCCACATGATCCGCAGCCCGCCGGGCAGCGTCGCCTCCGCGTGCGGCGCGGAGTCGGCCTCCGGCGGGACGTCCAGGCCGAGGCGGCGGTAGAAGGCGAGGGAGGCGGCCATGTCGGAGACGACGAGGCCGATCGCGTCGAAACGGGGTGTCACGGTCATGCCCGCACCGTACGGGCCGCCGCCCGCCCCGGTCTTGTACGGATCGGACACGGAGGTTCGCCGCCCGCCCACCGCCCCGGAGGGGACTGATCCTGACATACGGGGTCATAAAGGGCGTGGGTTGATAGGGTGAGGCTCCTCGCTCCACCCGTCATCCGCCGTCCCGGAGGTGCGGTCATGGGTACGCGGCGCACCCCCCTGCCCGGTGTCGGCACGCAGTACGACTTCACCACCGAGGACGGGCGGCACCTCTCCGTCGTCGTCCACCACGACGGCCGCCGCTTCCTCGGCTTCTACCGCCCCGACGACCCCGACACCTGCGAGGCGACGGTCGCCCTCACCCCCCAGGACGCCACCGCTCTCGCCCGGCTCATCGACCCCGCCCCGGCCGACGGCATCCGCACCGACGGCTTGGACCTCGTCACCGGGCACATCCCCGTCACCCGCCGCTCCCCGTACGGGGGGCGGCTGCTCGGCGACACCGGGGCTCGCTCCCGCACCGGCGCGTCCGTCGTCGCCGTCCTGCGGCGCACCAGCGCCCACCCCGCTCCCGGCCCCGACTTCCGCCTCGCCATCGGCGACACCCTCGTCGTGGTCGGCACCCGCGAGGGCGTCGACGCGCTCACCGCGATCATCGGCGGGGAGTGACCGTGCACGACACCACCGCGCTCCTCATCGAACTGGGGGCGGTCATCCTCGCCCTCGGGCTCGTCGGCCGGTTCGCGGAACGCGTCGGGCTCTCCCCGATCCCGCTCTACCTCCTCGCCGGACTCGCCCTCGGCGAGGGCGGCGTCGTCCCGCTCGACGCCAGCGGGGACTTCGTCGCGGTCGGCGCCGAGATCGGTGTGATCCTGCTGCTGCTCCTCCTCGGCCTGGAGTACAGCGCCGGCGAACTCGTCAGCAGCCTGCGCACCCAGTACCCCGCCGGGGCCGTCGACTTCGTCCTCAACGCCCTGCCCGGCGCCGCCGCCGCCCTCCTCCTCGGCTGGGGGCCCCTGGCCGCCGTCGCCCTCGCCGGGGTCACCTGGGTCTCGTCGTCCGGCGTCATCGCCAAGGTCCTCACCGACCTCGGACGGCTGGGCAACCGCGAGACCCCCGTCATCCTGGGTGTCCTCGTCATGGAGGACCTGTCGATGGCCGTCTATCTGCCCGTCCTCACCGTCCTGATCGCGGGCGTCGGTCTCGCCGGCGGCAGCGTCACCCTGCTGATCTCCCTCGGCACCGTCTCCGTCGTCCTCTACCTGGCGCTGCGCCACGGCCGCCACATCAGCCGTGCCGTCTCCTCCGACAACCCCGAGATGCTGCTCCTCGTCGTCCTCGGCATGACGGTCCTCGTCGCCGGGGTCGCCCAGCGGCTCCAGGTCTCCGCCGCCGTCGGCGCGTTCCTCGTCGGCATCGCCCTGTCCGGGGAGGTCGCGGAGGGCGCCCGCAGGATCCTCGCCCCGTTGCGCGACCTGTTCGCCGCGGTGTTCTTCCTCTTCTTCGGCCTGTCCACCGTCCCCGCGTCCATCCCGCCCGTCCTGCTGCCCGCGTTGCTCCTCGCCGCCGTCACCGCCCTCACCAAGATCGCCACCGGTTGGTACGCGGCCGGCCGCGCCCGCGTCGGCCGGCGCGGCCGGCTCCGGGCGGGCGGGGCGCTGATCGCCCGCGGCGAGTTCTCCGTCGTCATCGCCGGGCTGGCGGCCGGCGCGGAGCCGGGGATCGGCCCGCTCACCACCGCGTACGTGCTGATCCTCGTCATGCTCGGCCCGTTCGCCGCCCGCTGGACGCAGCCCGCCGTCGACGGGGTGCGCGACCTGGTCGTCCACGCCGGACGGCGCCGCCGCGGGGGCACGCCGCCCGGGCACGGGGAACTCACCGAGAGCACCGAGGTCCCGGCGGCCGGCTGACCGCGGCGCGGCCCCGGAGACGGCGCCGCCTCCGGGGCCGTGTCGGTGCGCGGCGGTACGCCCTCACCCGCCCCGCACCGCCACCAGCACGCAGCTCGGCCCGTACTGCCACACCGGGCCGGCCGCGTCGAAGCCCGCCTTGCGGAGCAGTTCCACGTGGCGCTGGAGCGTCAGCCCGTTGTCGCCGCCCGCTCCCGGCCCGCGCCGGGCCCGCTCGGCCAGCGGCCCGGCCAGCTCGGGCGCCGACTCCGCCGCCTCCCACCAGCCCCGCCAGTCCTCGTGGGCGTCCGCCCCGTGCCGCTCGGCGTGGCGGCGGCCCACCACCTCGGCCAGCGCCGCCACCGCCGGGTGCTCCTGGAACAGGTGGTCGCCGTTGACGAGCACCCCGCCCGGCCGCAGCGACTCCCGCACCTGCTCGTACACCGACAGCAGCGCCGGCTCCGGCAGGTAGTGCAACGCCGTCGCCGACACCACCGCGTCCATCGGCCGGCCCAGGTCCAGCCGGGCCAGCCAGCCGGGCGCGCCGATCGTCACGTCCGCGAACCGCACGTGCGTGCCGTGGTGCGCCCGGCCCAGCGCCAGGAGCAGCGGATCGGTGTCCACGCCGACCAGTTCGGCGTGCGGCAGCCGCCCGGCCAGCCGGGCCGCCAGCGAGCCGGGGCCGCACCCGAGGTCGGCGACGAGCGGGCGGGACACCCCCGCCACCGCCGTCTCCACGACATCGGCGATCACCGTGAAGCGGGCCTCCCGGTCGCAGGCGTACCGCTGCTGCTGGAGGTCCCACCGGCGGATCCACTCGCCCGCCCGCTCGGCCGTCAGCCGGCGCGACATCAATCCTCGAGACATCGTCCCCTTGTGCTCCCTTGCTCTTTTCCTTGCTACCGCCGCCCGCCGGGCCGGTCGTCGGCCAGGTCGGACAGCACCCCGAGGAGTCGGTCGACCTCCTCGGGCGTGTTGTAGACGTGCAGGCTCACCCGCACCGAGGACTCGCTCTCGCCCGCCCGGGCCTGGCACAGCCCGTCGGCCCGCACCAGCAGCCCGTGCGCGGCGAGGATGAACCCCAGGTCGTTGGCGCCTATCGCGCGGTGCCGGAACGTCACCAGGCCCTGGCGGCGCTGCACCGTCGAGTCGGCCGCCAGGCTGAGCCCGCAGCCCAGCACCTCGTACGCCTCCAGGCGGCTCAGCCCGTCCGTGAGGCGCGCGCCGAGCCCGACCGTCCACTCCTCGATCCGGGCCAGGCCCGCCGCGTCCAGCCAGTCCAGCGCGGCCCGCAGGCTGACTATCCCGGCCGTGTTGGGCGTGCCCTGCCAGCCGCCCGGCCGGAACGGGCCGCCCCGCCGCCCGCGCGCCCACACGACGCCCGTGCCCGGCAGGGCCATCGCCTTGTGCCCGGAGAACACCACGAAGTCGACGTCCAGGGCCCCCAGGTCCACCGGCAGGTGGCCCACGCTCTGCGCCGCGTCCAGGCAGAGCGACACGTCCGGCCCGACCACCTCGCGCACCCGGTGGACGTTCATGTCGGCGCCGTACACGTGGTGGACGTGCGTCACCGCCACGAACCGCAGGCGCTCCCCGGCCGCCGCGGCCAGCGCGGCCAGCGCCTCCAGGTCGTAGTCGCCCGAGTCCTGCTGGTACGGCACGGGGTGCACGGTGATCCGCACGCCCCGCTCGGCGAGCAGGTCCCGGGCCTCCAGCCACGGCAGGTGGTTGGCCTCGTGGTCGGCGAACGGCACCGCGATCTCGTCGCCGTCCGCCAGCTCCCGCACCAGCCAGTCGCGGGCGACGGTCCGCAGCCCCTCCGTGGTCCCGCTGGTGAACCACACCGTCGACCGGTCCGGGTCCGGGTCGCCCAGGAACGCCTTGACGCGCTCCCGGGCCTCTTCGATCAGCGCCGTCGTCCGGTTGGCCCACGTGTACGTGCCGCGCCCGGCGTTGGCGTTGCAACCGGTCAGGTACGCCTGCGCGGCGTCGAGGACGGCCTTCGGCTTCTGCGCCGTGGCCGCGCTGTCCAGGTAGGCGAGGCCGGGGTGCCCGGTGACGATCGGGAACTGCTCCCGCAGCGGCCGCTGCCACTCGCGCAGCCCGGCGGCCGGGGCGGTGCCGGTCGGAGAAGTACGCATCGGCGGCCCCCTCAGTCCCGCACCATCGGCGCGCCCGCGTCCCGCCAGGCGATCACCCCGCCGGCCAGGCTGCGCACGTTGCGGTGCCCCATGCGGGTGAGCAGCGCCGCGTACGTCACCGACTGCTCGCCGACCGGGCAGACCAGCAGCACCGGTTGCGACCGGCCGAACGGCAGCCCGCCGTGCAGCAGCTCCTCGAACAGCTCGTCGACGATGTTGACGGAGCCCTCGATGTGCAGCGCCGCGAACGCGAACGAGCCGCGCAGGTCGACGACGACGGGCCGCTCGGTCGCGATCCACGCCCGGGCCTCCTCGACCCCGATGACGTGCACGGCCGCCAGCTCCTGGGGGGTGAGCGTGGCGGGGGAGTTGGGGCGCGGCGGGCGGCGCAGCAGCTCGGGGCGGCGCTGCCGCACGTAGCTCATGTAGCTCTCGACGCGGTCGCAGACGATGAAGACGGCCGTCGCGCGCCGCCCGCCGCCGGCCTCGGCGAGTTCGGCGTCCCGCTCGCGCAGGTGGCGTACGGCGCCGAAGTACGCGGCCCCGCCGGTCGGCCCGCCGAGGATGCCGCAGCGGCGGACCAGCGTCAGCATGCCGTCGATGGCCTCGTCGGCGGAGACGGCCTCCAGCGCGTCGTACGTCTCCGGGTCGAACAGGCCGACCTCGTGGACCTCGTCGATGTTGCGGATGCCCGGCACGAAGTCGCCCTTCTGCGCGACGAGCCCGACCACGCGCGTCGCCGGGTCGTGGGCGCGCAGGGCGCGGGCGGCGCCGGTGGACGACCCGGCGGTGCCGACGCAGGCGACGAACCAGTCGGGGGCCGTCCCGCCCAGGTCCTTGACGATCTCCGGGCCGGTGCCGGAGGCGTGGGCCTCCGCGTTGGCCGGGTTGTAGTACTGGTCGGTGTGGAGGTAGCGGCCGTCGTCCTCGGTGAGCATCCGGTGGATGCGGGTGAGCGGGTCCTCGGTCGCGGTCGGGTCGAGGCACTCGGCCTGGCCGGGCAGCTCCTCGATCTCGGCGCCGAGGAGCAGCAGCAGGTCCTTGATCTCGGGGACCTTCATCCGGTTGGTGACGCTGCGGAACGGCAGCCCGTGCATGCCGGCGATGACGGCGAGGGCCTTGGCGGTGTTGCCGCTGGACAGCTCGACGACGGTACGGCCCTGCCGCCGGGCCTCCTCCAGGTGGGGCCGCGCCATGTGCCAGGCGGCCCGGTCCTTCACCGAGCCGAACGGGTTGAGCATCTCCAGCTTCGCGTACAGGTCGATGTGGCGCAGTCCGTGGACCTCGGGGTCGATGCGGACGAGGGGGGTGTCGCCGATGGCGTCGGTGATGTGCTCGTACCTCATTCGTCGTCCCCCGCGGTGAGGTGTGGCCAGTACTGTTCGTCGAGGCACCAGCTCCAGGGGCCGTCCTCGCCGCTCCGGTACACGGCGACCTTCCGGGCGATCGGCTGGTGCAGGGCGTGGTCGGCGGTGAAGTCCATGAAGTACCCGGCGGTGTTGGCGAAGGCCAGCAGGTCGCCGGGGCGCGGCTCGCGCTCCAGGAACACCAGGCGGCGGCTGATCAGGTCCGACTCCAGGCAGAGGTTGCCCAGGAGGTACACCCCGACGGGCGGGCCGCCCCGCCCCGGTTCCTCCGGCGCGCCCGGTACGAGGACGGGGTCGAGGAGCAGCCCGTGGTCCTCCAGGCCGATGTCGCGGGCGTTCGCCGCGAGCCGCACCAGCCGCTCGCCGGCCGCCGTGACGCGCACCTCCAGCACCCGGGCGAGGGTGAGTCCGCACTGGTCGGTGAGGGCGCGGCCGGGTTCGGTGTGCAGGTCGTACAGGTTCTCCAGGAGCAGGGTGGCCAGCGGGCGGCCCAGCGACGGGGCGGTCTGCGCGAGCAGTTCGTCGAGGTAGCGGGCGCCGGCGACGGGGCGGTGGCCCGGGTAGACGCCGAGGGCGCCGCGCAGGGTGCCGTTCTCGCCGCGCAGCCCGTAGCCGTGGCCCTCCCAGGTGAGCGGGGCGCGCCGGCCGAGCAGGGCCCGGGTCAGCTCGGTGGTGTACCGCTCCCACTGGGCGCCGTCCGCGAGGTAGTCGACGCCGAATCCGCCGCCGATGTCGAGGCCCCGGGGCCGCAGCCCGCGCCGGCGGGCCTCGTCGAGGACCCGCAGGCAGCCTTCGAGGGCGACGGCCTTCTCGGCGAGGCCCATCGTGTCGAGGTGGTACGAGACCCCGGTGAACTCCACGCTGCCCTGGTGCTTCTCGGCCAGGTCGAGCAGCGCGCCGGCGTCGTCGGCCGGGGTGCCGAAGCGGCTGCGCCGGGTGAGGACGCGGGTGCCCGGCGCGGTGAACTCCGAGAGCCGCGGCAGGACGGGCACGCGCGGCAGCCGGAACCGCTCCACCAGCGCGGCGAGGGCGGTCAGTTCGGCGGGGGAGTCGACGGCGACGGTGGTGCGCGTACGGGCTGCGAGCCACAGGTAGTCGGGGTCCTTGGGGCCGGTCGCGACGATCCGGTTCGGGGTGAGGCCGCCGCCCAGCGCGTGCTGGAGCTCGCCGAGCGAGGCCACGTCGATCCCGACGGCGGCCTCGGGGCCGGTGGCGGCCAGGCGGCGCACCAGGGCGCTCGAACGGTTCGCCTTGTGGGCGAAGAAGATCCGCCCGGTGAGCCGGTGCCGGGCGTACACGTCGCGGAAGCCGCGGACGTTGTCGGCGATCTGGTCCGGCAGGACGATGTTGAGGGGCGAGCCCAGGGCGGTCACCAGGGGGTGGAGGAAGGCGGGGGAGTCCAGCAGCGCCGCGAGCCGCGGCTCCAGGCGTGGCGCGAGATACAGCGGTTCACTCATGCGGGTCTGGTCCTGGTCCTCTCGAAGGTTCTGTGAGGTCGTCTCGAAGGGACTGCTCGAGCGGACTGTTCGAAGGGACGGGGCGTGGAACTGGGCAGGACTGCGTGCTGGGCCCGAGTGTGGCGGCGGGACGGACGGAGGACGAGCATGCCATCAAACGACAATGGTTGTCATAAGCGTTCTCCGCGTCCAGCACCGATCCCGCGCAAACGGAAGGTGTTGTTCCGTGGGCTGGCTGGGGTGCGCCGTTGGGCGCGCCCCGGCGCGAGGACCAGGCGCGCGGGCCCGTCGCGGGCGACCACATCCTGCGACCGGCGTACGCACACCTCGACGGATCGCCATCGGGCGCCGCTCCCGGATACGGCGAAATGGGGGGCCTTGTCATACGTCGTCTGCCGTACGGGCGCTGCGGTGGAAAAACCGGTGGCGCGTCCGGACGCGCCCCGGCTAGCGTGAACGCCGACGACGACCCGACGCGACGAACCAGGGAGGTGAGGACGTTGACGACTGCCGCCGCCCGGGCGCTGACCCGGCCTCAGGAGATCAGCATTCCCGCTCCCGTGGTCTCCGGCTGACCCGAGTCCTTTCCCGCCGCGCCCGTCGAGGCGCGCGCCGCCGGGGCCACCCTTGCGAAGGGCACCCCTTGTCTTCCTCGTTCACCACCACCTCCTCCTCCCCGCTCTCCTCCTACGGCTGGGACACCCACTGGGAGGCGGAGTTCACCCCGTACGCCGAGCGCGGCCTGCTGCCCGGGCGGGTCGTCCGCGTCGACCGCGGGCAGTGCGACGTCATCACCCCCGAGGGCGTCATCCGGGCGGACACCGCGTTCGTGACGCCCCACGACCCCCTGCGGGTCGTCTGCACCGGCGACTGGGCCGCCGTCGACCCGGCCGGCGGCACGCCCCGCTACGTACGGGCGTACCTGCCGCGCCGCACCGCCTTCGTGCGCTCCACGTCGTCGAAGCGGTCCGAGGGGCAGATCCTCGCCGCCAACGTCGACCACGCGATCGTCGCGGTCTCCCTCGCCGCCGAGCTCGACCTCGGCCGGATCGAGCGGTTCCTGGCGCTGGCCTGGGAGTCGGGCGCGCAGCCGCTCGTCGTCCTCACCAAGGCCGACCTCGTACCGGACGCGGCCGGGGTCTCCCACCTCGTCCACGACGTGGAGACCGCCGCCCCCGGCGTGCCGGTGCTGGCCCTCAGCGCCGCCACCGGTGAGGGGGTCGACGCGCTCCGCGAGGCCGTCGCCGGCGGTACGAGCGTCCTGCTCGGCGTCTCCGGCACCGGCAAGTCCACCCTCGCCAACACCCTGCTCGGCACGGACGCCATGGCCGTCCAGGAGATCAGGGACGTCGACGGCAAGGGCCGCCACACGACCACCACCCGCAACCTCTTCGCCCTGCCGGGCGGCGGCGTCCTCATCGACACGCCGGGGCTGCGCGGGGTGGGCCTGTGGGACGCCGGGGCGGGCGTCGGGCAGGTCTTCTCCGAGATCGAGGAGCTGGCCTCCTCGTGCCGCTTCCACGACTGCGCCCACGGCGCCGAGCCCGGCTGCGCGGTCCTCGCCGCCGTCGAGGCCGGCACCCTGCCGGAACGGCGCCTGGACAGCTACCGCAAGCTGCTGCGGGAGAACCAGTACATCGTCGCCAAGACCGACGCCCGGGTCCGGGCGGAGCTGCGGCGCGACTGGAAGCGCAAGGGCGCGGAGGGCCGTGCCGCCCTGCGGGCCAAGCGCGGCGGCCCGGCCCGCTGACGCCCGGCCCGCACGGGAGCCGCCCGCCCCCCGCGGGCGGTTCCCCGGCACCCGCCCGCCGGGGCCGGCGTGCGCCGGGACGCGTCGTCCGGGGCGTGGTGTGCGCCGGGGTGGGCGTCGTCGGGGGTGTGGCGCCCGTCAGGGTCGGCGTCGTCCGGCCGTACGCCGACGTGGCCCTGCTCCCGGCGGAGCATCGCGCGGTCCCGCATCCCGAGGCCCTCCGTGCGGTCGGCGGGCAACTGGAGCCGCCCGGCCCGGTCGGGCATCGCGTACGCGCGGGCCACCGCCTCCTCCTCGCCCGTGGCCGCGTCGACCCCCGTGCGGCGCGGGATCTTCCGTGGACGTGCGGCCGTCGCGGAGGGCGGCCGTGCGGCGGACCTCGCGGGCGACCGCCCGGCCGTGGGCGACGATCACGACGGTCGTGCCCAGCTCGCCGTCGGCCCGCCGGAACGCCGCGAACACGCGTGGGCGGGCCCACGGCCCGGGAACGCCCGGCGCCGGTGCCCGAGGAGGCCGAACAGCACCACCGAAGCGGCCGACGGCCGCCGGCGCGCGCCCGTCCGCCCAGCGTGCGCCGCGGGCACCGTCCGGGCGGGTCAGCGGGTGACCCAGCCCCGCTCGTAGGCGTGCCAGCCCAGTTGGAGCCGGGTCGTCACGCCCGCCAGCTCCATCAGCCCCCTCACCCGCCGCTGCACGGTCCGCAGACCCAGGTCGAGCTGCTTCGCCACGCTCGCGTCCGTCATGCCCGCCAGCAACAGCGACAGGACCTCCAGGTCCGTCGCGTCCGGCCCCGGCGCCCGCTCCTCCGCCGGAACGCCGTCCACCGCGCCGAGCCGCAGCGGCACCGCGTCCCGCCACACCGCCTCGAAGAGCCCCGCCAGCGACTCCAGCAGCCCGCTCGCGTGCACCACCAGCGCCGCCGGCTCCGCGCCCCGGCCCGTCAGCGGCACCATCGCCAGCGACCGGTCCGCGACGACCAGCTTCGTCGGCACCCGGTCCACCACCCGCACCCGCTCGCCCCGGCGCAGCGCCGACGTCAGCTCCGCCACCCCCTCCGGCTGTTCCAGCACCTCCCGCTCCACCACGACCCGGTACGCCACGCCCCGCTCCGCGGCGCGCTCCTCCGCGTCGTTCTCCGGGCCCGTCACCACCACCGGCCGGCCCGTCACCAGGGCGCACACCTCCTCCGCCGCGCCGAGCTGGAGCTGCCGGAACCGGTGCGCCACCGCGCTCGCCCCGGTCACCACCTCCACCAGGTCGTGCACCGCCGGCTGGGCCGCCGCCTCCGCCCGGTACTCCTCCGCGAGCACCACCGCCGCCAGCTCGGCCTGCTCCAGTTCGTGCCGCTGCTGCGTCAGCAGCGCGCCCAGCGCCACCGCCGGAGGCGCCGCCACCCACCGGTCCGTGCGGTACGAGGACTGCGCGGCCAGGCCCTGCGCCTCCAGTCGCCGCAGCGTCCGCTCCGTCTCCCGCTCCGGCAGCGCCAACCGGTGCGCCAGGTCCGCGACCTCCGCCGCGCCCAGCGCCACCAGCGCCCGGTACGCGGCTTCCTGACGCTCGTCGAGCCCAATCGCGCTCAGCACCCGGACCCATCCTCCCCTCGGCCGTGGCGGGAAACGGCCACGGCGCAAACCCGCCGCGCCCATCATCCCCACACCACCCGCCACTCTGCCAAGGTGACGCCACCGCCGCACCAGCGGCCTCTCGGCCACTCGACCGTGGTCCGCGCCGTGGCGTCGTGCCGCACGACTCTGCGCGCGGCGCGCGCGGCCACGCGGCCCGCCGGGCTCCCTCCTTTATTGGGGAAGGAGGGCGCGCCCGGCGGGCCCTCCGGGGTGTCCCCGCCGGAGTTCCGTGCCCGGGACGCCTCCGCCGAGGACAATGAAGGCCATGAACCCACAGGGGGACGAGCCCTCCGACGACGACTGGTGGGAGCGGCTGTACGGCGATCCGGCCGCGGAGGCGGCCCCGGCCGCGACGGGCGACACCCTCGACGACCGCTACGCCTCCGCCTCCAGCACCCTCACCCCACCCCCCGCGCTCCCCGCGCCCCCGCCGCCCCGGCGCGCCCCGTCCGATGCGCCCCCGTGCGCCCCCGCTCCCCGGGAGGCCCGCCCCGCCCCGGGCCCCCGCACCGCCCCCGGCGGTCCCCGCTCGGCCCGCCCCGCGCCGGGCGGGCCGGCCCCCGACGGCCGCCCCGCCGGGCCCCGTCCGCCGCACGCCCGCGGCGGGGCGCCCGCGTACGACCCCGAGCCGACCGCCCTGCCCCCGGTCCGCCCCGGAGGGCCCGCCGACCCGGTCCCCGACACGGTGCTGGACGGCGCCCGCTACGGCACGTTCACGCTGCGCGCCGCCTCCACGCGCGGCGACGCGGCCCGGTCCCGCGGCGAGCCGCGCCGGGACGCCCTGCTCACCGCCCGGTTCGGCGCGGGGGAGGACCTGCTGGTGATGGTGGCCGTCGCCACCGGCGCCCGGGCCGGCGCCGAGGACGCGCACCGCGCCGCAGGGGACGCCTGCCGCCGGCTCGGGGAGGCCGTGGGCCGCCACCACGAGCGGCTCGCCCGGGACATCGCCGCCGGCCGCCGCGAGGACCTCGGACCGGGGCTGCGCCGGCTCACCGACCACGCGTACGGCGGGCTCCGCGCCCGCGCCGCCGGACGGGGCGCCGGCCCCGGCACGCACCCCGCCGGCCTGCACTGCCTGCTGCTGGGCGGCACCCCCGGCCACCGTACGCGGGTCTTCTTCGGCACCGGCGCGGGCGGCCTGTTCCGGTTGCGCGGCGGCGTCTGGCAGGACCTGGCGCCGCCGCCCGCCGTGCCGTTCCGCTTCCGGGCCTCCGTCGCCCGCCCGGGTGACACCCTGTTGCTCGCCGGCGGCGGCCTCGCCGAGCCCCTGCGCCACGAGCCCGCCCTCGCGCGGGAACTGGCCGCGCGCTGGGCGTCCGCGGACGCGCCGCCCGGGCTCGCCGCGTTCCTCACCGACACCCGACTGGGGGCGGAGGGGTACGCCGATGACCGTACGGCGGTGGCCCTCTGGGAGGCGTAACCGCGCGGGCCGTGCGTGGATGGACCCATGGCCAGACAGAACGTGGCGGAGCAGTTCGTCGACACCCTCGTCCGCGCCGGCGTCCAGAGGCTGTACGGGGTCGTCGGCGACAGCCTCAACCCGGTCGTGGACGCCGTCCGGCGCACCCGCGGCATCGAATGGATCCAGGTACGGCACGAGGAGAGCGCCGCGTTCGCGGCCGGGGCCGAGGCGCAGGTGTCCGGGCGGCTCGCCGCCTGCGCCGGGTCGTGCGGCCCCGGCAACCTCCACCTCATCAACGGCCTGTACGACGCGCACCGCTCCATGGCCCCGGTCCTCGCGCTCGCCTCCCACATCCCCTCCAGCGAGATCGGCCTCGGCTACTTCCAGGAGACCCATCCGGACCAGCTGTTCCAGCGGTGCAGCCACTACTGCGAAATGATCTCCAACCCGAAGCAGGTGCCCCGGCTGCTGCGCACCGCGGTCCAGCACGCCGTCGGGCGCGGCGGGGTGAGCGTGGTCGTCCTGCCCGGCGACGTCGCCGCCGAGCCCGCCCCCGAGAAGACCACCGCCCACGACCTGGTCACCACCCGCCCCACCGTGCGCCCCGGCGACGCCGAGATCGACGCGCTGGCCCGCATGGTCGACGCGGCCGACCGGATCACCCTGTTCTGCGGCAGCGGCACGGCCGGCGCCCACGCCGAGGTCATGGAGTTCGCCGAACGCGTCAAGGCCCCGGTCGGCCACGCCCTGCGCGGCAAGGAGTTCATCCAGTACGACAACCCCTTCGACGTCGGCATGAGCGGGCTGCTGGGGTACGGGGCCGCCTACGAGGCCACCCACGAGTGCGACCTGCTGATCCTGCTCGGCACGGACTTCCCGTACAGCGCCTTCCTCCCCGACGACGTGCGGATCGTCCAGGTCGACGTGCGGCCCGAGCGACTCGGGCGGCGCTCCCGGCTGGACCTCGCCGTGTGGGGCGACGTCCGTGAGACCCTGCGCTGCCTCGTGCCCCGCGTCCGCCCCAAGACGGACCGGCGGTTCCTCGACAAGATGCTGAAGAAGCACGCGGAGGCGCTGGAGGGCGTCGTCCGGGCGTACACCCGCAAGGTGGAGAAGCACACCCCGCTGCACCCCGAGTACGTGGCGTCCGTCCTCGACGGGCTCGCCGACGACGACGCGATCTTCACCGTCGACACCGGGATGTGCAACGTCTGGGCGGCCCGCTACCTCACCCCCAACGGGCGGCGCCGGATCATCGGCTCGTTCAGCCACGGCTCGATGGCCAACGCCCTGCCGCAGGCCATCGGCGCCCAGTTCACCCACCCCGGCCGCCAGGTCGTGACGCTGTCGGGCGACGGCGGCTTCTCCATGCTGATGGGCGACTTCCTCACCCTCGTCCAGTACGACCTGCCGGTGAAGGTGGTCCTGTTCAACAACTCCTCGCTCGGCATGGTCGAACTGGAGATGATGGTCTCCGGGCTGCCCTCGCACGGCACCACCAACCACAACCCGGACTTCGCCGCGCTCGCCCGCGCCGCCGGCGCCTACGGGGTGCGGGTGGAGAAGCCGAAACAGCTCGCGGGCGCCCTCAAGGACGCGTTCCGGCACCGGGGTCCGGCCCTGGTGGACGTGGTGACGGACCCGAACGCGCTGTCCATCCCGCCCAAGATCCGCGCCGAGATGGTGACCGGGTTCGCGCTCTCCGCCAGCAAGATCGTGCTGGAGGGCGGGGTGGGCCGGATGCTCCAGATGGCCCGTTCCAACGTGCGGAACATCCCGCGACCTTGACACCCCGCCGTGCCCCACTGCTCCCCTCCGTGCGCCCGCCGTCGGTGCTCCGGACGCGTGACACCACCGGTGCGGGGGCATGGATCCCGTGTGCCTGTTCGATGTGAGGGCCGATGACGTGGGTGGGGGCTATGAGTGGGCGTCAGGCAGGGGTCGGACCCATGGTGGACGGGCGGGACCAGGGCATACCCGGTGCGGTGTGGCTGCGCCGGCGGGTCCGGGCGGGCGACCTGACCGCGGTCGCCGGGATCAGGGCCGCGCTGCGGGAGTTATGGGGCCACCGGGTCGCCGATGACCCGGCGCACGCGGCGGAGCTGCTCACCAGTGAGCTCGTGACCAACGCGCTGGTCCACACGGCGCACGGCGCGGTCGTCACCGCGACGCTCGCCGGCGACGTGCTGCGGGTGGAGGTCCGGGACTTCGCTCCCGAGCCCCCCGACCCGTACGTGCCCGTGTCGGACGACGGCACGCACGGCAGGGGGCTGCTCCTCGTGCAGGCGCTCGCCGACGCGTGGGGGGTGCGGGCGCAGGGCGTCGGCAAGTCCGTGTGGTTCGAACTGACCGGGGTGAAACCGGTCGGCTGACACGCCGGTGGGCCCGCCGCTCCGCGCGGCGGGCCCACCGGCGTGCCGGGGCGGAACCTCAGCCGAACTGCTGCTCCAGGCTCTTGAGCTTCCGCTCCAGGGAGTCCAGCCGGGGGAGCGCCTGGGTGTCGTCCTCCGCCGTCAGGTCGACCGTGTGCGGCTCAGCCCCCTTCACGGCCTGCAGGGAGGGCCGGGAGCGGTGCGGCGGCTGTCCCGGCTCGGCTATGGCGGGCTCCGCCGCGGAGGCGCCCACGGCGGCCGGCGCGGAGCCCGGCGAGGCGATCGGGCCCGGTACGTCGACCCGGCGCCCGCCCCGCCCGGCCCCCCAGGCCCGGTGCTGCCGGTTGAAGGCGCGCAGCCGCGCCCGGTCCAGCTTCCGCTGCTCGCGCCGCCGGCGGCGGTCCGACTCCTTCTCGCGCCGGTCCTCCCGCACCTCCTCGACGGCCTCGTCCAGGGTCCGTACGCCCTCCAGGAGCATCAGCGACCAGGCGGCGAAGGTCTCGCGGGGCGCCCGCAGCCAGCGGACGATCCGGATCTGCGGCAGCGGGCGGGGGACCAGGCCCTGCTCGCGGAGGGCCGCCCGGCGGGTCTGCTTGAGCGCCCGGTCGAACAGCACGGCCGCCGACAGGGACATCCCCGCGAAGAACTGCGGGGCGCCGTCGTGGCCCAGGCCGCGCGGCGCGTGCACCCAGTTGAACCAGGCGGCGGCCCCGGCGAACAGCCAGACCAGCAGCCGGGAGCCGAGCGCCGCGTCGCCGTGGCTGGCCTCGCGCACGGCGAGCACCGAGCAGAACATGGCGGCGCCGTCGAGGCCGAACGGCACCAGGTACTCCCAGCCGCCCGACAGGTTCAGGTTCTGCCGGCCGAAGCCGACCAGGCCGTGGAAGGAGAGTGCGGCGGCGACGGCCGCGCAACAGAAGAGGAGCAGGTAGGAGGCGATGCCGTAGACGGCCTCCTTCCGCCGGCGGCGTTCCTCGCCGCGCTCCCAGGAGTCCTCGGCCGCGGCCTTCTCCCCGGCGCGCCTGCCGCGCGCGAGCACCGCCACCGCCGCGGCGGCTCCGACGAGCACCACACCGCCCGGGAGCAGCCAGTCCAGCGATATGTCGGTCAGTCTCATGGGGTGTCCCTCGTATCGCAGTGGGGCGTTTGGTGCGCCATCCTGGCCGAACGGTGGGGCGCGGCAGGGGGTTTCGGGGCAAGAGCACGCCATCGGGGCCCCGGGTGCCGCGAACGGGCGCCGTGCGATCGAACGACAGTACGAAGAACGTGTCGAGGGTTCGAATGAGGCCACTCGGACGGGTGGTGTGGGACGCGCCACGGACGGGCGCCGGATCGGGGCGATCGGTGTGATGCTGGTACCCGAGGCGGCCACTTCCGGGGCCGCGGGGCACCGAGGGCGGAGGACATGGGCAGTCAGCGGATCACCGTGCTCGGCGAGTGCGTCGCCGACGCCTTCGCCGATCCCGGCCGCGCGGCCGGGCCCGACGCCCTGTCGCTGCGCGTCCTGCCCGGCGGCGGCCCCGCCAACACCGCCGTCGCCCTCGCCCGGCTCGGCACGCCCGCCCGGTTCCTCGGGCGGCTCTCCGGCGACGTGTTCGGCAGGCTGTTCCGGGACCGCCTGCTGGCCTCCGGCGTGGACCTGACGGGCTGTGTGGAGGCGGCCGAACCGAGCACCCTGGCGGTCGCGGACGTGGACGTCCACGGCCACGCCTCGTACGCGTTCTTCGCGGAGGGCGCCGCCGACTGGCAGTGGACCGCCGCCGAACTGGCCGCCGCGCCCCTGGACGGCACGGTCTGCCTGCACACCGGCTCCCTCGCCCTGGTCCGGGAGCCGGGTGGCCGTCGCGTCGAGGAGTTCCTCGCCTCGGTGCGGGAGCGGGCCACCGTCTGCGTCGACCCCAACGTCCGCCCGCTGCTGGTGCCCCCGGCCGCGTACCGCGAGCGGATCGACCGCTGGTGCGCGCTCGCCGACGTCCTGCGCCTCAGCGAGGACGACCTCGCCCGGCTGCTGCCGGGCGTCGCCCCGGAGGACGCCTGCGACCGGTGGCACGCCGCGGGCGCCCGGCTCGTCGTCGTCACCCTCGGCGCGCGCGGGGCGCTCGCCTCGCTGGACGGCGCCCGCGTCACGGTCCCGGCCCCGCCCGCGGAGGTCGTCGACACGGTCGGGGCGGGCGACTCCTTCACGGCGGGCCTCCTGCACGCCCTGGCCGGCCTGGGCCGCCTGGGCGGACGCCTCGACGGGCTGACCCTGGACGAGACCGCCGCGAGTTGCGCGTACGCCGCCCTGGTCGCCGCCCGCACCTGCGCGGTCCCCGGCGCCGACCCGCCCTGGGCGGCGGACCTCCCCCGGCCGCCGGGCCGCCTGCCGTGACGCCGGGCCGCCTGCCCTGACCGGCCGTCAGCCCGCCGTCGACGTCAGCCTGCGGACGCGGTCCGCGTCGCAGGTGCGGGGGCAGGTGACGCAGGTGTCCTCGGGGCGGAGGGTGTAGAAGAGGCAGCAGCTCGCCCGGTCGCGGGTGGGCAGCGACCGGCCGTCGGGTGCCGTCAGCGCGCGGAACCCGGCCGGACCCACGTACGGCTTCGCCGTCCCCGGCAGCAGCAGCTCCAGCTCGGCCAGGGCGCGCGGCTCCTCGCCGAGCAGGCCCGCGACGTACCAGACGCCCTCGACGACCTCGTCCGTCGCCATGCCCCACAGCGCCCGCCCGCGGCGCCGCATGCGCGGGCCGAACCCCTCCAGCACGGGGGCGATGTGCTCGGCGACCGCCGCCCGCACCTCGGCCCGCAGCGCCTCCTCGTCGGGGACGACCCGGGCGCCGGGCAGGGCGGCGGCCGGGTCGCCCGGCAGGCACGCGAACTCCCGTACCCGCACGGCCATCCGGCCCAGCGTCCGCTGGAACGCCACGTCGGCGACCGGCACCCGCGGCACCCGGCGGTGCAGGAACCACGGCACCGTCACCAACAGGCAGGCGGGCCAGGCGTACCGGTGGAGGCCGAAGCTCGCGACGACGTCCGGGCGGGCCGGCACGCCGTAGTCGCGCAGCACCTGCGCCTCGTCCCAGGCGAGGAACGCGTCGAGCGCGGGGCCGCCGGCCGCCAGCTCGTCCGCGCGGACCCAGCCGTCGCCGCGCGGCGCCGGCTCGCCCTCCGCGAGCTCGTGCACGCGCAGGCCGGGGAAGACCTCGGAGAGACGGGCGTACGAGGCCGCGACGGGCGACGCGGGAGCGGAGGGCAGCAGTGCGGAGAGAGACATGCAGGACCACCGAATCGCGATCGTTTGCAGGTTAGCCTTACCTTAGCCGATCTGATCGATGTGTACCCCCCCGCCCCGTCCGCCTATCGTGCACACAGGGCCCCCGCACCAGCGAGCCGGGCCCTTGCGCACAGCGGCAGGAGGACCCGAGTGGAGCAGGGCAGGGCCCGGGAGGCGGCGGAGCGGCCGGAGCGGCGCCCGCACGCCGCCCACCGCGTCCCCGGACAGGTCCGCGGCGCGCACGACCACGGCGAACCGCCGCCGCCCGGCACGCCCCGGTCGGTCCGGCGGCACTCCGTGCGCGGCCAGGTCCTCGACGCGCTGCGCGCCGCGCTCGTCGGCGGCGACCTCGTCCCCGGCCGGGTGTACTCCGCCCCCGCCCTGGGCCTGCGCCTCGGCGTCTCCGCGACCCCCGTGCGGGAGGCGATGCAGCAGCTGGCCGTCGAGGGCGCCGTCGAGGTCGTCCCGAACCGCGGCTTCCGCGTCGTCGAGCGCACCCCGCGCGAACTCGCCGAACTGGCCGAGGTCCGCGCCCTCATCGAGGTCCCGGTCATGCTGCGCCTCGCCCGTACCGTCCCCGCCGAGCGGTGGGCGGAGCTGCGCCCCCTGGCCGAGGCCACCGCGGTCGCCGCCGCGCACGGCGACCTCGCCACCTACGGGGAGGCCGACCGCGCCTTCCACCGCGCCCTGCTCCGCCTCGCCGGCAACGAGCAGCTGGTCGCCGTCGCCGACGAGCTGCACCGCCGCTCGCAGTGGCCCCTCGTCAGCCCGCCCGCCACCCGCCGCGCCGACCTCGTCGCGGACGCCGCGGAGCACGGCGCGCTCCTCGACGCGCTGGCCGCCGGGGACCTGACGGTCGTCCAGTCGCTGGTCAGTGAGCACTTCACGGGCGCCCGGGGCTGACGGGCGGCGGAGAGGGACGGCAGTGCGCGCCACGGTATGGACGGTCGCCAACGCGCTCGGCGTGGTCGCCGGCACCCCCGGCGAGCTGCTCACCGCCCTGCTGGACGCCCCGCGCCGCCCCGACCGCGTCGTCCTGCCCGCCGACACGCCCGGCGTCCGCGAACTGGCGGCCGAACTGCGCGTCCTGGGCCACGTCGAAGTCGCCCTCGAAGAACCCGCGCCGCACCGGCCCGCCGCCCCGCGGGGCCGCCCGCGCCTGTCCGACCCGCGCGCGGTCTGCGCCGCCGACCCCGTACGGGTGACCCGCGCGTACGAGGACGGGCCCGGCGCGCACGGAGGGCTGCGCACCGCGTGGCTGCGGGCCGGCCAGGCGCTCGTACGGGACGGCCAGACCCCCGCCGACCGGGCCCTGGCCCTGCTGGCCGCCCTGCCCGGGGACGCCGCGGCGGCCCTGCGGGCCGAGTTGGCCGCCCTCGCCGCGGGCGCGCCCTGGACGGTGGCCGACGTCCGGGAGGGCCGGGTGACGGCGCTGACCGTGTGCGGCGGGCGGCCGGTCGAGAGCGGCGACCCGCGCACCAGGGCGGTGGCCTGCCTGGGGGACGGCACGCGGCTGACCCTCGACGAGCGGGGCCGGCTGCGCACGCCGGCGGCGCCCGCGCCGCGCCTGGTGGAGGCGGTGGCGGCGACCCTCGCGACCCACCCGGCCACCGCGCTCGCGGCCGTCGGCGACACGGTCCTCACCGGGGACCGGATGGGCTCCGCGCACGCCTTCAGCCTCTCCGGGCTGCGCCAGGCGGCGCTCCACTCCGGCCGGGTCACCGCCCTCGCGGCGACCGCGGGGCCCCTCGCCTACAGCGGCGGCGCCGACGGCACCGTACGCGCCTGGCGGCCCGACGGGGCCGCGGGCGACGCTCCCGTCGTGGCCCGGCGCCCGCACCCGGTGGCCGCCCTGCACGCGCGGGGCACGGCCTTGGCGGTCGCCTGGGCGGACGGGCTGGTGGAGCTCCGCGACCTGGAGGCGCGCGCCGCGCGCCCGTTCCGGCCGGGGCCGGCCGTGCGGGCGGTCGCGGTGCTCCCCGACGGTTCCCTGGCGGTCGGCACGGACACCGCGTGCGTACGGCTCCGGCCCGCGTGACGGTCCGGAGCGACGCCCCGGTGTGACGGTCCGGTGCGACGGACCAGTGCGACGCCCCGGTGCGACGGTCCGGTGGGACGCGCCGGGGCGCTGCCGCTCAGCTCTCCCGCGCCCGGCGGGTCCGCGAGCGGTTCTCCTTGCGCAGCGCCTCCACCAGCTCCGCCTTCGACATGTGCGACCGGCCCTCGACGCCCAGCCGCTTCGCCATGTCGTACAAGTGCTGCTTCGAGGCGTTCTCGTCGACGCCTTCGCCGCTGCGGGCCGGCTCGCCGCGCGGGGCCGCGGCGCGCGGGTCGGAGGGGCCCTTGCGGCCCCCTTCCTTCCGCTCCCAGTGGTCGCCCACCTTCTCGTGCGTGTGCTTCAGCGCGCTGAAGGCGACCCGGTGGGCCCGCTCCCCCTCGCCGTACTGCTCGACGGCCGAGTCGTGGGCCTTGATCCAGGTCCGTTGGACGTCCTCCGCGGACCGCTCCAGCGTCGAGGGCAACTCCTCACGCCCTGGCATGCAGATCACCTCCGGGGATCCCCTGGGACGGACGCCGGACGTGTGCCCCCGCCGCCGTCCCCGAAACGCGCCGTGCCCCGACCGGCCGCCGCCCCGGTGCCCGAGCCGCCGCCCCGGTGCGGGACGCCACCGGCCGCGCCCCCGCGCCCCTGCCCGGGAACCCGCCACCGCGCTCGGCCGGGGGCCAAGGGGCCCGCGGGCCGGGGGCGGGCGCCGGTCAGGGCGCGGGCACCGCCGCGACCAGGCGGCCCGCACCCGGGAAGAGAAGCCGGTCGAGGGGCCGGTGGCCCCAGTCCTCGGCGCGGTGGAAGCAGACGTCGCTGGGGAACGGGGCGCCCCGCAGGTCCGCCGCGTGCGTGCCGGCCGGCAGGTCCGCGAGCGCGGCCGTCAGGGGGTCGCCGGAGCCTACGAACTCCTCGACGGGCACCGGGCGGGTCCAGGGCTCGCCCGTGTTCGGGAAGAAGGAGCGCGTGGCGTCCCGCACGGCGCGCGCGAAGTCACCGGTCGCCGCCGCCTCGCGTGCGTACCGGGCGACGGTCAGCAGCAGGTGCGGCAGCGACTCGGCGAGCACGGTCACCTCCGGGTCCTCGCGCAGTTCGGCCGGACCGGCCGGCACCGACACGACGTACCCCCAGGTGCCGCTCTCCGCGTCGACACGCACCTGTACGAGGGCGCCCCGGCGCGCGTGCCGGGCGAGCGCCACCGGCCAGTACGCCCCGTCGCCGCCCATCATGCGGTGCGCCTCCGGGTCGACCGCGTGCTCGGGCGCGCCCGGTAGGAGCCGCAGCGGCGGCATGCCGTCCACGGCCACGGCGCCGATCTCCCGGAGCACGGTCCGGACGTCCTCCGGCACGGGCACCGGCCAGGCGTCCATGGCGGCGTCCGCGCAGCCCGGCCCCAGTACCACCCGGTCCGGGAACGCGGCGGCGAGCGCGCGCAGTTCCGCGACGGCCCGCGCCGGGGCGTTCGCCGGGACGCGGTGCCGGGTGACGGGGCGGTCGAGGAAGTCGCCGCTGACGTCGCTGCGCACCAGCAGCGCCCGGCCGTCACCGGCGAGCCGCAGGACGGTCTCGCTGCCGCCGGTGTCGGCGGTGCCGTGGCCCAGCGAGTAGTACGGCTCCCAACGGACCGCGCAGGGGTGGCCGGGCGGGGTGCGCAGGTCCACCAGGTCGGTGAGGGAGGCGCCGCGCCCGACGAGCGCGGCCAGTTCGGGGTCGCCGCCCTCCGCGACGGCGACGGTGGGGACGGCGGGGACGGAGACGGCCGGCGCCGGGCGGTCGTCGAGGTCCTCGGCGCCGCCGCCGAGCAGCTCCGCCACGGCGAGCAGCCAGTCGGTGAACGTCGGTGCCTCGATCGTCAGTTCGTGGTCGTCGAGCCGCTGGAGGAGGGAGACGACCGGGCCCCAGTCGGCCCGCCCCTCCGCGTCCCCTGCGCCTTCCGTGCCTTTTGCGTCTTCCGTGTCCTCCGCGCCCTCTACGTCCCCCGAGGCGTTGCCGTTGCCGTTGCCGTTGCCGTTGCCGTTGCCGTTGCCGTTGCCGTTGCCGCTGCCGACACCGACGTACAGCGTGCCCTCCCCGTGCGACAGGGCGCCCAGCTCCCACAGGCCGTCGTGGCGCGCGGGACCCGGCCCGAACCGGTACGGCACGCCGCCGACGGTGATGCCGCCGGTCTCGCGGAGCACGGTCCGGACGGCCTCCGGCACCGGCGCGGGCCAGCCGTCGAGCACGGCGTCGGCGGAGCCGCCGAGGAGGGCGATGTCGTCCGGCCGGCGGGCGGCCAGGGACCGCAGCGCCGCGACCGCCTCCACCGCCCGCTCCCGCGCGCGCGTGTGCCCGGTGTCCGTCATGTCCGCCCCCGTGTGGTGCCGTCGCCGTACCGTCCGCGCGATGATCCACGCGGCGGCCCGGCGTGTCCAGCCGGGACCGGCCGGGGACCGCCGGGGTCAGACCGCCGGGTGCGGCGCCAGGTGCGCGGCGAGCCACGTCGGTACGCCGCCCAGGAGGTGGAACAGCCGCCGCGCCTCCGCCCGCAGGCGGCTCGCCTCCGGCTCGGGCTCGGCGTCCGCGAGCGCGGCCAGCGCCGGGGCCGTGCCCACCAGGTAGCCCAGTTCCTCGCGCAGCCGCAGCGACTCCGCGAACCCGTGCCGGGCCTCGGCGAGTTCGCCCTCGCGCAGCGCGAGTCCGGCCAGGTGGCGCCAGGTGAACGACATCAGGAGCGTGTCGCCCTGCGCGGTCGCCGCCGCGTGGGCCCGCCGGTACGCGGCGCGGGCGGCCTGCGGCGCGTCCGCGAGGTACTGGGAGAGCAGCCCGCGCCGGAAGTCCAGCAGCGCGCGCCCCGGCGAGGACGGCCCGAGCAGCGCCGCCGCCCGGCCGAGCGCCGCCCGCGCCTCGTCCGCCCGGTCGCGTACGCCGTGCAGCGTCGCCGCGTACGCCAGGTAGCCGCGCTCGCAGGCGGCGGCGCCGCGGTCGTCGTCGGCCTGGGCCACGGCCTCGGCGGCGCGCAGCGCGTCCTCGGCCTCCGCCCACCCCGTCTCCGTGTAGAGGCACCGCTCGATCAGCAGCGCGGCCCGCTGCACCGCGACGGGCGGGTCGTCGGCGCCGGGGGCGAGCAGGGCGGCCGCGTCGGTCCAGCAGGCGCGGGAGCGCAGCCGCCATACCGCGGTCTGGAGAGGATCGTCACCTTCGGTCGTTCCGGAACCAGACATGGCGGTATGCGCCACATTGCCCTCCCCGAGCGCACCGTTGGGCTGTTGAGTCCGGACGCATCACAGCACGGAAACGCACACCCGGCCAAGGGGTCGAGTGAATTGATTCACAATCACCTGCCGGCGGGGTCGCGGGGCGCGCCGCCGCCCGGGGGCGGCAGCGCCAGGTGATCGCCACCGTCGAGGGGGCGGGAACCCGTGGGTGGCGGCGGGTGACGTTCCGTCGAAAAGGTGAACCCCTGCGTGGCCGCCGCGGCTGACGGCGGCCGGCGGGGCGCGGGGGCGCGGCGACCACCGGGCCCCGCCCTGCGGCGCGCCGCCGGCCGGGGCACGCCGCCCGCGGCGGCGCGGCGGCAACCGTGCCCCGCGCGGCCGCGCGGCGGCGCGGGGCGCGTCCGGGGCGAGCAGCGCCGGCCCGCCGCGGCCGGGGTGCACGCGCGCGTGGCGCGACGCGGGCGGCGGCACGGCGGCCCGCCCGGGCGGCGCCCCGTGCGACCCGGCCGCCGGTGCCCACCGGAGGCCGGGGGAGGGGCTGTGGAGCCGGTCCGTTCCGTCAAGCCGCCACTGCCGCCCGCCGGGGCCGGGCGGTGCGGTCCACGGCGGCGCGCACCTTCGCCACCGCCCCCGCCGACCGGGCCGCCCCCGCGACCGGGCCGCGCTCGCCGCACCCGCCGCGCCGGTGGCGCCCGCCGCCGGGCCGGTCGTGGCGGCCCCGGGGGCGGGCGGGGGGCGCGGGCCCGGGCGGGGGCCCCCCCCAGCCCGAGACCCCCCCCACCCGCGCCCCGCAGCGGCCGCCCCCCCCGCCCCGGGCCCCGCCGCCCCCCCCCCGCGGCCGGGTGGCCCCCCCCGGCGCCCCCCGGCCCCGGGCCCGTGCGCGCGGCGGGCGCCACCGGGGCCCGGGCCGTCGCCGTGCTCGGCGTCGTCCTCCCGAGCCGGCGCCCGGGCCGTCGCCGCGCTCGCCGCCCCCGTCTTCGTACGGGCGACGGCGACCCGGTGGGGGACGGACCCCTTCCCGCGACCCCGCCCACCGGGTCCCCGCCGGTCCGCGCGGACGGGTCCTCGACGGGCCCGTCCGCTTCGCGCCCGTTCCGGCGGACCGCCCGCCGTGGCGTCAGGACATGCGCAGCGCCAGGAAGAAGTCCAGCTTGTCCTCCAGGCGCGACAGGTCGCGACCCGTCAGCTGCTCGATGCGGCCCACGCGGTACCGCAGCGTGTTGACGTGCAGGTGCAGCCGGGTCGCGCAGCGCGTCCAGGAGCCGTCGCAGTCGAGGAACGCCTCCAGGGTGGGGATCAGCTCCGCCCGGTGGCGCCGGTCGTAGTCGCGCAGCGGGTCCAGGAGCCGCGCCGTGAACGCGCGGCGCACGTCGTCCGGGACGAACGGCAGCAGCAGCACGTGCGACGCCAGCTCGTGGTGGCCCGCCGCGCAGACCCGGCCGGGGCGCGCCGCAGCGACCCGGCGGGCGTGCCGGGCCTCCTCCAGGGCGCCGCGCAGCCCCTCCGCCGAGTGCACGGCCGCGCTGACGCCCAGCGTGAGCCGCCCGTCGTCGGCGAGGCCCGCCGACAGCGGCGCCCGCACGGCGGCCAGCAGCCGCTCCGCGTGCAGCCCGGGCCCGGCGCCGTCCGCCGCCGCCCCGGTGCCCGGCCGCTCCGCCCCGCCGTCCGCCGCGGTGTCCTCGTCGGACGCGGGCGCCGGGTCGGCGACCGGCAGCGGTACGAGCGCGATCGCCTCGTCCCCGGAGTGCGCCACGGCGATCCGGTCGGCCGGGTCCGCCCCCGTCGCCGCCGGGTCGACCAGCACCTCCTCCAGCAGCGACTGCGCGACCGGACCCGCCTCGACGGCGCCGTCCCCGCTCCACTCGACGCGCGCCACGACGACCTGCCAGTGCGGGGCCGTACCCAGCCCGGGCAGCAGGACCGGCGCGGCCACCCGCAGCCGGGCCGCGACCTCCGCGGGCGCGGCGCCCGCCTGCACCAGCTCCAGCACCTCCTGGGCGAGCCGGCGCCGTACCGTGCGCGCGGCGTCCCGGCGGTCGCGCTCCACGGCGATCAGCTGCGTGACGCCCTGGAGCAGGTCCAGCCGCGCCGCCGGCCAGTCACCGGCGTCCGCCTCCACGGCGAGCAGCCAGTCCGACAGCACCGTCTCGCGCACGTCCCGGGCCGCCGGTGCGGCGCCGCGTCCGGTGTTGCGGATCGGGAAGAGCGAGTACGTGGTCCCCCCGACCTGCGCCCGGTGCGGGCCGCGCCGCCCGGCGCGGGCCGCAGCCAGGTGCTCGCCGGCGAGGGCGGAGGCCACGTCGGCGGGCAGCGGCGCGCCGGCGCCCGCGACGCGCCGCCCGGTCGGAGACAGGACCCAGGCGCGCAGGTCCAGGTCGGAGCCGAGCAGGTCGAGGACGACCTCGGGCCCGCCGCCGGCCGGACCGGAGGTCATCAGCCGCCGGTGCCGGTCGACGACCGCGGCGAGGTCCCCGGCGCGCTCCCCGGACACCTGTCGAACGACATGTTCCGTGATCTTCGCGAACGCGACGGACTCGTGGACCGCGAAGAGGGGCAGCCGGTGGCGCGAACACGCCTGCACGAGGTCGTCCGGGACGGCGCCCAGCTCCGCCTCGCCGGCCGCGAGCCCCGCCACTCCGGCGGCCGCCAGGATCCGCACGAACGGCTCGGAGTCCGCCGCGTCCCGCCGCCACGCCAGGCCGGTGAGGACCAGCTCACCGCCGGACAGGTAGCGGCTGGGGTCCCTGAGGTCCGTGGTCATGACGCCGCGCACGGCGCGGTCGAGCTCGTCCTCGCCGCCGAGCAGCCGCAGCCCCAGCGCGTCGGTCTCCAGCAGTGCGCGCAGCCGCATGTCCTTGCCGCCGATCCTTCTCGTGGTGTCTCGTCGGAAGCGGTGACCCGCGTCACCGTTTCCGGGGGAAAACGAAGAGGTTACCGATCCCCGTCTTTCGTTCGAATCTACAAGACGGTGGGCGCCGCCAGCCAATTCCTTCATGTTTTCGGTGACTGCACCGGGCGGAGCACGGGTGGGTGTACTGAGCCCATCAAGCGTGAACACCACAGGAACACCCCAGGGCCGGCCGTCCCCGAGCCCCGGTGGACATCCCGGTCACACCGATCAAAGAGAGCCACTCATGGACTTCCTTCGCCCCGCCAGCTGGGAGGAGGCGCTCGCCGCCAAGGCGGAGCACCCCACGGCTGTGCCCATCGCGGGTGGCACCGATGTCATGGTCGAGATCAACTTCGATCACCGGCGGCCCGAGTACCTCCTGGACCTCAACCGCGTCGAGCCGCTCGGCGAGTGGGAGGTCGGCGAGGAGACCGTCCGGCTGGGCGCCTCCGTCCCGTACGCCCGCATCATGGAGCACCTGCGGGCCGAGCTGCCCGGCCTCGCCCTGGCCTCCCACACCGTCGCCTCGCCGCAGATCCGCAACCGCGGCGGCGTCGGCGGCAACCTCGGCACCGCGTCCCCCGCCGGGGACGCCCACCCCGCGCTGCTCGCCGCCGGGGCCGAGGTCGAGGTCGAGTCGGTGCGCGGCACCCGCCTCATCCCCATCGACGCGTTCTTCACGGGCGTGAAGCGCAACGCCCTCCAGCCGGACGAGCTCATCAAGGCCGTCCACATCCGGAAGGCCGACGGCCCGCAGCAGTACTCCAAGGTGGGTACCCGCAACGCCATGGTGATCGCGGTCTGCGCCTTCGGCATCGCCCTCCACCCGGAGACCCGCACGGTCCGCACGGGCATCGGCTCCGCGGCCCCCACCCCGATCCGGGCGCGGGAGGCCGAGGAGTTCCTGAACGCCGCGCTGGAAGAGGGCGGATTCTGGGACAACGGCAAGATCATCACCCCGTCGATCGCCAAGCAGTTCGCGGAGCTGGCCTCCGCCGCCTGCAACCCGATCGACGACGTACGCGGCACCGCCCGGTACCGGCGGCACGCCGTCGGCATCATGGCCCGCCGCACCCTCGGCTGGACCTGGGAACAGTACCGCGGCAGCGCCCGCACACTCGAAGGAGCGGCATGACCATGCGCGTCCACTTCACGGTCAACGGCCGTCCGCAGCAGGCCGACGACGTCTGGGAGGGCGAGTCCCTCCTCTACGTCCTGCGGGAGCGCCTCGGCCTCCCCGGCTCCAAGAACGCCTGCGAGCAGGGCGAGTGCGGCTCGTGCACCGTCCGCCTCGACGGCGTCCCCGTCTGCTCGTGCCTCGTCGCCGCGGGCCAGGTCGAGGGGCGCGAGGTCGTCACCGTCGAGGGCCTCGCCGACTACGCCCGGCAGCGCGCCGAGGGCGGCTCCGGCGCCTCCGGGGCCCGCGGCACGAGCCCGGAGGACGCCAAGGGCTGGTCCGCGCACGGCACCGGCCCGCGGCCCGGAGCGGGCGCCCCCTCCCCGCACGCGGCGCTCGCCCCCATCCAGCAGGCGTTCATCGACGCGGGCGCCGTCCAGTGCGGCTTCTGCACCCCGGGCCTGCTCGTCGCGGCCGACGAGATGCTGGAGCGCAACCCGTCCCCGACGGACGAGGACATCCGCGAGGCGCTCTCCGGCAACCTCTGCCGCTGCACCGGCTACGAGAAGATCCTGGACGCCGTCCGCCTGGCGGCCGCCCGCCAGGAACGTCAGGGAGAGGCGGTCTGACCCCCATGACCACGGCGCAGAACACCCGGGCCGCCGCGGCCCCGGCCGGCACCCCCACCCAGGTCACCCAGGGCTCCCAGGGCACCAGGGGCGGCATCGGCGAGTCCACCCTCCGCCCCGACGGCACCCTCAAGGTCACCGGCGAGTTCGCCTACTCGTCCGACATGTGGCACGAGGACATGCTGTGGGGCCAGATCCTCCGGTCGCCCGTCGCCCACGCCGAGATCGTCTCCATCGACACCTCCGAGGCCCTCGCCCAGGCCGGCGTGTACGCCGTCCTCACCCACGACGACCTGCCGACCGCGGTGAGGCACTACGGCCTGGAGATCCGCGACACCCCGGTCCTCGCCCACCGCGTCGTACGCCACCACGGCGAACCCGTCGCCGTGGTCGCCGCCGACCACCCCGAGACCGCGCGGCGCGCCGCCGCCAAGATCAAGGTCGAGTACCGGGAGCTGCCCGTCGTCACCGACGAGGCGTCCGCCCTCGCCCCCGGCGCGCCGGTCCTGCACCCGGACCGCGACGACCACCACGCCGACCACGTCCCGCACCCGAACGTCCTGCACCGCCAGCCGATCGTCCGCGGCGACGTCGGGGCGGCCCGCGCGCGGGCCGACGTGATCGTCGAGGGCGAGTACACCTTCGGCATGCAGGACCAGGCGTTCCTCGGCCCGGAGTCCGGTCTGGCCGTGCCCGCCGAGGACGGCGGGGTCGACCTGTACGTCGCCACGCAGTGGCTGCACTCCGACCTCCGCCAGATCGCCCCCGTCCTCGGCCTGCCCGAGGAGAAGGTCCGCATGACGCTCTCCGGCGTCGGCGGCGCCTTCGGCGGCCGCGAGGACCTGTCGATGCAGATCCACGCCTGCCTGCTGGCCCTGCGCACGGGCAAGCCCGTCAAGATCGTCTACAACCGCTTCGAGTCGTTCTTCGGACACGTCCACCGCCACCCGGCGAAGCTGCACTACGAGCACGGCGCCACCAAGGACGGCAGGCTCACCCACATGAAGTGCCGGATCGTGCTGGACGGCGGCGCCTACGCCTCCGCCTCCCCGGCCGTCGTCGGCAACGCCGCCTCCCTCTCCGCCGGCCCGTACGCCATCGACGCCGTCGACATCGAGGCGCTCGCCCTCTACACCAACAACCCGCCCTGCGGCGCCATGCGCGGCTTCGGCGCCGTCCAGGCGTGCTTCGCGTACGAGGCGCAGATGGACAAGCTCGCCGCGAAGCTCGACATGGACCCGGTCGAGTTCCGCCGGCTCAACGCCATGGAACAGGGGACGGTCATGCCGACCGGGCAGCGCGTCGACTCCCCGGCCCCGGTCGCCGAGCTGCTGCGCCGGGTCAAGGCCCGCCCGCTGCCGCCGGAGCGCCAGTGGGAGAGCACCGAGGGGGCCGACGTGCGCGCCCTGCCCGGCGGCCTGTCCAACACGACGCACGGCGAGGGGGTCGTCCGGGGCGTCGGCTACGCCGTCGGCATCAAGAACGTCGGCTTCTCGGAGGGCTTCGACGACTACTCCACCGCCCGGGTGCGCCTGGAGGTCGTCAACGGCGAGGCCGTCGCCGCCGTCCACACCGCGATGGCGGAGGTCGGCCAGGGCGGCGTCACCGTCCACGCCCAGATCGCCCGTACGGAACTGGGGGTCACCCGGGTGACGATCCACCCCGCCGACACGCGCGTCGGCTCCGCCGGCTCCACCTCCGCCTCCCGCCAGACGTACGTCACCGGCGGGGCCGTGAAGAACTCCTGCGAACTGGTCCGGGAGAAGGTCCTGGAGCTGGGCCGCCGCAAGTTCGGCACCTACCACCCGGCCTGGGCCCACGCCGAGCTGCTCCTGGAGAACGGCAAGGTCGTCACCGACAACGGCGAGGTCCTCGCCGACCTGGCGGACGTCCTGGAGGACGAGGTCGTCGAGGTCGAGGCCGAGTGGCGGCACCGCCCCACCGAGCCCTTCGACCGGCTCACCGGCCAGGGCAACGGTCACGTCCAGTACTCGTTCGCCGCCCACCGCGCCGTCGTCGAGGTGGACACCGAACTGGGCCTCGTCAAGGTCGTCGAGCTGGCCTGCGCCCAGGACGTCGGCAAGGCCCTCAACCCGCTGTCCGTCGTCGGCCAGATCCAGGGCGGCACCACCCAGGGCCTGGGCATGGCGCTCATGGAGGAGATCGTCGTCGACCCGAAGACCGCGAAGGTGAAGAACCCCTCCTTCACGGACTACCTCATCCCCACCATCCTCGACACGCCGACGATCCCCGTCGACGTGCTCGAACTCGCCGACGAGCACGCCCCCTACGGGCTGCGCGGCATCGGCGAGGCCCCGACCCTGTCGTCCACCCCGGCCGTCCTCGCGGCGATCCGGAACGCGACGGGGCTGGAGCTGAACAGGACGCCGGTGCGCCCCGAGCACCTCACCGGCACGGCATGACCGCGGGGGGTCCCTCCCCCCGCACCCCACGGCCCTCCGGGCGGCGCGCCTCCACCGGGAACGTCACAGGTCCGCGGCCCGCGCCGCCCGGAGCCCCCCACGCACCACCCCGTTCGTCTCGGGCCGTCCCCCGGGTCGTGCAGCCAGGCAGCATCCCAAATCCCGCGCACGGGGCCCGGAACCGGAGCCCCGCGGGTGCCCCTGTGAACCTTGGGAGTAGGCACCATGACCCAGTCGTCAGTGGAGCCGGAGACCGCGTCGAAGGACGCGGGCGACGGCTCACACGTCCCCGCCGGACGGTCTTGGCCCGACCGGTACTTTCACATCACCCGCAGAGGATCCTCCGTCGCGCGCGAGGTGCGCGGCGGCGTCACGACCTTCATGGCCATGGCGTACATCCTCCTGCTCAACCCGCTGCTCCTCGGCGGCGCGGACGTGCTCGGGAACGAGCTGAGCCAGCCCGCCCTGATCACGGCCACCGCCCTCGCGGCGGCGGTCACCACCCTGGCGATGGGCCTCATCGGCAAGGTCCCGCTCGCGCTGGCGGCGGGCCTCAGCGTCGCGGGCGTCGTCTCCACCCAGGTCGCGCCCCACATGACCTGGCCGCAGGCCATGGGCATGTGCGTCGTCTACGGCGCGGTGATCTGCCTGCTGGTGGTCACCGGCGTCCGCGAAGTCATCATGAACGCGATACCCCTGGCCTTGAAGCACGGCATCACGATGGGCATCGGCCTCTTCATCGCGATGATCGGCTTCGTCAACGCGGGCTTCGTCGGCAAGGGCCAGGGCGGCGGCCCCGTCACCCTCGGCGTCGGCGGCTCGCTCACCGGCTGGCCGGTCGTCCTGTTCACCGTCACCCTGCTGCTGATCTTCATGCTCCAGGCCCGCAAGGTCCCCGGCGCCATCCTCCTCGGCATCGCCGTCGGCACGGTCGCCTCCGTCGCCGCCACCGCGACCGGCCTGATCGAGGAGACGGCGTGGGGCGGCCGGCCGCCCGTCCTGCACGGCGGCATCGTCTCCATGCCGGACTTCTCGCTCCTCGGGCAGGTCGAGTTCGGCGGCTGGGAGCAGCTCGGCTACGCCACCGTCGGCACGATCGTCTTCACGCTGGTGCTGGCCGGCTTCTTCGACGCGATGGCCACCATCATCGCCGTCGGCCAGGAGGCCGGGCTCGCCGACGCCCGCGGCCGGATGCCCGGCCTCAACAAGGCGCTGTTCATCGACGGGGCGGGCGGGGCGGTCGGCGGCGTCACCAGCGCCTCCGGCCAGACCGTGTTCATCGAGTCCGCGACCGGTGTCGGCGAGGGCGCCCGCACCGGCCTGTCCTCCTCGGTCACCGGCCTGCTCTTCGCCGCCTGCCTGTTCTTCACCCCGCTCACCCAGCTCGTCCCCGGCCAGGTCGCCTCCGCCGCCCTGGTCGTGATCGGCGCGATGATGCTGCAGAACGCCCGCCACGTCGACTGGGGCGACTGGTCGGTGGCCGTGCCGGTCTTCCTGACGGTCGTGCTGATGCCGTTCACGTACACGATCACCACGGGGGTCGGCGCCGGTGTCATCGCCCACTGCGCGATCAAGGCCGCACAGGGCAGGTGGCGCGAGCCCAGCGCCCTGATGTGGATCCTCTCCGCGGTGTTCGTCCTCTACTTCGCCACCGGCGCCGGACACTGACGGTCCCGCCCCCTCCCCACCACCGTTTCGCAGCCAAGGAGGCCGCCATGCTGGACATCGCCGACGAGCTCGGCCCGTGGGTCGAGCAGGGACGCGCGTGCGCCGTCGCCACGGTCGTGGCGGTCACCGGCAGCGCGCCCCGGCTGCCCGGTGCCGCGCTCGCCGTGGACCGCGACGGCACCGCGATCGGCTCGGTCTCCGGCGGCTGTGTGGAGGGGGCCGTCTACGAACTGTGCCGGCAGGCGATCGAGGACGGCGAGACCGTCGTCGAACGCTTCGGCTACAGCGACGAGGACGCCTTCGCGGTCGGCCTGACCTGCGGCGGGGTCATCGACGTCCTCGTCACCCCGGTCCGCGGCGGGGTCTACGCCGACGCGCTGGCCGCCGCCGCGGGCGGGCGGGCCGCGGCCCTCGTCCGCGTCGTCGACGGCCCGCGCGAGCTGATGGGCACGGCCCTCCTCGTACGGCCCGACGGCGCGTACGAGGGCGGCCTGGGCGGCCATCCCGAACTGGACCGCACGGCCGCCGCCGAGGCCCGCGCCCTGCTGGACGCCGGCCGCACCGGTACGGTCACCGTCGGCGCGGAGGGCGCCCGGTGCGGGCAGCCGCTCACCCTGCTCGTCGAGTCGAGCGTCCCGCCGCCCCGCATGATCGTCTTCGGCGCCGTCGACTTCGCCTCCGCGCTCGTCCGCGTCGGCAAGTTCCTCGGCTACCACGTGACCGTCTGCGACGCCCGCCCGGTCTTCGCGACCCCCGCCCGCTTCCCCGAGGCGGACGAGATCGCCGTCGCCTGGCCGCACGAGTACCTGGACACCACCGAGGTCGACGCCCGCACGGCGCTGTGCGTCCTCACCCACGACGCCAAGTTCGACATCCCGCTCCTCCGGCGCGCCCTGCGCCTCCCCGTCGCGTACGTCGGCGCCATGGGCTCCCGCCGCACCCACGAGGACCGCGTGCGGCGGCTGCGCGAGGCCGGCGTCACCGAGCGCGAGCTGGCCCGCCTGCGCTCGCCGATCGGCCTCGACCTGGGCGCCCGCACCCCGGAGGAGACGGCCCTGTCGATCGGCGCCGAGATCGTCGCCGACCGCCGGGGCGGCAGCGGCGCCTCCCTGACCGGCGCCCGCACCCCGATCCACCACGACGGGCCGACCGCCACCGACGGCCGGATGGAGCCGGCCGCCTGACGCTTCGCCCGGGAGACGGCCCCTTGGCCCGGTCCGGGGTGCCGGGCCGGGCGGAGAGGACCCAGCGCCGGTCGGCGGCGCCGCCCGCGTCCGCGCGGGCACCGGAGACGCCGGTCGGCGGCCCCGGCCCGGACGGGCCGCGCCCGGCCTCCGGCTCGCCCCCTCGCGACTCCTGCGGTGTAAGGGCCTTGACGGGCGCACGGGACGGGCGGGAGTCTCGGTGGGAGCGCTCCCAAGCCTCCTCCGACCCATGACGAAGGGCTGTCCATGAGCCTGCGCACCCGCGCCCCCGGCCGCCTCAGAGCCGCCGCCGCCCTGCTGACCCTCCCGCTCGCCCTGACCGCCGGCCTCCTCACCGGCCCCGCCGCCGCCCAGGAGGGCGCCGCCGCCCAGGAGGGCGCCGCCGCGCGGGAGGGCGCCGCGCCGTCCGCCCGCGGCGCCGCCCTGCACGTCCCCGCCCCCAACCCGGGCGCCCTCACCCAGGTGAAGGAGCTCGTACGGGAGGGGCGGTTCACCGACGCGGTCGGGCTGCTGCGCATGGTCCGCACCCCGCAGGCCGTCTGGTACCACGCCGGGACGCCGCAGGAGGTCCACGACGAGGTCCGCGCCGTCGTCCGCAAGGCCGCCCGCGAGGGCACCGTCCCGGTGCTCGCCCTGTACAACATCCCCGGCCGCGACTGCTCCAACTACTCGGGTGGCGGCGCCTCCACCACCGCCGAGTACCAGGCGTGGGTCGACGCCGTCGCCCGCGCCATCGGCGGTCGCCAGGCGATCGTCGTCCTCGAACCCGACTCCCTCGCGCTGCTGCCCTCCGACTGCGGCCAGGACGACGCCCAGGGCACCCGTACCGCCGCCCGCTACACCGAGGTCCGGTACGCCGCCTCCCTCCTCGCCGGGCTGCCCCGCACCAAGGTCTACCTCGACGCCGGGCACCCCGGCTGGCACGGCGTCCGCTCCCTCGTGCCCCGCCTCCTCAAGGGCGGCGTCGACGACGCCACCGGCTTCTACCTGAACGTCTCGAACTACCACACCGACGCGGCCAACGTCCGCTACGGCAAGCTGATCTCCGCCTGCCTGGCGTACGCGGCCGACGGCGGCGACGCGGCGCACTGCCCCGACCAGTGGACGCCGCCCGCCGAGGCCGACGCCTGGATCGCCGAGCACGTGCGCACCGACCCGGCGCGGATGAAGCACTTCGTCACCGACTCCAGCCGCAACGGCCGCGGCCCCTGGACCGCGCCCGCCGGCGTCTACCCGGACCCGCAGGAGTGGTGCAACCCGCCGGACCGCGGCCTGGGCGCCCGCCCGACGACCCGCACCGGCGAGCCGCTCCACGACGCGCGCCTCTGGATCAAGATCCCCGGCGAGTCGGACGGCCTGTGCCTGCGCGGGACCCCCGGCCCCGAGGACCCCGCCCGCGGCATGGTCGACCCCAAGGCGGGCGCCTGGTTCCCGGAGCAGGCCCTGGAGCTCGTACGGCTGGCCCAGCCGCCGATCGTCTGAGGCGCCGCGGCCGGACCGGCCGGCGGCCCCCGAGCCGCCGGCCGGTCAGTCCAGGACCTGCGTCAGCTCGTGCCGGGTCGCCGTGTGGACGACCCGGCCGCGGGCCCCGTTGACGAGCGGCAGGTACGGCGGCACGTGACCGCACTCCACATCCGCGATCAGCGGGACGCCCAGCGGCCCCAGCGCGTCCAGCACCGCCTCGGCCTGCGTCAGCGACGGCGAGTCGGGCGCCGACGTGCGGCCGATCAGGACGGCGTTGGCGGCGTCGAAGAACCCGGCGAGCCGCATCCCGTGCAGGGCGCGGCAGACGCCGAACGCGTCGTCCTCGCAGACCTCCACGTACACGAGCAGCCCCTCGGGGGCGTGGGCGCGGGCGAACGCGGGCACGTCCCCGTACGGCGTCCCGGCGAGGTGGCACAGCGTGTCGACGCAGCCGCCGATCAGGCGCCCCTCGACGTCCACGTCGCCGTCGCCGTCCAGCCGCGTCCACGTGCCGGCGGCGTCCAGTGCCAGCGCGTCGGCGTGCGGGTCGGCCGCCCAGTCGTCCCAGCCGGAGGAGCGGTGGCGGCCCGGCGGGGTCTGCGCGAACCGGCCGCCCTCCGGCAGCGCCACCACGTCCAGCCAGGACAGCAGCCCCTCCGGCGTCCGGTACGGGGTGTCCATGAGGTTGTTGCCGTGGAGCGTGGCCGTGCCGGTGAGCAGGGTCAGCGGGGTGATGAGGGTCGAGACGTCGGAGAAGCCCACGAACCAGGTCGGTTCGGCGTCCCGCAGCCGGTCCCAGTCGAGCAGCGGGACGAGGTCGATCGCCGTCTCCCCGCCCCACGGCGGCACGACGGCCCGCACGTCCGGGTCGGTCAGCATCGCCGTCAGCTCGGCCGCGCGGTCGGCGGCCGGGGCGCTGAGGTGCCCGGAGCCGTCCATGCAGTCGCCCACCACGACCTCGTACCCGCGTGCCTCCACCGCGCGGACCGCCACGTCGAGCCGCGCGCGGAGCTCTTCGGACACCCCGCTCGACGGGGACGTGACGGCGATCCGGTCGCCGGGGCGCAGGGGACGGGGGTAGCGAATCGGCATGCGGGGGATTCTGGCACGCCGAACGCCCCGGTCGCGCCCGGGTTTCCCCCGCCCCGCCCGCCGCCGTGCCGGGGCGGGGCGCGGCGTACCGGGTCCACCGCGGGGCGGGCGGCCACCGGCCCTTCCGGCCGGGTGCGACGGGAACCCGCCAGATCCCCGCGAGCGGCTTCCGGGGCCGTGCGCACGCCCGCCGCACCGGGGATGATGGTGCGTCCAGCACGTCGGAGACCCAGTACGTCCGCAGTCCAGCAGATCCGGCGAGTCCGGCAGTTCCGTCAGTTGTCCCCCGAGGATGCGATCGGAAAGGCGGGTTCTTTTGCGCAGTGTCGGAGTGGAGGAGGAACTCCTCCTCGTGGACCCGCGATCGGGGGAGCCGCGCGCGCTCTCCGAAGAGGTGTTGGCCATCGCGGCCAGGCACCACCAGGGGCGGGCCCACGCCTTCACCAAGGAGTTGCACGGCCAGCAGCTCGAGTTCGGGACGGTGCCCCGGACCACCATGGGCGAGGTGGCCGAAGAGATCGAGCGGTGCCGCGCCGGTGCGGCGCGGCTCGCCGCCGAGGCGGGCGCCGCCGTCGTGGCGCTGGCGACCTCGCCGCTGCCCGTGGGGCCCGCCGTCACCGAGGGCAGGCGCTACCGGTGGATCCAGGAGCACTTCGGGCTGACCGCCCTGGAGCAGCTCACCTGCGGCTGCCACGTCCACGTCTCGGTCACCTCCGACGAGGAGGGCGTGGCCGTGCTCGACCGGATCAGGCCGTGGCTGTCGGTACTGGTCGCGCTGAGCGCCAACTCGCCCTTCTGGCAGGGCGGGGACAGCGGCTACCACAGCTACCGCAGCCGCGTGTGGGGCCGCCTGCCGTCGGTGGGGCCGGTGGAGCTGTTCGGCTCCGCCGACGGCTACCACCGGCGGGTGCGCGACCTGCTCGCCACGGGAGTCCTCCAGGACGAGGGGATGGTCTACTTCGACGCCCGGCTCTCCCGGCACTACCCGACGGTGGAGATCCGCGCCGCCGACGTCTGCCTGGACGCCTCGACGACCGTCCTCGTCGCGACGCTCGCCCGGGCCCTCGTCGACACGGCCGCGCGGCACTGGAGGGAGGGCCGGCCGCCCGAGGACCACGGCATCGGGCTGCTGAGGGCCGCCGCCTGGCGGGCCGCCCGGTCCGGGCTGGACGGCGAGCTGGTCCACCCGCACACCATGCGGCCCGCCCCGGCCGAGCACGTCGTCCGGGCGCTGTTCCGGCACGTCGAGGAGGCGCTCGACGACAACGGCGACCACGCCCGTGCCCGCAAGTCCCTCGACGACCTGCTGAGCGGCGGCAACGGCGCCCGCGTCCAGCGCCGGCTGCTGCGGCGGCACGGCACGCTGGGGGCCGTCGTCACGGAGTGCGTACGGCGTACGCAGGAGGGGGTGCGCTGACGGGGCCGGCCGCGAGCGGGCGGGCGCCCCGGTGTGACCGCCCCGGACCGGGGCAGGCGTATCCCGTCCGGGAAGCGACGAACAGGGAGTACGCACCATGTCCGCGAAACGGAAGACGCCCGCCAAGGTCCAGCAGGCCAAGGGGGCGGTCAAGGAGAACGTGGGCCGCGCGGTCGGGAACGAGGACATGGCCGCCGAGGGCCGCACCGAGCGCGCCCAGGCCGACCTGCGCGAGGCGGGCCGGAAGGCCAAGGACGCCTTCAAGCGTTGAACCGGCCGGCCGCCGGCGCCGCACCGCCCCCGCACGCCACCGTGCGGGGGCGGTGCGCGTGCGCGGGCCCGGCGCCCGTTTGCACCGCGCGCGGGTGCCGGGAAGTGTGACCTGGTCCAGGCTGGATACGCGGAGGAGGCGAAACCGCAGCAGACCGGGAGCCAGCCATGGGAACCGAAGAGACGATGGGCGACGAGGTCTACCAGCCCGACCCCACCGACGACCGCGAGATCCTGGAGGACCACGGGATCCTCGACGACGAGGACACCCTCTCCGACCGCGCCACCAACCCGTACGAGGAGGGCTACTCGCCCCCGGAGCGGCCCCTCGCCGCCGACGACGTCGGCACCACCGCCCGCGAGCAGCGCGAGGGCGAGTCCCTCGACCGGCGGCTGTCCCGGGAGGTTCCCGACCCCGCCCTGCGCACCGACGACGCCGAGGCGGCCTCCGACGGCATCGGCGACCTGCCCGGCGGCATGGGCGAGCCGTACGACGACCAGGTCGGCCAGGACCGGTCGGGCCGGCTCGTCGCGCCCGACGAGGGCGCCCACACCGACACGGAGAAGGACGTCGTGGGCCGGGACGTGGGCATCGACGGCGGGGCCGCGTCCGCCGAGGAGGCCGCCGTCCACCTCATACCCGAGCCGAGCGAGGAGGGCGAGGGGGACCGGGGGTACGTGGGGGACACCGGGATCGGGGGGGACACCGGAGACGAGCGGAGCGGCTGACCGGCCCCCGCCTCCCACCCCACCACCGGAAAGGCCCAGCCCCGTGCAGCCGACGACGCCCCCGCCCGACGCGTACCACTCCGAGGTCACCCTGCGGGTGAACGGAACGCTCCGCGCGCTCACCGTCGACCACCGCACCACCCTCCTCGACGCGCTGCGCGAGGGGCTGGGCCTGACCGGCGCCAAGAAGGGCTGCGACCACGGCCAGTGCGGCGCCTGCACCGTCCTCGTCGACGGGCGCCGCGCCAACGGCTGCCTGCTCCTCGCGGTCGCCCTCGACGGCTGCGACGTCACCACCGTCGAAGGCGTCGCCCAGGACGGCGGCGACCGGCTCCACCCGCTCCAGCAGGCGTTCCTCGACCGCGACGCCTTCCAGTGCGGCTACTGCACCCCCGGCCAGCTCTGCTCCGCCCTCGGCATGCTCGACGAGGCCGCCGCCGGCCACCCCTCCCTGGCGACCGACCCGGACGCGCCGCCCGCCCAGGGCCCCGTCCCGCTCACCCCGGACGAGATCCGCGAGCGGATGAGCGGCAACCTCTGCCGCTGCGGCGCCTATCCCCACATCGTCCAGGCCGTCGAGGACGTGATCCGGTGAGGCCCTTCGCGTACGTCCGCGCCCGCACGGTCCAGGAGGCGACCGCCGCCCACGCCGCGCACCCCGGCGCCCGCTACCTCGCCGGCGGCACCAACCTCGTCGACCTGATGAAACTCGGCGTCGAGACCCCCGAGACCCTCGTCGACATCGGCCGCCTGCCGCTCGACGCCGTCGAGGAGCTCCCCGACGGCGGGCTGCGCGTCGGCGCCACCGTCCGCAACAGCGACCTCGCCGCGCACCCCCTCGTCCGCGCCCGCTACGCCGCCGTGTCCCGCGCGCTCCTCTCCGGCGCCTCCGGACAGCTCCGCAACACCGCCACCACCGGCGGCAACCTCCTCCAGCGCACCCGCTGCCCCTACTTCCAGGACCTCACCAAACCCTGCAACAAGCGCGTCCCCGGCAGCGGCTGCGGCGCCCGCGACGGCGTCCACCGTGACCACGCGGTGCTCGGCCACTCGCCCCTGTGCATCGCCACCCACCCCTCCGACCTCGCCGTCGCCCTCGCCGCCCTCGACGCCGACGTGGAACTCCACGGCCCGGACGGCGAACGCACCGTGCCCGTCACCGACTTCCACCGGCTCCCCGGCGCCCACCCCGAACTGGACACCGTCATCCGGCCCGGGGAACTGATCACCGCCGTCACCCTGCCCGCCGCCACCGCCGGGCTGCCCTCCGCGTACCGCAAGGCCCGCGACCGCGCCTCCTACGCCTTCGCCCTCGTCTCGGTCGCCGCCGTCCTCGACCTCGACGCCGGCGGCGCGGTGCGCCGCTTGGGCCTGGCGTTCGGCGGGCTCGCGCACCGGCCCTGGCGCGCCCGCCGCGCCGAGGCCGCCCTCCTGGGCGCCGCTCCCACCCCCGAGAACGTCTCCCGCGCCGTCGCCGCCGAACTGGACGCCGCCGAACCGCTCCGCGACAACGCGTACAAGGTCCCCCTCGCCCACCGGCTCGCCGGAGCCGTCGTCGGCGGCCTCGCCGGCACCCACCGCACCTGACCGGAGAACCGGAGCACCCATGGCCGCCACCCCGCACCCCCTCGGCACCCCCGCCGAGCGCATCGAGGGCCGCGACAAGGTCACCGGCGCCGCCCGCTACGCCGCCGAGCACACCCCGCCCGGCTGCGCCCACGCCTGGCCCGTCCCCGTCGGCGTCGCCTGCGGCCGCGTCACCCGCGTCGACACCTCCGCCGCCATGGCCCAGCCCGGCGCCCTCGCCGTCCTCACCCCGTTCAACGCGCCCCGCTTCGCCGCCCCGCCCGACGACCCCGAGCTCGACGTGCTCCAGTACGACGCCGTCCCCCACCGCGGCTGGTACGTCGCCCTGGCCGTCGCCGACACCCTGGAGAACGCCCGCGCGGTGGCCGCCGCCGTCCGCGTCGCCTGCGCCGGCCACGGCGGCGGGCCCGAACCGCACGACGTCGTCCTCGACGAGGACCACCCCGAGGCGTACACCCCCGAGAAGGCCAACGGCGGCTACCCCGCCCACCGCGAGCGCGGCGACGCCGCCGCCGCGTTCGCCACCGCCCCGGTCCGCGTCGACGTCGCCTACCGCGTGCCGCCGCTGCACAACCACCCCATGGAGCCGCACGCCGCGACCGCCCACTTCGCCGGCGGCCGGCTCACCGTGTACGACTCCTGCCAGGGCGCCAACGCCGTCCGCGCCGTCCTCGCCTCCCTCTTCGACCTCCCCGAGGACCGCGTCACCGTCGTCGCCGAACACGTCGGCGGCGGCTTCGGCGGCAAGGGCACCCCCCGCCCGCACGTCGTCCTCGCCGCGATGGCCGCGATCCACACCGGCCGCCCCGTCAAACTGGCCCTGCCCCGCCGCCACCTGCCGTCCGTCACCGGGCACCGCGCGCCGACCCTGCACCGGCTGCGCCTGGGCGCCGAACCGGACGGCACCCTCGTCTCCGTCAGCCACGAGGTCACCACCCACACCTCGCGCGTCACCGAGTTCGTCGAGCAGGCCGCCGTGCCCGCCCGCGTCATGTACGGGTCGCCGCACAGCCTCACCACCCACCGCGTCGTCCCCCTCGACGTGCCCAGCCCGTCCTGGATGCGCGCCCCCGGCGAGACCCCCGGCATGTACGCCCTGGAGTCCGCCGTGGACGAGCTCGCCGACGCCCTCGGCATGGACCCCGTCGACCTGCGGATCCTCAACGACCCCGCCACGGAGCCCGACAGCGGCCGCCCCTTCAGCAGCCGCCACCTCGTCGAGTGCCTGCGCGAGGGCGCCCGCCGCTTCGGCTGGCAGGACCGCGACCCGCGCCCCGCCGCCCGCCGCGAGGGCCCCCTCCTCATCGGCTCCGGCGTCGCCGCCTCGACCTACCCCGTGCTCGTGTCGCCGTGCTCCGCGAGCGCCACCGCCCACCCCGACGGCACGTACACCGTCCGCGTCAACGCGACCGACATCGGCACCGGCGCCCGCACGGTCCTCGCCCAGGTCGCCGCCGCCGCGCTCGCCGCGCCCCTGGAGGCGGTGCGCATCGAGATCGGCAGCACCCGCCTCCCGCGCGCGCCCCTCGCCGGCGGCTCCTCCGGCACGGCCTCCTGGGGGTGGGCCGTCCACCGGGCGTGCGACGCCCTGGCCGCCGCCGTCGCCGGGCACGGCGGGCCGCTGCCCGACGACGGGCTGACGGCCACCGCCGACACGACCGACGAGGTCCGCCGCACACCCCCGTACGCGCGGCACGCCTTCGGCGCCCAGTTCGCCGAGGTGCAGGTCGACACGGTCACCGGAGAGGTGCGCCTCCGGCGCATGCTGGGCGTCTTCGCCGCCGGACGCATCCTCAACGCGCGCACCGCCCGCTCCCAGCTGATCGGCGGCATGGTCATGGGCCTGGGGATGGCGCTGACCGAGCACAGCACCGTGGACGCCGCCCACGGCGACTTCACCGAAAGCGACCTCGCCTCCTACCACGTCCCCGCCCACGCCGACGTGCCCGCGGTGGAGGCGTACTGGATCGAGGAGGACGACGGCCTCCTCAACCCCATGGGCAGCAAGGGCATCGGCGAGATCGGCACCGTCGGCGCGGCCGCCGCCGTCGGCAACGCCGTCCACCACGCCACGGGCGTCCGCTTCCGGGAACTGCCCCTCACCCCGGACCGGGTGCTCCCCGCGCTCCACCCCGAGGAGGGGTTCGCCGCCTGAGCGGCCCGGCACCCGAACGGCCCGGCCGCCGGCGCGCGGTGGCCCCCGGCGGGCCGGGCTCCCGCCCGCCGACACGGGGGACGGGGGAGGCACAATGGGGCGGACGTCCCCGCCCCCGCACCCGCCGGAGTGAGCACCGCCGTGGCCCCCGCCTTCCAGTCCGTCCTCGACCAGATCGCGGCCGACGTCGCCGCCCGACCGGGTCGGGGCCGGCCGGCGGACTACATCCCCGCGCTCGCCGAGGCCGACACCCGCCGCTTCGGCATGGCCGTCGCGGAGCTCGACGGCACGGTCTACGGGGTGGGGGACTGGCGGCACCCGTTCTCCGCGCAGTCCATCACCAAGGCGTTCACCCTCGCCCTCGCCCTCTCCCTGGAGGGCGAGGCGCTGTGGGAGCACGTGGGCCGCGAGCCGTCCGGCAACCCGTTCAACTCGCTCGTCCAGCTGGAGTACGAGAACGGCATCCCCCGCAACCCCTTCGTCAACGCCGGCGCCCTCGTCGTCACCGACCGGCTGCACACCCTGACCGGCGACGCGTCCGGCGCGCTGCGCGCGTTCCTGCGCGCCGAGAGCGGCAACGCGGAGCTGGACTTCGACGGGGAAGTCGCCGCGTCGGAGGCCGCGCACGGCGACCGCAACGCCGCCCTGGCGTACTTCATGGCCTCCTACGGCAACATCGGCAATCCCGTCCCCGACCTCCTGGAGCAGTACTTCCGCCAGTGCTCCCTGGAGGCCTCGTGCGCGGACCTGGCCCGCGCCGCCGGGTTCCTGGCCCGGCACGGCATCCGCGCCGACGGCTCGTCGCTGCTCAGCCGCAGCCAGGCCAAGCAGGTCAACGCCGTGATGCTGACCTGCGGCACCTACGACGCGGCCGGCGACTTCGCCTACCGGGTCGGGCTGCCCGGCAAGAGCGGCGTCGGGGGCGGCATCGTCGCCGTCGTCCCGGGCCGCTGCACGCTGTGCGTGTGGAGCCCGGGCCTCGACGAGCGCGGCAACTCCGTCGCCGGGGTCGCCGCGCTCGACCGGTTCACGACCCTGACGGGCCTGTCCGTGTTCTGATCGCACCGGGCCACCAGGAGACCGGCCCGATGTCCCGCACCAGCGCCGGCACGAGCAGCGACCGGACGACCAGGGTGTCGAGGAGCACGCCGAAGGCGACGATGAACGCGATCTGGAGCAGGAACGCCAGCGGGATCACCGCGAGCGCGGCGAACGTCGCGGCGAGCACCACGCCCGCCGAGGTGATCACCCCGCCGGTCGCGGTGAGCCCCCGCAGCACGCCCTGCCGCGTGCCGTGGTGGAGCGTCTCCTCCCGGACCCGCGACATCAGGAAGATGTTGTAGTCGACGCCCAGCGCGACCAGGAACACGAACCCGTACAGCGGGACCGAGGCGTCCGTGCCGCTGAAGCCGAGCAGCCGCTCGAAGACCAGCGCCGAGACGCCCAGGGTCGCCAGGAAGTTCAGCGCCACCGTGGCCACCAGCAGCACCGGCAGCAGCAGCGAGCGCAGCAGCCCCACCAGGATCAGCAGGATGATCACCAGGACGACGGGGACGATGACCGCGCGGTCCCGCTCGGCGGTCCGCTGCGTGTCGTACTGCTGCGCCGTGTAGCCGCCCACCAGGGCGTCCGCGCCCGGTACGGCGTGGACGGCGGTCCGCAGCCGGACCAGCGCCGCCTTCGCGGCGTCGCTGTCGGGCGCGGCCTCCAGGGTGGCGTTGAGCTGGACCCGCCCCCCGACGACCAGGGGCGGGCCGCCGGGCCGCCCGGACGCGGTGACCGGCGCGACCGAGTCGACCCCGTCGGCACCTTCGGCCGCCGCGGTCACCGCGGGCAGCGCCGCGGCGTCCGCCACGATGACGGCGGGGTTGCCCGAGCCGCCGGGGAAGTGCTCGCCGAGCACCTTCCCCGCGGCGACGGACGGCGCGTCGTCGACGAAGATCTCGTCCAGCGGCACGCCCTTCGCGGTGAGCGCCGGCGCGAACGCCGCGCCCGCCAGCAACACGGCGAGCGTCCCCGCCCACACCCTGCGCGGGGCGCGGTCGACGAGGGCGGCCACCTTCGTCCACACGCCGTGCCCGGCGCCCGCCGCGGCCCGCTTCGGAGCGGCCGGCCAGTACGCCGCCCGGCCCAGCAGCACCAGCACGGCGGGCAGGAAGGTCAGCGACCCCAGGACGGCGCAGACGATGCCGATGGCCCCGACCGGCCCCAGCGCCCGGTTGTTCGTGAGGTCGCTCAGGAGCAGGGCCAGCAGGCCGAGGGCGACCGTGGCGGCGCTCGCCCCGATCGGCCCGTACGACTGGCGGAGCGCCGCGCGCATCGCGGCGCGGCGGTCCTCGTGGAGGACCAGCTCCTCCCGGAAGCGGGCGGCCAGCAGGAGGGCGTAGTCGGTCGCCGCGCCGATGACCAGGATGAACAGGATGCCCTGCACCTGGCCGTCGACCCGCACCACGTCCGCGTCGGCGAGGAGGTACACCACCGCGCACGCCAGGGCCAGGGCGAACACCGCGCACAGGATGACCGCGAGTGGCAGCAGCACGCTCCGGTACACCAGCAGCAGGATCAACAGGACGGCCGCGAGGGCGACGCCCAGCAGCAGCCCGTCGATCCCGGCGAACGCGTCGCTCAGGTCCGCCTGGGTCGCCGCGGGGCCGGCCAGCCAGGTCCGGGTGCCGGGCACCTCGCCGGCGGCGGCCCGGACCCGTTCGAGGACGGCGGGCAGCTCGTCCTCCAGGTCGGGCGCGAGCCGGAGCGCGCCCTGCAGCGCCTCGCCGTCCTCGGACGGCACGGCGGGGGAGGGCGTGCCCACCACGCCGGGCGTGCCCGCCAGGGAGGCGAGCGCCCGCGTCGCGGCCTCCCGCCCGGCCGGGCCCACGGCGCCCCCGCCGTCCCCGGTCCACACCACGACCAGGGGCAGTGACTCCTCCTGGCGGAACGCCCGCTGCGCGTCCAGGACGCGGGTCGACTCGGCGTCCTCGGGGAGGAACGCCGCCTGGTCGTTGGTGGCGACCTCGCCCAGCTTCCCGGCGTACGGGCCGAGACCGCCTCCGACGGCCAGCCAGACGGCGATGAGGAGGGCGGGCAGCAGCCGCCGGGCGAGGACCGGGAAGGAGGGCATGGTTCTCCTGCGGGAGGGGGATCCGTCTACTGTCTCAACGGAAAACTATCTTAATGATTGAGATACATCGGCACCGGGGGCCCGACGCGCCGGAAGCACCCGCTTACCGCCGCGGTGGGGTCTCCAAACCCAGTTCCTCGTTGAGCGCCGTCAGGAACCGCAGCGCCACGTGGAGCTCCTCCGGCGTGAACCGCCCGGTGGCGGCCTCCGCCGCCGTCGCCAGGGGCCGGAAGAACGCGCGCGCGGCGGCCTGCGCCCCGGGCTCGTAGTGCAGGTGGACCACCCGCCGGTCGGTGCTCTCGCGGGACCGGCGGATGTGCCCGGCGCGCTCCAGCCGGTCCACGCAGGCGGTCACCGCCCCCGAGGTCAGCCCCAGGTGCTCGCGCAGCCGCCCCGGCGTCATGGGCCCGTCGGCGTCGAGGATCGCGGCCAGCGCCTGCACGTCCGTCGGGTGCAGGCCCTGGCTCGCCGCGAAGCCGTGCACCAGCCGGTTCACCTCGCCGTTCATCCGGCGGAGCTGCACGGCGAACGCCTGGAGGTCCGCCGGGGGCTGCCGCTCACCCCGCGTCCCCTCGCCCGTTCCGTCGTCGTCCCTGGTCACCACCTGGTCAGCCTATAGAAACCCCGCCTCCCGCATCCGAAGGCACCGGACGGGCGGAAACCGTCCGGGCGGTCCACGGTGGGAGCAGCACCCCGAGCGACGGAGGCACCCATGACGGACCGCAGCGCCCCGTCCCCGGCCACGGACCGGCCGGGACCGGCCCCCGCGACCGCGCCGCTCTGCCTGGTCACCGGCGCCACCGGCTACGTCGGTGGCCGCCTCGTCCCCGAACTCCTCGACGCCGGGTACCGCGTGCGCTGCCTCGCCCGCACCCCCGGCAAGCTCCGCGACCACCCCTGGGCGGACCGCGTCGACATCGTCCGCGGCGACGTCACCGACGAGGCGTCGGTGCGCGACGTGATGCGCGGCGCCGACATCGCGTACTACCTCGTGCACGCCCTCGGCACCGGCCCCGGCTTCGAGGACACCGACCGCGAGGCCGCCGCCGTCTTCGCCCGCCGGGCCCGCGCCGCCGGCGTGCGCCGCCTCGTCTACCTCGGCGGCCTCACCCCCGCCGGCGTGCCCGAGCGGCACCTCTCCCCGCACCTGCGCTCCCGCGCCGAGGTCGGCCGCGTCCTGTCGGACTCCGGCGTCCCCACCACCGTGCTGCGCGCCGCCGTCATCCTCGGCTCCGGCTCCGCGTCCTTCGAGATGCTCCGCTACCTCACCGAACGCCTGCCCCTCATGGTCACCCCGCGCTGGCTGCGCACCCGCATCCAGCCGATCGCCATCCGCGACGTGCTGCGCTACCTCGTCGGGAGCGCCGGGATGCCGCCCGACGTCAGCCGCTCCTTCGACATCGGCGGCCCCGACGTGCTCACCTACCGCGAGCTGATGGCGCGCTACGCCGCCGTCGCCGGACTGCCCCGGCGGCTCGTCCTGCCCGTGCCGCTGCTCACGCCGCGCCTGTCCAGCCTGTGGATCGGACTCGTCACGCCCGTACCGGCGTCCATCGCCCGACCCCTCGCCGACTCGCTGCGCCACGAGGTGGTCTGCCGCGAGCACGACATCGCCCGCCACGTCCCCGACCCGCCCGGCGCCCCCCTCGGCTGCGACGAGGCCCTCACGCTCGCCCTGCGCCGCGTCCGCGAGGCCCGCGTCACCACCCGCTGGTCGTCCGCCTCCGTGCCCGGCGCGCCCAGCGACCCCCTGCCGACCGACCCCGACTGGACCGGCGGCAGCCTCTACACCGACGAGCGGGAACGGCTCGTCGACGCCCCGCCCGAGCAGTTGTGGCGGGTCATCGAGGGCGTCGGCGGCGACAACGGCTGGTACTCCCTCCCCCTCGCCTGGGCGGCGCGCGGATGGCTCGACCGGCTCGTCGGCGGAGTCGGGCTGCGCCGCGGCCGGCGCGACGCCGCGCGGCTCCGCGCCGGCGACTCCCTGGACTTCTGGCGGGTCGAGGAGATCCAGCACGGCCGGCTGCTGCGGCTGCGCGCCGAGATGCGCCTGCCCGGCCTCGCCTGGCTGGAGATGTACGCCGACCGCGACGAACGGGGCCGCACCCGCTACCGGCAGCGTGCCCTGTTCCACCCGCACGGGCTGCTCGGCCACGCGTACTGGTGGGGTGTCGCCCCGTTCCACGCCGCCGTGTTCGGCGGCATGGCCCGCAACATCACCGGGGCCGCCGAGAAGGCCGCCGCCGGCTCCGGCTCCGGGGCGGCGCGGTGACCACGGCCGCCCCGCCCGCCGCCCGCCTTCGGCCGCACGGCCGCCCGCCGCCGCGGGGATGCCCCGCGGGCACGGCGCGGCCGTCTCGCCGTCCACCCGTGACGGGGCCCCGCCCGCTCGCCGCGCGGCGGGCAGGCGGCGCGCCGGACGGCCGGCGCCACGCCGGACGCGTCACCGGGGCCGTACGCGAGCCGCGGAGCCGCCCCGCCCGTGACCGGGCCCGCGCCGCCCGCCCGCTGTGGGCCCCGGCCCGCCTCCGGGCGACCCGCGGGGCCGCCCGGGCGGGGCCGCCGAAGGCGGTGCGCCGGGAGCGGGCGGGCCGTCAGCCCGCGCGGTGGCCGCGCCGTAGCTGCCACACGAAGTACGGCGTGCCGATCAGCGCCGCCAGCAGCCCCGACGGGATCTCCGCGGGCGCGATGGCCGTACGGCCCACCGTGTCCGCGGCGATCATCAGCGCCGCGCCCAGCAGCGCCGACACCGGCAGCAGCCGGTGCGCCCGCGAACCGACCAGCATCCGCGCCGCGTGCGGCGCGACCAGGCCGACGAACGCCACCGTCCCCACGACGGCGACCGCGCACGCCGCCAGCGCCACCGCGAGGACCAGCACCGCCAGCCGGGTCCGCTCCAGCGGCAGCCCCAGCGTGCGCGGCGTGTCCTCGCCCAGCGCCAGCAGGTCCAGCCGCCGGAACGACAGCACCAGCAGCGGCACGCCCACCAGCACCGCCGCCGCCAGCACGGACAGGTCGGTCGTGTCCCGCGCGTACGTCGAGCCCGACAGCCACGTCAGCGCCTGCGCGACCTGGAAACGCGCCCCCACCACCAGGTAGTTGGTCGCCGCGGTGGTCAGCGCGAACGTGCCGATGCCGACCAGCACCAGCCGCTCCGGCGCCACCGACCCCTTCCGCAGCGACAGGCCGTACGTCAGCGCGAACGCCGCCGTACCGCCCAGCAGCGCCGCGACCGGCAGCATCGCGTACGGCACCGAGGGCAGCGCCACCAGCACCAGCGCCGCGCCGAACCCGGCACCGCCGCTGACGCCCATCACCGTCAGGTCCGCCAGCGGATTGCGCGACACGGTCTGCACGATGCCGCCCGCCACCGCCAGCAGCGCCCCCGCCAGGGCCGCCACCAGCAGCCGCGGCAGCCGGTACTCCAGCACCACGCCCCGCAGCAGCTCGTCCCCGCCGCCCGCCAGCAGCCGCGGCAGCTCGGCGAACGGCACGGCGATGTCGCCCAGCGCCAGCCCGCCCGCCAGCAGCGCGGCCACCGCGGCGACCCCGCCCACCAGCAGCGGCGGGTACGGCAGCCGGCGCCCGCGCCGGCCCGGCATCACCGTGCCGGGCGCGGCCGGCTCCGCCGGCAGCCGCCGGGCCAGCCACAGGAACAGCGGCGCGCCGAACAGCGCCGTCACCACACCGGCCGCGACCTCGTTGCCGGTCGGCGACGTCACCCGCGCCAGCAGGTCCGCCGCCAACAGCAGCGTCGCCCCCCACACGGCCGCCGCCGGCAGCAGCGCCGCGTGCCGCCGCACCCCGGCGAGCCGCACCAGGTGCGGCGCGGCCAGGCCGACGAACCCGATCGGGCCCGTCACCGCCACCGCGCACGCCGTGAGCAGCACCGACAGCACCACCGCCGTCAGCCGCACCCGGCCCACCGACACGCCGAGGCCCCGGGCCGTCTCGTCCCCGGTGCCGAGGATGTCCAGCGGCCTCGCCAGCAGCAGCCCGCCCAGCAGCCCCGCCACGAGCAGCGGCAGCACCGTCAGGGACCGGGTGCTGTCGGCCACCGCGAGCGAGCCGTGCCCCCAGAAGAACACCGCGCCGGTCTCCTCCTGGAAGAGCACCACCAGCACCGCGGTGACGCTGGACAGCGCCAGCGTCACCGACACCCCGGCCAGCACCAGGTGGGCGGGCCGCCCCCGCGACCCGCCCGCCACGGTGTGCACGAGCGCCGCCGCGAGCAGCCCCCCGGCGAACGCGACGCCACCGCGCGGCAGATCGCCCAGCGAGAACCCGGTGATCGCGCTGAGGGCCACCGCGAGGTACGCGCCCGCCGTCACGCCGAGCGTGTCCGGCGAGGCCAGCGGGTTGCGCACCGACGACTGGAGCAGGCAGCCCGCGACGGCCAGCGCCGCCCCGGCGACCAGCCCGGCCAGGGTGCGCGGCAGCCGCCCGCCCAGCAGCACCGACCGGGCCTCCGCGTCCCCGCCGCCGGCCAGCAGCCCCAACAGGTCCCCGAGGCCGACGTCGCTGCGCCCGTACCCCAGGTGCGCCACGGTCACCAGCAGCAGCGCCAGCACCCCGCCGGCGACGATGGCGGCCGGGCCGGCCGGGAGGCGCAGCGCCCTCCCGGTCCGCCCCGGCACCGTGTCCGAAGGACGTGTCGCGATCCCGGTCATGAAGTGAGCGCGCTCGCGATCTCGTCGGCGACCTGCGCGGTCGAGAACGGCCCGCCGAAGAACCACGTGCCCGGGTCGAGGGCGTGGACGCGCTTGCCCTTCGCGAAGTCCAGGTTCTGCCACAGGGCGTTCTTCGGCAGCGACGTGGCGAACACGTCGTCGTCCTTCGCGGCGACGTAGACGAGGCTGGACTTCTCGACGGGCTTGAGGCCCTCGATGTCGACCTTGCTCATGCCGTACGCGTCGGCCTTGCCCTTCCAGGCGTTCCTCAGACCCAACTGCGGCAGCAGCCCGCCGGGGATGGTGGAGTCGGTGAGGACCTCCACCACGGCGGCGCCGTCCGTGGTGTAGCCGCGGGCGACGGTCACCTCGGCCCGGTCCCTGTTCGCCGTCGCCAGCTTCTGCCGGGCGGCGGCGATCTTCTCGTCGAGCTCCTTCAACGCCGTGTCGGCCGCCTCCGGTTTGCCGACGGCGGTGCCGATCTTCCTCAGCGTGGCCCGCATCTCCCCGTACTCGCTCTCAGTCGAGTACGGGTCGAACATCAGCGTCGGCGCGATCTTGTTCAGCTGTTCGTAGTTGGCCTCCGAACGCACCTTGGAGGTGATGATCAGGTCGGGCTTCAGCGCCTTGATCGTCTCCAGGCTGGGCGCCTGCCGGGTCCCGACGTCCTTGACGTCCGCGCCGAACCGGGGGCCGCCGGTGACCCACTGGTCGTACCCCTTCACGTCGGCCACACCGGCCGGGGACACCCCGAGGGCCAGCAGGTCCTCGGCGTACGTCCACTCCAGGGCGACGACCTTCCGGGCGGGCTGCTTCAGCGTGGTGGAGCCCTTCAGGTGGGAGACGGTGACCCCGCCCCCCCGGCCGGCGCCGCCGTTCCCCTCCTTCGGGGATCCGCCGCCCGCCTCCTCGGCGGCGGAGCCGCAGCCGACGGCGGTGACGGCGAGCGCCGCGGCGGCGAGGAGCGCGGTGAGGGCGGTACGGGCCCGTGGTGCAGTGCGCATGGGCGATGGTTCCTTTGCTCGATCGGGTGGTGCGAACGGTGGTGCCGTGGTGCTCAGGTGGCCGCTGCCGGCGACGGCTCGCGCCACGTCGGCAGACAGGTCGGCACACCCGTGTGGGGGTCGAGGGTGACGGTCGTGTCGATCTGGAAGGCGGTGCGGACGGTCTCCTCCGTCAGCGCCTGCGCGGGCGTGCCGGACGCGACGATCCGGCCCCCGGCCAGCACGACCATCGCGTCGGAGAACGCGGCGGCCTGGTTCAGGTCGTGCAGCACCACCGCCACGGTGATGCCGTGCTCGTCCGCCAGCCGCCGCACGAGCCGCAGCACCTCGATCTGGTAGCGGATGTCGAGGTACGTCGTCGGCTCGTCGAGCAGCAGCAGGCCGGTCCGCTGGGCCAGCGCCATCGCGATCCACGCCCGCTGCCGCTCGCCCCCGGACAGCCGGTCCAGGGTGCGGTCGGCCAGCGGCCGCAGGTTCGTGGCGTCCAGCGCCCAACTGATCGCCTCCCGGTCCTCGTCGCCGTCGCCGCGCGCGAGCAGCCCCTGGTGGGGGTGGCGGCCGTACGCGATCAGCTCCTCGACGGTCACCCCGGCGGGCACGATCGGGGACTGCGTCAGGAAGCTGAGCTTCCGGGCCAGTTCCCGCGGCCGGTACTCCGCCAGGTCGCGGCCGTCGAGCACGATCCGGCCCGCGTCCGGAGTGTGCAGCCGGGCCAGCGCCCGCAGCAGCGTGGACTTGCCGGAGCCGTTCGGGCCGACGAGCGCCGTGACCTCGCCGGGCGCCAGGGCGACGCCGATGCCGCGGGCGACGGGCTCGCCCCCGTGGCCGAGGGTGAGCTCCCGCGCGCTGATCTCGATGCTCATGACAGCGGGTTGGGGACGGTGCCGTTCGGGCGCAGCGCGTGCCGCAGCGCCCGGTCGACGTAGCGGGTGACGACGAGCCGGTCGGTGTTGAACGGGTAGCGCGGGAACTCGTCCGCGAGCATGTCGTACTCGGCGTACCGGTCCTTCCGGTCCGGGAACCGCTTCTGGTACGACACGACCGCCTGCCGCACCAGCCGCCAGAACCGCTCCTCCGGGACGCCCAACTGCTCGGCGACGAGCGGCGCCAGGTACCGGAAGTGGCCCAGCAGCAACTGGTCGACGACGTGCTGGCGGATGACGACCGGGTTCTTCCGGGGCAGCACGTGGTCGTAGCCGTCCGGCTCCGGGCCGCGCTCCGGGACCGGGGTGTGCGACACGGACACGTCGTCGACGAAGTCCTTCAGGAACAGCCGCCGCGGCACGTCGTCGGCGTCGTACCCGATGAGCGTGTTCTGGCCGTGCGGGTTGAAGGTGATGCCGTACGTGTACATCACGTGCAGCACCGGGTGCATCACCGTCTCGAACAGCCGCGACAGCCACTCCTCGGCGGGCAGCCCCGAGGCGCGGACCAGCTCCGCCGCGAACGACGTGCCGTGCTCGTCGACGTGCAGCAGCGACGCGAACGTGCGGACCCGCTCGCCCTCGTCCTGCCGCGACGACACCGACTCCCGCCAGATGCACCCCAGCGTCTCCAGGTGCTGGTACGGCATCTCCGGCACCCGGTCCAGGTACGGGTGGCGGACCGTCACCGACGCGACCTCCCCGAGGAACACGGTGCGCAGCTCGTCGCGGAGCAGCGGGTCCTTGCCGAGCAGGCCCGTCAGCCACTGCGTGGTGAGCGGCGCGCCCTGCGTGCAGTGCGGCGGGATGCCGCGCCAGATCAGCGTGTTGACGATCTTCAGGGGGAGCTTGACGTCGTACCGGTCCCGCTCGGACACGTTCGTCATGGTCCGCACCGACTGCTGCGGCAGGTACGCGTCGGCGCTCTCGCCGAGCGGGACGATCCGCCGCTGGGCGATCTCGCCGGCGAACAGCACCTGCACGGCGTGGTCCCACTGCCACGGGTGGACGGGCATCCACACGTACGCGTCGGGGTCGCCGCCGACCGCCTCGATCCGGGCGCGGAACGCGGTGACGGTCTCCCCGTCCAACTCGTGGGCGACGACGGCCGCCTCGCTCAGCCCGGGCGTGCCCCGGAACTCGGCGAGCCCCCGGTGCACGGCGATCCACTGGAGGGCGAGCGTCTGCTGGGCCTCCGGCGCGTACGCCCGCACGTCGCCGGCGGAGAAGCCGATGCGGCCCTTGTTGGCGACGAGCGTCGGGTGGCCCGTCATGGCGCACTCCAGCTCCGCGTGGCCCAGCTCGCGCAGTTCGGCCGCCGTCCGCCCGCCGTGCTCGATGCGCGCCGCGTCGACGGCGAGGGTCGCCGACAGCTCCGTGAGGTACATGCCGAGGGTGGGCGCGTCGGTGCCTATGGTGCCCGCGCAGTCGACGAGGAACTGCTGCGCGTCCCACGCGGGGGTCTCGATCTCGTTGCCGAGGAGCCCCGCCGCGCCGCGCGTCACGGAGTCCTTGGCGACCCGCCAGGAGCCGAGCGCGCCGCGCGTGGCGGAGAAGACGTACGAGACCCCGCTGTCCAGGTCGACCCGGAACCGGCCCTCCGCCTCCAGCTCCAGTGGCTTGACCAGCTCCTCGAAGGCGAACTCGGAGAGCGTCTTGGCGAGGAGCCTGCGGTTCGCCTCGCGCCACGACTCGGGGGAGACGTCGGCGAGTTCGGGGACGGGGTGGCCGTCAGTCATACGGGCGATGCCTTTCTCGTGTGGACGCCGGCTGTTCTTCCGGCCCTTACGCTGCTCCGCTTCGCGGCGCTTCATGCGGCGCTCCCTTCCTCGACGGCCCGGCCGGCGCGGACGACCGCGTCGAGCAGGCCGTCCACGTCCGTGGTGCGGGTCTGCGGGTTCAGCAGGGTGAGCTTGAGGTGGACGGCCGGGCGGCCGTCGCCGCCCGGCGCGTCGGTCCGGCCGACCAGCGCGGCGCCGGAGCGCAGCAGGCGGCGGCGGAGCGCGCCGTTGACGCGGTCGGACGCGGACGGGTCGCGGGTGACGTACCGGAAGACGACCGTCGACAGCGTCGCCCCGGCGGTCAGCTCCAGCCGCGGGTGCGCCGCCACGGCCCGCTCGGCGTGCCGGGCCAGGTCGTGGCAGGCGTCCAGCATCGCCCCCAGCCCCTCGGTGCCGAGGGCCAGGAACGTCGCCGCGACCTTCAGCGCGTCGGCGCGGCGCGTCGTCTGCAGCGACAGGCCGAGCAGCCCGTCGTATCCGGCCTCGCCGTCGTCGTCCGGGTTGAGGTACGCGACCCGCAGCCCCGTCGTCGGGGCGAAGTCCGCCGCGTCCCGGGCGAGCAGGACGCTCGCGGCGGCCGGCTGCCAGGCCGTCTTGTGCAGGTCCAGGGTGATCGTGTCGGCCTCCTCGATCCCGTCCAGCAGCGGCCGCAGCCGGTCCGAGAACAGCGCGCCGCACCCGTACGCCGCGTCCACGTGCAGCCGCACGCCGTGTTCCCGGGCGACCGCGGCGACCTCCGGCAGGGGGTCCACGGAGCCGTAGTCGGTGGTCCCGGCGGTGGCGACGACCGCGACGGGCAACTGCGCGTCCGGGTCGACCCGGCGCAGCGCCGCGTCCAGCGCCTCGGGCCGCATCCGGTGCCGCCCGTCGACGGGCACGGTCCGCACCGCGCCCTCCCCGAGCCCGAGGACGGCGCAGGCGCGGGCGACCGAGAAGTGCGCCAGCTCCGAGCAGAACACCAGCGGCTCCTGCCCGAACCCGGCCAGGCCGCCGCTGCGCACGTCCCGCAGCTTGGCCGCCGCCGCGTCGCGGGCGACGAGCAGCGCCTGGAGGTTGGACGCGCTCCCGCCGGACGTGAGGACACCGCCCGAGTCGGGCCCGTAGCCGGCGAGTCCGCAGATGCCCTTCACGAGCCGCCGCTCGATCTCGACGGCGTACGGGCCGGAGTCCCACGTGTCGACGGACGCGTTGAAGATCCCCGCCAGCACGTCGGCCGCGGCGGCCACGGCCAGCGACGGCGGCTGGAGGTGCGCGGCGGCGCGCGGGTCGGCGAGGTCCACGGTGGTCTGCGCGCAGGCCCGGGCGAGCGCCAGCACGGCGTCCGGGCCGGCCCCGGCGCGCGGGACGAGACCGTCGGGGAACTGCGCGTCGACCAGGCCGGTCAGGTCCTCCGGGCTGAGCGCGGGCAGCGGCCCCCCGCGCCCGCGCAGTCCGTCGGCGCACTCCCGGGCGATCTCGCCCACCAGCCGCCCCACCTCGGCGAGCCCGGCGGGGGCGGCGGCCAGCAGGTCGGGTTCGAGCAGCGGCGAGGCGGGGGCGGACAGGGCACTACCGGGCATCGTCATGGCAGGTCATTCCTTCTTCTTCGGCTCGTTCCGCCTCCGGGGCGCTGTGAGCGGGCGCCGGGACGGCGACCGCGCGCGGGCGCGAAGCGCTGAGCACGGTCGTCCTCCCGGCCTCCGCGCGCCCCTTCGGCGCCACGAGCGGCGCATGGGGGAGCTCTCTCGGCAGCGGCGCGTCCGGCTCCGCGGGGCGGCCCGGGGCGCGCGGGGTCCGGAGCGCGGCCCACCCGTCCGGGAGGGCGGCGGGCCGAAGCGGCACCGCGGGCACCGCAGGCGCCGCGAGCGCCAGGACGCACAGCAGGGCGCCCCCCGCGAGCAGGGGGGCCCACAGGGCCACGGCCGCCGTCCCGGTGGCGACGAGCGGCGCGAGCAGCAGCCCCGCCGTCTGCCCCACGGCGACGACGCTGTACGCCGCTCCCGACCCGCTGGCGGCGATCACCCGCTCGTCGAGGGCGACCTGGCCCATCGCCAGCCCGGCCCCGAACACCAGCCGCGCCGCGGCCAGCCAGCCCGGCTCGGTGACCGCCGCCTGCACGGCGAGCCCCGCGGCGGCGACGAGCATCCCGTGCCGCAGCAGCCGCCCGCCCAGCCGCGCCCGCAGCCGCGCGGCGGCGGGCAGCAGCGCGAGCACGGCGACGTGCGGCAGCACGAACAGCACCGCCGCCGTGCCGGCCGACGCGCCCGCGCCGGTCACGTACTCGGTGAAGTACGGCCGCGCCGCGTACACGGCGACGGCCGTCAGCAGCACGTACCCGGCCAGCCGCCACACCCCGCCGCCGGCGGCCCGAGCGGCCCCGGAGGCGTCACCGGCGTCACCGGCCGGCGCCCCGGCCCCGGGCCGCAGCACCCGCAGGCACGCCACGAGCAGCACCGCCTCCAGCAGCGCCAGCAGCGGCAGCGCCGACCGCGGATCGGGTACGGACACGACGACCCCGCCCAGCAGCGTCGCCGCGACCGACGCGGCGTGCAGCACGGCCACGTACTGGACGACACCGGGCAGCACCCCGCGCGGGTGGCTCCGGGCGAGCCCCGGATACGCCAGCAGGACGACCGCCTTCGCGGCCACGAGCAGCACGGACACCCCGGTGAACACCGCGTACGAGGGCGCGAGGACCAGCGCGGCGGCCAGCAGCACCGCTGCCGACTGCCCGGCCGTCACCAGCCGGGCCAACGGCACGCGGCGGCTCGCCCGGCCCCACAGGGGCAGGGCGGCGACCGCCGAGACCTGGCACAGCACCAGGAAGAGCCCGGTCGCGGCCAGCGCCTCCACCCCGTACGCGGCGCGGAACAGCGCCGGGTAGAACGGGGCGAGCGCCGACTGCGTCACCATGTGCAGCCCGGCCGCCGCCAGCAGCACCGGGCGCCCGCGCGCTCCCGTCATGCCGTGCGCTCGCGGACCATGAGCGCCGCCCGCTTCCCCGGCAGGTCGATCTGCCCGACCAGCCGGAACCCGGCCCGCTCGAAGGCCCGCACGGACCGCTCGTTGCGGACGTCCGGCTCGGCGACGACGCGCTCGGCGTACGGGTCGGCGCGCAGCAACCAGTCGGAGACGGCCCGGAGTAACGCCGTGCCGAGCCCTCGGCCCCGGTACGCGGACGGGCCGAGCAACAGGTGCACGCCGGCGTCGCGGGGCCGGGCCGGGTAGTGGTGGCGCAGCGGGTCCAGGTCGGCCCGGTACACCTCCCAGTAGCTCATCGGGGTGCCGTCGACACAGCCGATGTACGGCGTGGAGTGGGCGCTGCCCACCTGCTCCCGCAGGTAGGCGGCGATCCGCTCCACGGGCTGGGCCATCTCCCAGAACGCGGCCACCTCCGGATCGTTCATCCACGCGTGCACCAGCCCCGCGTCGACGGCCGGGTCGACCGCGCGCAGCGTGAACACGCCCTGCTCCAGCGTCGTCTCGGCGACGACGGGGCCACCGCCCGTCACTTGCGCACCTCCGCGATCGGGTTGGCGATGTCCACGTACACCGACTGGGCCTCCAGGGGGCCGGTCAGCTCGTCCATGCCGCGCACCCGCGTCAGCAGGTTCGCCTTGCAGCGCAGCGTCGGTTCGTCCCGCAGCAGCGCCGCCAGCCGCAGCCGGTCGCCGTGTTCGCCGGCGGCCCCGGCGAGGAACCGGTCGGCGCGGCGCAGCAGCCGCGCCTCGTCCGCGAGGCCCTGGGAGCCGAGCGCGCCGACGAGACCGAGCATGTTGTTGATGCCGACGTAGTAGGCGAGTCGCTCGTCGATGACCTCGTCGGCGACGTACGTGCCGAGGTCCCGGCCGATGCCCGGCACCCAGCCGTACAGGGCGTCGCTGCGGGCGGGGGAGAAGTAGTAGCCCTGGTTGTCGCGGTACCGGCCGCCGGCGGGCCAGCCGTCGTCGTCGAGGACGACGAGGGTGTTCTGCTGGTGCGCCTCCAGACCGATCCCGTACGTGGCGTACAGCCACAGGACGGGGCCGACGACCCGCTCCGCGTAGCGGACGAACCACTCCTCGCCGACCTCCGCGACGGGCCGGCCGGTCCGCTCGGCGAGGGCGTGCACGAGCGCCGCCAGGTGGGAGCGGCCGTCGGGCAGGTCGGGGCGGGGGGAGACGAGCCCGGCGACGCACAGTCCCTGCGGCGCCGCGTCCGCGGGGAACGGGTTGGCGCGGACGACCACGTCGAGGCCGGTGCCGTCGCCGCCGCCGGGCGCGGTGTCGACCGCGAGCCACGCCGGGTCGCGGACGATCGCGAAGTTCGGGTGGGCGGCGCGCAGGGCCCGGTCGAGCCCCGCGGTGAGGAGCCGGTCGACGGCGATGCCCCGGCGCAGCTCGGACCGCATGTTCTCGCGCCGCGAGTTGGTGATGCGCAGGCCGAGGGAGAACTTCAGCATCACGTCCGCGTCGGGCCGGTACAGCGTCCGGACGGAGGAGGTGGGCGACCAGTGGGGGCCGGCCGGGCCGAGGTCGTGCAGCAGGCCCGCGTCGAGCAGGGCCCGTACCGCGGGCCGGTGGACGGCGTCCTGCGCCTGCCACGGGTGGGCGGGGACGAGGACCGTGCCGCCGGGCCGCGCGGGGCCCTCCCCGACGAGGTCCGCGAGGAGGTCCTCGGCGCTCCGGTCGAGCGAGGAGTCGGAGCTGACGACGGACGGGTCCGCGGCGAACCAGTGCAGCGGGAAGGAGCCGCGCGTCTCGGGGGAGTAGCGGGCGGCCTCCGCGTCGGTGAGCCCCTCGCGGCTCTTCGGCGTCGGGTGCAGCGGGTGCCCGGTGAGGAGGGCCTGCTCGGCGGCGAGGAACGGCGTCGTGCCGGCCGGGTCCCCGGGGGCGGCGGCCCGGACCCGGACGAACTCGGTGACGCGGCGCACGGAGTCGCTGACGCGCCCGGTCAGGTCGGCGACGGACTCCGGGTCGCCGTCGGCCGCCTCGACGCCGAGGAGCGCGGCGAGCACCGCGGCGGAGGCGGGGGCGCCGGACGGCAGCCGGGCGGGCCCGAAGCGGTGCCAACCGACGGACGACCAGTACAGGACGGGCGCCTCGACCGCCGTGCCGGTCGCGGGCAGCTCCAGGCGCAGCACGTCGTCGGCGGGCCGTTCCACTGCGGTCTCCCGCACCCAGCAGCGCAGCAGGTTGTCGACGGCGGACCGGTCGGCCTCCGCCGCGGGGTCCAGGGGCTGGGTCTGGCTCATGCGCACTCTTTCTGCTCGTCGTTCGCGTGGTTCTGGGGGAGGCCGAAGGTGGTGAACGCGGTGCGGCGCGGCAGCGGGTAGGCGGGCCGGCCGGTCAGCGCGTTGAGGATGACGGCGGAGCGCCAGGCGGCGAGGCCCAGGTCGGGGGTGCCGACGCCGTGGGTGTGCCGCTCGGCGTTCTGGACGAACACGGCGCCGCCGACCTTGTCGTCGAGGACGAGCCGCTGGTCGTGGTCGACGAGGGGGCGGCCCGAGCCGTCGCGGGCGATGTGCGGGCCGAGCGGTTCGAGGAGCCCGTCGACGGGCCGCTCCGCGTACCCGGTGGCGAGGACGACGGCGTCGGTGAGGAGCGTGGCCCGGGAGCCCTCCTCGCGGTGCTCGAGGGCCAGTTCCACCCGGCCGCCCCGCCGGCCGGCGGCGGTGACGGCGACGCCGGGGGTGAGGGTGACGTCCGGCCAGCCGCCGGTCAGGGCGCGCCGGTACAGCTCGTCGTGGATGTCGCCGAGGGTGTCGGTGCTGACGCCCTTGTACAGCTGCCACTGCTCCGGCAGCAGCCGGTCGCGGGCGGCCTCGGGCAGTTCGCGGAAGTAGCGGGTGTAGTCGGGCGTGAAGTGCTCCAGCCCGAGTTTGCTGTACTCCATGGGGGCGAACGCCGGGGTGCGGGCGAGCCACGCCAGCGCCTCCCGCCCCCGGGGCCGGGCCCGCAGCAGGTCGAGGAGCACCTCGGCGCCCGACTGCCCCGCGCCGACGACGGTGACGTGCCCGGCGGCGAGCAGCCGCTCCCGGTGGGCGAGGTACTCGGCGGAGTGCAGCACCGGCACGTCCGGGTCGTCGGCGAGGGCCCGCAGCGGCGCGGGCACGTGCGGGGCGGTGCCGACGCCGAGGGCCAGGTGCCGGGCGAGGATCCGACCGGTGCCGAGGGCGGCGCCGGCCCCGTCGACGCGGGTGAACTCCACCTCGTACGCCTGTCGGTCCTCGTCCCAGCGGACGCTGTCGGCCCGGTGCCCGAAGCGGCAGGACGGCAGTTGCCCGCTGACCCAGCGGCAGTAGGCGTCGTACTCGGCGCGCGGTATGTGGAACCGCTCGGCGAAGTAGAACGGGAACAGTCGCTCCTGGGTGCGGATGTAGTTGAGGAACGACCAGCGGCTCGTCGGGTCGACGAGGCTCACCAGGTCGGCGAGGAACGGCACCTGGAGCGTGGCCCCCTCGATCAGCAGGCCGGGGTGCCAGTGGAACGCGGTCCGCTGCTCCAGGAAGACGGCGTCGAGTCCGGCCACCCCGTCGGCCAGGGCGGCCAGCGACAGGTTGAACGGGCCGACGCCCACGCCGAGCAGGTCGACGGTCGTCGGTTCCTCGGCGGCTTGCTCGGTCGTCATCGGGGTCCTTCCGGTTCCTGTGCGTGCGTCGTGCGGATGCGGGCGGCGGCGTCGGCGGCCAGGTCGAGCAGACCGGCCAGGTCCTCGCCGGTGGCCCGCGGGTGGAGCAGGGTGGCCTTCAGCCACAGCCGCCGGGTGCCGTCGGCGTCCTCGGCGACGGCCCGCCCCACGACCGCCCGGCCCTCGGCGAGGAGCCGGCGGCGGACCTCCGCGACCAGCGCGTCGCCCTCGGCGGGCGGTGCCGCGTCGGCGGCGACGGGCCGGAACAGCACGGTGCTGATGCCGATCCCGCCGGGGCGGCGGCGCAGCGCCGGGTGCGCGTCGACGAGCACGGCGAAGTCCCGTGCGGTGCGCACGCAGTGCTCGACGAGCGCGCCGAGCCCGCTCCGGCCGAGGGCGCGCAGCGTGGCGGCGATCTTCAGCACGTCGGGGCGGCGGGTGGTGCGCAGGGAGCGGCCGAGCAGGTCCGGCAGGCCGGCCTCGCCGTCGTCCTCGGCGTTGAGGTAGTCGGCGCGCAGGGCCAGCGGGGCGAGCAACTCGGTGTCGCGGACGGCGAGGACCCCGGCGGCGGCCGGCTGCCAGCCCAGTTTGTGCAGGTCGAGCGTGACGGAGACGGCCGACTCCAGGCCCGCGAGGAGCGGCGCGAGCCGGTCGCTGAACAGCAGCGGACCGCCGTAGGCGGCGTCCACGTGGAGTTCCGCGCCGTGCCGTGCGGCCACGGCGGCGAGCCGGGGGAGCGGGTCGACGAGCCCTTCGTCGGTGGTGCCGGCGGTGGCCACCACCAGGGCGGGCCCGGTGAGGCCGGCGAGGGCCCGGTCGACGGCCGCCGGGTCGAGCCGACCGCCCGGGCAGTCCACGACGACGGGCTCGGGCAGGCCCAGCAGCCAGGCGGCGCGCCGCACGCTGTGGTGGGCGTTGCCGCCGCACACGACCCGCACCCCGGCGGCCCCGGCGGCGCGGGTGGCGCGGGCCCGCTCGCGGGCGAGCAGCAGGGCGACGAGGTTCGACTCGGTGCCGCCGCTGGTGATCAGCGCGTCGGGCGCGCTCCACCGGGGGTAGACGAGGGCGGCGAGGGCGGCGGTGACCTCCTGTTCCAGGACCGCGGCGGCGGGGGCCTGGTCCCAGGAGTCCATCGACGGGTTGAGGGCGGCGGCGGCCAGGTCGGCCGCGGCGGCCACCGCGAGGGGCGGGCAGTGGAGGTGGGCGGCGCACCAGGGGTCGGCGGGGTCGGCGGCGCCCTCGGCGACGGCCCGTACGACGGTGCGCAGCGCCTCCTCGGCGCCCGTGCCGTGCTCGGGGAGCACGGGGGCGCAGGCGGCCCGTAACCGCTCGGCGACCGCGCCGGGCCCGCCGCCGGGCAGCGGCCCGCCCCGGGCGGCGGCGCCCTCGGCGAGCGCGTCGAGCACCACCGAGGTCAGCTTCCCGAGGGCCAGGGGTCCCTGGGTGTCCCCGGCGACGGCGGTGTCGGCCTCTCCCGGCGCGGCGGTCGCGGCCGGAGGGGCGGGGCGGCCGGCGCCGTCCGCGCCGCGGCCGGGTATGCCGGGGTGCCCGTCGCCGCGGCTCATCGGGTGCCCTCCACGGCGGAGGCGAGGCGCTCCACGACGGAGTCGGCCTGCTCGTCGGTGAGGACCAGGGGCGGCAGCAGCCGTACGACGGTGTCGCCCCGGCCGCCCAGCTCCAGGATCAGCCCGCGCTCCACACAGGCCGCGCGGACCGCCCGGGCACGGGCGGGGTCGCCGGGCGGGACGCCGTTCCGGTCGGGGGCGCCGTCCGGGTCGACCAGCTCGACGCCGATCATCAGGCCGCGCCCGCGGACCTCGCCGACCGACGGGTCGGCGGCGGCGATCTCGCGCAGGCCGCGGCGGATCCGCTCGCCCAGCTTCAGCGCCCGCTCGGCCAGTTGCTCCTCGGCGACCGCGCGGAGGGTGATCTCCCCGGCGACCATGGCGAGGGTGTTGCCGCGGAAGGTCCCCGCGTGGTGGCCGGGGCGCCAGGTGTCGAGGTCGGGGCGGTACGCGATGAGGGCGAGCGGCAGCCCGCCGCCGACGGCCTTGGACGTGACGAGCACGTCGGGCGTGACCCCGGCGCGCTCGCAGGCCCAGTAGTGGCCGGTGCGGCCGACGCCGGTCTGCACCTCGTCGACCACGAGGACGATGCCGTGCTCCTCGGTGATCCGGCGGACCTCCCGCAGCCACCCGTCCGGGCCCTCGACGACGCCGCCCTCGCCCTGGACGACCTCCAGGATGACCGCGGCGGGCGTGCCGACCCCGCTGCTCGGGTCGGTGACCAGGCTCTCCAGCAGCCGCGCCGACAGCTTCCCGGACTCCTCGCCGTCGCCCGTCCCGAACGGGCAGCGCATCCCGTACGGGTAGGGGAGGCGGGTCACCGGGACGGCGTCCGCGCCGACCGCGCCGCTCATGCGGGACGGCCCGGACACGGCGGACGCGCCGAGCGTCATCCCGTGGTAGGCGCCGGTGAAGGCGACGATCCCGCGCCGGCCCGTCGCGTGCTGGGCCAGTTTCAGCGCCGCCTCGACGGCGTCCGTACCGGCCGGGCTGCAGAAGTGCAGCCGCGCCGTGTCCCGCAGCCCGCCGGGCAGCCGCCGGAGTAACTCCCCGCAGAACGCGTCCTTCTGAGGTGTGATCATGTCCAGGGTGTGCAGCGGCGCACCGGACGCGAGGACCGACTGGAGGGCGGCGACGGTCGCGGGGTGGTTGTGCCCCAGCGCGAGGGTGCCCGCGCCGGAGAGGCAGTCCAGGTACGTGCGCCCGTCGGCTCCGGTGACCACCGCGCCGGCGGCGTGCACGGGGGCGACGGGCAGGGTGTTCGCGTAGGTACGGGCGGAGGACTCACGTCGCTCCTGGCGCTCGAGGAGCTCGGCGCGCAGCGCACCGTTCGGCATGGCGGATGCCCTTCGGTCGTGTTGCGGAGGACGCGCACGAGGCGCGCACGCGGCAGGCGCGGTGGGGGTGCCCACCGCCGCCTACGGAAGGTTAGGTTAGCCTAACCTGTAGAAAGATCAAGGCTTTCTGACGGCGCGTTCCGCGCGCGGAGGGCGCCAATCCGCCATCGCGCGCCCCCAGTTGTGCGCCCCTTCTTCGTGTCGTCCCTGGTGGGAGCGGCGTGTCGGCGCCCCGGCGGAACCCGGTCGGGGGGCGCCGCGCCTACTCCGGCAGCGGCAGCCGCACCGACCGCCCCGGCTCGATGGAGACCGCGGTCCCGGGCAGCTCGATGTCGATCGGCGCGACCCCCGACTCCGGCACCGCCACGTGCAGGCTCTCCGGCGTCATCCGCAGCCGCACCCCCCAGTGCCCGTGGAACCGCAGCGTGAACGCGTACTCCGACAGCTCCGGCAGCCGCACCGGGTCCAGCCGCAGCGCCCCGCCCCGCGTGTCCAGCCCCGTCAGCCCCCGCTGCACCAGGTCCAGCGTGCCCGCCATGGCGCCCAGGTGGACGCCCTCGCCGGTCGTCCCGCCGTGCAGGTCCGCGATGTCCGCCTCCAGCGCCTCCTGGCAGAACTCCCACGCCCCCGCCCGCCGCACCCGCGCCAGCACCCACCCGTGCACCAGCACGCTCAGCGTCGAGCCGTGGCTCGTGCGCCGCAGGTAGTAGTCGACGGTCCGCCACCACGTCCCGTCGTCCAGCACGTGCCCCAGCCGCCGCAGCAGCCCCCGCAGCTCGGCCGGCGGGAACAGGTAGCCCAGCATCAGCACGTCCGCCTGCTTGGACGCCCGGTAGCGGTTGACCGTGTCGCCCTCCGCCTCCAGGATCCGGTCCAGCCGCCGGATGTCCCCGTACTTGCGCCGCAGCCCCTCCCAGTCCAGCTCGGCCAGCTCCCCGTACCCGTGGAACTGGCTGATCACCCCGTCGTGGAACGGCACGTACAGCCGGCGCGACACGTCCTCCCAGAGCGCCAGCTCGCTGTGGTGCAGCCCGATGCGCTCCTCCAGCTCCCGCCGGCGCGGCTCCGGCAGCTCCGCCATCAGGTGCAGCGCCCGCGCCAGCACCCAGGCGGCCGTCACGTTCGTGTACGCGTTGTCGTCCAGGCCCGGCCGCTCTGCCCCCGGGTACGCGTCGTGGTACTCGTCGGGCCCCATCACCCCGCGGATCCGGTACCGGCCGAGCGCCTCGTCGTACGCCGCCGAGTCCGCCCAGAACCGGGCGATCTCCAGCAGCATCTCCGCGCCCTTCGTGTGCAGGAACTCGTCGTCCCCGGTCGCCTCCCAGTACCGCCACACGTTGTACGCGATGGCCGAGCCCACGTGGTGCTGGAGGTGCGAGTGGTCCGGCAGCCAGTGTCCCGAACGCGGGTTGAGGTGCAGCCGCTGCGTCTCCTCCCGGCCGTCGCTGCCGCTCTGCCACGGGTACATCGCCCCCGCCCGGCCCGCGTCCCGCGCCGCGGACCTGGCCCGGCCCAACCGCCGGTGCCGGTAGGTCAGCAGCGCCCGCGACACCTCCGGGAAGTGCAGGTTCAGGTACGGCAGCACGAACAGCTCGTCCCAGAACACGTGTCCCCGGTACGCCTCCCCGTGCAGCCCGCGCGCCGGCACGCCGACGTCCAGGTCCGCGGTGTGCGGCGACAGCGTCTGCAACACGTGGAACAGGTGCAGCCGCAGGATGCGGCCCGCCTTGTCCGGCACCTCCAGCTCGGCCCGCCGCCACAGCTGCTGCCACGCCGTCCGGTGCGACGCCAGCAGCTCGCCGAAGCCGCCCGCCCGCCCCACCCGGTCCACCGCCGCGTGCAGCGGGTCGGAGATCGCCGGGTCGCGCGAGGTGTGCAGCGCCACCACCTTGTCGACCACGACCGCCGCGCCCGGCAACAGCTCCAGCCGGAACCGCTGCACCACCCGCCCGCCGCCGTGCGCCACCTCGGCGTCCTTCGGCGCCGTCGTCCGCGCGGCCAGCCCGATCCGGACGTCGGACGTGGCCGTCCGGCAGCACAGCCACACCCGGCCGCCCTCCGCCTCGCCCGTCTCGACGTGCGCCAGGTGCCGCGACGCCAACTGCCGGTACCGCGCCACGCCCGTGTTGGCGACCGCGCCGTCCAGGGCGGCCTCCACCTCCAGCGTCCCCGCCCAGTTCTCGGCGGTGAACTCCGTCCGCAGCGCCGCCACGTGCGGGTCACCCATGTGGACCAGCCGCAGTTGTCGCACCGCCAGCCGCCGCCCGTCGTCGTCCTCGTACCGGCTGCACCGCTCCAGGACGCCGCCGCGCAGGTCGAGGGTGAGCGCGTGGTCGGTGAGGAACTCGTGCGCCGGCGCCAGCCACGGCCCGGGCTCGGGACCGTCGGCCACCCGGTAGCGCACGGGCAGCCAGTTCGGCAGGTTCACCACGTCCTCGTTCTCGACCCGCCGCCCCGCCACCTCCGACACGAGCCGGTCGTAGCAGCCCGCCGCGTACGTCCCCGGGTAGTGCGTCCCGTCCGCCGCGCACTCCGGAAGGGCGCCGCGCGTCGCGAAGTAGCCGTTGCCCAGGGTGCACAGCGCCTCCCGCAGCGACTCGCGCTCGGCGGCGTACCCCTCGAACCTCCACGTCCAGTCGCTCACGACGGCTGTCCCTCCCGTACGGCGAGCAGCTCCGCCAGATCCGGTACGACGAGGCCGGCGCCGTGGCGGCGCAGCGCCTCTGCCGTCCCCTCCCCGGCCGCCCGGTCGACGCCCACGACCAGGCCGAACCCGCCGCGCCGCCCCGCCTCCACCCCCGCCAGCGCGTCCTCCACCAGCGCGCACCGCCCGGCCGGCACGCCGAGCCGGCGCGCCGCCTCCAGGAACAGCGCGGGGTCCGGCTTGCCGGGCAGCCCCAGGCGGGCCGCCTCCACCCCGTCCACCAGCGCGTCGAACAGGCCGAGGACCCCGGCCCCCTCCAGCACCTCGCGGGCGTGCCGGGACGCCGAGGCGGCGGCCATCGGCACCCCCGCCGCGCGCAGGGCGCGCAGCAGCCGCACCGAACCGGGGTAGGCGGCCACGGGACGGGCGCGCAGCCGCTCGGTGAAGCGGCGCTCCTTGTCGGCGGCGACGGCCTCCACGGCGGCCGGGTCCGCGCTCAGCCCGCGCGCCGCGAGGAACGCCGCGGCCCCGTCCCGCCGGGAGCGTCCGTCCACGTACCGCCGGTACTCCTCCGCCGCGTCGAACGGCCGCCGCGCCGGGGCGTCCGCGGCGCCCGGCGGCAGGCCGCCCAGGTACGCGTCGAACGCCTCCTTCCAGGCCGCCGCGTGGACCCGCGCCGAGTCGGTGAGCACCCCGTCCGTGTCGAACACGACGGCACGCGCGGACCGCAGCGCGGGAACCACCGGACCGCGGTCCGTGCCTGGGCTCATGGCGGCGTCTCCTTGGTCGTCGACCGCCCGGGTGCCCGCAAACGCCGGGGGCACACGGTACGGGCGCGAAGAACGGGCTCCACCGCCCATCATGGCCCGGCCCCGCCGCGGGGGACGGCCGGTGCAGGGCCATGAGGGGCATCCCGCCCGCCCCCACGGCCCCTCCCGCGTCAGCCCACGGCCTCCGCGAGCAGCTCCGCCGCCCGGGCCACGAGCACGTTGTCCGCCGCCGCGTCCGGGGTGGACCGCGTCGTCAGGACGGCCAGCACGACCGGCGGCCGGCCGGGCGGCCAGGCGACGCCGACGTCGTTGTTGCTGCCGTACCCGCCGCCGCCCGTCTTGTCCGCCAGCAGCCAGCCCTCGGGCAGGCCCGCGCGGAACCGCTCGTCGCTCGTCTTGTTGGCGAGCATCCACCGCGTCAGCCGCTCCCGGTCGTGCGCCGCGAGCGCGTCACCGAGCAGCAGCCGCCCGTACGTGCGGCCGATGGCGCGCGGCGTGGTCGTGTCGGTGACCCGCCACGGCTCGGCCGAGTTCAGCTCCGGCTCCCACCGGTCCAGCCGCGTGACGCCGTCGCCCACCGACCGGCAGAACCGGGTCACCGCGGTCGGCCCGCCCAGCTCGCGCAGGAGCAGGTTGCCCGCCGCGTTGTCGCTGCGGGTGAGGGTCGCGTCGCACAGCTCGGCGACGGTCATCCCGTTCGCCACGTTCTCCGGCAGCCCGGTGACGGGGGAGAAGCCCGACTCCTGCACGTACCGCGCGGTGTAGTGGACGCGCCGGGCGAGCACCTCGCCGTCCCGGTCCAGGTCCCGCAGCACGGCGGCGACGGCGAGCGTCTTGAACAGCGATGCCATCGGGAACCGCTCGTCCGCCCGGTACAGCACCGTCCGGCCGGTCCCCGTGTCGTACGCGAACGCGCCGAGCCGCGCGTCGTGCGTCCGCTCCAGCGCCCGTAGCCGCCCCTCGGCGCGCGCCCCCCTCCCGGACGCGGCCCGCCCCGGCGCGGCGTGCGCGGGCGCGGCCACCGCGACGGCGGCGGCCAGCGCGGCCCCCGCCCCCGTGGCGAGGACGGCGCGGCGGTTCGGACGTGCACCGGCGGGATTCACGATGAGGGCCCCTTCGTCTCGGACAGCGGAAAACACCCACCACGACGTTCCCACCCGCCCCTTTGGTTTCCTCCGTCACACGCTCGGCCGAAAACCGACCCCCTCCGAGGCTGCCGCGCCGCCGCCCGCCGACGCGCGGGGGCACGGTCCCGGCCGCCGACAGTAACGTTTCTGCCAGGAGTGTCGGATGTCGTGGCGCAATGCGTGTAGCACCTCCGTGCCGGGTCAAGATGCGCCTATGCACTTTTTCGTTCGGAGTGGGTCGTCGTCCCGATGAGCCAGAGCACCGCACCGCCCCCGTCCGCCCCCGCCCCCACCCCCGTCGAGTCCTTCGACGCGCTCTACGCCGCCGCCGCCCCGGCGCTGGTCCACCAGGCGTACCTGCTCACCGGGCGCCGCAGGCACGCCTTCGACTCCGTCGAGCACGCCTTCCAGCGCGCCTGGGAGCACTGGCCGGAGGTCGCCTTCGACCCGGATCCGGCCGGCTGGGTCCGGGCGCGGACGTACGAGTACGCGCTCGCCCCCTGGCACCGGTTCCGGCGCCGGCCCGGGCGCCCCGAGGCCCCGCCGGCCGACCCCGCGCACCGCGCCCTGCTCGAACTGCCGCCGCTGTACCGCCGCACCGTCCTGCTCTGCGACGGGCTCGGCCTGAGCGTGGAGGAGGCGGCGGCCGAGACCGCGGCCACCGTCCCGGCCACGACGAGCCGGCTGCACCACGCGCGCACCGCGCTCGGACAGCGGGTCCCCGGCCTCGCGGACCCCGACGACCTGCGCGAGTGGCTGAGCGGGCTGGTCGCCGCGGTGTCGACCGCGACGCTCCCGCTGGCCCGGTCCGTCCGCACCGGCAGCGAGCGCCGCCTGCGGGCCCTGACCCGCACGGTGTACGGGGTGACGGCCCTCCTCGTCGGCGCCGTCGTCCTCTCGGCGGTCACCCCTCCCTCCACCCCGCCCGACCCCTCCCCCCGCGACCGCGTCGTCGACGGCGTGCCGCACCGCGACGACCACGAGGCGCCCCGGCCCTAGGAAGCGCCCGGCGGACACGACCGGGCCCGCCGGCGCGAAGGGGACCGGGGCGTCGACGCGCGGGGAAGGGCCCCCGGCCGGGCGTCCGCTCCGGCCGCGTCCCGCTCAGGCCCGGCCGGGGCGCCGCATCAGCTCCTGGAACATCGACATGCACGACAGGCAGTGCCGGTCCGTCTCGTCGCCCTCCTCCCGGAGGGGCTGCCCGCAGAGGGCGGAGGACTGGTCGTGGCCGACGACGTGCCACACCAGGCCGGTACCGGTGGCGGTCGTACCGACGCGCATCTCGTACATGGCGGCTCCCCGTGCGGTGGACGACGCTTGCCCCCAGCCCAGCACGCCCGCGGTCCGGCCGCCGCCGCTGCCGGTCCGTCCGGGTGAGTCACCACGGCAGGAAGACGTGGACGTCCTTGCCCTCGGGCCGGGTCAGCACGGACACCTGCGTGGCGAGGGCGTTCACCAGGTACCAGCCCACGGACCCGGTGTTGTCGACGGGCGACCAGGGGCGGGGGACCGGCGGACGCGGGTTGCTGTCCCGCACGACGACGTGGACGCCGTCGAAGGTGCGCCGCAGCCGCAGGGAGAACGGGCCGGGCGCGTACTGCACGGCGTTGCCGGTCAGTTCGGTGACGACGAGCAGCACGTCGTCGCGCCGGTCCGGCTCCGAGGGGGCCGCCGCCCGCTCCAGCGCGTCGAGGTAGCGGTCGGCGAGGAGTCTGGCTGCGGACACGTCCTCCAGCGCCCCGTCGAAGCGGGCCTCCAGGTCGTCGGCGTCCCTCCGGTCGGCGCCGTCGTTCATGGGCGGGCCGGTGGCCACGGAGTCCTCCTGCTGTACGTCTCGTGCGTCACCCAGTTGCGTTCCGCCGCACGGGTGCCCCGTACGGCCGCCGCGATTCCTGCCCTTCGCGCGTCCGGACCCGGGGCGCGGGCGCGCGAAGGGCCCCGGAGCGGTGGGAAGCGGTCCCGTCGAGAAGGGGTGGGGTCGGGGCCACCAGAAAACTTGAGTCCGTGCTTGTCAACAACGCTGCCGCGAGTTATATAAGAACCATCGCTGTGAGGAGCATCGGTACGAAACCTGTGCGAGGAGGCGATGACGGATGCTGATGCGGACGGGCCCCTTCCGTGAACTGGACCGACTCACGCGGGACCTCTTCGACGACGTCCGCCGGCCGGCGGACGTGCCGATGGACGCCTGGCGCACGGACGACGCGGTCCGGGTCGCGTTCGACCTGCCGGGCGTGGACCCCGACTCGATCGACCTCCGGGTCGAGCGGGGCGTGCTGACGGTCACGGCCGAGCGCGGATCGCCGGTGGAGGAGGGCGCCGAGGTGCTCTTCGCCGAGCGGCCCACCGGCGCGTTCAGCCGCCGGCTGTTCCTCGGGGACACGCTCGACGCGGACGGCGTCGAGGCGACGTACGACGCCGGGGTGCTGCGCCTGAGGATCCCGGTGGCCGAGCGCGCCAAGCCGCGCAGGATCCAGATCGGCGGGGCCGGCCGCAAGGCGCTGAGGCCCTGACCGGCGGACGACCCGGCAACCCGCGGTCACCGCCCGCGCGGCCCCGTGCCGCCGCGCAGGCGGCGACCGCGGGAGGCACCCGACGACCGACGACCGCGAAGAAGGGGGGACCCCACCACATGGAGCCGCTTCTCTGGCTGCTCGTCCCGCTGACGGCCGCCCTCGGCGCGAGCCTGTGGGCCTGGTACGCCTCGCGGCCGCACCCGATGGACGTGTGGACGGACGTCGACCGCTACGACCGCCTCCGCGCCTCCCTCGGCCGCGCCGCCGACGGCCCGCGGCCACCGGCGGCGCCCGCGAACGGCCCGTCCTGATGTGCGGGGCGCCCCGACCGGTTCTACGGTGGCGGGGGCGGCTCTCCGAGGGCCGTACGGCAGGAGGGAGAGACGATGCGGCACGACGAGTTCCTCGCCCGGGTGCGGGAGCGGGGCGAGTACCACGACCAGGACGAGGCCGCGCAGATCACCCGGGCGGTACTGGAAGTGCTCGGCCACCGCATCACGCCCGGTGAGGCGGCCGACCTGGCGGCGCAACTGCCCGGCGACCTCGGTGACGCGCTCACCGCCGACGCCGACGGCGGGCGCCCGACCGAGCGCTTCGGCATCGAGGAGTTCTACCGGCGCGTCGGCGAACGCACCGGAGCACGCCCCCGCACCGCCCAGTGGGACGCGAGCGCCGTCCTGTCGACCCTGGCCGACGCCATCTCGGGCGGGGAGCTGAACCAGATCATCAGCCAGCTCCCCAGCGGCTACGCCGTCCTCTTCGGCAAGGCGGACCTGGCGGACTGACCGCCCGCCGCACACGCCCCGCACACATCCCGCCGACCCGCCCCGCGCCCGCCGTGCCCGCACGGCGGGCGCCGTCGTCACGGCACTTGACTGCTCGTCGCACCGCCGCGATCCTCGTCACACCATCAGACGGGACATGACACATCGGCGGTGCGCCCATGACCCGACCCCCCTTAGGCCGGCGCGGGCTCCTCGCGCTGCTGTCGCTCCTCGTCACCGCGGCGGCCCTGGCCCTCGGCCCCACCGCGGCCTCCGGCGCCGAGTCGCCGCCCGGCTGGTGGGAACCGGTCGCGCGGCCCGCCCCCGACTCGGAGGTGAACGTCACCGGCGAGCCCTTCCGGGGCACCGACCCCCAGGGCCGGGTGCGCGGCTTCGTCGACGCGCACAACCACATCATGTCCAACGAAGGCTTCGGCGGCCGGCTGATCTGCGGCAAGCCGTTCTCCGAGCACGGCGTCGCCGACGCGCTGAAGGACTGCCCCGAGCACTACCCCGACGGCTCCCTCGCCCTGTTCGACTTCATCACCCGCGGGGGCGACGGCAGGCACGACCCGGACGGCTGGCCCACCTTCGAGGACTGGCCCGCCCACGACTCCCTGACCCACCAGCAGAACTACTACGCCTGGATCGAACGCGCCTGGCGCGGCGGCCAGCGCGTCCTCGTCAACGACCTCGTCACCAACGGCGTGATCTGCTCCGTCTACGTCTTCAAGGACCGCGGCTGCGACGAGATGGACTCCATCCGCCTCCAGGCGCGAAAGACGTACGACATGCAGGCGTACGTGGACCGGATGTACGGAGGGCCCGGCAAGGGCTGGTTCAGGATCGTCACCGACAGCGCCCAGGCCCGCGAGGTCGTCCGGCAGGGGAAGCTCGCCGTCGTCCTCGGCGTCGAGACGTCCGAGCCGTTCGGCTGCAAACAGGTCCTGGACGTGGCGCGGTGCGACCGCGAGGACATCGACCGCGGCCTCGACGAACTGCACCGGCTCGGGGTGCGCAGCATGTTCCTGTGCCACAAGTTCGACAACGCCCTGTGCGGCGTCCGCTTCGACTCGGGCGCCCTCGGCACGGCGATCAACGTCGGCCAGTTCCTGTCCACCGGCACGTTCTGGAAGACCGAGCGGTGCACCGGGCCCCAGCACGACAACCCCATCGGCGGCGCCTCCGCGCCCGGTGCCGAAGCGAAGCTCCCGCCCGGCGTCACCGTCCCCGCGTACGCGCAGGACGCCCGGTGCAACACCCGCGGCCTCACCGACCTCGGCGCGTACGCGCTGCGCGGGATGATGCGGCGCGGCATGATGCTGGAGATCGACCACATGAGCGTCAAGGCCGCGGGCCGCGCCCTCGACATCCTGGAGTCCGCGTCGTACCCGGGGGTGCTCTCCTCGCACAGCTGGATGGACGCCGAATGGACCGGGCGCGTCTACCGCCTCGGCGGCTTCGTCGCCCAGTACATGCACGGCGCCGAGGAGTTCACGGCGGAGGCGCGGCGCACCGCCGCCCTGCGCGCCCGGTACGGCGTCGGGTACGGGTACGGCACCGACATGAACGGCGTCGGCGGCTGGCCCGGCCCGCGCGGCGCCGACACCCCGGACCCGGTGCGGTACCCGTTTCGCAGCGCCGACGGGGGCTCCCTCGTCGACCGGCAGACCACCGGGCAACGCACCTGGGACCTCAACACGGACGGCGCCGCCCACTACGGGCTCGTCCCCGACTGGCTGGAGGACATCCGGGTCACCGGCGGCCAGGACGTCGTGGACGACCTGCTCCTCGGCGCCGAGTCGTACCTCCGCACCTGGAGCGCCTCCGAACGCCACGACCCGGGCGCGAACCTCGCGGCGGGCGCGACCGCCACGGCGAGCTCCACGCAGGGGTGGGACCCCCTCTCCGGCCACGCGCCCGGCAGGGCCGTCGACGGCGACACCCGCACCCGCTGGGCCAGCGAGTGGAGCGACGACCAGTGGCTCCGGATCGACCTGGGGACCCTCCGCGACGTCCGGCGCGTCACCCTCGACTGGGAGGACGCGTACGCGAAGGCGTACCGCGTGGAGGTCTCCGCCGACGGGGCGCACTGGCGCACCGTCTGGTCCACCACCGCCGGGAACGGCGGCCTCGACACGGCGGACTTCGCCGCCGCACCGGCCCGGTACGTCCGCGTCCACGGGTGGGAACGCGGCACGGAGTGGGGATACTCGCTCCGCGAGGTCGGCGTCTACGGCGGGAGCGGATGACATGGCGGACGACGGGACCCGGACGGGCGGGCGACGGGCGCGGCGGCGGACCTTCGGCACGGTGACGTTCGCCGCGACGGCGCTGACCGGCACCGTCGCCGTCTACATGGCGCTGGTCGCCTTCGGGAACATCACGGACTTCGGGACGAACCGGGAGTTCGTCCGCCACGTCCTCGCCATGGACACCACCTTCAAGGACCCCGACCTGATGTGGCGGGCCGTCGAGTCGCCCGCCCTCCAGGACGCCGCCTACGTGGCGATCATCGTCTGGGAGACCCTGGCCGCCTGCGTCCTCCTCCTCGCCACCGGCCTGTGGTGCGCCGCGCCACGCCGCGGCACCCACGCGCGCGCCCGCGCGGTGAGCACGGTCGGGCTGGTCATGGTGCTGCTGCTGTTCGGGCTCGGGTTCATCGCCATCGGCGGCGAGTGGTTCGCCATGTGGCAGTCCTCCGACTGGAACGGCCTCGACGCGGCCACCCGCAACGTCGTGCTGGCCGCGTTCGCCCTCGTCGTGACGCACCTGCCGCGGGCGGACGCGCGGGACGGCGGCTGAGGCGGCCCGGCCCCGCCGGGGACCGGGCCGCACCGGTCAGGCGCGCACCGGCTCCTCCTTCCGGGCCGGCCGCCGGGCGCCGCCCCGCGCCGGCTCCCCGCCGCGGGCGTGGAGCTCCACCGCCAGGGGCGCGGCCGTCAGCATCGACGAGTACGTGCCCACGACGATGCCGATCAGCAGGGCCAGCGCGAAGTCCGTCAGCGACCCGCCGCCCAGCAGCGCCAGCGCGGCCAGGATGAACACCGCGCCCATGCCCGTGTTCAGGGTGCGCGGCACCGTCTGGAGGAGCGCCGTGTTGGTCACCCGCGCGAAGGACTCTCCCCGTCCGGCCGACCACCGTTCGCGGACCCGGTCGAACACGACGACGGAGTCGTTCACCGAGTAGCCGATGACCGTGAGCAGCGCCGCCAGGAACACCCCGTCGACCGGCTTGCCCAGCCAGGCGAACACCCCGACGAGGATCACCGCGTCGTGGACCATCGCCACGACCGCCGACGCCCCGAGCCGCCAGCGGAACCGCACCGCCAGGTACAGCAGTTGCGCGCCCACCGCCACCGCGAGCGCGACGAGGGCGCCCCGCCGCAGCTCGGCGCCCAGGCTCGGGCCGATCAGCTCGTCGCGGACCTTCTCCGCCTCCCCTCCGGCCAGCGCGCCGACCACCTCGCCGATCCGCGCCTCCTCCCCGTTCGACATCCGGTCCGTGCGCACCGTCAGCCCGCCCTCCCCGGAGGACTGCACCACGGCGCGCGGGAACCCGGCGTCGGCCAGCGCGTCCCGCGCCCGGTCGGTGTCCACCGGCGACGAGGTGGCGTACTCCACCAGCCGCCCGCCCGTGAACTCCACCCCGAAGTCCAGCCCCCGCACGACGATCCCGGCGACCGACAGGAGGACGGCGGCCGCCGACACGGCCAGCCAGCGGCGACGGCGGCCCATCAGGTCCGGGTCCCACCGCAGCAGCCGGTCCCGCACGGCCCCCGTGTCCCCGATGCCGGACAGGCGCGGGCGCCGCCGCACCGCCGTGCGGGCCACCGCGAAGTCGGCCAGGGCACGCGTGACGACCAGCGCGCTCACCATCGACGCGAGGACCCCGATGCCGAGCGTCACCCCGAAGCCCCGGACGGGCCCCGACGCCAGCAGGAACAGCAGGACGGCCGCGATGAGCGTGGTGACGTTGGAGTCCGCGATGGCGCCGAACGCCTGCCGGAACCCGGCCACCAGCGCCGCGCGCAGGCTCCTGCGGGCGGCGGCGCGCCGCGCGTACTCCTCGCGGGCCCGTTCAAAGACCAGCACGTTCGCGTCGACGGCCATGCCGATCGCCAGGACGAACCCGGCCAGGCCCGGCAGGGTGAGCGTCGCCCCGAGGGCGACCAGCGCCGCGTACGAGATGACGCCGTAGCAGGCCAGCGCGAGGACGGCCAGACCGCCCAGGAGCCGGTACGCGGCGATGATGAACAGGCCGGTGAGGGCCGTGCCGATCACGGCGGCCCGCGCGCTGCTGCTGATCGCCTCCGCCCCCAGCGTCGGGCCGACCGTGCGCTGCTCGACGGTCTCCACCGGGACGGGCAGCGCGCCGCCGTTGATCAGCAGCGCCAGTTCGCGCGCCTCGTCGCCACCGAAGCCGCCCGTGATCCGGGTCGACCCGCCGACGATGCCGGCGCGGCAGCCGATCGCCTCGTCGACCTGCGGCGACGAGATGACCTCGCCGTCCAGGACGATCGCGACGCGCCGGGCCGGGTCGCCGGGCGCCGCGCACGCGGCCTGACCGGTGAGCCGGGCCCACCCGTCGCCGCCCTCGTCCGTGAACTCCACGTCGACGTACCAGCCGAGGCCGCTGCTCGGGTCGAGCACGGCCTTCGCCTCGGCGACGTCGGCGCCGGACAGCGACGGCGGCCCCAGGCGCAGCCGGAGGCCGCCCTCGTCGGGCAGGACGAGCTCCCCGGGCCGCTCCGGCCCCGGCGCGGCGGACCCGGTCGGGGACGTGCCCGCCGTGCCGGTGACGGGGTGGAAGGCGAGCTGGGCGGTGCGGCCCAGCACCTCGGCGGCCTCGCGCGGGTCCTGCACGCCGGGCAGCTCGACGATGATCCGGCGGTCGCCGGAGCGGGTGAGGACGGGCTCGGTGACGCCGAGCGCGTCGATGCGGCGGCGCAGGACCTCCAGGGTGCGGTCGGTGGCGTTCGGGTCGGCGGTGGCGGTGGGGGAGTCGCGGGTCTCCAGCACGATCTGCGTGCCACCGCGCAGATCGAGGCCCAGCCGGGCGGGGACGGTCACGGCGATGTACACGGACAGGGCGACGACGGCGAGGGCGAGCAGCGCTCGCACCCGCATGGCGCGGGTCAAAGGGGCCTCCAGCAGGCGGGACCGCGGCCGCGTCCGGCGGCGCGCGGAGGAGTGACGGGAAGGGTCAGCCGACTGGAGGGGAGGGCGGGGCGCGCCCGGTGCGACGCGTGGGCCGGTGGACGTGCGCGGCGTCGTGGCGCGGCACCGGCGCGGCGGCGCGGGCGGCGGGCGGTGCGAGGTCCGGGGGAGCCGGGGGCGGGGCCGCTTTGGTGGGCGGCGGGACGGACCGGGTCCCGGAGACGTCCGCGTACGGGCGGGGCGCGGCCGAGCAGACCGCCGCGCACAGGTCGTCGACGGCCACGGCCCGGGGCGCCCCGGACGGGGACGGGGCGGGCGCGGGGGCGGCCGGGGCGAGGACGCCGAGCACGGCGAGGAGGACGGCGGCCACGGCCGTCGCGACCGCGCCGAGGGCGCCCGCGGCACGGCGCGCGGCCGGTGCGTCGTACCGCGGCATGGCCTTTCCCCCCTCCCGTCGTGTCGTCCCTATCCCGCCGCGCGGTCGCTCACGGTTCGATCAGGCCCGCCCTGATGGCGTAGCGGGTGAGCTGGAGGCGGTCGCGCAGGCCCAGCTTCTGCAGCAGGTTCGCCCGGTGCCGCTGCACCGTCTTGACGCTGATGACCAGCATCTGCGCGATGTCCTTCGAGGAGTAGCCCTCCGCGACCAGCTTGAGGACCTCCTCCTCGCGCGCGGTGAGGACCCGGTCGGGCGGCTCCCCGCCGTGCCGGGCCCGGTCCAGGTAGTCGCGGACGAGGGCCGTCACGGCGCCCGGGTACAGGAACGGCTCGCCGCGCATCGCCGCCCGGCAGGCCGCCACCAGGTCCCGGTCGGCGACGGACTTGAGGACGTACCCGCAGGCGCCCGCCTTCAGGGACTGGAAGAAGTACTGCTCGTTGTCGTACATGCTCACCATGAGGATCCGCAGCGCCGGGTGGCGCGCCGACAGCTCCCGCGCCGCCTGGAGCCCCGTCATCCGGGGCATGGCGACGTCCAGGACGGCCAGGTCGACGGGGTGCTCGCGGGCCATGGCGACGGCCTCGGCGCCGTCCCCGGCCTCGGCGACGACCCGGAGGTCCGGCTCGCCGTCCAGGATGAGCCGGATGCCGCGCCGGACCAGCGCGTGGTCGTCGGCGAGCAGGATCCGGGTGACGGAGGCCCCGGGCCGGTTCACGCGGGCCTCCCCGCGGCCGGTGTTCACGCGGGCCTCCCCGCGGCCGGTACGGACAGGGACACCCGGGTGCCGCCGCCGCGGCCGGGGGCGATGTCGAGCGCGGCGCCGGAGAGCAGGGCGCGCTCCCGCATGCCCCGGATGCCGGCGCCCTCGCGGGCCACGCCGACGCCCCGCCCGTCGTCCTCCACGGACAGCACCACACCGTCCGGCACACGGCGCAGCACCAGGTCGACACGGGCCGCGTCGGCGTGCCGGGCGGCGTTGGTGAGCCCCTCCTGCGCGACCCGGTACAGCACCAGTTCCGTTTGCCGGTCCAGCGGCGGCAGGTCGGCGTCGAGGCGGCGCCGCACCGTGAGCCCCGTATGGGTGGCGAAGTCGTCGGCCAGCGACGTCAACGCGCTGACCAGGCCCAGGTCCTCCAGCACCCCCGGGCGCAGCCGGCGGGCGAGCCGCCGCACCTCGTCCAGGCTCGACCGGGTGATCTCCTGTGCCTGCCGCACCTCGGCGCGCAGCGGCTCCGGGGCCCGGTCCGCGACCCGCTTCAGCCCGAGCAGGACCGCCGTCATGCTCTGTCCCACCTCGTCGTGCAGTTCCTGCGCGATCCGCCGCCGCTCCGACTCCTGCGCGGACAGGGCGCGGGCGCTGCTGGTGGCGCGCTCCGCCTCCAGCCGGTCGAGCATGTCGTTGAACGCGCGGATCAGCTCCGCCACCCCGCCGTTCCCCGGCACGGGCAGCCGCTGGCCCGGCCGCAGCAGGTCCACGGTCGTCATCTCCCGCGTCAGCCGCTCCAGCGGCGCCAGCCCGATCCGCAGCAGCGCCCCGTTGGCCACCAGCATCACGGCCAGCCCGGCCACCAGGATCACCGCCTCCGTCAGCAGCACCGGTACGGAGACGGTCACCGGCGCCCACAGCAGCAACGCCGTGGCCGTACCGAGGACCAAGGCGTTGAGCCCGAAAATCCGCCAGAACAAGGACACGGTGCACGAAACCTTCCTGTAGACCCACCATCGCCCACCACTATCCTCGGCGGCCCGAAGCCGCGGCCCACCGGGCGGCGCGAAGCGGCCGTACCCCGCCGTCCGCACCCGTCCAGCCTGCCGGGCCCCCGCCCCGCCGTCGATGGGGCCCGGCACCCATCCGCCCCGCCCCGCGCCCCACCGGCCCGCGCGTCCCTGCACCCCGCGCACCAGCGGAAATGGGTGCCGCGCCCCATGGCCCCGCCGCGTCCGGCCGGTCAGGGTGGGAAGCCGGCCGCCCGGCGGACCGGGGCCCGCCGCGGCGGGCCCGTGCGCCCCGGCCCCACCCGCCCCCGCGAGGCCCCGCCCGCCCCCACAGGAGGAGTACGCCATGACGCTCGGCAGCGCCGCTTCCGGAGCCGCCCCCGGACGGCTGACGGACCACGAGGCCCGCCAGCGCCTCGAACACGAGCGCGCCTCGCGGCTCACGCAACTGAAGGCGATCGAGGCGGCCGGGGCCGAACAGCAGGCCGATGACCTCCTCGTCGCGCAGCGCGACTCCACGCGGCGCGTGCTGAAGGAGATCGACGCGGCGTTCGAGCGCCTGGCCGACGGCACGTACGGCAGGTGCCAGGGCTGCGGCACGTCCATCCCGGCCGAGCGCCTGGAGATCCTGCCCTACACCCGGCACTGCGTCGGCTGCCGGCGCAGTGCCGCCTGACCGCCGGGGCCGCCCGCCCGGCGCGACCGGCGGCGGGCCCCGCCCACCGGGCCGGCAGGCCCGGCCGGCCGACGTGCCGGACCCCGGCCCGGCACCGGCCGGGCCCTTCGTGTTCCCCGTGCCCCTGTGGAGTGGTGACCCGTGAGCAACCGGACCGCCCGCGCCGACGACGCGGGCCTGACCGCCGAGGACGTCGCGGCCCTGCGGCAGAACCTCCAGGAGCAGCGCCGCTTCCGGCTGGAGCAGTTGGCCCGGATGGCGCGGACCGCCCCCGGCTCCCGTGACGGGGCCGCGGCCCGCCGGGAGGTCCGGGCCGAGTTGACCGCCTCCGCCCGGATGGTCCTCCACGACGTCGAGGCGGCCCTGGAGCGGATGGACCGGGGCCGCTACGGCACCTGCCGGCTGTGCGGCGGCCCGATCGGCCTGCGCCGGCTGACGATCGTCCCCCAGGCCCGCTACTGCGGGCACTGTCACCGGGCCCGGGAGGCGCACCGGTGAGCGCCGGCCGGCCGGTGCCCGCGCGCCCCCGCCGCGCGGCGGGCCCCGTGCGCGGGCCCCACCCGGGGCTCGCCGTCGAACTCGGCAGCGCCCGCACCCGCGTGTGGGCGCCCGGCGGCGGTGCCGTCCTCGACGTGCCCACCGTCGTGTTCCCGGGCACCGGCGTCGCCTCGTACCCGGTGCGGCGCGGCGCCGTCGTCGATCCCGAGGGGGCCGGCCGGCTGCTGCGCCGGCTGCTCGGACCCCGCCTCCCGCGCGGCGCCCGGCCGCTGATCGTGCTCACCACGCCCGTGCTGGGCGGCGCCGACCACCGGGCCGCCGCGCTCAGCGCCCTCGGCGCGCTGCGGCCCCGCAGGGTCCTCACCGTCCCCGCCGCCAGGGCCGCCGCCCTCGGCGCCGCCGCCGACCTGACCGGTCCGCTCCTCGTCGTCGACGTCGGCGCCCACCTCACGGAGGTCGGCCTCCTCGCCGACGGCGCCGTCGCCGACGCGTACCACACGCTCCTCGGCACCGGGGACCTGGGCGCCGCCACCACCCACGACGACCTGGTCCGCGCCGCGGCCGGGATGGTCACCGACCTGTTCCGCGCGGACCGCACCCCCCTGAGCGCCGAGGCGCTGCGGCGCGGCGTCCTCCTCACCGGCGGCGGCGCCCTGCGCCCCGGGATCGCCCGCGGCCTCGCCGCACGGCTGCGCGCGCCCGTCCGCGTGGCGCCCTCGCCGCACACCGCCGCCGTGCGCGGCGCGGCCACCGTCCTCGCGGTGCCGCGCGGCGGGCCCGTGCCCGGTGTTCGCGCCGCGGGCTGAGCGGTCCGCACGCGTCCGCGGGAAACGGTTCGACCGTGCGGCGGGTGCCTTCGGGGGCGGAGAGCGGTCCGCACGCGTCCGCGGGAAACGGCCGTCTTCAGTTCCGCCCGCCGCTCCGCCATGATGAGCCCCCGTCAGCCGCCGGTGGAGAGGACGAGTCATGGCCAGGCTCCGGATGGGACAGGGCGTACTGCGCAGGAAACCGATCGAGCACATCGAGGAGGCGGAGGGCGCGCCCGGTGAGCGGCTCGCCCGCACGCTCGGTCTGTGGCAGCTCACCGCGATCGGCGTCGGCGGCCTCATCGGCGCCGGCATCTTCACCCTCGCCGGGACGGTCGCCAACGGCACCGCCGGGCCCGCCGTGCTGGTGTCCTTCCTCATCGCCGGCGTCGCCAGCGCGGCCGCCGCCTTCTCGTACGCCGAGTTCGCCGGGCTCATCCCGAAGGCGGGCTCCGCCTACACGTACGGGTACGCGGTCCTCGGCGAGCTGGCGGGCTGGTTCATCGGCTGGGACCTGCTGCTGGAGTACACGGCGATCGTCGCGGTCGTCGCCATCGGCATCTCCGGCTACTTCAACTTCCTGCTGACGGAGACCGGCGCTCCCCTGCCCACGTGGATGCTCGGCGCGCCCGGCACGGGCGAGGGCCACCGCGTCGACCTCTTCGCGGCGCTGCTCTGCCTGTTCATCGCCTACCTGCTCAACCTCGGCATCAAGAACGCGGCCCGCTTCGAGACCGCCGTCGTGGCGCTGAAGGTGCTGGTGGTGCTGCTGGTGATCATCGTCGGCTTCTTCCACATCAAGAGCGACAACTACGCGCCCTTCTTCCCGTACGGGGTCGGCGGGGCCTTCACCGGCGCGGCGACGGTCTTCTTCGCCGTCTTCGGGTACGACGCGATGAGCACCGCCGCCGAGGAGTCGAAGGACGCCCAGCGCCACATGCCCAAGGCGATCATCTACTCGCTGGCCATCTCCATGGTGCTGTACGTCCTGGCCTGCCTGGCGCTGACGGGCATGCAGAAGTACTCGGAGATCGACCCGGAGAGCGGGTTCTCGACGGCCTTCAAGTCGGTGGGGCTCGGCGTCGTGGCCGACGTCGTCGCGGTGGGCGCCATCATCGGCATCCTCACCGTCATGTTCACCTTCATGCTGGGGGTCACCCGGGTGTGGTTCTCCATGAGCCGCGACGGGCTGCTGCCGCGTTGGTTCGCCAAGACCCACCCGACCCGGCACGTCCCGACCCGCGTCACCTGGATCGTCGGCGTGGCGTCCGCGGCCATCGCCGGGTTCGTGCCGATCGGGGAGGCGGCCGAGCTGACGAACATCGGCATCCTGCTCGCCTTCGCCGTCGTCTGCACCGCCGTCATCGTGCTCCGCTACCGCCGCCCCGACCTGCCGCGCACCTTCCGCACCCCGCTCATGCCCGTCACCCCCGCGATCGGGGTGATCGCCTCCGTCTGGCTCATCACCTACCTGCGGGTGGAGACGTGGCTGCGGTTCGCGGTGTGGCTCGTGATCGGGCTCGTCGTCTACTTCGGCTACTCCTACCGCAGGTCGGCGCTGGCGGTGGAGGAGCGGCGCACGACCGGCGGGTGACCGGGCGGGCGCGGCCGGGGGACGCGCGGGCGGGTCACGGGGCGCGGCGGTGCCGGGCCCGGCCGCGCCCGCGCAGCCGCACCACCGCGTACGCCACGAGGGCGACGGCGGCCAGGACCAGGACGGCCTTGGAGAAGAACCCGACGTACGTCTCCACCGCCGTCCACCGGTCGCCCAGCCAGTAACCGGCCAGGACCAGCACGGAGTTCCAGATCAGGCTGCCGAGCGTGGTCAGCGCGACGAACACGGGCAGGGGCATGCGCTCCACTCCGGCGGGGACGGAGATGAGGCTGCGGAAGACCGGCACCATGCGGCCGAGGAAGACGGCCTTGGTGCCGTGCCGCGCGAACCACGCCTCCGTGCGCTCCAGGTCGGAGGTCTTCACCAGCGGCAGCCTCGCCCAGAGGGCGTGCATGCGCTCCCGGCCGAACATCCGGCCGATCCAGTAGAGGACCACGGCGCCCACGACCGATCCGAGGGTGGTCCAGAACAGCGCCGAGGCCAGCGTGAGCACCCCCTGTCCGGCGGCGAACCCGGTGAGCGGCAGGATCACCTCGCTGGGCAGCGGCGGGAACAGGTTCTCCAACGCGATGGCCAGTCCGGCCCCGGGACCGCCCAGGGTCTCGACGAGATCGACCGCCCAGCCGGCGATGCCGCCCGCGGGTGCCTGCGACGAGGCCGAGGACATGAGGTGCATGGGAGTCTCCAAGCTGGTGGGTCGGCCGCCCGTCCGGGTGGCCTGATGTCCCTCCACGGTAGAAATCGCCGGTCGACGACGGACACGGGGGGTGGCCGCCCGGTCCGGTGATGTCCTCCGCTGTACCCGCCCTGCGGGAAAACGCACCTCCGGGCCGGTGCGGGGTGTCCGGGCCGCGGCGCCCACGGGCCGCCGGCCCGCCGGGAACGAGACGGCGACACATGGCCGGTGGGATTACAGAGAGCGGAAATTCTGTTAAAAACCGGCCAACTTCCGAGGCTTGTCGGCCACCGCGCCGAGGGGGCACAGTCATGCCCGCAGCGCTTCCCCCGACGCGCCGCCGGGCTCAGGGGGGCGGAGCGGTACCTCGGAAACCGGTCACCCGCCGCCCCGACGGATGTACTTGTCATGTATTCGTCAATGGCCCGTCGACTCCTTCCGCAAAGGAACATCGATGACTCTCTCGCGCAACCGGCTGCTCACCGCCGCTCTGGCGATCACGGCACTGGCCGCCACCGGGGTACAGGGAGCGCACGCGGCCACCGCGTCCGCCCCGGCAGCCTCCTCCACCCCGTCCGCCTCGTCCTCCTCCCCCTACCACCCGCAGATGGTGCGTGCGCTGGCGCAGTCCCTCGGCGTCAGCGACGCGGCGGCGGTCCAGCGGCTCGACCGCCAGGCCGGCCAGCAGGAGGCCCTCGACCGCCTGGAGCGCGGTGGGGTGCGCACGGACGGCGCGTTCTTCGACGACGCGGGCCGCCTCGTGGTCAACGCCGCGGACGAGCGGGCCGCCGACGCGGTGGAGAAGGCCGGCCTCCAGGCCCGCATACCGGCACGCGGCGAGGCCGCGCTCGACCGGATCAAGGCCGCCCTCGACGCGAAAGCGGCCCGGCAGGTGCCCGACGGCGTGACCTCCTGGGCGGTGGACGTCGAGACCGACACGGTCACGGTCACGGTCGCGGACCGCACCAAGGCCGCGGCCCGCGCCTTCCTGGCGGCGGCCGCCCGCCACGGCGGCGCCGTCCGCGTGGTGGAGGACGAGGACGTCCTCGAAGCCCAGACGACCGTGTACCCCGGCAGCCGGATGAACATCAACAACCTTCCGGGGAGCTGGTGCTCCGTCGGCTTCGGGGCGCGCGACTCCCAGGGCGGCCAGCACCTCGTCTCCGCCGGCCACTGCGTCGCCGGCGGGCCCGGCCTGTACTTCGAGGGCGACCGGTTCGCGGTCGGCGAGCGCTCCCGCTACCGCGAGGGGTACAACAGCGTCGACATGGGCACCGCCCGGGTGGACGCCGGGGACGCGATCGCCACGTCCGTCGGCACCTGGGGCAACAGCGCCCCGATCGCCGTCAAGGGCAGCCAGCGGGCCCCGCGCGGCGCCACGGTCTGCAAGTCGGGCTCGACCACGGGCTGGACCTGCGGGGCCGTCGAGTCCTACAACGTCTCCGTGACCTACACCAACCGCCGCACCGGCGTGCAGACCTTCGTGAGCGGGCTCGGCAGCTCCTCGGTCTGCACGGAGGGCGGTGACAGCGGCGGTGCCTACATCTCCGGGAACCAGGGCCAGGGCATGACCTCCGGCGGCCCGACCGACCAGCAGTGCAGCGGCGTGTACGGGGCGGGCTCGTCCTACTTCCAGCCGCTCGACGACGCCCTGCGGTACTACGGGCTCACGCTGAACACCAACTGAGTCCGCGGGGGGGGGGGGGCCCGCCGGGGGGGGGGGGCCCCGGGCGGGGGTGCGGCCCCGCGCGGGCCCGGGGGGGGGGGGCGGAGGGGCGGGCGGGGGAGGGGCAGAC